>QKED01000033.1 GCA_003252455.1 Gammaproteobacteria bacterium
CCTGTCCCAGGCGATAGGCGTCGAGTAGCGCCTCCACTAGGCGCGCGCTCTTGGCGTCCAACGCCGCCGTGGGTTCGTCGAGTAGCAGCAGTGCCGGTGCCCCCTGCAGCAGGCGCAGCAGGGCCAGACGCTGCCGCTCGCCGCTGGAGCAGCGCGCCACCTCCCAGGTGAGCGCCTCGGCGGGCAGGCCCAGGGCCTGCAGTTGGGCGCCCGTCGGGGGGACCGGGAAGTGTGCACCGATGGTGTCGTACCACCAGTGGCTCTCCGCCGCCAGGTAACCGACACGGCGGCGCCACAGGTGGCCGGGCATCCCCTCGCGCACCGTGCCATCGAGCCACACCTCGCCATGGTTGGGGTCGAGATCGGCGATGGCGCGCAGCAGCTGCGACTTGCCGGCCCCGGAGGCGCCGGCGAGCCCCAGGCACTCCCCCGCCTCAAGGGTCAGGTCGACGGGGCCCAGGTGGTCGTGGCCGAGGCCGACGAGTTGCAGGCGAGACATCATCCACTCCTGGCTGGTGAAAGGGCGGATCATGGCCTTCGAGCAACGCGGGGACAAGGGCGGACCACCGCCCGCGAGCGCCGAGCCCCCCGCGCGACGTGCGGTGTCTGCACGCCCCCGAGCCGCTTTGCGTCAGTGGGAAGATTCGCGGTTTAATGCCGTGTTTTTCGCGTCCACGCCACGGCGCGCGCAACCACCCCAGCAGAAGGCGCCCAGTTGTGCTCTCCGACTCCCCCCCCGCGACGGACCCATTCGAGCAGCTACGCGAGCGGCTCCTCGACCGGCTGCTGCGCGTCTCGGTCTTCCTGCTCGTCCCCTCTCTGGCACTCATCGCCCTGCGCGCGCATGCACTGGGCTGGCAGCCGCTGCACCTGACACGCCTCGTCTCCTACAGCCTCTTGCTACTCCTGGTGCTGCTGCGTCAGCGGCTCAACTATCAGTGGCGGGCCGGGCTCTTCATCACCCTCTGGTGGCTCACCACCGCCGTGGGGCTGCTCTACATGGGGCCACAGACCTTGGCCCGTGCGACCCTGGTGGTGGTGGCCATCAGCGCCATGTTCCTGCTGCCGACGCTGTTCGGCTGGCTCACGATCATCCTCACCGCCCTCACCATCGCCACGGTCACCCACATCCAAAGTAGCGGCCTGTGGCACTACGCCGCCGAACTCGACGCCTATCAGAGCCACCCCCTGGGCTGGGTGCTGAGCGTCTACCACCTGGTGATCGTCTCCAGCATCGCCGCCTATATCGCCCTGCAGCTGATCCAGGCGCTACGTCAGGCCCTGGCCGAGACCCAGGAGCACGCCCGTCAACTGGATGCGGCCCTGAGCCGCCAACAGGCCATCTTCGCCACCACCAACGTGGCCATCGGCGTGGTCGAGCAGCACACCCTCGTCGAGGTCAACGAGCACCTGGCCCAGGTCTTGGGCTACCGACGCGACGAACTCTTGGGCACCCACTCGCGTATCCTGCATGTGGACGAGGCCCACTTCACCCGCTTCATCGACCTCATCGAACGCGACCTGGCGCAGGGGGGCAGCTGTGCCATCGAGTTCCCTTTTCGCCACCGCGACGGCCACTGGTTGTGGGCCTATGTGAACCTCAGCCAGCTGCGCGACGAGCGGGTCTTCGTCGCCATCGACATCACCGAACTGCGCCAGGCACGCGAGGCGGCCGAGGGGGCGAGCAAGGCCAAGAGCCTGTTCCTGGCCAACCTCAGCCACGAGCTGCGCACCCCGCTCAACGCCGTGCTCGGCTTCGCCCAACTGCTGGCCAAGGCACCCAATCTGGAACCGGGCCAGCAGCGCCAGGTGCAGGCGATCCTCTCCAGCGGCGAGCACCAGCTACGACTGATCAACGACCTACTCGACCTGGTGCGGGTCGAGAGCGGCAAGCTGGAGCCCCGCCCCGAGGCGTGGCATCCGCATGCGCTCTTCCCCGAACTACTGCGCCTCGTGCAACTGCGCGCCCAGGCCAAGGGGCTGGCCCTGCGCCTGGAGCTCGGCGAACGACTACCCGAGGCGCTGCACAGCGACCTGCACCTGCTGCGCCAGGTGCTCCTCAATCTGCTCGGTAACGCGGTGAAGTTCACCGAGCGCGGCGCCGTGACCCTGGTCGCCGACTACGCCGACGGGACCCTGGAGGTGAGCGTGCGTGACACCGGCCCCGGCATCCCCCCCGCCGAACAGGAGCGCATCTTCGAACGCTTCCAGCAGGCCAACACGCAGACCACCGGCCACGATGGGGTCGGCCTCGGCCTCTCCATCAGCCGCCGCCTGGTGGGCGCCATGGGTGGCACCCTCGACCTCACCAGCCACCCCGGCATCGGCAGCAACTTCCGCCTACGCCTCCCCGTCCCCCGTGCCGACGGCCCGCCACACCCGCCCAACCCCACCGAGCACCCCACCAAGGGCCTACATGGGCGTGTGCTGGTGGTCGACGACATGGCCCTCAACCGCGAGCTGCTGGTGCAACTGCTCCGCCCCCTCGGCCTGGAGGTGGAGGAGGCCGAGAGTGGCGAGGCGTGCCTGGCCCTGGTGGCACGTCGACCGCCTACGCTCATCATCATGGACATGCGCATGCCGGACCTCGGCGGCCTAGAGACGGTGGCTCGCCTGCGCGCCGCCGGCGCGCAGATGCCGGTGGTGATGGTCAGCGCCTCGGCCTTCGATAGCGACCGTCGCGCCAGCGAAGAGGCAGGGTGCGCCGCCTTCCTCAGCAAACCCATCGACTTGACGCAACTGCTCGCCCTGTTACCACCGCTACTCGACCCCGCGCAGGCCGTCGCCACGGCCCCACCCGAGGTCGGGGAGGCGGGCACGGAAGTGCCGCTGCTCGACCCCAAGCTCCTCGCCAGCCACCTCGACGGCCTGGGTGCGGGCGCCTTCGACGCCATCTTCTGCGATCTCGACCGCCGCCTGCGCCCCAACCTGGGCGCCCTACTGGCGGCCCTCGACGCAGGTGAGGCGCAGCGCCTCGTCGAGGCCGCCCACCACCTCGCCGGGGGCGCCAGCGTGGCCGGCCTGCACCGCCTGCAACACTTCTGTAGCGCGCTGGAGCGACGTGCCGAAGGGCTCACCCCGGCGCAGGCACAGGCCGCCGCCGCCACCCTCGACGGGCTCTACACGCAGAGCCTCGCCGAGCTGGCACGGGTGGTGGCGCAACTGCGCACTTAGGGCGATCGTGATTGGGCTTGGGGGGTGGCGCTTCGCACCCCATGGTCCATGCTGTAGCGCAGGGCCTCGGCCCACGCCTCGAACAGACCTCAACCAAGGAGAACGAGATGAGTGACGAGCAACCGATCATGACCCAACGCGGCCCCTATCTGGTGGAGCTGGAGCCGGGGAAATACTGGTGGTGTGCCTGCGGGCGCAGCCAGAGCCAACCCTTCTGCGACGGCTCGCACGGCGCCACCGGCTTCGCACCGGTGCAGTTCGAGGTGACGGAGAAGAAAAAGGTGGCCCTGTGTGGCTGTCGACGCACCGGCAACGCCCCCTTCTGCGACGGCACCCACCGCACGTTAGCAGAGGGGTAACGCCCTCACCGTCAGGCGTCCTGCTCCAGCGCCTCGTCGCTGAGAGCCGGTGCCGGGGCCGGGGCCCCCCCCAGCATCTCGTCGAGCAGCTTGTAGAGCTGGCCGAGACGGCGGTTCATACTGGCGATATCGAAGCTCTTCACATCCTGCCCCAGGCGTGCGGCGAACTCGCACAGCGGGGCGATATCCTGCTCCCGCCCGAGTACCAGTAGCCGCTCGGCGAACTGGTCGATACGCTTGAAGTTGCCGCTCTTACGCGTCTCTTCACTCTCCTCGCGTAGCCCCATCAGCTCATCGCCCAGTGCCCGTTGGAGGCGCTGGCGCATCCCGTCATCGAGACTCAGACCATACTCGTCGCCCGATGCCTGGCTGGCCGGTGCCTCACTGCCCGCTTTACGCTGGCCACCAGACTTGGCCACCAGGAAGCGCTCCAGCTCGCGCAGCAGCTCGTTGCGCCCCACCGGCTTGGTCATGTAGCCGGCGAACAGGGAACGGTCGGGGCCCTCGCCCTCGGTATGCAGCACCGAGGCGGTGAGGGCGATCACCGGGATCTCGCTGGTCGCGGTACTCTCTTTGAGATAGCGGGTGGTCTCCTCGCCATCCATCTCCGGCATGCGGATGTCCATGATCACCAGGTCGGTCGGGACCTTGGCCACGTGCTCCAGGGCCGCCTTGCCACTGTTCGCCTCGTACACCGTGAGCCCGGCCTGCTCCAGGTAGGTGCGCACCAGGACACGGTTGCTGGCCACGTCGTCCACCACCAGCACACTGGCCGGCTCGAACTGCAGCTCGTTGGCGCGCTCCTCGGGCACCGGCTCCAGCTCATCCTCGATCACCTGCACCTCGTGCAGGGTGACGCGGAACAGGCTGCCCCTGCCCAACTCGCTCTCCACACCGATCTCGCCGTTCATCATGTCGACCAGGCGCCGGGAGATGGTCAGACCAAGTCCGGTGCCCTCGTAGCGGCGGCTCTCGGCGTCGTCCTGTTGGCGGAACGCCTCGAAGATGGTCTTGAGGTAGTCGCTGGCGATACCGTGACCGCTGTCTTCGACCTCGATCACCAGGTCGATACGCCCCCCCTCCGGACTGCCCTCCATCTTGCCGCGCAGGGCGATGAAGCCACTCTGGGTGAACTTCACCGCGTTGCCGAGCAGATTGACCATCACCTGACGCAGGCGCACCTCGTCGAGCCAGACCACGGCGGGGACCTTGGGGTCGAGGATCAGATCGAAACGCAGCCCCTTCTCCTCCACCTTGAGCATGAAGATCTGGTAGAGCTCCTCGAACAGCGAGGAGAGGTGGGTGGCGGTGGGGTGCAGCGGCATGCGCCCGGCCTCGATGCGCGAGAGGTCGAGGATGTCGTTGATCAGGGTCATCAGGTTCTTGCCGCTGGAGACGATGGCCTTCAGATAACTGCGCTGCTCGGGGCTCGCGGCGCCCTTGTAGAGCATGTCGGAGAAGCCGAGGATGGCGTTCATCGGCGTGCGGATCTCGTGGCTCATGTTGGCCAGGAAGGCGCTCTTGGCGCGGTTGGCCTCCTCGGCCTGCACCTTGGCGCGACGCAGCTCGTCGTAGAGGTTGGCGTTGGCGATGGAGCTGGCGGTGGAGGTGGCGATGCCCTCCAACAGCTGCATGTCTTCGCGGGTGAACTTGTCCGGGGTGGTGTCGACCACGTTCAAGAGGCCGATCACCTGGTCGCTCTGGATCAGCGGCACCGAGAGCATCGAGCGCACCTCGACCCCGGTGACGTGGTTGACCATGCCCTGGTGGTTACCCTCGGCGTGGGTGTCGGAGACCAACTTGCCGCTCTTGTGGCTCACCACCCAACCGCTCACGCCCATCTCGGCGGGTAGGGTCCAGGAGCGCAACTGCTCGCTCCCCTCGCCCACCGCGTAGCGACACACCAGGTGCCCCTTCTCCTCGTGGTAGAGCCACACCGAACAGCCGGAGGCGTCGAGCAGCTTGCGCACCTCGATGAGCAGGTTGGCCAGCAGGTCGTCCAACTCCAGGGTCGAACCCACCAGGTGGGCGACGCGGTTGAGCAGGTAGAGGCGGCGATTACGCTCCAGCACCTGCCCCTCGAAGTGTTTGCGCTCGGAGATGTCGGTGACGAAGGCGAAGCTGCCGGTCAGCTCGTTACGCTCGTTGCGCAGGGTACTGGCGTGGAACAGGGTCGGCAGGCTGGCGGAGGTGCGCGTACGCAGCGACACCTCGTAGCTGCGGTGGTCGCTGGAGCTGATGAGGGCGTTCTGGGTGCGGAAGATCGCCTGATTGATCTTGTCGGCGAAGTCGGAGGGGACCTTGCCGATCATCTGCTCGCGGCTGTAGCCGAGCATCTGACAGAGGGCCGGGTTGACGTCGAGGATGCGCTGCTGCGGGTCGAGGTACCAGAACCCCTCGGGGGTGGTGTCGACGATGGCGCGGTAGCGCTCCTCGCTCTCGCGCATCTGGCTCTCGGCCTCCTTCACCGCGGTCACGTCCTGGATCAGGGTGAAGAGGCAGCGCTCACCGCTGAAGGTGATGGGCTCGGCGGAGAAGTGACCGTAGAGGCGGTGGCCATCGCGGGTGTAGAGGCGACTGTCGATGCCGGTGAGACGCCCGCTGGCATCCACCTCGGCGCCGAGGCGCTCGTTGGTCTCCAGGTCGAAGATACCCACCTCCACCGGGGTGTGACCGATCACCTCTTCGGAGCTGTAGCCGGTCATGGCACAGAAGGCGTCGTTCACCTCCAGGTAGCGCCCATCGCCGAGGCTACTGATGGTGATGGCCAGGGAGGTCTGGTTGAACAGCAGGCTGTAGCGGCTCTCCGCCTCGCGCTTCTCGTGCTCGGTCTGCACCGTCTCGGTGATATCACGCACCGAACTGCGCAGGCCGAGGAAGGTGCCGTCGTCGTCGTAGACCGGCTGGTAGGAGAGCGCGCCCCACACGGTGACGCCGTCGCTACGACGCAGGCGCAGGCGGATCTCGTTGGCCGCCTTGCGCTGGCGCAGGGCATCGGCGAAGGTGCGCTCGATAAAGCTCTGGTCCTCCGGGTGGATGACACTGCGCAGCGGGTTGCGCAGGTGCATGAACTCCTCCGGCGAGTAACCGGTGAAGCGCTCCACCGCCGGGTTGACCCACAGCAGGCTGCCCTGCTGGTCCATCCACCACTCCCAGTCGTAGCCGTAGTTGGCGATGGTGCGGAAGCGCCGTTCGCTCTCCTCCAGCGAGCGGCGCCAGGCGTTCTCCTCGCTGATGTCCTGCTGGATGCAAAGGAACTGCTCGATGCGCCCCTGGGGGTCGTGGATCGGCGAGATGGTCATCTCCGCCCAGTAGAGCGAACCATCCTTTTTCCGGTTGCACACCTCGCCACGCCAGATATCGCCACGGCTGAGGATGCCGTCCATCTGCTGGTAGAAGGCGCGGTCGTGGTAGCCGGATTTGATCAGCCGCGGGGTCTTACCCACCAGCTCGTCACGGGTGTAGCCGGTGAGGCCGCAGTAGGCGGGGTTGACGAACTGGATCACCGCGTCGGGCGAGGAGATCATCACCCCGCTGGAGCTCTGCTCCACGGCGCGATAGAGGTTGCGGATGGTGCGCTCGGAGTGTTGACGCTCGCGCTGGCCGCGATAGCGCGCCAGGCCGAGGCCGAGCAGCACCAGAAACAGCAGGGCGCTACCCGCGGCGATCAGCCAGCGGCGCTGGCCGATGGGCAGCCACCCCCCCTCGGGGATGGCGGCCAGCTCCCAGCGCGCACCGGGCAGCTGCACCGGCATGCGCACCGGGTCTTGTGCATCGAGCGTGGCGTTGCCCCATAGCAGGTCACCACCAGGGCCGTTGCGCAGGGCGTACTTGAGCTGGACCTCGCTACCCTCGGGGTGGAAGAGCCGCACCACGCTGTCGAGGCCGATGTAGGCACCGACCACCCCCCAACGACCATCGTCGCCCTCATCGCCCTCGACCAGGTTCTCCACCGAGCGCAGGGAGCCGAAGGCGAGGGTGCCGTCGGGCAGGTGGGTGATGCTCCACACCTGCAGCGGGGCGAAGGCCTTGTTCGGCACCACCACGCTGCGCAGCTCGGTGTAGTAGGAGAGCTCCTCACCGAGGGTCGGACGGCGTCCGTCGTTGCGCCACGAGTGGGTCACCTGCAGACTGTGGTGGGCGGCGAAGACTCCCACCAGGTGCGGCCTGGAGACCAGCAGCGGGCGCATCATCTCCACATACTCGGCCTGGGTCATCTCGGGCTGATGGCGCAGGTTGTTGGCCTGCAGGTCGTTGAGCAGTTCGGTGCGCACGGCGAACTGCTCCAGGGTCTGGCGCGCGTTGGCCAACCCGGCCCACACCGCCTCACGCTGGCGCAAACGCTCTTCACGCGTATCCACCTCCAACGCCACCAGCGCCAATACCGCCACCAGACAGGCGAGACCGAGGGCGGAGAGGAAGGGCCAGCGCAGCATGGTCAGATAGAGCAGCGCCAGGGTCAGCAGGGCGCCGATGGCGAATAGCACGTAGTGGGTCCAGACGGTGCCACCGCCGAGGTTCTCCTCCGACGGGGCGCCCCACACCAGGGCGGGGTCGAAGTCATCGAGCAGGTAACCGAGGTTATGCAGACGCGCGTGCAGGTGGCGCCACATATCGACATTGTTGAGACCGGGCTGGACCAGTGGGTAGTCCATCATGCGCCGCACCTCGTCGAACACGTAGCGCCGCTCGCCGCGGCCCGATTCGTCGCTGCGCCAGTGCCAGGCGGGGTCGTCGAGGTTATTGAGCACGTGCACCCAGCCCCGACGGGTGGCACGCATGAAGGCGGCCAGACGGTCGCGCTGCCCCTCGATGTTCTCGCGCAGGGTGTAGAGCACGCCCCCCGGGAGCAGCCCGAGCAGCTCGTCTCGACAGGTGGGGGCCAGGTCGGTGAACTCCACCCGCTTCTGCTGGGTGGCATAGCCATGGGTGATGAGCAGGTCGATGTGCCCCTCTTCGAGGGCCTGGATATCGCCCTCCACCCACTGCAACGGCTGCCCCTCGCCCAGGCGCAGGCGCAGCAGCACCTCAAGCAGTGCGACGGGGATGCCGGGCTCGGCCGCGATGCGCTTGGTGCCGAGACTACAGCCGCTGTAACCCCTGTCGGCCTTCACCAGGAGTGAGTAGGGGGGCTCCTGCCAGAGGGTACCGATGATGCTCAGCGGCACACCCTGCTCGTGGTAGCGCAGTACCTCGGCGCTGCCGAGGGCCACATCGGCGCGGCGCTGATTGAGGGCCAGCTGCGCCTGCTCGGCGCTCGGTGCACTCAACAGCTCGACGTCGAGGCCCGCCTGGCGGTAGTAACCCAGCTCGATGGCCGCACGAAATCCGGCGTAGTGAAACTGCTCCTGCCACGGCAGCATGACCCGCAGTGGCTCGGCCACTGCGCCTGCGGCTGCCCCCAACAGGAGCCAGAACAACACTAACCACGCGCCGATCCGCGCCATCGGTTGCCCCCCTGACGTTACACTCGACCCAATCTCAGTAGCGACATTGCAGTGCATCGCTCTCAGTGTATCGCATCCCCCTCGGCAGGGCAGCAACACAGACCGCCCGCTGGGTGTAGTGCGACTCATTTTCGTCTAGCATCGGCTTTCAATTCGGGAAAAACGGGTTAGGATAGTGTCGTAGTACCACACCACCACGCCACTCCCGACAGGACGGGCCGGAGTAAGCCTCATGCATGTAGAAGAGCGGGTCCCCTTTACCGCTGGGGATGGAATGGCCTGCAATCTGGTCCACATCACCTCCCCCACCCCTCCGAGCCTGGGCCCTGTGCTGCTGGTACATGGTGCGGGGGTCCGCGCCAACCTCTATCAGCCCCCCACCGGGCACACCCTGGTCGACGAGTTGGTCGCCGCTGGCTACGACGTCTGGCTGGAAAACTGGCGCGCCAGCATCGACCTGCCGGCCAACCGCTGGAGCCTCGACCAGGCCGCCCGTTACGACCATCCGGAGGCGGTGCGCAAGGTGCTGGAGCTGACCGGGGCCGAGTCGCTGAAGGCGATCATCCACTGTCAGGGCTCCACCAGCTTCATGATGGCGGCGGTGGCCGGGCTGCTGCCCGGCGTGAGCACCATCATCACCAACGCCGTCTCCCTACACCCTGTCGTCCCGGCCTTTTCTGCCTTCAAGCTCAATGTACTGGTGCCCCTTGTCGGCCTGATGACCGACTACCTCAACCCCCAGTGGGGCCTCGGCCCCAAGGGCTTCGTACCACGCATGATCACCACACTGGTCAACCTCACGCACCACGAGTGCGACAACCCGGTGTGCAAGCAGGTGAGCTTCACCTACGGTACCGGCTGGCCCACCCTGTGGAGCCACGAGAACCTCAACGACGCCACCCACGACTGGATCAAGCACGAATTCGCCGCCGTCCCCATGCGCTTCTTCAAGCAGATGGCGCGCTGCGTGCGCAAGGGCAACCTCGTCGCCGCCGAGCGCCTGCCGGACCTGCCGCAAGACTTCACCGCCCAGCCGCCCAAGAGCACGGCGCGCATCGTCTTTCTCGCCGGCGAAGAGAATCGCTGCTTCCTACCCGAGTCTCAGGCCAAGAGCCACGCCTGGTACGAACGGCACCAACCGGGACGGCACACCCTGCACCGCCTTCCGGGCTACGGACACCTCGACCCCTTCCTGGGCAAACACGCACACCGCGACATCTTCCCCCTGATCCTCGAAGAGCTGGCCAAGTAACTCAAGTAACCAAGGAAGCCCCAGCGCAACACCACAAGGATTGTCACCATGCCCCGCACGACACACCCTCGCCGTCGCCCCCTCCCCGACCCGCGACCCTGGCGGGGCATGGGGGCGAGGAAGCTCAGGCACCGCGACCACCGTCCACGCCAGACCAGGGCAACGCTCCACCGCCGTGGCCGCTCACTTACCCGACCCGACCCCCAGCGCGTCGCCGCAAGCGGCCCTCACCCGGGCTCGCGCACGCACACATCAGCCCTTTGCCTACGCATTCGCACGACCAGCCCCCAACGGGGCCACCCTTCACCCCAGAGGTTACCCAAATGAGCGACTCATCCCCCGGCATCCGTTTTCGCGAGACCATGGCAGGCGACTTCGCCCTCGACGCCACCGACCCCAAGCAGGGTGCGGCCCAGGGCAAGCGGGGTGACACCCGGCTGGCGATGCACGCCACCGTCACCATCCGTGACATGCAGGCCTTTATCGACGACCCCGATCACCTCGGCGAGCTGACCGGCACCATCGACTTCACCCCCTTCGGCACGGCCATCCCCGCCAGCAACGGCGTATTCAACCTCTTCTCCCCCACCGGCGACCCGGAGATGAAGTACATGGTCTACGAGCTGGCCTTCGAGCACGCCGGACAGGCCTACTATCTGGCCGGCCACAAAGAGGTCAAGGACGACCCCGGTTTCGACCTCTGGAGCGACACCACCACCCTCTACACCACCCTGCACAAGGGCACCGGCAAGGCCGACCCCATCGTCGGCGCCGGGGTGCTCAGCCTGGGCGTCACTGACCTGCTCGCGCTGATGCGCAGCATGGAGGTGATCGACTCCGACGGCCTCGGCGACAACGCCGCCACCCTGGCCAAGTTCGGGCGCTTCTTCATCGGCGAGCTGTGGGACAGCTACTTCAGCAAGCTCTAAGGCCCATCCCACCCGTAGCACACGAGGAATCGCGCATGAGCGACACCCCCAAAGCGCGCCGCCCGCGCGACCTGAGCCAGGCCGAGGCGGGCTTCGAGACCCGCCCTATGGTCGACTGGTTCAACCCCCTGCAGCTGGCCCATACCGGGCTGCAGGTGGCCGTCTCCAGCCTCTTCGGCAGCTACGCCGACAAGCGCGAGCTGATGGCCTACGCCGAGCCCCCGTTCTACGACTACAGCCACCAGGAGGCGCTCTGGTTCGACTACACCGCCGACCTCGGCGACGGCTTCGACAGCACCTACGCCGTCGCCTCGCTGCTGGCCGCGCCGAGCCTGAGCGTGAACGGCGTCGACCAGCCGCTACCGCGCGGCGAGCTGCTACTACTCGGCGGCGACGAGGTCTACCCCACCGCCAGCCGCGACGAGTACAGCAACCGCATGACCGGCCCCTACGCCGCCGCCCTGCCCTGGGTGGAGGACGAAGAGGCCCGCCCGCACCTCTACGCCCTGCCCGGCAACCACGACTGGTACGACGGCCTCACCACCTTCTCGCGCCTCTTCTGCCAGCAGCGCGGCATCGGCGGCTGGGTGACGCGCCAGTCGCGCAGCTACTTCGCCCTCAAGCTACCCCACGGTTGGTGGCTGTGGGGCGTCGACGTACAGCTCGCCTCCGACGTGGACCACCCACAGATCAAGTTCTTCGACGAGCTGGCCCGCGAGGCGATGGCCGAGGGCGACCGGGTGATCCTCTGCGGCGCCGAGCCGAGCTGGGTCTACCGCGCCCTCGGCGACGCCGAGGCGATGCGCAACCTGAGCTTCTTCCGCGACCACATCATCGGCGCCCACCAGGGGCGCGTGGCGCTGATGCTCGCCGGCGACCTGCACCACTACTGCCACTTCAGCCATGCCGACGGCGAGAGCCACCGCATCACCTGCGGCGGCGGTGGCGCCTTCCTGCACGGCACCCACAACCTGCCCGAGACACTGCCCGAGGAGCGCCCCGGCGAGGGCGAGTTCCAGCGTCAGGCGGTCTACCCGGAGGAGGAGACCTCGCGTGCGCTCACCTGGGAGAACTGGAAGTTCCCCCTCACCAATCGCGCCTTTTCGCTCTTCATGGGCGCCTTCTATCTGCTCTACGCCTGGATGCTGGAGAGCACCAGCATGGGGCTCTCCAGCACCTACTTCCCTGGCTCCCTATCGAGCCACTTCGCCACCCTGCCGCTCACCTTCGGCGGCATCGGCGAGGTGGTCGCCAGCTACCTGAAGATCCTCGTGGTCAGCCCCTCCAACTTGGTGCTCGGGCTGGTGCTGATCCTCGGTATGTACACCTTCGTCGAGGCGCCGCCGCAGTACAGTCCCAAGGTGAAGTGGCTCATCGGCCTGGGGCACGGCACCGGCCACCTGCTGCTCAACCTGCTGCTCTTCTGGGCCCTGGTGCAGCTCAACGACGAGCTCTTCGGCCTCGCCCTCAAGGGCTGGGGCAGCCTGCTGTTCGCGGGCGAGATGCTCGCACTCGGCTCGCTCTGCGCGGGTCTCGCCATGGGCATCCACCTGCTCTGGAGCAACCTCGGCTTCGGCTACAACCGCACCCCGTCGTTCTCCTCACTGCGCGTGGCCGACTACAAATCCCTGCTGCGCCTGCACATCGACCGCGACGGCCTGACCCTCTACCCACTGGCCCTCGACAAGGTGCCGACCCAGTGGCGCGCCGACCCCGAGGGTGGCACCGAGAGCCCCTGGTTCGTGCCCACCGACCACCCACTCACGGTGCGTCTCATCGAACAACCCATCCGTATCCCCGCCAAGGAGTCCTGAGCATGAGTGAACAATTCGACGTCGTCGTCATCGGCAGTGGCTTCGGTGGCTCCGTCAGCGCCGCCCGCCTGGCCGAGAAGGGGCACAAGGTGCTGGTGCTGGAGCGTGGCCGACGCTGGAAACCGGAGGATTACCCACGCGAGCCGGGCGACGCCTGGGTCTACGAAAACAGCCTGGCACAGCACTTCAACGGCTGGGTGGATATCGACTTCTTCCGCAACATGGCGGTGGCGCGTGGCGCCGGGGTGGGCGGCGGCTCGCTGATCTACGCCAGCGTCTCCATCGTGCCGCCCGCCGAGATCTTCGCCCAGGGCTGGCCGAGTGCCATCAAATACGACGAGCTACAGCCGCACTACGCCACCGTGGGGCGCATGCTCAACGTGCAGCCGATCCCGCAAAACCAGGTGAGCGAGCGCTACCGGGTGATGCGCGACGGCGCCGAGGCGCTCGGCTTCGGTGACCGCTTCCACGGCGTGGATCTGGCGGTCAACTTCGACCCCGAGTGGTCCTACGCGCAGGACGACTGCTTCAACGACAACAAGTCCAAGACCTTCACCAACCCCCAGGGGGTCGAGCAGGGCACCTGCGTGCACTGCGCCAACTGCGACGCCGGGTGCCAGGTAAAGGCGAAGAACACCCTGGACATGAACTACATCCCGCTGGCCGAGCAGCATGGCGCGCAGGTGCGCCCGCTGCACATCGTCACGCGCATCGAGCCCGCCGAAGGGGGGGGCTACAAGGTGAGCTTCGACCGCCTCGCCGATGGCTCTCGCCACCCCGGCAGCGTGGTGGCCAAGCGCGTGGTGCTCGCCGCCGGCTCCCTCGGCTCCACCGAGCTGCTACTGCACGCCCGCGACGACCACAAGACCCTGCCCAAACTCAGCGCGCGCCTCGGCCACGGCTGGAGCTGCAACGGCGACTTCGTCACCCCTTCGGTGCACATGGAGCGCGAGATCTCCGCCACCCAGGGGCCGACCATCAGCTCCGCCATCGACCTGCTCGACGGCAAGTACAAGGGCGCCAAGCTGTTCATCGAGGATGGCGGCTTCCCCGACCTGGTGGGCAACTACCTGGAGGAGCTGCTCAAGCGCTGGAGCCGCCCCAGCGACAACTGGCTACAACGCCTGGTGAAGGGGCTGTTGGGCAAACTGCGTATCCCCTACGCCGACCAGCTCCAGGTGCTGGCCGAGGAGGTGCGCCAGCGCAACACCCTCAACCGGGTGATGTTCTGGTTCGGGCAGGCGGTGGATGCCGGTGACGGGCGCTTCTACCTCGGGCGCCCCTGGTACGCGCCGTGGCGCAAGGAGATGAAGCTCGACTGGAACATCGCCAAGTCGGAGCAGACCATGCAGGCGATGGCCGACCTGCACATCGAACTCTCCAAGGCGACCGCAGGCACCCCCTTCGTGCCCCCCACCTGGACCGTGAGCAAGGACCTCATCACCCCCCACCCGCTGGGCGGCTGCGCCATGGGCGAAGACATCCACAGCGGCGTGGTCGACCACAAGGGCGAGGTGTTCGGCTACCCCGGCCTCTTCGTGCTCGACGGCTCGATCATCCCCACCCCGCTCGGCCTCAACCCCTCGCGCACCATCGCCGCCCTGGCCGAGCGCGCCTGCACCTACATCGACTAGCGCACACCCTGCGCCGCCCCTCGTCCGGGGCGGCCCCCTCTCGGCGTCTGTGCCATTTACAGCCGGGGTGTTCCCGGGCAAGGTAGGCGGTCACCTCTGCGAGTAAGGACCCTCGGGATGCCCGCCACCCCCCTACGCTTCACCCTCTTTGCCCTGTTTACCCTCTCCGGCCTGAGCGGCCTGCTCTACGAGTCGCTCTGGGCCCACTACCTCCACCTGCTGCTCGGGGTCGGCGCCCTGGCCCAGTCGCTGGTACTGGCGCTGTTCATGGGCGGACTGGCGCTGGGGGCCTGGGGGGTGAGCCGCGTCGCCCCCCGCGTGCGGCGCCCGCTGCTCTGGTACGCCCTCATCGAGGGGGGCATCGGCCTCTATGCGCTGCTCTTCCACCCACTCTTCCTCGGCCTGGAGGGGCTGCTGTTCGACAGCCTGCTGCCCGCACTACAGGCACCTTGGCTACAGGCGCTGCTCAAGTGGGGGCTGGGTGGCGTGCTGTTGCTCCCGGCGGCGATCCTGCTCGGCACCACCTTCCCGCTGATGAGTGGTGCGCTGGTGCGCAACGCCCCGGCGCAGAGTGGCGGCAGCCTCGCCCTACTCTACTTCACCAACTCCATCGGCGCGGCCATCGGCGCCCTGCTCAGCGCCTTCTGGCTGGTGCCGAGCTACGGCCTGCCGGGCACCCTGGGGCTGGCGGGCGGGCTCAACCTACTGGTGGCCCTGCTCGCCCTGCTGCTCGCCCTCGGCCTGCGCACCCCGCCGCTGGCCGCACCGGAGGGGCCGCAGCGACGCCCTCCCTATCAGCACCTGCTGCTGTCGGCGGCGCTGGCCACCGGTTTCGCCTCGTTCGGCTACGAGATCGCCTGGATCCGCGAGATCAGTCTGGTGCTCGGTGCCAGTACCCAGGCCTTCGAGATCATGCTCAGCGCCTTCATCACCGGCCTCGCCTTCGGTGCCCTCTGGCTGCGCCAACGCATCGCGCGCATCACCGACCCGCTGCGCTTCGCCGCCCACGTGCAGTGGCTCAAGGGGGCCCTGGCGCTGGCCACCCTGCCGCTCTACCTCGCCAGCTACGAGCTGATGGCCTTCATCCTGGAGAGCGTGCAGCGCAACGACGGCGGCTATCTGCTGTTCAACCTCACCAGCCACTCCATCGCCCTACTGGTGATGCTGCCGGCCACCTTCATGGCCGGCATGACCCTGCCGCTGTTCACCGAGACGCTGCTGCGCAGTGGCGGCGGCGAGGCGAGCATCGGTCGGGTCTACGCCGCCAACACCCTGGGTTCGATCCTCGGCGTACTGGCCGCCGTGCACCTGTTCATGCCGTTACTCGGCGTCGCCGGGCTATTGAGCCTGATGGCGGCCATCGATATCGGCGTGGCGCTGGCGCTGTTCGCCCCACGCATCGGCGCGCTGCCGCGCCTGGAGGTACCGTTGGCACTGGGCACGGCCATGGCCACCCTACTGCTGGTGGCGCTGCTCTCGCCCATGCAGCCCGAGCGACTCATCTCCGGGGTCTATCGCTACGGTCGCAGCCAACTGGAGGGGCAGTCGATCCTCTTCTACCAAGACGGCAAGAGCGCCACGGTGAGCGTCAGCGAGTCGGACGGTGGCCACCGCACGATCCGCACCAACGGCAAGCCGGACGCCTCGATCCAGATGAGCGGCCTCACCTACACCAGTGACGAGGTGACCATGGCCAGCGCCGCCCTGCTGCCGCTACTGCTGCGCCCGGAGAGCCAGCGGGTGGCCAACATCGGTTTCGGCTGCGGCCAGACCACCCACCTGCTGCTCGGCGACCCCGAGCTGACGCAGGTAGACACCATCGAGATCGAGCCGCAGATGGTGGCCGGGGCGCGCCACTTCAGCCCCTGGAACGACCGCGCCTACCAAGACCCGCGCAGCCACATCCACATCGACGACGCCAAGGCCTTCTTCAGCCGCCGCGAGACGCCCTACGAGATCATCGTCTCCGAACCCTCCAACCCCTGGGTGAGTGGGGTCGGCAACCTCTTCAGCCGTGAGTTCTACCAGCGCATCAACCACTACCTGGTGGCCGACGGCCTCTTCGTGCAGTGGCTGCACCTCTACGAGAGCGACCTCTCGCTACTCGCCTCGGTGTTCAAGGCGCTGGACGAGGGCTTTGTCGACTACCAGGTGTTCAGCACCGATGTGAGCAACCTGCTCATCGTCGCCTCGCCGAGCCCGCTCACCCGCCCGCTGGACGACCGCCTCCTCAGCGGGACCCTGCGCGATGAGCTGGCGCGCATCGAACTGCGCAAGGTCGACGACATGGCGATCCGCTATCTGGGCGACAAGCAGCTCCTCGCGCCGCTGTTCGCGCGCCTCGACGGGCCGATCAACTCCGACTTCTACCCCTACCTGGCCTACCGCGCGCCGAAGACCCGCTTCCTGCAACAGCACGACACGCTACAGCTCGCCGGTCTACAGATGCAGCCACTGCCCATCGTCGAGATGCTCTCCAAGCACTATCACCCGATCACGCAGAGCCCCACCGACGACCACTACGCCGCCTGGTCGCAACGTCACCCCCAGGCACTGGAGACCCTCACCCACCTGCACGACGCGACGCCAGAGCGCGAGCACCTGCAGGCCTGGCGACTGGGGCAAAGCCTGGCTCGCTTAGAGGGGAGCTGCCCCCCGCCGCAGGAGGCACAAGCACTGCTCAAGGCGCTGATGTTCCTCACCACGTCGGTCTCCCCCTACCTCACCACGACCCAGCGCCAGCAGCTCTGGGACGGGCTCGCCCAGAGCCCCTGCCGCAACGAGGAGGGCGATCTCGCGCATTGGCTCGGCCTGCACCTGGCCCTAGCCCAGCGCGATGCGGCAGGGATGGCGGACCACGCCGAGGCGCTGCTCTCGACGCCGCGCCAACGCCTGGTCGAGGGCGAGGCGAAGCTGGTGGTCGGGGCGGCCATGCTCGGGCACCTGGCCCTGGGGCAGCGCGAGGCGGCGCGCCGTGTGTGGGACCGCTACCTGTTGCCGAGCCTACCCGAGGGGCGCGACCCGCCCCTCGACCTGCTCCTGCTGCTCAGCCACACCGGCGATTGAGCCCTCCTCACAGCCCCTCGAACAGCTCGCGGAACAGCGGCGCGACACGCCGCGCGCCGTAGGTACTCAGATGGTCGTCGTCACGATAGAGCAGGTGACCCGCATGACTCACCGGACAGCGCTCGGCATCGCACAGGTAGGGGATGGGGTCGATAAGGCGGAACCCCTCGCTCTCGGCCAACCGCTCCAATAGCGCGCGTACCCCGCCGGCACGCGCGGCGTACTCCGCACGGGTCGGGGCGATGAGGGCATCGGCATCACGCCCGCTCAACTGGGCGCTGTAGTAGACCGCAGGCACCTCGTAGCCGACCTCCGGCAGGGGGGCGACCACCACCACCTGTCGGCCCAGGCTGTGCAGGAGGGCCAGGGTACGCTTGAACCCCAGCTCAACCATCTCGATGTTGGGCTGCACCCCCTGTTCCGGATGCTCCAGGTCCATCAGCTCGACCCCACGACCCGATTCGTACTTATAGCGCTCGCCCGTGGCCGAGAGGGACCAACGCACGCCGAAGACGATGGTCTTCAGCTCGGGGTGCGCGGTGAGATAGGTGATCACACGCTGATTGAAGCGCTCACAGAACATCTGCTTGGGACGCTCGATGCCGAGCAGTGGCGGGCAGGCGTTGTGCGTGGCCACACGTCCACGTACCCCGGCCTCCTTCGCCCCCAGGTCCACCGCCGAGGCGAGGGCCCTGGCGTGGGAGTCACCCCAATAGAAGAAGCTGTCACTCACCCCTTGAACGCCCATGGTGCAGAGGTCGACCCCCTGGCTCATCAGATAGATGCGCCGTTCACACTTGCCCCACTGCTCCCACTCCGGGTCGATGCCACTGTAGTTGTCGCCCACCTTATCGGCGTAACGCTGGGTGAACCCCTGCTCCACGACCAGGGTCAGACCCACCCCACACATCACCAGGATCACCACACCGGAGGCGTTGAGCACCTGGGCGCGGGTGGCCAGCAGTTGACGCCGACGGAACGGGCGCTCGACGAAGCGCCAGGAGAGGGTCGCCAGGAGCAGGGCGGCGGCGATGATGGCCGCCATCTGCCCACCGCTCAGGGGGTGGATGCTGTAGTACTTGGTGTAAACGATGAGCGGCCAGTGCCAGAGGTAGAGCGAGTAAGAGATGAGGCCGATGAAGACCACCGGCGAGAGGCTGAGCAGACGCCCGACCATGCCTACCCCACCGACCCCGGCGTGGATGATCAGCGCCGAGCCGAGTACCGGGAGCAGGGCGGTATATCCGGGGAAGGGGGTCTTCGGCGTGTAGAGAAAGATCGCCACCAGCAGCAGGGCGAGACCGGCCAACCCACCCAGCTCTCGCAGCCCCTGGGTGCGCCAGGGCGGGATCAGGTGGATGGCCAACAGACTGCCGACGAACAACTCCCAGGCACGGGTGGGGATGAGGTAGAAGGCCGCATCGGGCTTCGCCTCGGTCACCACCACACTGGCGATAAACGAGAGCAGGGTGATGGCGACCAGCGAGCGGCGATAGTGCTTGTGCTCCAGCTTGGCGATGAAGATGAGCAGCAACGGGAAGAAGATGTAGTACTGCTCCTCTACCGCCAGTGACCAGGTGTGCAGCAGGGGCTTCATCTCCGCCGGGCCATCGAAGTAGCCGGACTGGAAAAAGAACAGGATATTGGAGGAGAAGAGCGCGGTGGCGATACTGCTCTTACCCAGGTCAGCGAAGTTGGCCGGGTCGAGCAGCAGGGCGCCCGTCCCCAAGGTGAAGAGCATCACCACCACCAGGGCCGGCAGGATGCGCCGGAAACGGCGCTCGTAGAAGGTGCGGATGGAGAAGTTGTCCTCGGCGATCTCACGCACGATGATGGTGGTGATGAGATAGCCGGAGATGACGAAGAAGATATCCACCCCCACATAGCCGCCGCTGAACTGGGGCAGGCCCACGTGGAAGAGCAGCACGGAGAGCACTGCGATGGCACGTAGGCCGTCGATATCCGCACGGTATTTCGGTGTCATGAGGGGGTCGGTCCTTGGTTGCGCGGTCTGATGACCGCCTGAGGCGGGCCTATTGTGCCATCTTTGGGCCTAAACCTGGGCCACACAGCAAGGGGCGCAGCCCCTCGATCAGCGCCGGTAGGGCCACGGCGCGCATCCCCGCCGGGGTCGGATGCAGCCCATCGGGAAGCCACTGTGCCCGCTGGGCGGGGGTGAGCCGGCGCCACAACACACTTGTGTCGATGAGCCCCAGCCCGTACACCTGCGCCAGCTCGCGATAGAGGGCTTGATAGCGCGCGAGGCCGGGGCGCTCGCGGGCGTTGCGCCCCCAGGCGGGATTCATGGTGGAGAGGACCACCTGGGTGCGCTGGCGATTCACCAGGCCGAGGATCGCCTCGTGGTTGCGTCGACTGAGGTAGAGCGGCGTGCCACGGTAGAGTGAGGCGTCGTTGATGGAGAACTCGACGAACAGCAGGTCGATGGGCGGCCCCTCGGCCAGATAGTCGCGCAGCATGGCCAGCCCTCGACGACTGACGTTCCCCGGAACCGCCAGCTTGACCACCTGGACGGCCTCCCCGGCACACCCCTGCAGCGCCTGGCGCAGCTCATCGACCCAACTGCCCGCATGGGTCAGGCTGGTGCCGAGAAAGAGTATGCGCTTAGGTGACTCGGTGCTGGCCTGGGCGGGGGGCTGGAGGTGGCTGTAGAGCTGTCGATAGGGGGTGAGCGGGGCACCGATGACGCCGTAAAGATAGGCCCCCACCAGGCTCGCCAGCAGCGCCACCCCCATACCCGCGAGCATGCACTTATAGAGCAGGCCCATACCCGCCGCCCCGGAGAACTCAGCCCCCGTGGCGCTCGGCCAGCACCCGCTCCACCGTGTCGACGATGGCCTGGGTCTGCGGGTCGATCTCGATGTTGACGCGCTCGCCCACCCGGCGCTGGCGGATCACCGTGCGCTGCAGCGTCTCGGGGATCAGGTTGACGGCAAAGCGGTTGCCCTGCACCTCGGCGATGGTCAGGCTGATGCCGTCGATGCCCATGTAGCCCTTGGTGAAGCAGTAACGCACCAGCGCCTGCGGCAGCTCGAACCAGATGCGGTAGTTGTCGACGCTCTCCTCGATGGCGGTGACCGGCGCGGTGCCCATGATGTGGCCGGACATGGCGTGGCCGCCGATCTCGTCACCAAAGCGCGCGGCGCGCTCGACGTTGACCCGGTCGCCCAATACCAACGCACCGAGGTTGGTCAACGCCAGGGTCGCCTGCATCAGGTCGAAGGCGACCCGATCACCGTCGATGCGGGTCACCGTGAGGCAGCAGCCGTTGTGTGCCACCGAGGCACCCGGGCGCAGGCCGTCGAGCAGCTCGGCGGGCAGACGCAGGGTGTGGGTGCGGAAATCCTCGCGTGACTCCAGCGCCACCAGCTCGGCGGTGCCTTGGATGATTCCAGTGAACATAGGCTTCTCCTAAGGGTGTTCGGGTGGGCTGTCGACGCGGTAGTGGGTACAACCCCAGTAGCGATAGCCGGGGTGGTGCGGGCCACGCCAGCCCAAGCGATAGAGCTCCTCGCCGATGAGACGGTTCATGAAACCGTGGCCACACAGGGCGACGCTGCCGTGCTCGCGTGCCGCGCAGATGAGGCGCGCAGCGGCGAGACGCGCCCGCGCCCGCGCCGCACCGATCGACTCGCCGTCGTGGGCATAGCCCGCGAGCCAGAGAAAACGGAACAGGATCGCCCAAAACAGCGCCGGTAGACGTGGCCAGCCCCACTCGGCATGGGGCAGGTGCACCTCGGCAAAGACCGGGTCGACGAGACGCCGCTCGGGCCCGAAACCGAGCGCCTCGGCGGTGGCGATGGCGCGCGGCAGGTCGCTGCACAGGGCGAGGGCGCAGTGCCGGGCGTGGTCGAGGGCGGTGGCGTCGGGCGCGCCGGTGATGGGCGCCTGGTCGTAGCGGGCGATGAATTCGGGGATCTGACGGGGGGCGATGGAGAGGCGGATCGAGAGATCCGGACGGGCGTGGCGAAAGAGGCGGATCTCCATCGGAAGAGCGGCCCCGCAGCGAGCGCGGGGCCGGGACGCCTCAGGCGTTCTTGATGCGCTCGGCCTTGGCCAGCAGCTCTTCCTGGGACTCTTCGTGCTCGGGGTCGTGGGGGATGCAGTCCACCGGGCAGACGTCGACACACTGGGGGGTATCATAGTGGCCGACACACTCGGTGCAGAGGGAGGGGTCGATCACATAGATCTCGTCACCCTGGGAGATGGCCCCGTTCGGGCACTCGGGTTCGCACACGTCGCAGTTGATGCACTCATCGGTAATCATCAGGGCCATGGGGTATCTCCTTAGAATATGTCGGGGAATTCCGCGATTGCCGCGCAGGCGCGGCGAAACCGGCACATATTAGCGCAATCTGTTATTGAGTGCAGCCTCCACGGCGGGCGGCACCATCTTCGACACGTCACCGCCCAGGGCGGCAATCTCCTTGACCATAGTGGAGGAGACATAGGCCAGTTTCTCGGCCGGGGAGAGGAACATGGTCTCGATCTCCGGGGCCAAAGTGCGGTTGAGGGCGGCCAATTGCAACTCGTACTCGAAATCCGATACCGCGCGCAGACCGCGTAGCACCACCTGCGCGCCGCAGGAGCGGGCGAAGTTGACCAGCAGATTATTGAAGCCACGCACCTCCACGTTGGGGATGTGGCCCACCACCTCCTCCGCCAGGGCGACGCGCTCTTCGAGGATGAATAGGGGCCGTTTACTCGGGCTGGCGGCGATGGCCAGCACCACGTGGTCGAAGAGGCGCGAGGCGCGCTCCACCAGGTCGACGTGGCCCCGGGTGATGGGATCGAAGGTCCCGGGGTAGAGGACTGTCACGGACATGGGCATTGCGCTCCCGATTGAACAGATGCCCCATGGTAACCGACCCGGGGCGAGATCACCCGCCGCCGAGGCCGGGACATGGGCATATAATGCCGCACACAGGGGGGCACCATGCACGACGAACAACTGCTGCGCTACAGCCGTCAGATCATGCTCCCGGCCATCGATGTGGCCGGGCAGGCGCGTCTGCGCGCGGCGCGTGTGCTGCTCATCGGCCTCGGCGGCCTCGGCTCGCCGGTGGCCACCTATCTGGCCAGCGCCGGGGTCGGCACCCTGGTGGTGAGCGACCACGACACGGTGGACCTCACCAACCTGCAGCGCCAGACCCTGCACACCACCGCGCGCATCGGCTGGAGCAAGGTCGACTCGGCCAAGGCGCAGCTCGCCGCGCTCAACCCCGAGTGTGAGGTGCTCGGCATCGCCGCGAAACTCAGCGGCCAGCGCCTCGCCGAGGAGGTGGCCGCGGCGGACCTGGTGGTCGACGCCTCGGACAACTTCGCCACCCGCTTCGCCCTCAACGCCGCCTGCGTGGCGGCGCGCACGCCGCTGGTCTCCGGCGCGGCGATCCGCTACGAGGGGCAGGTGACGCTGTTTGCCAACGACGGCACGGGCCCCTGCTACCGCTGCCTCTACAGCGACGACGACGCCGAAGAGCAGCAGACCTGCAGCACCACCGGCGTGCTCGCGCCGCTGGTCGGCGTGGTCGGCTCGCTGCAGGCCACCGAGGCCCTCAAGTGGCTGCTCGGCATCGGCGAGCCGCTCGACGGGCGCCTGCTGCTGTGCGACCTGTTGAGCATGGAGTGGCGCACCCTGCGCCTGCGCCGCGATCCCCACTGCCCGGTCTGCGCCCCCTATTCATCGGACTAGCCCCCAGGAGAGCCCATGTCCCTCGACGCCCAACTCCCCCGCCCCCTGGTCAACCAACTGCTGGCCCACGCCCAGAGCCGCCCCGAAGAGGAGGTGTGCGGTCTCATCGGCGCGCACGCCGACCAACCCGAGCGTCTCTACCCGGTGGCCAATGTGGCCCGCACGCCGGGGCGGCTGTTCCAACTCGACCCGCAGGGGCAGATCGACGCCATGCGCGCCATGCGCGAGGCGGGTCAGACGCTGTTCGCCATCTACCACTCCCACCCCCACGCCCCGGCGCGCCCCTCGCCCACCGACCTGACCGAGGCGGCCTACCCCGAGGCGCTCTATCTGATCATCTCGCTCAACACCAAGGGGGTACTGGAGATGCGCGGGTGGCGGCTGATGGACGGCACTGCACGCGAGGTGGCCCTGGAGACGGTGGAGGCACTGGCGTGAACGAGACGACCCACAAGGGGATCCCCGCCTGGGGCTGCGCGCTGCTCCTCATCCCCGCCGCCTACGGCACCTGGCGCTTCCTCGGCCACAGCGGCAGCGACCTGGGCAGCCCGTTGGAGTGGCTGGCGGTGGCGCTGCTGCCCATCTGCCTCGGGCGCCTGCTACGCGGGGTGTTCGCCGGGGTGAAGCGCGGTACTGGCCCGGGTGCGGGGCCGCGTGATTAGCCCTCGGCGGCCTTGCGCTGGCCGAGAAAGTCGCGGTGCGGTTTGCCGTCGCAGTAGCCCCAGTTGCCCTCGAAGCGCTGCCCATCGGCGCTGAAGGTGAGGTAGACGCGACCCCAGTGGTAGCTCCCCTCCAGGGGACGCTCGCAGCGCAGATCGGACATATCCTCCACCCAGTAGGCGCTGAGCCGGGGCCCCTCCAGCCGCCCACGCACGATGCGCCCGTTCTGCTTATCGTTGTAGAAACCGCTCACCACCGCCCCCTGCTGCTGCAGGTAGATGTGCTTATCGGCCACCGCAGTAAAGGCCGGTGAGAGCCAGGCACCGGTCACGTCGAGGCGGGCGGAGTGGTCGGCCCCGGTGGCGGTTGGGGCGGCCCCCTGCACGGCACCGGCCTGCTCAACCGGGCCGCCGGGGCCCGGCGAGAGAGCGGTCAGCAGCCCGGTGATGGCCACCACCAGAGTGGCCAACGCGGTGATGATCGCCGGCAGCCCCTGCCACCACGGCTTGGACGCCTTCGCCGACTCCGCCCCCTCCTGCTGCTCCTGCACCATACGCTTACCCTCTCGCCAGGGGCCCAACGGCCCAAATTTTGCTCGCTTTATCTGGATCTATCGGCACACGGCGCCTCTCAATGTGCGCGCCCACCTTTCGTATGGCCCATTGTAAGGCCATTTTCACTGCAGGAGCGTGTGAATGATTCGATCTCAAGAGCAACCCAGCACCCCGACATTGGACGATTATCTACAACTCTTCGCCCCCTACAGCGGACAATTGCGCGACTTCCAACGCCACGAGACCATCGGTGGTAGCCGCTTCGCCCTGCTCTTTCGTCAGGTCCTACGGCTGTTGGCCCAAGACTCCCCATTCAACGACCGCCTACCGCGCCTCTTCACCAAGGTGGCCACGGAGTTCCTCGGGCGTGACCACGCCACGGTGCGCCACTTCAGCCACGAGGAGAACCGCTACATCTTCTTGAGCGACCTGCTGGAGTGGATCCAGGTGCACGAGCGGGGTCGACGCATACACGGCATGCGCGAGGGGCCGCACGCCTGACGGCGGGATGCACGATGGGCACGCCCCCTCGCTCGTCGGGACCTCGGCACCGACCGGGCACGCGGCCTTGACAGGTCAGGGGCGAGGGGCCAGAGTAGAGCGCATGATCACCTCGTACGTAGAGACCCAACGACGCCTTATGTGCCAGCCCCGAGTCTGGCGCATGCTGCGCGCGTGCGGTCTCTACCCGCTGAATCGACGTTGATCCCCTAAGCCCATCACCGTCTTTCACGCCAAAGGCCGCAGCTCACCCTGCGGCCTTTTTCGTTTTTCTCCCGCCTCCCTCAAGAGATGACCACCATGAGATCACCACCATGCTGACTGGCGCCTACCTGGGCATCATCCTCATCTGGGCCACCACCCCCCTCGCCATCCAGTGGAGCAGCGAGGGGGTCGGGTTTCTCTTCGGCGTCAGCGCACGCATGCTCATCGGCCTACTGCTGGCGCTCGGCGTGCTCGGGCTGATGCGCAGACCACTGCGCTGGGATCGCGATGCCCTGATCGCCTATCTCTCCGGCGGCGTGGGGGTGTTCGGGGCCATGTTCTGCGTCTACTGGGGGGCGCAGTACATCCCCTCCGGGCTCATCTCCGTACTCTTCGGCCTCACCCCACTGGTCACCGGCCTGCTCGCCGCGCTCCTGCTCGGCGAGCGCGACCTGACCCCGCTGCGCCTCGTGGGCATCGCCCTCGGGCTCATCGGCCTGGGGGTGATCTTCGAGGCGGCGGCACACCTGGAGGCGGTGGCCTGGCAGGGGGTAGTCGCGGTGCTCGGCGGCATGTCGCTGCACTCCCTGAGCACGGTGGGGGTGAAGCGCTACGGCGGCGACCTGCACCCGATGGTGATGAACGTGGGTACGCTGCTGGTGGCCACCAGCGTCTACCTACTGGTGTGGCTCGCCCAGGGGGCGGTACTACCGGAGACGGTGGGGCTGCGCGCCGGCGGCTCCATCCTCTACCTCGGGGTGGTGGCCACGGTGCTCGGCTTCAGTCTCTACTTCTACGCCCTCAAGCACCTCTCGGCCGGCAGCATCGCCCTGGTGCCGCTGATCACCCCGGTGCTGGCGCTGCTGCTCGGCCACTGGCTCAACCACGAGCCGAACGACGCGCACATCTGGCTCGGCAGCCTCACCATCCTCGGTGGCCTACTGCTCTACCACCACCGCGCCATCGGCGGCCTCTGCCTGCCAAGGCTGCGCCCCTCACCCGCCGCGCTGGGGGAGAAGGCGCAGTGACCCGTGCACCGTCGGGGCCAGCGCGCGGCAGCGCGCCTGCCGTGCCGGGCGGCGGTTGGGGGAGGAGACGCGCGTCTGGGGTCGAGTGACCCGTCCACCCCAGACACCCGCCAGCGGCGGGGCACCTCGTTATCGTCCCACGCTCACCAGAGCCCTTCGAGCAGGTCGAGCGCCTGCTCCGCCCCCTCCAGTACCACCCCCGGCTTTGGCGGCAGGGCCACGGCCTGGGCCAGCGCCCCACCCAACGCCCCCGCCGCCAGCGCCTCCGGGGTGATGGCCACGCCCCGCCCATGGCGCGCGAACCACTCGATCAGTGCCGGCTGCTCCGGCCAGTCACCGCGCTGCACATAGACCAGCGGCAACCCCAGCGCCGCCGCCTCGACAAAGGCGCCGTAGCCTGGCTTGGAGAGCGCCAGGTCGCAGGAGGCGAAGAGTTCGGCAAAGGGCATGCCGGTGGCGCTGAAGGGGTGGCAGGCGGGGCGGGCGATGCGCCATGCATCGGGCACCAGCCAACACCACTCCCCCGAGAACAGGGCGTCGGGCCACTGCTCCATGGCCGGGCGGTGGGCCACACCCCCGAAACCGACCAGCACCACGCGCGCCCCGGGGCGCAGCGCCAAACGCTCGCGCAGGGCCGCGCGCCGCCCCTGCCCTGGCGCCGCCAGCGGGGCGATGGGGCGGGCGTTCTGCAGGTGCGGCATGGGCATGCTCGGCGCGGGCATGAGGAAGTGGCGGGCGCTGGCGTAGGCGGCGTCGATCTGACCGAGGATCCTCGCCCACTCGGGCGTGGTCGCGTCCACATAGGCACGCAGCACCTCGCCCCAGTGGAGCGAGCAGAGGGCCACCGCCGGGACCCCGGCACGCGCCGCCGCGGCCAGGGTCAGGTAGGGCACATCGGCCAGCAGCAGGTCGGGACGATCGGCGGCCAGCTCGGCGGCGAGACGGGCCACGCGCCCCTCCCAATCGGCGTGAAAGGCGCGATAGCGGGCCAGACTAGAGGGCAGGTCGACGGCGAAGGGCGAGTGCATGGCCATGCCGAAGTCATCCTCGGCCGGTTCGACGCGCAGTGGCTCGCCGAGCCGCTCGCGCAGCAGTGCCGCCGGGAGATTGGAGCGCACGCGCAGACACACCTCGGGGTGGCGTGCGCGCAGGGCGTGCACCAGTGGCGCCACCTGGGCCAGGTGACCGAAGCCGTGGGCCGTGATGGCGATGAGCAGCTGCGGCGCCACGCCCTACCCCTCGCCCCCCTCCCCACCCACCACCGACACGGCGAGCGGGGCCGCGACGGCGCTGGCCGCCTGCCCCTGCAGCCAGGCATAGATGTTGGGATAGGCGTACTCGCGGTACCAGGCGAGCAGGGGCTCGCGCATCCCCTCAAGCTCCCCTTCGAGGTCACCCACCGCCTGCTCGAAGGCGCTGTCACTGCCGCTGGCGAGGGCGTCACTGATGGCCTGGATCCGCTGACGGTTGTGCTGCACCAACTGGCCGTTCCAGCTCAGCGGTAGGTGCTGTTGCAACACCTCCAGCAGCGCCGGCAACGTAACCGGCTTGGTCAGGTGCGCCACACACCCCACCGCCTTGCTCTCCAACCGGTCCTCCGGGAAGACCCGCGCCGAACAGGCGATCAGCGGGATCTGCGCGGTGGTGCTACCGGAGTGCAGCCGCCGCGCCGCCTCCAGGCCACCCATGCCGGGCATCACCAGGTCGAGCAGGATCAGATCGGGGGGGTGATTGGCGACCCGCTCCAGGCACTCCTCGCCACTCTGCGCCTCGTCGATGACGAAACCGAGCACATTGAGCATCTGCACCAATACGGCACGGTTGTCCTCCTTGTCGTCCACCACCAGTAGTCGCAAGGGTTCGGCGTGCCCGTCGCGGCGGCGATAGCCGCTCACCTCGGCGGCGGGCAGCGGCAGTGACGCCTGAAAGGGTTCGGGCATGCGTACCCGGGCCAGGGGCAGCACCAGCTCGAAGCGGCTGCCGCGCCCCAGCTCGCTCGCCACCTCGACCTCTCCGCCCATCAGTCGCGCCAGACGACGGGTGATGGCGAGCCCAAGGCCGGTGCCCTCGGTCAGCTCACTGCTCGGCACCTGCACGAAGGGGGCGAAGATGCGCTCCAACTCGGCGGCGGGGATGCCGGGGCCACTATCTTGCACCCACAGGTGCAGTTGTCCGTCGCGATAGGCGACACCGAATTCGATGCCCCCCGCATGGGTGAACTTCACCGCGTTGCCGAGCAGGTTGATAGCCATCTGGCGCAGACGGCGGTGGTCGCCCAACAGGCCCTCCGGCAGCCCCTCGGGGAAGTGGCACTGGTAGCTGAGCCCCTTCTCGTCGCAGCGCGGGCGGAACATGGCGCAGAGGTCTTCGAGCAGTGGCAACAACCGCATGGGACCCGGCTCCAGGGAGAGGTGGCCCGACTCGATCTTGGAGAGGTCGAGCAGCTCGCTGATCATCTCCAACAGGTGGTCGGAGGCACGGCGGATCACCTGCAGCTGGCTGATGGAGGTGGGGTCGAGGCGACGCGAGCGCAGCAGGATCTGGGTGTAGCCGGTGATGGCGTTGAGCGGTGTGCGCAGCTCGTGGCTCATGTTGGCGAGAAAGGCACTTTTGGCGCGATTGGCGGCCTGGGCCGCCTCCTCGGCGCGGCGATACTCGGCGTTGAGTTCGAGGATGCGCCGACGGCTGTTGTAGAGATCGAGGAAGACGCGCACCTTGGAGCGCAGGATCTCCTCGGGGATCGGCTTTTCGATGTAGTCGACCGCACCGGAGCGGTAACCGCGTACCCGATGCTGCATGTCGTCATAGGCGGCGGTGACGAAGATGATCGGCACCTCGCGGGTCGCCTCCACCGAGCGCGCCATCTCCGCCACCTCGTAGCCGTCCATACCCGGCATATCCACGTCGAGCAGCATCAGCGCGAAGTCGTGTTCGAGCATCAGGGCGAGTGCCTGATCACCGGAGCCTGCGGTGACCACGCGGGCATCCAGGTCGGCGAGCAGGCTACGCAGGGCCGTCAGGTTGGCCGGTTTGTCATCCACCACCAGAATCGCGGGCGCATCTGGAGTGCTCATGTGGATCCTTTCAGGGTGTCAGGTTCGTGGATTATAGGCCGTACGGCCCGCCCTCAAGGCTCACTCAGGTGCGCCATCAGCAGCAACAGTTGCTCGACATCCACAGGTTTCAACAGGAACCCATTGGCCCCCTCGGCGAGGCAATTATCGCGTGACTCGGGGGCACTCGCCGTGAGCATGATCACCGGCAATCGATGCAGTTGCGGGTGCTGACGGATGCTGCGCAGGGTCTCGTGCCCATCGAGGTGGGGCATCATGATATCGAGTAACACCAGGTCGATGGGCCGCCCCGCCTCCAAGCGCTGCATCGCCCGTGCACCATCCTGGGCGATATCGACCTGTGCCACGCGCGGCTTGAGGGCGCGCGCCAGGGCGAAGGCGCTGCGCGTATCGTCATCGACGATGAGTACCCGTAGCGGCAACTGCCCGAGCCGCTCCTGCGGCTCGCAGACGGGCGTCGGTGCGGCATCGTAGAGCGGTACGGCGGGGCCTATCTCGCCCCCGAGCCACTCGGCGAGCACCTCAAGCAGGCGGCGCGTGCTCACCGGTTTGGCCAGGTAGCCACTCGCCCCCGCCTCCAGGCAGCGCTCCTTGTCGCCGGGCATGGTCTTGGCGGTGAGGGCGATGATCGGCAGCTGGGCGTAGCGCGCCTCCTCGCGGATCGCCGCCATCGCCTGATAGCCGTCCATCACCGGCATCATCACGTCCATCAGCACCAACTCCGGGGGCGGGTCACTCTGATGCAGCAGCGCCAGCGCCTCGCGGCCGTTGCCGGCCTCCAGCACCATGCCGACGCGGTCGGCGAGGATGCTGCGCAGGGCGAAACGGTTGCGCTCGTCGTCGTCCACCACCAGTACGCGGGCGTTGGGGGCGTGGTAGTCGGGCAGCGGGTCGTTGGCCTCCTCCTGCGCCGCGCGCCTCACCACGTCGCCGATCGCCGGGCAGACCGCCGGCAACAGCAGGGTGAAGGTGCTGCCCGCGCTGGCACCGCTCTCGACCCCAATCGCCCCGCCGAGCAGTTCGGCCAGCTGACGGGAGATGGAGAGCCCCAGACCGGTACCGCCGTACTGGCGACTGGTGGTGCCGTCGACCTGACGGAACGCCTCGAAGATCACCTCGCGCTTGTCGGCGGGGATGCCGATGCCGCTGTCCTGCACGGCGATGGCGACCGCCCCCTCGCTGTGCAGCCCCGGGTGGTGGGCGGCGGCCTGCGGGTTGGGGCGGTAGAAGTGCACACGCACGCCGCCCTGATGGGTGAACTTGAAGGCGTTGGAGAGGAGGTTACGCAGCACCTGTTCCACCTTACCCCAGTCGCTGACCAGCGAGGCGGGCAATCCGGGGGCCAGATCCACGCTGAAATCGAGCCCGCGCGCCTCGGCCACGTGGCGGAACTGGCGCTCCAACTGACGGGCGAAATCGGCGAGGATGGCCCGCTCCGGCACCAGCTCCATGCGCCCCGCCTCGACCTTGGAGAGGTCGAGGATGTCGTTGATCAACGCCAGCAGGTCGCGCCCACTGTCGTGGATGATGGTGGCCGACTCCACCTGCGCCGGGGTGAGGTTGCCATCGCGATTGCTGGCGAAGATGCGCGCGAGGATGAGCAGACTGTTGAGCGGCGTGCGCAGCTCGTGGCTCATGTTGGCGAGAAACTCGGACTTGTAGCGGCTGGCGTTCTCCAGCTCGTGGGCCTTCTCCTTGAACACCTGGGCGGCGGCGGCCATGGCGCCGATCTCGTCGCCGCGTCCGAGGCCAGGGATATCCGCCTGCTTCTCGCCCCGGGCGAGGGCGGTGAGGGTCTCGGTCATGCGCTTGATCGGGCCGACCGTGTTGCGCGTGATGCCGAACGCGGCGCTCAGCCCCACCAGTAGGGTCAGCAGGGAGATGGCCAAGGTGGTGAGGCGCGCCTCGCGCACGCTCTGCGCCAGGCGCTGGGTCACCGCCTGGTGGCGTGCGAGCACGTGCGTCTTGAGCTGTGCCGAGAGGTAGTTGATCTCCGCCGCCTCACCGGCCATCACCACGTAGACCAGGTGCAGGTAGGCGCGGGTCGCGGAGACGGCGCGGATGAAGCCCCCCTCGTACTGCTGCGAGAGGGTCAACAGCGGCTCCAGCGTCGACGCATCGCCATAGCCGGGCAGCTGCGCCACCTGGGCCAGCTCGATGCGGAACTGCTCGATGTCGCTGCGCGCCGCACGCACCAGGGAGGAGTCGGGGGCGACGAAGAAGCGTGAGGCGTTGAGCTGGCTGGTGTAGAGGTGCCTCTGCATCAGCCCGAGGTGCGCCGCGCCGAGGTAATCCTCACGCGCCATGGCCGCCTGGTGCAGACGCTGCAGCTCCTCGGCAATGGCGCGTACCGGCACCTCGATCCCCTCCTCGATGAGGCGCTTGCGCAGGGTGCGCTCGTTGATCGCCGCGGAGAAGTTCTCACGATAGAGTACGAAGTGTTCGCGCATGCGATCGAACAGCACCAGCTCGTCCTCTTCGCGCAGGCTGCCGCGTACCTCGTCGAGCTGCTGCTCCAACCGCTCTTCGGCCTGGACCGCGCGGTTGATGAGGCCGTCGAAGCCGGAGAAGACGTAGGCCAGCACGCTACGCTGCAACTCCACCACGGCGCGCTCGATCTCCATGATGCGGGTGTTCTCGGCGTGCACCTCGGCACCGCGCTCGTAGGCCTGGGCCGCCTTGGCCAGGTTGACTTGGTGGTAGAGCACCAGCAGCAACAGCATGCCCAGCACCACGCCGAAACCGAGATAGATCTTGCTGCCGATACGCAGTTGAGAGGGGTAGGGCATGGGGGCGTCCTTAGGCGAGCAGAAACTCATTCCAGCGCGGCAGGGTGTACTCGTAGGTGTCCATCACCGTGTTCCACACCGCCACGTTACTGAAACGCCGCCAGTAGGAGCCGCCATTGCGCTGACCGCCCTTGTGTACCGCCACCGCACCATCGGGGCCACGCAGGTCGCTGGCGGCGGGCAACCCCTCGTACCAGTAGTCCCACTCGTCTTGGCTCAGGTAGGGGCGCGAGGCCTCCGGGTTGGCGATGTAATAGCCCTGGCGCGCGACGAATGCGCCGGGCCAGCCGGAGAGCCACCAGTTCATGAATTCATAGGCGGCATCCTTGGCCCAGCCCTGGGTCTGCGACGAGAGGCACATCACCCCGTGCCAGGCACGATACCCCTCCTTGGGCGCGGCGTAGACCGCCGGGATGCCACGCTCGTTGAGGTCGGCCACGCCGGGGGAGAACATGCTGGCGATGGCCGCACGGCCGTTGGCGATGAACTCGGCGGACTCGGGCACCGAGTTCCAGAAGCCGCTGAAGTGTCCCTCCTGCTTCTTCTTGATCAGGATGGCGAAGAGCTGGTCCACCTCGGCCTTACTCATGTTGCCGATGTCGTCGAAGGCCATCAGCCCCTGCGCCTGCGCCGCCAGGGCCATGTCGAAGAGGCCGATGGTGGGCTCGTTCACCAGCGCCACCTTGCCGTGGTAGCGCTCGTCGAGGAGCCAACCCCAGCTCTCGGTCTCATAGGCGACGCCGCGCTCGACAACGCGCGTGTCATAGCCGAAGGAGTCGCAGTTGTGCACATAGGGGAGAAAGCTGATCTGCTCGCTCGGACGAAGGCCGAGTGTGCGGCCGGGCTGCACGTAGAGCAGCTTGTGCGGCGCGTCGCCGGCACCGAGCTTGGCCCCGGGGGTGAGGCGCCCGGTCTTGGTCAGGTCGTTGATCTGCGCCCAGGCGCGGATCCGCTCACGCTGGATCGGCTGGATGGCGTCGGCATACCAGAGGATGTTGATGCTGTTCGACCACTGCTCGTAGATGTCGAACGACTGGGGGCGGGAGGCGGCCTTCTGCAGCACGCGTGCGCTGCCGCCGGGCTCGAAACTGATGCGGATACCGAGGTCCCGCTCCGCCTGACGGCGGATGGGCTCACGCAGGGTGACGTGGGTACCGAGTACGCGCAGCACCCGCTCCTCGTGTCGGGCCCAGACCCACGGGGCCTGGGTCGCGGCCAGGGCGGCGGCACCGGTACGCAGAAAGGCGCGACGACTGAGCATGACCGCTCCCCCTGTGGCGATCCGTGATACATGGGGGGCAGTCTAGCAAACCGTCGGGTCAGGATCTCTTCGCCGGCTTGACGCTGGCACACTCGTGGAAGATGCGCTTGTCGCAGCTGCGACAGATATCACGGTCCAGCTTGAGGAAGACCCCCTGGATCGCCTCCGGCTTGGAGTCGAAGATCTGCACGTGACGATCGAGCCCCTTCTTCTTCACCTCATCGAGCACCGCCGTCTTGAGGTTACTCATATAGAGGCCACCACCGGCGAGCTTGTAGCGGTTGTGCTCCTGGATGAACATGTCCACCCCCGCCAGGTCGATGAAGTTGATGGTGTTGCCGACGATGAGGACGTGCTTCTGCTCCGGGTTCTGCTCGTGCAGGCGCGCCATGTTCACACCGACGTTGTTCACCGCGCCGAAGAAGACCGAGCCGTCGATACGCAGGATGCGCATCTGCGGGCACTGGCTCAGCTCCGGGTGGCAGGCGATGTTCACCAGCGGGTGGCGGATCTCGTTGGTGTCCGGCGCCATGGTGGCGATGGAGGGGCGCGAGGTGCGGTTGAGGTAGAGCATCAGCGAGAGCAGCACACCGGCGTAGATGGCGAACTCCAGCTCCAGGAACAGGGTGGCGAAGAAGGTGGTCAGCAGTACCGCCGTCTCCGAACGGCTCGACTTGAGGATCTCACCGATGTGGTGAAAGTCGATCAGGTTGTAGGCCACCAGCAGCAGGATGCCGGCCATGGCCGGGATCGGCAGATAGGCGGTGAGCGGGGCGATGAGCAGGATCACCGCGGCCAGCAGCACCGCGGCGAAGACCGCCGACATCGGGGTGCGCGCCCCGGCGGTGAAGTTCACCCCGGTACGGGTGAAGGAGCCGGAGGAGGCGTAGCTGGAGAAGAAGGAGCCGACGATGTTGGCCATGCCCTGACCGATGAACTCCTGGTTGCCGTCGATGCGCTGCTGCGACTTGGCCGCCACCGAACGCGAGATGGAGACCGCCTCCACCAGACCGAGCAGGGCGATGGCGGCGGCACCGGAGGCGAGCACCTTCCAGGTATCCAGGTCGATATTGGGGTGCGAGAAGGGCGGCAGGCTGGAGGGCAGCTCACCGACCAGCTTCACCCCGTGCGCCTCACCGTCGAGCAGCAGCGAGATCAGGCCGCCGACGACCATGGCGATGAGCATGCCGGGCCACTTGCGGCGGTAGATACGCAGCCCCACGGCCACCAACAGGGTGACCAGGGCGATGGTCACCACGCGCGGATTGCTGTCGGGCAGCTCGGGGATGATCTGCATCCAGGTGTGAAGGAAGGAGGCACCGCGCTCCACCGGCACGCCGAAGAAGTGTTTCATCTGACTGGTGGCGATGAGGATCGCCGCGCCGGCGGTAAAGCCGATCACCACGGTGTGCGAGACGAAGTTGATCAGCGTACCGAGGCGCGCGAGGCCGAAGCCAAGCTGGAACAGTCCCGCCATGAAGGTGAGCGTGAAGGCCAACTGGATAAACTCGGCGCTACCGGGCTCGGCCATCGGTGCGAGGGTACTCATCACCACGATGGAGATGGCCGTAGTCGGCCCGGAGATGAGGTGGTGCGAGGAGCCGAACAGCGCGGCGATGATGGCCGGGATGATGGCGGTATAGAGACCGTACTCCGGCGGCATGCCGGCGATCATGGCAAAGGCGACGCCCTGGGGCAGGACGATAATGGCACCGGTGAGACCGGCGATGAGGTCGGCGCGCAGGGTCTCGCGCGTGACCATCTTCTTCCAACGCAGGAAGGGGAAGAGCTTGTGCAGGATCAGACTGCACTGAGGACAGGCTGTCATAGGCGGATAGACCTCCAGGGGAGAACTCGACGTGGACCGCATCGAACGACGCGGCGCGAACTACCAAGGACAAGTGCCCGCAAGGGCACGACTCAAGCCGGTAACGTCGGGGGGGCGCGTGGCCTGGCGAGGGGGTGTAAGGGCACCCAGTGGGGCAGCCGCCCACCCACCAACGGCTCGCTCCAGAGCCAACGCCACTGCGGCGCGGGCGGCACGACCAGGGCCAGGGCGGGCACGGGCGGTGGCCCGTCCATGCCTCCCACCCCACACTCGAACACCGCGCTCGCCCCGCTCGGCTGCGGGGCGTCGACCTCACAGCGCCCCCACACCTCCCCCAGCAGGGGTAGGCAGAGGAGCAGGGCCAGCAACACGCGAGGCCGCCGGGCGACGCGCGACGCGCCCAAGGCCGATGCGGTGGCGAGCATGACGGTACCAGGGGAGCAAGCGAGTGAGAGGCGCCACGACCGCGCGAATGGTTCGGCGCAACGGGACGTTTAGCGCGTCATTATATACTAAAGTTTTATCCAAATCTTCACTTGCATAAGAGTCTTCAAGGTACGCCCCGGACCCAGTGCACATTGTGAAAATTTTTAACCCGTTTCGAATTGTGATTGGTTGTCACATCCCCGAGATAGGCCGATGGCTTTGCTATAATCGCGCACCCTCTTCCTGCCCCCTGGGCTACTCCACCACAGGTAGAACAACATGCTGATCAACAAGGCTAAAGTACTTTTCGTCTGCAGCGGCAACCCGGCTCGTTCGGTGATGGCCCTCGGCTGGGCTGGACGCCTCGGCACCGATTGCATGGAGAGTCGCGCCGCCAGCACCGACCGCGAGGCGGTCCACCCCCTGACCCAGCAGGTGATGTCCGAGGAGGGGATCGACACCAGCGGCCTGAGCACCGAGCCGCTCACCCCCGAGCTGTTGGAGTGGGCCGACCTGGTGGTCACTGTCTGCGGCAAGGCCGATGTGAACTGTCCGGTGCTGCCCCCGGGTGTGCGCAAGATCCACTGGCCGCTGGAGAACCCGGCGACGGTGAAGGGCGATGGCGAGCAGCAGCTCACCGCCTTCCGCCGCGCACGCAAGGAGGCCCGCCACCACGTGGAGGGGATGATCAACGGGATTAAGATGATGGCCAGCTAAGCCGCTCGGCCTCTGACGGGGGTACAGCCCTCGGTCTGTCCCCCTCCTCCCCTACCCCTCAGAGCAGGGACTCCACCTGCGCCAGCACCTCCGGCGAGTCCCACTCCAGAGCGCCGAAGAAGGCGAGACGGATACGCCCCTCGCGGTCGATGATGAAGTTGGTAGGGAAGGCGCGTACCTGCCACGCCTCCACCAGTTCACCCTGCGGGTCGAGCAGCACCGGGAAGTGCGCCGGCACCTGCTCCAAAAATGCCTCCACCTGGGCCCGACTGTCGCCCACATCTACCGCCAAGATGGTGAAGCCGCGCGCCTTGAGGCGCTGCTGCAGGCGTCCCATCGAAGGGATCTCCTTCACGCAGGGGGGGCACCAGGTGGCCCAGAAGTTCACCAACACCACCTGCCCGCGATACGCCTCCAGGTTATGCGTCTGCCCACTCAGGTCCTGCCGCACCAGTGTCGGCGGGGTCGGTTCCCCCTGATAGGGGGCGAGCCCCGCCGCGCCACCGGCACGCCACTCCACCGCCACCTCCGCCGCCACTGCGGGCGCACGTGCCTGACGGTTGTAGCCGCCGAGCAGGCGTGCCCCCTGGGCCAGGGTCCGCGGCAGGCTCTTGCGCGCCTCACGCTCGAAGGGGGTGGCGTCGTTACGCACCTGATAGCCATCGGTGACCCCTGGCAACGGCTGGACGAAGACCGAGCTGCCGCCCGCCTCCAGCTTGGCCACCAAGTCCTGTAGATACCAAAACTTGGCCGAGTTACGCGGCTGCAGCAGATAGATAGGCAGATTGCTCTGGCTGGCGATGGGCAGGTAACTCGCCTCCGCCCCCGCCTCGGGGGTGGCGGCAAGCAGGTTGGGGTGGATCAGCAGCGCCCCGCCCAGCGGCCCCGCCTGCGGGTGCTCCTCACGCCAACGGCGCGCCGCCATCAGCGCCAACGCCGCACCGCGCCCGTAGCTGAAGAGATAGAGCCGCCCCCGATCGGGCTGGGCCACATCGATGAGCCCCACCACCGCCTCCAGTGGTACCTCCATCAGGCTGCTGCGCCCGGGCGCCAGGAAAAAGCTGCTGTGTAGGTCGACCAACCACACCTCGAAGCCCTGCCCCGCCAGCCCTTCGGCCAGCTCACGTTCGGCACCGGCCCCCAGCCCGTACTCCGAGGGGATCCAGAGCAGCCGACCGCGCGCGGCATCCCCCTGGGCGGGCAGGCGCTCGATGAACAGCTCACTGCCGTCGGCGACCTGCAGCGACTCCTGCGCCGCCTGTAGGGGAGAGAAGATAAGCAGAGAGAGCAGGAGGGGCAGCAGACGCGACACCGGTCACCTCGACGGGCATGAGGGGGAGAGGGCCCGCCCGTGGGCGGGCACGCGGGGCACTACTCGCTGTAGACCCAAGGGTGGGTGGCCAGATCGGCCATCTGTTTGACGTTACCGGCATAGCCCTCGGCGGTGTCGCGCGAATCGAAACCGGCCACGACCAGGCGGTAGGAGACCTGACCGTCCTTCATCACCTCGCGCTTCTCGGCCTGGATGTTGAGGCCACGCAGGCGCGTCAGCTCGCGGTCCACCGCCTCGGAGTTGGTCGAGGAGAGCAGCACCACGGCGAACGCACCACCGCCAGGGGCGGGCAACGCCGCGCCTGCCGCGGTCTCGGCGCGTCGATCGGCAGGCGAGGTGATGCGCACGGCAGGGGCCTCGCTACCGGGCACCGGGGCCGCGACCGGGGCCGTCCCGGCACGCAGCGCCTGTACCTGCGCCTCCAGCTCGGCGATACGCGCCTCCAGCTGACCGTGCTGCTGGCGGTTCTCGCCGATGAGGTGGGCCATGGGACCGCCGAGCAGCCCCTCCAACTGCTGCACTCGCGCCTCCATCTGCACCAGGCGCTCGGCCAGATCGGCACTCTCGGCCTGTGCCGACAGAGGGCCGCAGCAGAACAGCAGCAGCAGGCCCAAACGACTCGGACTCCAGGTGGCTCTCATGACTCTCCCCCTTGCGATTGCGACGGCGTGGAGGGCCATTATCGGCCCTGTGCAAAGAAACGAAAAGCAAGGAAATGAAAACACAAACGCCCCAAACAGGCTGCAACTTGTCGCACACTTGGTACTCTTAGTGCGTACCGGCGCACACCATACGGAGCGCGCCACCACATGGAGAGCCCGCATGTTCACACACCGCCCCTACGCCCTCGCCGTCGCCCTCCTCTGCGGCCTGCTACCCCTCGCCACGGCCCAGGCCGACGCCCGCTTCGGCGTCGGCAGCGTCCTGCAGGACGATGGCCAGACCCGCCCCGCCCCGCCGCCGCGTCCGGCACGCAGCGAGGTCTCTCCGCCGCGCTACACGCCCCCGAGCAGCCGCCCCCAGTCGCGCGAGGAGCGGCGTGACGAGCGCCAAGACCGTCAGGACGAGCGCCGCGACTACCGGCAGGGGCGTCGCGACGAGCAGACCCCGATCAACACCCCATACCGCGATGAGCGCCGCGACTACCGCCAAGGGCGTGTGGACGAGCGTCGGGATTACCGCTACGACGTACGCCAGAGCTATGCGCCACCGCGCGACTACCGCCCCTCGCCGCAGCAACACCACCCACGCTACACCCACTTCTACCCGGGTCGGCGCTTCCACTCACTGCCGCGTAGCTACCACCATGTGACCTACAACCACCACCACTACTACTACCACGACGGTATCTTCTTCCGCCTACTCGACGGACTCTACGTGGTGGTGGACGCCCCCATCGGCGCGGTGGTCGCCAGCCTGCCGAGCGGACTGATCCAGCTCTCCATCGGCGGTCGTCTCTACTACACCGACTACGACACCTACTACCGCTGGGACGACCACCAGGCCGGCTACGTGGTCTCCGCCCCGCCTCACGTAGTGGTGCAGACCGCACCGCAGACCATCATCGTGCAGCCGCCCGCCCAGACCCTGGTGGTCGAGCAGCCCTCCCCGGTGAACGGGACCCACTACACCCCGGGTCAGCTGCTCGAACAGCTCCCCCCCGGCAGCCGGAGTGTCACCATCGACACCATCCAGTACTTCCTATACGGCGACACCTACTTCCGCCCCATCACCATCAACGGCGGCGTACGCTACCTGGTGGCCGTGCCCAACTGAGGGGCCCCGTCTCCCTCTGCGCCTCGCAGGGCCCCTGCACGCAGTGCCGCGGCCCCCGCGCGGGGGCCGCGAACAGCACCCCTGCACCCAAACGCAAAGACGGGGCCCTCAGGCCCCGTCTTTGCGTCCACCCCTAGCGCGCCCGTCGTCGTGCCCGAGGATGCGCCTGGTCGTACACCTGCGCCAGGTGCTGATAGTCGAGATGGGTGTAGATCTGCGTGGTGCTGATGTCCGCATGGCCGAGCATCTCCTGCACCGCACGCAGGTCGCCGCTCGACTGCAGCAGATGGCTGGCGCAGGAGTGGCGGAGCAGGTGAGGGTGGAGGTCGGCGGGCAGCCCCTGCGCCTCGGCCCACTGCACCAAACGCTTCTGGATCCCACGCGGCCCGAGCCGCCCGCCGTGGCGCGCGACAAACAGCGCCGACTCACCGAGCCGCGCCAACCCGCCACGCACCCTGAGCCAGGCACGAAGCGCCTCGCGCGCCACACGCCCTACCGGCACGATGCGCTCCTTGCTCCCCTTGCCGAGGACACGCACCAGCCCCTCGTCGAGGTCGAGGTGGTGAAGGTCGAGGGCCACGGCCTCGGCCAGGCGCAGGGCGGAGGAGTAGAGCAGCTCCAAGAGGGCGCGATCGCGCAGCAGCAACGGGTCATCCTCGGGCGCGCGGGCGAGGAGCTGCTGCATGCGGTCGACATCGTAGTGGTGCGGCAGGCGCTTGGGACCGCGCGGCACACCGACCCCCTTGGCCGGTCCCTCGTTGGCCAACCCCTCGCGCTTGAGCCAGGTGTAGAAGGTGCGCAGGGCGGAGAGCTCGCGCGCCTGCGTGCGCGCACCGATGCCCTGGCGGTGGCGCTGGGCGAGATAACGGCGCAGCAGCGCCTCGTCGAGTTCGGGCCAATCGGTCAGCCCCTGCTCAGTGCCCCAGGCGGCGATGCGCATGAGGTCACGCCGATAACTCTCCACCGTATGCGGTGAGAGGCGGCGCTCGCCGTGCAGGTGGGCGAGAAAGCGCGCGAGGGCCGGACCGCCGTCGGCGTTCACAGGCGGGCGAGACGACGCGCCAGTTCGGCGCCGATGATGGCCCCCATATGGCCAAGGAACAGGGTGCCCATGTGGGAATGGAAGCGAGAGGGGTCGTGGCTGCCGATGGCCAGCAGGCCGGCGCACTCGTCGGAGGCGGCACCGGGGGCACAGAGCGGAATGACCACCGCCGAACCGATGCGCACGGCACTCTCCTCCCCGAAGAGAAACCCGAGTTGGTCGCGATCGAAGCGACCACAGAGGGGGGTCTGGCCATCGAGCAGGGCGCGGAAGCGACCCCAGGCCGGGTCACTGCGCGCCACCAGGGTGGGAGAGTCGTGCTCGCCATCGGCCATCAGTCGCACCGCCACCGCCTCGGCACGGAAGTCGTCGAGCAGCCAGTCGCACAGGCGGGTGGCGGCCTCCTCGACCCCCTCGCTGGCGAGAAAGTCGAGCATCAGACCCTGCACCCGCTCCAACATCTCCTCGCTGCGCTGGGCGTTGCGTGTCAGTTGGGTGAGGCGGCTGCGCAGGGTAGTGAGCTGCTCGCGCTGCAGGTCGACCTTGCGCTCCAGCAGGGAGATCGCCTTACCGCGCTGAGGATGGGGGATAGAGAGCCCCTCCAGCAGCGCCTCGTTACGCGTGAAGAACTCCGGGTGACGCTCCAAATAGTCGGCCACCTGCCCCTCGTCCAGGTCGGTAACGGGCTCGTGCATAGGCTTGCTCACAGGGTGATACTCCCTTCAAAAACAGTCACGGCTGGGCCGACCATCCACACGGGTTGATCGCCACCGGCCCAACGGATGGTCAGGTCGCCACCGGGCAGGCTCACCACCACCTCCTCGTCGAGCAGCTCGTTGAGCCGCCCGACGACCATAGCGGCGCAGGCCCCGGTGCCACAGGCGAGGGTCTCGCCGCTGCCGCGCTCGAACACCCGAAGGCGGATATGGCCGCGATCGAGCACCTGCATAAATCCCACATTGACCCGCTCGGGGAAGAGCGGATGGCGCTCCAACCAAGGGCCGACCCCCTCCACCGGCGCCAGCGCGGTGGACTCCACCTGGATCACCGCGTGCGGGTTGCCCATGGAGACCGCGCCGAAGGTGAGCTCACCGCCGGCGAGCTGCGGCGCCTCGATGGTGTAGAGCGGCTGCGCCTCGGGGGCCGCGAAGGGGATCTCGGCGGGCGTGAAGCGCGCCCGCCCCATATTCACCCGCACCTGCCCATCCGCCTCTAGATAGAGGATGATGAGACCGGAGGCGGTCTCCACCAGGATCTCGTCCTTCTCGGTCAGCCCCTTGTCACGCACGAAGCGGGCGAAACAGCGCGCCCCGTTGCCGCACTGGGCCACCTCGCTGCCATCCGCGTTGAAGATGCGGTAGCGAAAATCGACCCCATCCTCGCGCGAGGGCTCCACCAGCAAGAGCTGGTCGAAACCGATACCGAAGTGGGGCCTGGCCATGGCACGCACCTGCGCTTCGCTGGGGCAAAAGGGCTGGTTTATCGCGTCGATGACCACGAAATCGTTGCCCAAACCGTGCATCTTGGTGAAGTGTATGGGTGAGCTAGACATAAAAATTTATGTTTTATTACGATAGGTTAGGAAACAAATCTAAACCTATTTATGAGCATTGGCAAGGTTTGCGGTCGGCCCACGTACGACGACCGACAGACCCGGATACAGGGGGCATCACAGGAGATGGAGAGCTTGGACCAGAACGCGGGCCTGATGTTGCTGCGCCTCTTCGCCAGCAGCGCCGACACCGCGCAGGCCCACGCACTGCAGGCCGAACTGGTGCGCACCCTGGTCGACTTCGAGGCCACCGCGCACGAGCCCCCGCAGCGCTATTGGAAATACCCCGACCTCTACGAGTTCACCCTGCGCCTACGACCGGCGAACGAGACCCGCTTCGACGCGCTGCAGGCGCGCTGGCCGGGGGGATGGACGGGGTTCGACGATAGCGGGGAGCCACAGCGTTCGGCGGTGTGGAAGCGTGCTCCGGGGGCCCTCTTGCTACTGCCCCAGGTGGAGTGGGCCGAGCTGATCCTGGCTTTGGATTAGCGGGTCTTCGCCGCAACCCCACTCGCCCCGAACCGTCGACAGGCGACCTGCTGCTGGGCCGCCCCTGGCGGCACTACGCCGTCGGCACACCGCGTGGCGCAGGTCGAACGACGTCTGAACGGTGCCTAACGACGACCGTACGCGATGAGGTGCCGGTCGCTCACCACCTCGACCACCAACGCCAAGCCCGCCTCGGCGAGCTGACCACGCACCTCCTCCGGGGTGTAGGCGGCGTGCAATGACATGTGGAAGTCGTGGCGCAGCACCTCGGGCTCGCCCGCCGCGTACTGTTCGACCAAGCCGAGGGCCTGCTCCGGGGTCTCCGGGCGCATCAGATCCATGACGAAGATGCGCGCACCGGGCTCGGCGTGGTCACGGAGGGCGTGCCATAGGAGCATGGGGTCGTTGAGGTGGTGCAGCAGGCTGTTGCTGATGAGGGTGGCGTAGTGCGCACGCGGCAGCACGGCGCCGGGCAGGTAGCCGTGGTGGAGCTGGACGCGCTCGGCCAGGCCCGCCTCCCCCAACAGGCGTCGCCCCTCGGCGAGCATCGCCTCGGCACCGTCGATGCCGTGGATCACCACCTCGGGAAAACGCCGGGCGAAGCGCATGCAGACATCGCCGGGGCCGCAGCCGAGGTCGAGCACCTCGCCCGTTGCAGGAAAGTCGGGGAAACGGGCGAGAAAGAGGTCGACGAAGCCCTCGTGGGGCACGGCGAAGTCCGCCTCGGCATAGGCGCGCGCCTGGGCGGGGTCATTCATCAGGTCGGGTTCGGGGGTGCGCTGCATGGGGGCTCCGCTTGGGGGAGTGACGGGGATTAACCACGAAGGGCACGAAGAGCACGAAGGTGGTTGAGGTGACTCAGGTCGGGGAGTACAGGGTGAACCCTGTACTCCAAGGCTCGCCTACAGCTCGAAGAGCTTCTCGTCCGCGAACAGTTCGCTGGGTGTCTGGCGCGCGGTGATGAGCTGGGCGCGCGCGCCGTCGACCAGCACCTCCGCTGGGCGCGGGCGGGAGTTGTAGGTGGAGGCCATGCTGGCGCCGTAGGCCCCGGCGCTACGCACGGCGAGCAGGTCGCCCTCTTCCAGCACCAGTTCGCGCCCCTTGCCGATGAAGTCGCCGGTCTCGCAGATGGGGCCAACCAGGTCGTAGGCGCGCGGCGTGCCCTCGCGCGGCTGCACCGGCACGATGGCCTGCCAGGCGCCGTAGAGGGTGGGGCGGATGAGGTCGTTCATCGCCGCATCGACGATGGCGAAGTCTTTGTGCGCGGTGTGCTTGAGGTACTCGACGCGGGTCAGCAGCACCCCGGCGTTGCCGACGATGGCGCGGCCCGGTTCGATCATCAGCTTGAGGCCGCGCTCGCCCATGCGCTCGATGAGCGGGGCGGCGTAGTCGCCGGGCAGCGGCGGGGTCTCGTCGCGGTACTGGATGCCGAGGCCGCCACCGAGGTCGAGGTGCTGCAGGGCGATGCCGCGCACCACCAGCTCGTCGACCAGCTTGAGCACACGTTCCATGGCGTCGACGAAGGGGGTCACCTGGGTGATCTGCGAGCCGATGTGGCAGTCGACGCCGACCAGCTCCAGATGGGCCATCTCCGCCGCGCGGGCGTAGACCTCGGGGGCGATGGCGATGTCGATGCCGAACTTGTTCTCTTTCAGGCCGGTGGAGATGTAGGGGTGGGTCTTGGCGTCCACGTCGGGGTTGACGCGCAGGGAGATGGGCGCGCGCACGCCGTGCGCCCCGGCCACCTCGTTGAGGCGCACAAGCTCGCTCTCGGACTCGACGTTGAAGCAGTGGATGCCCAGCTCCAGGGCGCGGGCCATCTCGTCGCGACGCTTGCCGACACCGGAGAAGAGCACCTTGGCCGGGTCGCCCCCGGCGGCCACCACGCGCTCCAGCTCACCCACCGAGACGATGTCGAAGCCGGCGCCGAGGCGCGCCAACAGATTGAGGATGGCGAGGTGCGAGTTGGCCTTCACCGCGTAGCAGACCAGATGCTCGACCCCGGCCAGGGCGGCATCGAAGGCGCGGTAGTGGCGCTCGATGGTGGCGCGGGAGTAGACGTAGGTCGGCGTGCCGTACTGCGCGGCGATGGCGGCGAGGTCGACCTCTTCGGCGCCAAGGCGCCCCTCGGTGTAGGTGAAGTAGTCCATCAGTTGGCCTTCTGTTGCGCGGTGGTGGGTTCGTCTTGCGGCAGGTAGAGGTCGCCCTTGGCGCCGCAGCCGGAGAGCATGCTCATGATGCCGAGGGCGGCGATGACCGCCCAGAGGAGGTATTGGGCCCAGCAGGGTCGCATGGTGACTCTCGTATTAGGTGGGTTAAACGCTCAAGTATAGCGGGCCGCTCGGTGGCCTAGAAGCGGGTGAGCACGGAGCAAGCGGTTGTCGGCCACATGAGGCACGTAGGAGACGGAGATTGCTGAGGCGGGACGGGTCTTGCACACCCGCCCGTTCGAGGGCCTCATTCCGCTCTTCATCTCTCCGTGTTCTCCGTGTCTCCGTGGCCAATCCCAGCGTTTAAAACCCACCCGGCATCGAGCGCACATGCACATCGCGCTGCGGGAAGGGGATCTCGATGCCCTCGGCGCGGAAAGCGTCGTCGATGGCGAAGTTGAGGTCGGAGATGATGGTCAGGCGGTTGTCGACGTTGCTGATATAGCAGCGCAGCTCGAAGTCGAGGGCGCTGTCGCCGAAGCCACGAAAGAGCACCCAGGGCGGGCTCATGGAGCCGTCGATGACCACGCCGGGGTGGCTCATGGCCACCTTGAGCAGGATCTGCTTCACCTTCTGCGTATCGGAGCCGTAGGCCACGCCGATGGGCACCTTGGCGCGTCCGAACTGGTCGCGCAACATCCAGTTGGTTACCTGGCCGGAGATGAGTTCGGAGTTGGGCACGATGACATCGGCGCGGTCGAAGGTCTGGATGATGGTCGAGCGGATGCTGATCTGCCTCACGTAGCCCTCCGTCCCGCCGACGACGATCCAGTCGCCGGTACGCACCGGGCGCTCGAAGAGCAGGATGAGGCCGGAGACGAAGTTGTTGACCACGTTCTGCAGGCCGAAACCGATCCCCACCGAGAGGGCGCCAGCGATGATCGCCAGGTGCGAGAACTCGACACCGGCCACCGTGAGCGCCACCAGTACGGCGATGCCGTTGCCCAGGTAACCGCTCAGGGTGACGGTGGCCTCGCGCGCGCCCCGGTCGAGGTTGGTGTAGCGCAGCCAGCGGCGCTCCAGTTGGCGCTTAAAGCTGCGCGTGGCGGCACTGATGAGCAGCATCACCACCACCGCCAACAGCAGTTTGGTCGGCACCACGGTGAGGCTGCCGAGGGCGAAGCCGTCGAACAGATAGCTGAACAGCAGCTCACTGCCGCGCCCGCTCAACCCCCAGAAGCGCGAGATGAGCAACACGGCACCGCCCCAGAGCAGGATGGTCACCACCAGGCGGATCATCAGCCGCCCATGGAAGCCCTTGCCGGGCGCGATGGCGAGGATGCTGCGCAGCCGCTGGTGCCACTTCAGACGCCCCTCGTCGAGGCCGTCGAGGGTCTCGTCGAGCTGATTGCTGAGAAACAGGGTGGCACCGAGCACCAGCAGGCTGCCGCTGAAGGCGACGAAGAGGAACTGGGCCAGATTCAGGTAACCGAGCCACTCGGTGAAGAGGATACCGACCAGCAGCAGCGCAAAGACGACCCGCAACCGAGCGGTGGCCATCAACGGCAGCAGCGCCCCGAGCTGCACGAAGAGCAGCAGCAGGTTGAGCAGCAGCAGCGGGGTGTAGATGGCCCGCACCAACTGCTCGCTGGCCGGTGCGAGGGCCCCGGCGAGGCCACTGTAGAAGAGCAGATATCCCCCCATCAGCAGCCACAACAGGGGCAGGGTGAGCCGCCGCAGGCGCAACGCCACCCGTTCATCCAGATAGGGGTTGATGCGCAGCTCGCCGCAGGGGCCGAGCAGGGCGCGCAGTAGGCAGCCCGTGGCGAGGGCGCCGGCGAGCGCCACCGCCACCTCGGCGACCATCGGCAGGGTCAGGGTCGGACCGTTGCCGAAGGCGAGATAGAGACCGGGCAGGCCGAGCAGGAGCAGCGCGGGGAGGCGGCGCGCGAGACACAGGCGCAGCCCGTAGCTGAGCCAGGGGCCGCTGGCGGGGTCATCCGGCAGGCCGTGGTGCGGCGCCACCAGGGGGCGCAGCAGCCAGCCGAAGAGCAGGCCGAAAAGGGCGAGAAAGAGCAGCGTGGCGCGTTGGTGCTGACCCAGCTCACCGAGCCCGCCCTCGTCCAGCAGGTACTGGGGCAGATTGACCGTGTCTCTGGGCAACATCCACAACCCATCGCCGAGTACCACCCAGATCGGTGAGCGCCGCTCGGAGAGGTGGCGGGTGAGGCTGCTGTCGCGCAGCGCGGCGGCGCGCTCGGCCAGCTCACTGCTGCGCAGGACGATGAGGCGACAGCGGTCGAGGCGGGCGCTGATCTCCCCCTTGCGCGCCTTCAGCTCGGTACGCTTGGCCAGCACCTGCAGCGACTCGTGCCCACTCGGTTCACCGAGCACCTGCAGGTCCGCCTCGCTCTCCGCCAGTGCCTGTTGCCCCCCCTGCACACACCCCTGCGCCTGTTCGCGGTAGCGCATCCCCTCGCGCCACAACCCCCCCAGGGAGGCGCTACCGCCCAGGGCCGCCTCCTCCAGCGCCCGGTCCATCGCCTGCAGACGCTGCTCCAGTTGCATCAGCGTCGCCTCGTCGACCTCGGCGCACAGCGGCGCGGCGCCCCAGACAAAGAGCAGAGAGACAAGCAACAGAACAGGTAGGCGGGGCATACGCCTCTCCCCGGGCGTGGCGGACAATGGGGCTAAATTACCACCGCCGATGGGCGCAGTTGAAGGAAGTCGCCCAGCAGAATCAGGAGAGCAGGGAGGAGAAGAGGGTGGGCTGCAGGAACCAAGCGAGGCCCAGGCCACAGGCGACGAGCAGCGTCAGCCAAAAGGTCCAACGCCGATAGAGGGGTTTACGAGTGGCAAACAGACGCCGCTTGTTGAGCTGGCGTCGGGCCTTGTATAGGTCATCGCTCATAGGATTTATCCTACGGCAAGTAGGGGCGTCCTAGCCATGGAAAAATTGTTACAAAACAAGCCCCCACACACGCCCCGCGGGGCGCTATCCATGGCTGGCGTGGCTGCCTAAAATAGAGCCCCCTCGCCCCCTTCAGGTACCCCCCGTGTCCGGACTCAATCCCAGGCAACAGGCCGCCCTCCTGGCCATCGACGGCCCCGTGCTGGTGCTCGCCGGTGCCGGTAGCGGCAAGACCCGCGTCATCACGCAGAAGATCGCCTACCTGATCCAGCAGTGCGGCTACAACCCACGCCACATCGCCGCCGTCACCTTCACCAACAAGGCGGCGCGCGAGATGAAGGCGCGCGTGGGCAAGTTATTGAAGGGCAAGGAGTCCCACGGGCTGCGCGTATCCACCTTCCACACCTTGGGGCTCGAAATCATCCGCCGCGAGATCCAGACCCTCGGCTACAAGCCTGGCTTCTCCATCTTCGACGCCGCCGACGCCATGGGGCTGATCAAGGAGCTGGGGCGCCGCGAGGGCACGGGTGATGGCGAGGAGGAGAAGCAACTGCAGTGGCAGATCTCCCACTGGAAGAACGCCTTCGTCGACCCCGAACAGGCGCTGCGCGAGGCGGTGAGCGATCAGGCCACCCGCGCCGCCCTGCTCTACGCCCAGTACAACCGCCACCTCAAGGCCTACAACGCGGTCGACTTCGACGACCTGATTATGCTCCCGGTGCAGCTCTTCGAGCGCGAGCCGGAGATATTGCAGCAGTGGCAGAACCGCATCCGCTATCTGCTGGTGGACGAGTACCAGGACACCAACGCCACCCAGTATCGCCTGGTGCAGCTGCTGGTCGGGCTCAGCGCGCGCTTCACCGTGGTGGGCGACGACGACCAATCCATCTACGCCTGGCGCGGCGCGCAGCCGGAGAACCTCGCCCTACTCCAGCGCGACTTCCCCGGCCTCAAGGTGATCAAGCTGGAGCAGAACTACCGCTCCATGGGGCGCATCCTCAAGGCCGCCAACCAGCTCATCGCCAACAACGAGCACGTCTTCGAGAAGCGCCTGTGGAGCGAGCTGGGCCACGGCGAGCCGCTGCGCATCATCCAGGCGGCGGACGACGAGGACGAGGCGCAGCGCGTGGTCAGCGAGATCATCCACCACAAGTTCCAGCACAAGGCCGACTTCGGCGACTTCGCCATCCTCTACCGTGGCAACCACCAGTCGCGCATCTTCGAAAAGGCCCTGCGCGAACAGCGCATCCCCTACACCATCAGCGGCTCCACCTCCTTCTTCTCGCACACCGAGGTGAAGGACATCATGGCCTACCTGCGGCTGGTGACGAACCCCGACGACGACGCCGCCTTCCTGCGCGTGATCAACACCCCCAGGCGCGAGATCGGCCCCACCACCCTGGAGAAGCTCGGCGGCTACGCCATGAACCGGGGCATCAGCCTCTTCACCGCCTGCTTCGAGTTAGGTCTCGCCCAGCACCTGCCCGAGCGTGCCGTCGAGCGCCTGCGCGGCTTCGCCGAGTGGCTGGTGGACATCGCCCATCGCGCCGACAAGGGCGATCGCATGGCCGCCGTGCGCGACCTGGTGCACGAGATCGACTACCGCAACTGGCTGCAAGACTCCAGCCGCGACCTCAAGCAGGCCGAGCGGCGCGTGCAGAACATCGAGGAGCTGATCGAGTGGATCGGCCGCATGCACGAGCAGGAGGGCAACGACCCGCCGCTCACCGACCTGGTGGCCAAGCTCACCCTGTTCGACATCATGGACCGCAACGACAGCGACGAGGGCGAGGGCACCGTGCGCCTGATGACCCTGCACGCCGCCAAGGGGCTGGAGTTCCCCCACGTCTTCCTCGTCGGCATGGAGGAGGAGCTGCTACCGCACCGGGTCAGCATCGAAGAGGAGAACATCGCTGAAGAGCGCCGCCTAGCATATGTGGGCATCACCCGCGCCCAACGCACCCTGACCATGACCCTGGCGGCCAAGCGCAGAAGAGGCGGCGAGATGGTGCGCTGCGAACCGAGTCGCTTCCTCGACGAACTACCGCCGGAGGATATCCAGTGGGAGGGCAAGGGGGTGGAGCTGGACCCGGATACGCGCCAGGCGCGGGGCAAGGCGCATCTGGCCAATCTGCGCGGGTTGTTGGGGCAGTAGGCGAGTTCACCCCACCGTTTCACGTCGCAGCTTGCGGAAGGCTCCCATCCACGCTGAACTGCTCCAGCCCAAAACACAGCGCACGCCCCAGCCCGCGTGCAGTAAAGGCCACCTGCCGCCCATCGGTGCGACAGAGCCACGCCTGCTCGGCCAGCGGGCGCTGATCGGCGAGTGCCGTCGGGTGAAAGAGACCCACATTGGTGCCGAGCGCAGGGCAGCGCGCCGAAGGGTATTCGAACGCCTCGACACCCGCATCGCGCATCTGTCTGCCCAATGCTTGAGTGGCACGATAATCCACGGGATTCATCAGCGCAGGGCGATGGTCGAGACACGCCTGGTCTTGCAGACGCAGGCCGCGCTCGCTCGCGTAGGCGGCCTCGAAGAGGGTGTGTTGGCTGGTATAGGGTGCGCTGGGCGCCTCGGCCATGCCGTATGCCGTACCAGAAGAGCAGCCGGTAGTAGGCCGACTCCGCCAGGGCGGTCTCGGCACTGAGTGCGCCGTAGAAGATGCTCGGCTCGTAGCGCCCGCCAAAACGCGAGCCGTGGCGCAGGGGCGGGTAGCGAAACGGGGTACGCAGAAGATAGTGGAGACCCTCACTCCCCGCTCGATACGCGGGCTTGGAATTGTCGAGCAGGGTCTCTAGCAGACTCTGCTCGTCGAGGTCGTCGACCAGACCCTGAGTGGCCACCTGCTCTTGGCTCTCGACCAAGCGAAAGAGGATACCGTCGAGGGGCACGAAGGGACGCCCAGCCCCGCACACCTGCCACAAGGGCACGGCTAGACCTTGCCGCGCATGGCGTCGAGGTAGCCGACCAGCTCGACCAGGCTAGCGATGGTATGGACCTGCTCGGCGGGTATGCCGCCGGTGTGGTGGTTGGCGGTGCGCATCCAGTGACGCATCGCCTCACCTTCGCCCCCGACCAGTACAAACAGGCTGCGATAGAGGCGGATCAGCAGCAGCGCCAACTCGCCCGCCTTGTCGTGCGGGTCGATACCGCGCTGGAAGATGGAGCGATCTCGCCCGAGGATGCGGGCGGTTTCACTCTGGGTGAAACCGAGCGCCTTACCTGCGCGGTCGGTGGCCTTGGCTAAGACGGCGCGCTCGTCGGCCTGGGGTTTGGGAGCTAGCATGCGGGATCCAACCGGAGATTTTGTTGCTTATGCAGCAATATAGCAGCCTGTGATGATAAATCCACGAACTCCTGTCCCGGAGGAGCACCCACCTAGCCACTCTGATCTTCGCCTTGCTGCGCGAGGCGCACGGGCCGGTAGATCCATGCTCCCAGCGAAGCCCCCTCTCACAAGCCCACGGCTTGTGAGGGAGGCTTCGGTCGAAGGGTGATAAATCAAGCCGTTGGCTTGATGCTCCAATGCGCAGCTCCCCCTGGAAGGAGCGCTCTCCTGGCCGCTTCGCCGCCGCAGGCGGCTCTTCGCCTCGCTCGGCAAGGCCGCACAGGCCGGGAGATCCATGCTCACAGCGAAGCCCGCTGGAGCCACAAGCCCACGGCTTGTGAGAGGGGGCTTCGCTCGAAGGGTGATAAATCAAGCCGTTGGCTTGATGCTCCAATGCGCAGCTCCCCCTGGGAGGAGCACTCCCCCGACCGCTCCGCCGCCGCAGGCGGCTCTTCGCCTCGCTACGCGACGCCGCATAGGCAGGGAGACCCGTGCTCCCAGCCTCCGCAGAGAACCCATTTTCAAACAGGTCTACGGGAAAGAGCGCTAACGACAACCCAGCCCATTCAGCAGCACGCCTCTGACCTGACTACTTCAGGCACGTCTGCGCGCAGCAGGGGCAAACGGCTCGCCCGCGCAGGGTCTGCCAAGCAAACAGCGGTTCACGCCAACCGCGAGTAAGGGCACTGTCTTCCTGCTCCTGGACCAACAGCCGCGAGTAGACCCGACAACCGCAGTGTCTGCATTTGGCGAAATACTAACGTGGCGATGCGCCCTATACCGAGGGGTACAAAAAAATAGATTACGTCCGGCTCCAGCAGACACGGGGCCAAGAGTACAAAGCCAAGTAACGCTAGGGCACCGAGGCTACCGGTAAGGATGATCCAGGCGGCGAGATAGAGTACCGCCTTGTTATAGCACTGAGGTCTCTGCATATGCCTTCCCTGGCTCGCCCCAACCACTAGTCCTTTTGCTCGGTACCCTTCTTCATCCCTTTGAGCAGGGTGATGCCCTTCTCGCGCTGCAGTTTGACGATGGCCAAATCCTGCTCCAGGGTGGTGCGCCGCTCGGGGCTGATCACCTTGCGGTCGAGTTCGCGGCGCAGGCTACGGCTGTGCTTTTTGAGCTTACGCAGTGCCTTTTCGGTCTCACTGCGCCGTTCGTGTTGCGCACGCAGGTCGCTGTCGACCAGGTGGGTCAGCCTTTGCAGCCACTTGTTGAGCTTCATCACGGTGCGCTCTAAGTCCATCTCTCTCTCCTCACGAGACCGGCGCCGTGGGGATCCGCCCCCATGGTCAGGACTCAATGTTGCAATAGGATGTCAGTCTGCCGACTTCAACCGCCGCTGGCGATGTCGGTGATGGCGGCGGCGTCGAGGGCCAGCGGACGCTCCTCTTCGGTCTCGTAGAGGACCTCGGCCATCTCGATCAGTTTAGCCACGATATTGTAGGCGTAGGCGCCATCGTTCATCAGTGAGGTGGCCATCTGGCTGTTGATCAGACGGTTGCGGATCAGCTTGTCGAGGGTGCCGTTGACCAGGATGTCGTTGCGCTCCAATTCGATCTTCATGCGGTCGAGGGGCAGGAGGTTGGGCTCCTCCTCGTCGCTCGCCTCGATGCGGCCAATCTCACGCAGGGTCTGCGCCAGCTGCAGGCGGATGTTGTTGTACTCGGCGCGGATGTGCGGGTTCTCGGCGTGGGCGTAGCGCTCGATGTTGGCCTGCAGGTCTTTCATATCCTTGATCGCATCGACGATGTCGCGATTGGCCAGTTTGAGTTGGTAGAGCTTGCGCGCCTGCTTCTGCGTCATACCGCTCTCGGCACGGCTGGCGAACTCGATGATGGCGCTGTAGATCCCCTTGATGCGGAACTGATAGAGCTGGTCGATCTCGGCGTGTGGCACCTTGTGGATCTCGTTCACCAGCTCGCCGAGGTCACGTTCGGAGAGGATGTGGTGGCGATGTAGGCCCAGGGCGTGGGCGATGATCTCGAAGGCGTTGTCGTAGAGGTGGCGGGTCTCCTGGTTGATCGCCATCAGTGCCGCGTCGGGGTAGATGAGCACCGCCTCGTTGATGTACTGGGGCACGCTCTCTACCGGGCGGGTGATACGCGGCTCGGCCTGCTGGGTCTCGGGTATGAGGCGCCCGAGCAGCCGCACCAGGCGATCGATGAGCGGCAGCATCACCGCCACGCCGACCAGGTTGAACAGGGTGTGGAAGACCGCCAGCTTGAGGGTGTAGTTATCTTCGGCGATACCCGCGTGCAGGCTGGTCCACTCCACCGCCTGGACGAACTGGGCCATGAAGACGATGGCGATGAGGCCGGTGGTGAGGTTGAAGATGAGGTGCGCCCCGGCCAGGCGCCGCCCGGCGGCGTTGGCCCCCATGGCGCCGATGATGGCGGTGATGGTGGTGCCGATGTTGGCGCCGATGGCCAGGGCGAGGGCGTTCTCGTAGCTGATCTGCCCGGCGCCGAGGGCGGTGATGATGAGCACCAGGGTGGCGTGGGACGACTGCATCACCACGGTGGCGAGGGTGCCTATGAGGGTGAAGAGGAGCAGGCCGAGCAGCCCCTCGACGGCATAGGCGCTGAGGTCGAAGCTACCCCTGAAGGCCTCGAACCCCTCCTTCATGTAGTGGATGCCAAGAAACAGGAACCCCATACCGGTGAGGATGTAGCCGAGCCCCTTGAGCGAGCGCGAGGATTGGAACTGCAGCACCACGCCGAACACCAGCATCGGCATGGCGTAGGCGGCGATGTTCACCTTGAGGCCGAAGCCGGCCACCAACCAGGCGCCGGTGGTGGTGCCGATGTTGGCACCGAAGATGATGCCGATGCCCTCGGCCAGGCCGAGCAGGCCGGCGCTCAGGAAGGAGATGGTGAGCACCGAGACCAGTGAGCTGGACTGCATCAGGGTGGTGGAGACGATGCCGAATGAGAGGCTCTTCCACAGGCGGTCGGTGGAGCGGCGCAGCACCTTCTCCAGTACCCCGCCGGTGAACGCCTTGAACCCCTCCTCCAGCGCCAGCATGCCGATGAGAAAGATGGCCACGCCGGCGGCGATCGCCTTGATGTCGGCACTGACCCAGAAGGCGTAGGCGAGGCCGATGAGCAGGGCCGGGAGGAGGAGTTTTCTCAGCATAGGGCGGTCCTTGCGGGGGAACGGATGACAATTATATGACAACCACGCACAAACGCAGGGTGACGGGGTCGACCTTCCACCGCCGGGTGGGCGCTGCTCACCCCTCCGGGGCCTCGCCGCTATTCCCCTCCAGGGGCAGGTCGAGTCCCACGTAGGTGGCCTGGTTGGCATCTACCCCACGCTCGATACGCCCACCGAGCTCGGCACAGCGGGTGCGCAACCCGGCCCAGCCACGCCCCTCGTGCCACCCCTCGGGGGCGCTGGCCCTCCCCTGCTGGGTGACCCGCAGGTGCAACCCCTCGGGGTCGAGCCAGAGGCGCACAGAGAGCACCTCGGGGGCGGCGTGTTTGAGGGCGTTGGTGACCAGCTCGCGGGCCACGCGCATCAGGTTGGTGGCACTGCGGGCACTGAGCACGGGGCCACTCTCGATGCCGGCATCGTGCCACTCCAATACCACCTCGGCCGCTTCCAGCCGCTCGCCGATCTCGCGACGCAGCTTGCCCACCAGCAGCAGGATCGGCATCGGCCGCCCCTCCAAGTTGTCCAACGCCTCGCGCAACACCACCATCGCCTCACGGGCGCGCGCCTCGGCGGCATCGTCGGCGGCATTGTGGATCAGGGCCAACAGGCGCGCCCCTAGGTCGTCGTGCAGGTCGCGGGAGAGGCGTCGACGCTCCAGTTCGGCCCCCGCCTCGCGCGCCTCGATGCGCGTGGCGGCGAAGCGAAACAGGCTCAAGAGGGCGTCGACGCCCTGCTGATCGGCCCGGGTAAAGAGGCGTCCCCCTTGACTGCGGTGGCGCAGCAGCAGGTGCTGCTCCCCCTCTAATCGGGGCACACGCAGCCCCTCGCCATCGCCCTCGATGGCCACAGTCTCCAACTCTCCCGGCTCACGGCTCAGCTGCAGCGGGCGCAGGTGCGCGGCGAGTTGCTGCTCCCAGTAATCACTGAGCGCCTCACGCTTGGTCATGCGCAGCATCTGGTCGATGAAGGCCGGGTCGCGGTAGATGCGATCGAGCTGCAACTCGCTGGAGAAGCGCCCGAGCAACCATTGGCGCAGGGGAAAGTAGAGCCACCCCACCAGCAGCAGGGCCAGGGTGAGGGAGGCGGTCTCACCGAGTCCGGCCATGGTCAGCAGCAGCAGATCGGTCGCCACGAGCGCCACGCCGCCGAAGAACCAGACCCACACCTGCAACCACCAGCGGTCGAGATCGAAGAGGCGATAGCGCACGACACCGAGCACCATGCCCACGTACATCAGCAGGAAGGTACCGAGCAGTAGACTCTGCTCGGCGATGGGGGCGGTGCCAAAGAGGATCGGCAGGGTGGCGGCGAGGACGAAGATGCCGCACCCCAGGTAGATAGAGAAGAGAAACCACTTGAGTGCTGCGCGCTCCACCGGGCGACCCCGGCTACGTCGCCACTGCACCACGCTGAAGGCGATGCCGGTGACGAAGGCGAGCAGCACGGCGCTGTAGCGCCCAGTGCTCGGTGCACCGGTGAGATAGGTGATGTTGGCCAGGAAGAAGAGCAGGAACAGCGGCAGGGTGACGCGCTCCAAGGGGAAGCGTCCGAGGGCGCGTGGGTAGTGCCAGAGCAGCCCCATGAAGCCGACGGCAAAGAGCATCACCCCGGCGTGATTGAGGTTGGAGAGCCAGAGGAACAGCCCCGCGTCGAGCGCCAACTCACGACTACTGTAGTGTGCCGCACTGATGCAGGCGAGGTAGAAGCCGATCCCGTTGAGCAGCAGTAGACGGGTGGTGGTCGAGCGCGGGTTGAAGGCCCACACCCCGACACCGATCAGCAGCCCGGCGATGCCGAACAGCTGCTGGGCCCAGAAGATACCGGGCACCTGGGCCCAGGGGCGTGACCCTGTGTGTAGGGTATACGCCTGTGCGGCGGCATCGCGCAGCGCCAACGTGCCCGCCAGCAGTTGCCGATGGAGGCGCCCCTGGTCACGCATGAAGGCGCGAAAACCCTCTAGGGTCGGCAGCACATCGGGCTCCTCCAGCAGCAACTCGGGGCGCAGTGCCAACCACACCCCCTCCAGGCGCACCTCGTCGAGCCGCGTACCCGGCGTGATCTCTCTGACGTTGGGCCCCGACGTCGCTACCCGGGCCACCACCACCTGTTCGCCCTGCGCCTTGAGTGTGACCCCGAGCCACGGCTCGGCGAACAGGTGCCACAACTGCAGCGCCAGGATGGCGGCGGCACACAGGGCCGCCAGTGCGAGGCTGGTCAGCGGCGAGAGGCGCAGTGAAGGCATCGGCAGGTCTCTATGTAATGGTCTCAGGTACGTGGCACATCGCCCTGGCGGCGCACGCGGCCAGTACCCTTAATGAACGTGGCGTTTTGAGATAATGCCATAGTTATCATTATGTTACCCCCCAGTTTAGGGGGTAGTCGCGGGTCGATCCCTCATCTATGGTGCCAATAGAGCACGAAAAAGATCTGAAATAAGGCCCCCCCCATGCGCACCCATCTCCCCCGCACCCTCCTCCTCCTCGCCCTCGGTGGCCTGCTGCACGCCTGCGGCGGCGGCGGAGGGGGCGGCACCACCACCACCCCGAGCAACGCCATCACCGCCGTCCCCTCGCTCGGCCTCATCCAGCAGGCCGAGGTGGTCTTCTATCAGGCGGACGGCACCACGGTGCTCGGTCGGCGCTTTACCGGGGCCGACGGCACGATCCGCCTCAACTACAGCTCCACCTACGAGGGGCCGGTGGTGATCAAGGTGCTGGGCGGGGTCAACGCGCGCTACTTCGACGAATCCCTCGGGCACTTCCAGCCCTTTGGGCCGGGCCAAGAGATGCACGCCATCGTGCCGAGCGCCAAGGGCACCTTCGCCGTCACCCCGCTCACCGAGGTGGCCTATCAGGCGGCGGCACAGAACGGCCTCCTCGGCGGCGGGCAGCGCATCAGCGTGGAGGCGACCAACGAGCTCAACCACCGCGTGCGTAGCGCCCTCGCCCCCGAGATCGACGACATCACCACCCCCCCGACCCTGGTCACCACCGGCACCACCGGCCTCGGTGACACGCCCGCCGACCGCTACGCCATGCGCCTGGCCGCCTATGCCGAACTGGCGCAGAAGAACGGCACCGACCTCATCACCCTGAGCCAGAAGATGGCGGCCGACCTGGCCGACGACGAGGAGCTGAACCGCAGCGGCAGCGCCGCCGATGCCCCCTACGGCGCCGATTTCGCCGACGAACTCTATGGCCACCTGCAGACCATGGCCACCACCTACGCAGGCAGCGAGCTGCGCGCACGCATCCAGGACCCCAACGAGCTGTTCGACGACGTCACCAACCACATCAAGACCGGCGACGTCACCAACAGCGGCGGCACCGCCCTGGTGCCCGACGGCAACGGCATGGCGCTCGACGGCGGCAACGGCATCACCGCCACCCTCGACGGTACCGCCATCACCTACCGCAACGCCAGCTACCTCGCCTTCCCCACCCAGATCGCCGTGTTCGACGCCTTCGAGGGGGAGAGCGCCCTCACCAAGTGGGCCATCGAGGGGTTCGAGCCGCGTCTTGGCAGCCAGGCGTGCGGCAGCGGCACCGAGCTGCCCAACATCCGCCTGTTCATCAACGGAATCGCCGCCGCCTACCAGAGCGAGGCGTGCGAGATCCTGGTGACCAAGATCGGCTTCGACACCATCGAGGGGCGCTTCGCCGCACGCATGCAGGCGCTGAGCGGCGACGCAGCGGGCAGCGTGTTCGTGGTGACCGACGGCTACTTCCGCTACCGCGCGGTGCAGAACCCTACCTACGACTTCGGCGCGGTGGACGACGGTCTACCCCTGCTACAGGCGGCCCAGGGCAGCTACAGCGCCTATGTCTGGCGCTCCACCCACCCCGACCAAGGGGTCGGCGCCTTCACCTTCAGCATGCAACCGAGCGGCGCCCAGGGCCGCGTGACCGGCACACCCCAGAGCATCACCACCGCCGAGCCCTACGCCGACTCGGCACTGGCCATCGCCGGTGACCTCACGGACATCTTCGCCGCCGGCTTCCTCTCCCCGAGCGGCTTCACCGGTGGTGCCTACCGCTTCACCTTCATCGACCTGCTGCAGGAGGGGCGCCCGACCATGACGGTCTTCCTGCACCCTAACGGTCTCATCACCGGCACCTACAGCGACCCCGACGGCAGCTTCGACTTCACCAACAACCCCAACGACCGCTATGGCCTCACCGCCCCCGCCGAACTGACCGAACTGGCCGGCACCTACCGCGCGGAGGGTTATTTCTTCGTCAGCGGGCCGCTGGAGTTCCAGGTGGGCGCGGACGGCGCCGTGAGCTACACCGACCCGGCCAGCTGCGCCATCGTCACCCTCCCCTGGGACGGCAACGGCGACTACCTCACGCGTCAGGGCGACGGTGGGATGCAGCTGCGCATCCACGACATGGCCCACGAGCGGCTGGCACACTTCTCCTACGATCAGCGCGGCATCTGGGAGTTTCGCATCGGCGAGGCGGCGGGGACCAACATCTACCGCACCACCGGCGCATCGAGCGGCACCTTCGGCGACTACGGCCTCTCCCTCTGCCGGGCGCAGCAGAACGACACCACCCCGCCGAGCATCAGCGTCCCGGCGGACATCACGGTCAACGCCCTCGACGCCAACGGCACACCGTACAACCACTACAGCCTCAACGGCTTCATGAATGGGGCGAGCGGCAGCGATACCCTGCTCGACTGGAGCTTCCCCGCCACCATCACCCACGACGCCCCGGCCATCCTCCCGCTCGGCACCACCGAGGTCACCTTCACCGCCACCGACGCCGCGGGTAACAGCGCCAGCGCCAGCGCCCGCGTCACCGTGGCCGACACCCAGGGGCCGGTGATCACCCTGCCGGGGAGCGCCGTCATCCCCCTCGCCGGGCCGAGCGGCACCCCCTTGAGCGACAGCGAGGTGCAGGCCCTGCTCGCCGCGGTGAGCGCCAGCGACAACCTCGACGGCGGCGTGGCCGTCCAGCACAACATGCCCGACCCGCTCCCCTTCGGTAACACCCAGGTCACCTTCAGCGCGCAAGACAGCGCGGGCAACCACAGCAACGCGACCCTGGTGGTCTCGGTGCAAGACCTCACCGGCCCGCTGGTCACACCGCCCGCCGACACCACCGTCGCGGCCCTCGACGCCAGCGGCACCCGCCTCGTGGCGAGCGACGTGCAGGCCTTCCTCGCCGGGGTCGACGCCAGCGACAACCGCGACGGCTACGCGCAACTGCACATCAGCCACGACCTGAGCGACCCCATCGCCCTGGGCGGCCACACGGTCACCTTCACCGTCACCGACCGCATGGGCAACGAGACCCAGGCCAGCGCCCAACTCACCGTGGCCGACCTCACCGGGCCGGTGGTGAGCCTCCACGGCGCCAACCCCATCACCCTGCTGCAAGGCAGCGCCTTCAGCGACCCCGGTGCCAGCGCGCAGGACCTGATCGAGGGCGACGTGAGCGCCTCCATTACCGTGAGCGGCGATGTCGTCGACATCCACACCCTGGGTAGCTACACCCTGGTCTACAGTGCACAGGACAGCCACGGCAATGTCGGCAACACCACACGCACCGTGGTGGTCACCGACACCCTGCCACCACCGCCCTGGACGCGCATCGCCCCACCGCTGCCGACCAACGACTTCACCCGAGTGATCCATACCGGCAGCCAGTTCATCGCCGTCGGCAAGGGCGGGCTCATCGCCACCAGTGCGAATGGGCGTGACTGGATCCAGCGCACCAGTCCGGTGAGCAGCGACATCAACGACGTCATCTGGGACGGCAACCGGGCGATCCTGGTGGCCGGCACGCCCAGCGCCGCCGACGAGGCGGGGGTGCTCTCCACCAGCAGCGACGGCGCCCAGTGGAGCAGCCCAGTGACGGTGAGCCGCTACGCCCTCTACGCCATCGTGCAGCAGGGCGACAGCTACCTGGTCAGCGACCGCGCCGCCACCGCCTACAGCAGCAGTGACCTGAACCAGTGGAACACCGGCGGCAGCAGCGGCTCGGCCCTGAAGGCGCTGGCGGTGGACGCCAACGGCATTGCGATCGGCGTCGCCTACAACCTCCTCATCGGCAGCCCTGATGCCGGCACCAGCTGGAGCTACAAGATGACCCTGGCCGGCGGCCTCAACGATGTCGCCACCGGCAACGGCACCACCCTCGCCGTGGGCGACGCCAACCTGGTACGCGACTACAGCAGCTACTACAACACCACCCAATACACCGGTGCCAACCAACCCTACGCCAACTACACCGGCGTCAGCTGGACCGGCAGCCAGTTCCTCATCGCCAGCGACAAGGGCAGTGTCTACGCCAACGGCACGGGTAGCTGGGTACGCCACGACACCGGCACCAGTGGCTACGGCCAATTCACCGCCCTTGCCCAAGGTGGCGGCACCACGGTGGTGGTGGGACGCTACGGCGAGGTGCTGAGTTCACCCGACCTCACCCTCTGGAGCGAGGCGAATCCCCTGCCGTTCAAGGGCTCGCCACAGTGGTTCCTCTACGGTAACGGTCGCTACCTGGTGATCGACACCTCCGGCAACAGCTGGAGCAGCACCGACCTGCAGAGCTGGGCCCCCCTCGCCCCCACGGTAAAGGCCGACTACTACATCGCCGATCCCAGCGGCTTCGTCGGCCTGCGTTATATGAGCAGCAGCACCATGAACCGCTACACCAGCAACGATGGCGAGAGTTGGAGCTTCACCGGCACCACCAGCCCCAACGCCGTCGCCACCGGTCACACCCTGGTGGACGGCGACCTTTGGCTGATGCCGAGCTACCAAGGCAAGATCGCCTACTCCACCGATCGTGGCGTGAGTTGGGCCACCGCCAGCACCGGACTCAGCAGCAGCTACTACGCCATCGAGAAGATCGACGGCCAGTACATCGCCGTCGGCCAGTACGGCGCCATCGCCGTGAGCGGCAACGGCTACAGTTGGAGCAGCCGCAGCTCGGGCACCGGCCAACACCTCTCCGGCGTGGCCAGCGACGGCACCACCCTCATCGCCACGGCCTACAGCCCGAGCTGGAGCAGCGCCACCGGCTACCAGAGCCAGTTCCTCACCAGCCAGGACGGCGGTGCCACCTGGAGCGTCAGCCCCCATGTCGGCAGTCGTTTGTGGGGGATTACCTATGTAGGTAACCACTGGGTCGCTTTCAGCAGCGAAGGGAGCTACGCTTATGCGAGCACCGACGGCACCTCTTGGTCCCCCATCGGTGGCTTCCCTCGCTCCGGCACCTACCCGACCCCGAGCTATCGCGTTGGGGAGCGGGTCTACCGGGTCGGAGTCTCCTCTACAGCGGTATTCAACCCCTGAGGAGGTAGCGCCTCGCCGCCCGCGGAGGGGCGCTATACCCGAGGAAAAAAATCGGACTTGTACCGAAATTTGTAGATACTTTATTAGCGTTTTCTGTTACGCTTCTACTTAGTGGCTGTGCAGACTGGTGCACCGATAGGCTCATCCTCTGCGCTGTTGCTAAGAGAATTCAACACCTCCGACAACAAACAAGGAACTATCCAATGAAGATGCGCACTCTCCTTGCTGCCTCCGCTCTGTTCGCAGTCGCCACCACCGCCAACGCCTGGTGGGGTCCCTTCGACAACGATGGTTGGGGCAACGGCAACGGCTACAACGACGGTAACGGCTGGGGCGACGGCTACGGCGACGGTGACGGCTCCTTCGACTTCAGCATGAGCGGTCGTGGTCGTGGTAACGGTCGTGGCTACGGCTACAACAACTACCGTGGTTACAACGGCTACAACGGCTACAACGGTTATGGCCCCTACGGCTACGCCCCCTACGGTTACGCCCCCTACGGCGCTCCCTACGGTGCTCCGGCCCCCTACGGCTACCCCGCCCCTGTCGCCCCCGCTGCCCCGGCTGCACCTGCCGCCCCGGCTGCCCCCGCTGCCAAGTAAGGTGTCCGGCGACCACAAGGTCGCCCGCATCTGAAGCGGAAAAGGCCCGCCCGGTTACCCGGACGGGCCTTTTGCATCTCTGCCTCCCCTATCGGCGCCACCCCGATCGCGACGGCCTACGCTTCAGAAGAAGCCAGCGCGCCCCAAGCTGCTAGAATGGTGCCCCGCACGCCAGACGCGCCGCACCCGCACCATGATCGGCAAGACCCTCTTCACCCTCCTCGTCATCCTCGCCGCACTGAGCTGGTTACGCTATCAGGGCGCCGTGCGCCCCGGGCCGAATGCCACACAACGTCCCTCCCCCCCTGCACGCACACCCTACTACCTCGCCTTCGGCGTGGCCGCACTGTTCGTCATCAGCGGCGGGCTCTACTGGTATGGGCAGTGGCAACACGCGCGGGCGGTGCTGGAGATCCATGTCAGCCACCCGGGAAGCGGTCAGGTCACCACCTATCAGGCGCGCCGAGAGGCGATCAATGGGCGCCGCTTCACCACCCTGGATGGGCGCGATATCAGCCTCTCGGCGGATGAGCGCATGGAGCTGCGCGAGACCCCGGAACGCCCCTGAGACTCAGTGTGGATGGGGGTGATGATGGGCGTGTTGTGCCGCCTCACCCTGATTGCGCATGGAGTTGGCCACACGCAGGAAGGCGGCGTGCAACTGCTCGCGCAGCCCCGAATCGAGCCCCTCCTCCTGCATCGCACGGTCCATGCAGTACATCCACTGGTCGCGCGCGCGCTCATCGATGGGGAAGGGCATGTGACGTGCGCGCAGGCGCGGTGGGCCGAACTTCTGCGCATAGAGCGGCGGGCCACCCATCCAGCCGGAGAGGAAGGCGACGAGTTTCTCCTCCGCCACGCCCAGATCGGCGTGCATGGCGCGGATCTCACGGGTCTCTGGTAGAGAATCCATCAAGCGGTAGAAGCGCTGCACCAAGGCACGGATGCCCTGCTCACCACCGATGGCCTGATAATGGGGGTTCTGTTGGATCGGGATCATGGCGCCTCGGCCTGAGTTATGTCGGTTTCTGGGGCATCGGGGTGGGCGAGCATGACACGGTTGCGCCCGGCGTGCTTGGCCGCATAGAGCGCCTTATCGGCGGCCACCCCGAGGGCTTGCGCATCGGCAAACAGGGGAAACATGGCGACTCCGGCACTGAAGGTGACATGAAATGCGCCGCAATCACTCTGCTGCTCGATGGCCGCGAAGTCCTCGCGTAGCTCGTTGACCACCTCGGCAGCCCCCTCTGCATCGATATCCGGCAGTACCACGGCAAACTCCTCGCCACCGTAGCGGCCGATCAGGTCGGAACCACGCAGTCGCTGACGCAACAGGCGGGCGATGGTGCGCAGCACCTGGTCGCCCACCGCATGACCGTGCAGGTCGTTGACCCGTTTGAAGTGGTCCAGGTCCAGCATTACATAGGCCAACTGGGTCTGGTTGCGCCGGGCCCGCTTCAGCTCGGCGAGCAGCGCTTCACTGGCGGCGCTGTGGTTGAGCAGGCCGGTGAGGCCATCGTGCAGTAGCTGGCCACGCACCAGCCGCGCCCGCTCCACTCGATGGCGCACCGCACGCACCAGCAGCTCGGGGGGGACCGGCTTGGAGAGGAGCTTGTCGCCACTGTGGTAGTCGCGGTGCGGTGGGCTGCTGGCCTCCTCGGGGCGGATGAGGAAGATGAGCGGCACGCCGACAAACTGCGGGTGCTGGCGGATCACCTCGCCGAGCAGGCTACCATCGGCGTCTGGTAGCTGGGTATCGAGCAGGATCAGCTCGGGCAGAAACTCGCCGAGCCGCTCCAACACCCCCGCCGCACGCTGCAGCAGGCACACCTCCAGCCCCTCGCTGCGCAGCAGTTGACGGTAGTAGGCCCCGAGCGGCGCGCTATAGGTGAGGATCGCCACCTTGTACGGGCGGCGATCGTGCTGCTCCAGCAGGCTGTCGAGGCGTTCCAGCAGCTGTCCCAGGTCGAGTGGCTGAGGGACGAAGGCTCGCCCCCCCATGGCCACCGCCGCCAGGCGGCTCTCCAGGTCGTCACGCTCGGCCAGACAGAGGATGGGTGGCGCCTCACCTGACAGTCGTGCATGCAGCGCGGGGAGCAGGGGCTGCTCCACCAGGAGCGCCGCGGCCGGCTCCTGTGCAAGGCGCGCAAGGAGCACGTCGACTTGGGCGATCTGCTCGAACTTGAGGCCAAAATGGCTGAAGTGGGGGCGTAGTTGTGCAGCCAGGGAGGGGTTCTCGGCGAGCAGATAGAGCACGGCGGGGGGACGATCCAGGCTCACGCCGGCCCCCCCTGCGCGCGGCCCGGCCATGGCCGCTTGGCGGATCTGCGCGAGCTGCACTCCACCCTGGGCCGTGAGCTCGTCGAGGCCGTCGAGCCCCCCTGCGTCGAGCACCGCGTCACACAACTGCTCCAGTGCGCGGGCCTGGTTACTCAGCGCATATAGCCCGAAGATCGCCCCAGAACCGGCCAATTTATGCAGATTTTGCCGCATCGCGGCCACCGACTCGGCACCCCACTGGGCCACCACCACCGCCTGCCACAGGGCGTCGAGCTCCGCCAGCCGCTCCGGCAAGCGGTTGAGGTAATCCTGCTGGATGGCGGCCATCTTGGCCTTTACTGCCTCACTCTGTGCCATCGGGTATCGCTCACGTCTTGCCTGCTGGGTGCGTCACCTTAGTTAACCACGACTGGCACCTGCCGATCGATCCAAGATTGTCTCAAGTAGTACGCCGCCAAACCAGGTAATCGGTGGCAAAATTACACCTAATAGTGCTTATTTACGGCCATCTACAGTGATTACAACACCGTTCAACGCTCCCGCCCCGGGCTGACGACGGACACTAACGCCATTTCGTAGCACGCTTTTGCTTGAGGATACGAAACGGTGCCACTATTCTCTTGGGTCAATTAGCAAAAATATTGACGCATGGGTAAAGGTTCATGACAGAAGCCAGTGCTGAAGACCTGCAAAAAGCCGGACTCAAGGCCACCGTACCGCGGCTGAAGATCCTGCGCATGCTCGACACCTGCGACCAGAGCCACATGAGTGCCGAGGAGCTCTATCGCCGCCTGCTGGAGGAGCACGAGGAGGTGGCCCTGGCCACCATCTACCGGGTGCTGACCCAGTTCGAACAGGCGGGCCTGGTGGAGCGCCACCACTTCGAGGGGGGCCAGTCGGTGTTCGAGCTGTGTCGTGACGGCCACCACGACCACCTCATCTGCCTCAAGTGCGGCAAGGTGGAAGAGTTCTTCGACGAGGCCATCGAGGCCCGTCAAAAGGCGGTGGCGGCACAGTATGGTTTCGAGTTGACCCAACACTCCATGACGCTCTACGGCCTCTGCGCCAGCTGCCGTAGCAACTGACCCGAGCCGCTCATACCCCCTCGTCGGGCAGCGTGCAGGGGTGAACCGGCAGGGCGGTGCCCCAGAGTTGGGCGGCGATGGGGGCCACATGGGCCGGGTCGGCAGTGGTAGCCAGCCGCAGGGCCCCGGCAGGCCCGCCTTCGCCCAACGCCAAGCCCGCCGCCAGCAGGCGGCGGCGCAGCTCCTGGGCCACGGCGGCCCCCGTCTCTACGACCTCGACATGCGGCCCGCAGAGGCGCTCGATGAGTGGGCGCAAGAAGGGGTAGTGGGTGCACCCGAGCACCACCCGATCGGCCCCGGCACTCAGCAACGGCTGCAGATAACCGCGTAGCAACTGCTCGGTCTCGGCACTGGCCCAGGCCCCGCACTCGATCCGCTCGACCAACCCCGGGCAGGCTTGGCTCACGACCTTGCCACCCTCACTGTAGCGCTCCAGAAGCTTGGCATAGCGCGGGCTGGCCAGGGTCGCCTCGGTGGCCAGTACCCCCACGACCCCAGCGGGCGAGCTGGTAATGGCCGGTTTGACCCCCGGTTCCATGGCGACGATGATGCGCGTCGGCCAACGTTGTCGGAGGTGTTCGACTGCCGCCGCCGTCGCGGTATTACAGGCGATGACCAACGCCTTACAGCCGCTATCGAAGAGTTCTCCTGCGATCAGCTCACTACGCCGACGAATCTGTGCATAACTCCTGCTACCATAGGGTGCATAGGCCGTATCCGCCAGATAGTGCACCGCCTCCTGGGGCATCAGTCCACGCAACTCGCGCAGCACCGTGAGCCCACCCCAACCCGAGTCGAACAGACCGATCGGGGCGGCGGGAGAGACCACGGATAGGGGCTGTGTGACCGACATGCTGGAAAGGAATTTCCGATATTGCTTAAATGCTTCTTTTTTCGTCGACGCACCATTATGTAGCGACGACTGGACGCCTACGGCTCAAGGCGCCCTACTTTACTGAAAAAAATATTGAAAGGTAGTCATATGCACACCCCTGCAGTCGCCATCTATTGGGACTTCGAAAATATTCACGCCACCATCTGCGACCAGGTGCACTACGCCGACTTCTACCAGAAGAACCGCTTCACCGTGCAGGAGCCGGTGGTCGATGTCTCCATGATGATGGACTACGTCTCCAGCATCGGCGCTGTGACCATCAACAAGGCCTATGGTAACTGGCAGTGGTTCTCCCGCTACCGCGACGCCCTCAACGAGAACAGCCTCGACCTGATCCAGCTCTTCCCCCGAGGAATGAAGAACGGCGCCGACATCCGCCTCTCCCTCGACGTACTCGAAGATATCAACCGCTATCCGCACATCACCCACGTGGTGGTGGTAAGCAGCGACAGCGACTTCGTCGCCCTGGCGCAAAAGGTGCGCCAATCCGGGCGCAGCATCATCGGCATCGGCGTACGCGAGGCGGCCAATCCCTTCTGGATCCAGTGCTGCAACGAGTTCAAGTTCTACAACACCCTGGCACGCGAATACAGCCACAACGACGACAGCGACAACGGCAACACCCCGCTCGACGAGGCACGCACGCCGTTGATGCGCGCCCTCTCTATCCTCGCGCGCGAGCATGGCGAGATGATCCCGCGTGCCGCGCTCAAAAATCTCATGCTGCGCCACGACCCCACCTTCGACGAGAGCAGCTACGGCTTCGGCTCCTTCAGCCAGTTTGTCGGCGCCTTCCCCGACCTAGTAGAGAACATCGACAACGACTCTGGCGGCGTGGTGCGCCTGCTCGGCTACGAGGCGGTCAACCGCAACCCCAGCCAGGCCAACAGCGGGCCGCTGGAGGCCTACGAGCGCATCCTACAAAAGGGCAACGTACTGCCGCTGCCGCTGCCCTGGTGGCGCCAGGCCTCCGAGCTGCTCGAAGAGCTGGTGCGCAACGCCCCGAGCGCGCGCATGCGCTCCTTCCCCGAGCTGGAGCAGCGCCTCGCCACGGCCCTGGAGGCGGCCGGGCTGAACAAAGACAGCAACCTCATCCACCGCCTGCGCCTCAACCTCTTCGCCCTGCGCATGTACCAGCTCTCCGGCGACGAGGGGATCGGCCTGCGCTGTGTCGACTACGGTGAATCCCTGCTCGGCGCCATCGACCGCGAGATCGTCCGCCGAGTGGTGCGCTTCGGTACCCCGCCCATCGACCTGAACGCCCTCGCCGATCTGTTGCACGGCGAGGAGGCCAAAGAGCACCTGGAGGAGCTGCGCGAGGTAGTGGATGCGCAGCAGGCCTACAACGAGCGTCAGAGTCGCTGAGTACCGGGCCCGCCGCCCCCTGGCGGCGGGCGCCGCACAGAGTGTGAACCAGGTCTGATTTCATGCCGAAAGGCACCCTTGGCGCACCACGCGCTGAACTTCCCCCACGGCCTCCGGTCATAACCACCAGACGCCGCCGTGCACGGGGACTTTCTCTCCTCTCCTTCGCCCCAGTGCGCGCGGTGTGCACCCTGCGATGCTGGGAAGTTGACCCCGAGTGCCCCCTCCCCCCTCTGGCCCTCGGGGTTTTTTTTGCCTTTTTTCAGGCGCTACCCGGCGCCACCTGCAGCCAGGCGTCGAGCTGCGTCCACGCCTCCTCCAGCCCCGTGCGCGCCGTGGCCGAGAAGAGCTGCACCGTCACCTCCGGGTACTGCTTCTTCAGCGTGGCGCGCACCTTCTGCAGGGTCGCACTGGCGGGGCCGAACTTCAGTTTGTCGGCCTTGGTCAGCAGCACATGCACCGGCATCTGTGCCTGCTGGCACCATTCGATCATCTGTTGGTCGTAGTCCTTGAGCGGGTGGCGCACGTCCATCAGCAGGATCAGCCCAACCAGGCTCTCACGCTGACGAAGATACCCCTCCATGGAGCGGACCCACTGCTCCTTCACCGCTGGGGGCACCTTGGCGAAGCCATAGCCGGGCAGGTCCACCAGGCGGCGCTGCTCATCCAGTGAGAAGAGGTTGATGAGCTGGGTACGCCCGGGGGTCTTACTGGTGCGCGCCAAGTTGCGCTGTCCGGTGAGGGCGTTGAGGGCGCTCGATTTGCCTGCGTTGGAACGCCCGGCAAAGGCCACTTCGTATCCGTAGTCTTCCGGTAATTGTGAGGGTTTTCCCGCACTGATTAGAAAGGTGGCTCGCTGATAGAATCTATGTGTGTTGGAAGACATGCGCTGGGGGATCCTGGACTCCAAAGGGGCATGCACGCCAGCCCCGAAAGTTGACGCGAGAAGGCGAATAATAGTATATAACTGACCGCTTATGCTCTGATTTTCTGCCATTGGATGGTAGCATGGCGAGCGCCGGGTCTCCTGGACCTCTAGAAAGCGGGAGCGGTCACCATCCAAACCCGAGTGGAATGAAGGAGTTAGAGAACATGAAAATCCGGTTCCTGGCTACGGCCGCTGGTGTCGCTCTGCTGTTGCCCCTGAGTGCTGTCGCCGCCGAGAACGGCAAGAAGGTCTATGGCAGCATCTGTTTTGCCTGCCATGACTCGGGCGCTGCAAACGCCCCCAAGTTGGGTGACAAAAAGGCCTGGAGTGCGCGCATCGAGCAAGGGGTAGACACCCTGACCGAACATGCCATCAAAGGCTTCAAGGGGAAATCCGGCTTCATGCCGCCTAAGGGTGGCCGTGCCGACCTGAGCAACGAGGCGATCCGTGCCGCCGTCGAGTACATGGTCGAGAAAGGCCAGTAGCTCCCCTTAACAGAATCCCCCCTCCAACCTGTCGAGAATTTTGATGAAGAAGCTCACTCTTACTGCACTCGCGCTGTTTAGCGTATTGGGTACTGCTCAGGCCAACGAGCATGGCGAGGCCGCCCCTGGCGCGATCGTCGGTGATGCCGGTGCCGGCAAGGCCAAGGCCGCCGCCTGTGCCGCCTGCCACGGCCCCGACGGCAACGCCCCCGCCGGCAACGGTAACCCCGCCATGCCCTTCCCCAAACTCGCAGGTCAGGGCGCTGGCTACATCGCCAAGCAGCTGGCCGAGTTCAAGGCGGGTACCCGCACCGACGCCACCATGAACGGCATGGCCGCCCCGCTCTCCGAGCAGGATATGGCCGACATCGGCGCCTACTTCGCCTCCCAGCCCGCCTCCACCGGCTCGGCCGATGCCGAGAAGGGCGCCAAGGGCATGAAGATCTTCACCGGCGGTATCAGCGATAAGGGCGTCGCCGCCTGTATGGCCTGCCACGGCCCCAACGGTGCAGGCAACCCCGGCGCCAAGTACCCCTCACTGGCTGGTCAGCACAACCTCTACACCATCAAGCAGCTGAAGGCCTTCCGTGCCGGTGAGCGTAGCAACGACCCGGCCAAGATGATGCAGCAGGTGGCCGAGCGCCTGAGCGACGAGGATATCGCCGCCGTTGCCGAGTACATCATGGGCCTGCACTGAGCGGCTCGCGTACCCGGTACAGACAAGGGCGGCCCTCGGGCCGCCCTCTGTTTTTCTGCTCGGCAGAATTTCCCTACTCCATTCAATATTTTGACTGGCGCGCGGCAGTGCTAAACTGACCCACCGTCCGTCGGCCGCACCCGCCCATGAGCACAGAGATACGCCCCACCCCACGCCCGCGCCGCCTTGGCGACATCCTGCTCGAATTCCTCGGCTCGATGAACCTGGCCATCAGCCTACTGGTGGTGATCGGCATCGCCTCGGCCATCGGCACCGTGCTCAAGCAGAACGAGCCCTACAACAACTACAAGATCAAGTTCGGCGACTTCTGGTTCGAGGTGTTCCGCAGCCTCGACCTCTACGATATCTACGGCTCCAACTGGTTCCTGCTGCTGCTCGGTTTCCTGCTGCTCTCTACCAGTGTCTGCGTGGCGCGCAACGCCCCGCGCATGCTGCACGAGATGCGCACCTTCCGCTTCAACGTGCAGGAGAAGTCGCTGCGCGCCTTCCACCACCACGACGAGTGGCACAGCCACGCCCCCCACGCCGAGCTGGTCGAGGCCGCCACCGCACTGATGGGCCACGCCGGCTATCGGGTCAAGGGCGACCGTGATGGGGCGGTGACCACCCTCGCCGGGCTGCGCGGCATGGCCGGGCGCATCGGCTACATCCTCTCGCACACGGCCATCGTGGTGATCTGCCTCGGTGGCCTGCTCGACGGCAACATCCCGCTCAAGCTGGCGGAGTTCTCCGGGGAGCTCAAGCCCGAGCTGCGCGACATGCCTGCCAACGAGGTGCCCGCCATCAGCACCCTGGGCACCGACAACCACTCCTTCCGTGGCTCGGTCTCGATCCCCGAGGGGGCGCGTGCGAACTTCGTCTTTCTGCAGCTACGCGACGGCTACCTCAAGCAGGAGCTACCTTTCACCGTGGCGCTGCAGGACTTCCGCATCGAGCACTACTCTACCGGCATGCCCAAGTCGTTCGAGTCGGACCTCATCATCTACGACGACCAGAACCCCGACGCCGAGCCGCTGCACCAGACTATCCGCGTCAACCACCCGCTCATCTACAACGGCTATGCGATCTACCAGAGCAGCTTCTCCGACGGCGGCTCCAAGCTCAAACTGGCCGCCTGGTCCTTTGACGCCCCCGAGGCCGAGCCCTTCATCATCGACAGCGCGGTCAACCGCAGCGTCGACCTGGAGACCCCGCGCGGCGACCGCCGTCTGGAGCTGACCGAGTTCAAGGCGTTCAACATCTTCCCCCTGCCCGAGGGCGACCCGAGCGGCAAGAAGCATCGCAACTACGGCCCCAGCATCACCTTCAAGGTGCGCCGCCCCAACGGTACCGCCTTCGAGTACCAGAACTACATGCTGCCCATCGAGCAGGACGGCGCGCGCTACTACCTCACCGGTATGCGCGCCACGCCGAGCGATCAGTTCGGCTTCCTGCACCTGCCGCTCGACCGCAAGGGCAGCCTGGAGCGCTTCATGCACTTCCTCGCCCGCGTCCACGACCGCGAGCGCCTCAACGCCGCCATCGCCAACGAGACCTCCAGCGCCGTGGGCGACGAGCGTGCCGAGCAGGTCAACGGCGCCATCGCCCACCTCGCCGAGCTGTTCCTCGACCAGGGTATCGACGCCCTCATCGCCGAGATGGAGGAGAAGGTAGAGCCAGAACAGCGCCAGGCGGCGCTCGACGCCTATATCAAGGTGATCCAGGGGGTCTTCGGCACCCTCTATCTGGAGGTGCTCGAAGAGGAGGGGATCGACCTCAGCCAGGACGTCACCGCGGCGGACACCCGCTTCTTCGACGACAGCATGACCGCCCTCTCCACCCTCGCCCCCTACGGCTCGCCCTTCTACTTGGAGCTGAAGAGCTTCGAGCAGGTGGAGGCGAGCGGGCTGCAAATCACCAAGTCGCCGGGCAAGGATATCGTCTACCTCGGCAGCGCCCTGCTCATCGCCGGGATCTTCTTCATGTTCTACCTGCACCCGCGCAAGCTCTGGCTACGCATCGTCCCCGACGGAGACGGTAGCCGCCTGCTGCTGGCGGGCAACAGCGTGCGTAACCACGCCGACTTCGACGCCGAGTTCGACAAACTGCGCGCGCAGCTGCGTCGCGCCAGCGGTGCAGGGGATCTAGGCGCCACCGCCGATGAGCGCGGAACCGCCGTATAAACCCCGAGTCAGACTAAGCTAGGCCAAGCGCCACCCATATTCAGCCAACAGGAGCCACCCATGTCGGTCACCCAAGAGTACCTTGCACAGGCGCTCAACCAACCCGCCTGGTATCAGCGCCTTGGCGCCTACGACTGGCTATTCGGCCTCTTCGTGCTCATCGGCGTCGGCTACGCCTACAGCGACTTCCGCCACCTGATGGACGCCTACGAGGTGGGCATCCTCTTCGCCAGTGGCGCCGGGCTCATCGCCTTCGGCTGGTTTTGGAAGCCGATGCGCGGCCTGACCATCGCCGTGGCGCTGCTCTCGCTGGCCGCCATCGGCCTCTACGGCGACGAGCTGGCACGCGGCGAGCAGAACTTCTTCCTCAAGTTCCTCATCAGCAGCCAGTCGGCGATCATGTGGATGAGCGCGCTCTACGTGCTCGCCACCCTCACCTACTGGTTCGCCCTCGCCATCCGCTCCGACTTCGCCGGGCGCACCGCCACCGCAATGACCTGGTGCGCCACCACCATGGGCTGGGTCGGGCTGATGGTGCGCTGGCGCGAGTCCTACCTCATCAGCCACGACGTGGGCCATATCCCGGTGAGCAACCTCTACGAGGTGTTCATCCTCTTCGCGCTGATCACCGCCATGCTCTACCTGCACTACGAGCGCCGCTACGCCAACCGCAACCTCGGCGCCTTCGTCCTCACCGTGGTCAGCGCGGCGGTCGCCTTCCTGCTCTGGTACACCTTCGATCGGGGCGCCCACGAGATCCAGCCGCTGGTCCCGGCACTGCAAAGCTACTGGATGAAGATCCACGTCCCGGCCAACTTCGTCGGCTACGGCGCCTTCGCCCTGGCGGCGATGATCGGCGTCGCCTACCTGCTGGTGGAGCGCAGGCCCGAGGGGTTCCTGGGTCGCGCCATGCCGACGCTTACGCAGATGGACGACCTGATGTACAAGTCCATCGCGCTCGGCTTCGCCTTCTTCACCATCGCCACCGTGCTCGGCGCCATGTGGGCCGCCGAGGCGTGGGGCGGCTACTGGTCGTGGGACCCGAAGGAGACCTGGGCACTCATCGTCTGGCTCAACTACGCCGCCTGGCTGCACCTGCGCCTGACCAAGGGCTGGCGCGGCAAACCGCTCGCCTGGTGGGCCATCGTCGGCCTCTTCGTCACCCTGTTCGCCTTCGTCGGGGTGAATATGTTCCTCTCCGGGCTGCACTCCTACGGCACCCTCTGAGGACAGACCGCGGCCCAGGCAAGGACCCGGCACCCGCCGGGTTCTGCGTTTTCGGGCACGTGACGCCCGCGTCGAGGGCTAAGCGCGGGCGGTACAGAGTGCCGCGCGCACCCGCATCAGGCCGAAGCCGAGCAGATTGAGGCCGGGCCAGGCGAAGGGGTTGCGGATGTTGGGATGGTCGGCGGCGAGGCCACAGCCCCAAACCCTGTCGTGAGGGCTCGCCTCTACCAGCACCGCCGCGCCACTGCCGATGAGGTAATCGCCCAGTGCCGGGTGTTGGCTGAACTTGGCCAGATTGGCACGCCACACCACCGCCTCGCGCTCGCCGCGCCAACGCGCCTCGTCGAAGCCACGCACCTGGCGCCCGAGCAGCTTCGCCTGGGCCGGTTGCCGGGTGGCGAGGATTTGACGCTGGACGACCATATCGCCGAACAGGTACGCCTTCTGCGCCATCATGTAGTGCTCGCAGGTGGGGTAGCGGACCTCATCGAGCACGAAGGGGGCCTCGTACCACTGGCAGAAGACCCCGGGGGAGAGACACCCGGCACGCAGCTCCGGGCCCCAGAACGGGAGGTAATCGAACTCCTGCCCCTGACCGAGGGCGATGAGCAGTGCCGCCTTGTCGGTGGGGCTCACGCCTCCAGCCCCCCCTCTGCCGCCAGGCGCAGAAAGGCCGCGACCACGGCGGGGTCGAAGCGTGTCCCCCCTTCGCCACGGATGTAATCGACGGCCTGCTCCTGCGACCACGCCGCCTTGTAGGGGCGTGGGTTGACCAGGGCATCGTAGACGTCGATCACAGAGACGATGCGCGTGGCCAGGGGGATCGCCTCACCGGCGATGCGCTCCGGGTACCCCTTGCCGTCCCAGCGCTCGTGGTGCCCCTGGGCGATGCGCCGGGCGAGGTCGAGCCACTCGTCCCCCCCGAGCAACGCAGCGCCGATGAGGGTGTGCTGCTTGACCACCTCGAACTCCTCCGAGGTGAGCGGTCCGGGTTTTTGCAGGATCTGATCCGGCACCCCCACCTTACCCACATCGTGCAGACGGCTGGCGCCCCCGACGGCACGCGCCTCGTCGGCGGAGAAGCCCATCTTGCGTGCCAGCCGCTCGGTGAGGGTGGAGACGCGGTTGATGTGCGCGCCGGTGTCGGCGTCTTTGTACTCGGCGGCGGTGGCCAGGGTCTTGATCAGCTTGTTGTAGGAGGCGTTCAACGCCAGGTGCAGACGCAGGTTCTCCAGCGCACTGGCACTGTGGCTGGCGAGGAGCTGCAGCAGGTCGCGGTCGCTGGGGCTGAGGTGGTCGGTGTGCTCCAGGTAGATGAAGCCGATGGGGCCGCGCTCGGAGGCGAGCGGGATGAGCAGCGCCCCCTCGGGCAGCTGACTCAGGTCGCGCCCCTGGCGCAGGGCCTGACCGTAGTGCTCCACCAACACCTTGGCGCGCTCGGAGCGGTCGATGTCAGTAAAGCGCCCGGTACCGGCGCGCACCTCGATGCTGTCGCCCTCGATGGTGGCGATCATCCCCTCGATGGTCACCAACATCCCGTCCTCGCCGATGCGCAGCAGGCTGGTGACCTGCGTCAGCAGACCGGTGAAGAAGCCAGCGAGCGACTCCTCGTGCAGGGCATAGAGGTCGTGGGTCGCCTCCAGCACGTAGGAGAGGCCGATGCGGTTCTGGTCGATGATGCGCAGGTCCTGGTAGGCCTTGAGCGAGGTACGCACCAGGCTGTAGAGGCGCTGGGCGGTCAGCTCGCTCTTCTCGGAGTAGCCATCGATGTCGTAGTGGTCGATCACGTAGCGTTCCGGGGCGCTGCCCGGCTGGCCGGTGCGGATGTGCAGACGCACCATGTGGTCGTGCAGCTCCTCGCGGATGAAGGCCACCAGCGCCAGCCCGGCGTCGTCGCGCTCCATCACCACATCGACGATCGCCAGGGCGATGCCCGATTCGCGCGAGAGCAGGGCGCGCGCCTCACTACCGCTGTAGGCGCTGAGCAGCTCGACACGCCGCCCTGCGTAGTAGAAGTGTTTGAGGGTCAGGGCGGTGAGGCTGTGCACATCCTCCTCGTCGTCGACCACCAAAATCTTCCAGGGCGGGCGGCCCTCCTGCTCCACAGCGGGGGTGGGGACCGACGGACTTTTCTTGATGATCTTCATCGCAGTGACGCTTCCTGTCGTGGCACGAGCGGATGCTCAAGGATAAAACGCACCCCTCCCCCGGTACGTGACTCAACCCTCAGCTGACCGGAAAGTTCGGCGGTGGCGAGGTTGTAACTGACGTAGAGTCCAAGGCCACTGCCGCCGTGCTCGCGGTTGGTGGTGAAGAAGGGCTCGAAGGCGCGCTCGAACACCTCGGGGGTCATACCGTGGCCATCGTCCTCGTAGTAGAGGCGAAAACGCGTCTCGTCCTGCTCGGTGGTGATACGGATGCGCCCCCCGCGCTGTCCCTGATCGAAGCCGTGGATCAGGCTGTTGGTCAGCAGATTGGTGAGGATCTGCGCATAGACCCCGGGTACCCCGTCGATCGCCTGCCACGGTTCACACCGCACCTCGATCTCGATGGGCACGCGCTTGAAGACGTTGTGCAGGCTCTTGAGCGTGTCGTCGATCATCTCGCACACCAGAAAGCGGCGGCGCTGCTGCGAGCTCTGGTCCACCGAGGTACGCTTGAAGCTCATCACCAGGGTCGAGGCGCGGCGCAGGTTGTTGAGCACCAGCTCGGCGGCGGTGCGGATCTCCGCCAGCAGGGCGTCCAGGTCGGACTCCAGCACCTCCTCGGCGCGGGTCAGCGCCTCCAGCCGCTGCACCGCCTCTTCGAGATGCGAGGCGGCGCCCACGGCGACCCCCACCGGGGTATTGATCTCGTGGGCGAAGCCCGCCACCAGTCGCCCCAGCGAGGCCATCTTCTCGCTCTGCACCAGCTCGTTGCGGGTTCGCTCCAACTCGTTCACCTTGGCGTCCAGCCGCCCGACCGTATCGGCCAGCCGCTGGTGGGAGTGGGTCAGGCGCCACGCCCCGAGGGCGAACACCAGCACGCCGAAGAGGTAGATGCCGAGGATCGCCGGTGTCGACGTGGGTTGCAGCTCGGCCTGCGGGAGATGCGAGACCACGTACCAGTGGTACTCGTCCGCCGGGACCATCTCGGCGCTCGTCCCCTCGGCCTGCGCCGACCCACTGCTGCTACGCAACCCACCCCGCAGGGGGGCGACACGCTCAAAGGTGAAAAGCCCGTGCTCGGAACGAAACTGTCCGGCCTCACCCCCCTGCACGATCTGCTCCCACTCCTCTGGGTGATAGGCCTGAAACAGGGTGCCGTGGCGCTCGGGGTACATGAAGCCCCAATCACGCGCTGGCCCACCACCGGCCAGCCAGTACCCCTCGCGATTGAGCAGGAAGACCTCACCGCGACTCACCGCCGCGTGCTGGCGAAACGGCCTGAGCATCTGTTCGGCCAGATAGTTGAAGAGCAGCACCCCACGCCGTACACCGCGGCTATCGAACAGCGGCATGCCGAAGCGGATCATCGGCTTGAGCGGTTGCTCGATCACGCCGTGTTCGATGTTCAGGTCCATCGGCGAGACGAACACCTCGCCAGGCGGCAGGATGAAGGCATCACGAAAGTAGTAGCGCTTGCCCTTGTCCTGCAGCCCCTCAGGGGGGACCTGCTCGGCCCCCTCACGGGTGAGATTGCTGCGCACCCGCTCCATACCGCTCTCGTCCAGGTAGCGCACCTGATCATAGATACGCTTGGTGCGGGTCAGGGTTACGAACTCCTCACCCAGGTCCTGGCGGTGCTGGGCGAGGAGCGGCTCCTCGACCAGCCGCTGCAGGGAGCCGAGACCGGCGACGAACCTCAGGTCACTGACCACATCACTGAAGGTCAGACGCAGGGCCTGGGCCTGCAGCTCCACCTGCTTTTGCATCTCCACCCGCAGGGAGTGGAGGATGTGCTGCATGGCCATGCGCCAAAACAGGTAGGCAAGCAGCGTGGCGGTGAGCAGGAGGGGGAGAAACAGACGCAAAAAGTAGAGCCAGGGTGGCCGGTGCGCGGACATGGTCGAACCTTGAAGGGCCAATGGCCGTATAGAGAAGGGACGGGCCACTATAGCCAGATGCCCGAGGTGAGACAAACGCCCCCGGCGCGCACGGCACGGGCCCTCATCGAGTACGCGCCGTTCCCGAACATCGCCGCCCCCACCCCGAGGCGTGCGACGCGGGGGGACTCTCAGCGCCCCGGCTCGACCAGCCAACGCCCGTGCAGCTCGCCATCGAGCAGCGCGGCGGCCGCCGCCGGGAGCCCTTCGAGCCCCACGGTACCGGTGCGTAGGAAGGCGTAGCCCGCCTCGGGAAAGTCACGCGCCAGGCGGTGCCACGCCTCGCTACGACGGTGCACCGGGCAGTGCACCGAATCGATGCCCAGCAGGTTGACCCCGCGCAGGATGAAGGGGAAGACGTTGGTCGCGAGCTCGGCGCTGTCGGCCAGACCGCAGGCGGCGACGCTGCCCCCATAGGCGGTAGATTTGAGGATCGCGTGCAGCGTCGCGCCCCCGGCCACATCCACCGCGCCCGCCCAGCGTGCGGAGTCGAGCGGGCGTTTGGAGGCGAGCAGTTCGGCGCGGTCGAGCACCCCCTGCGCCCCGAGGCGGCGCAAAAAGTCCCCCTGCGCCTCGGGGCGACCGCTCAGGGCCACGCAGCGGTAGCCAGCACGCGCCAACAGCAACAGGGCGATGGAGCCGACGCCGCCACTCGCCCCACTGATGAGGATCTCCCCATCCTCGGGGATGATGCCACGCTGCTCCAGGGCCATGATGCTGAGCATGGCGGTGAGACCCGCAGTGCCCAGGGTCATCGCCTTGGCCGGGTCGAGCCCCTCGGGGATCACCAACAACTGATCGCCCGCCACATCGGCCTGATTGGTGTAGCCACCGTCGAACTCCTCGCCCAACCCCCAGCCGGTGGCGAGCACCGTTTGGCCGGGCACGAAGCGCGGGTCGGCGCTGGCGCTCACGACGCCGGCCAGGTCGATGCCGGGGATCAGCGGTAGGCGGCGCACGATGCGCCCACGCCCGGTGACCGCCAAGGCGTCCTTGTAGTTGAGTCCGCTGTGGCTCACCTCGACACGTACACGCCCCAGGCGCGGCAGGGCGAGTTCGCGCTGCTGGAGCTGCGGACGGGTCCCCCCCTGGCCGTCGGATTCGATGATCAGTGCGCGCTGCTGCATGGCTCAGGGCTCCCGTTTCCAATGGTCGAGGGTCAGTTCGAGGCGCGCGAGCCGCTGCGCGAGGAGCGCGGGGAAGCGGGCGTACCAGGTGGCGTTGAGGGGTGAGGGGTGCGGCAGCGGGTGCAGGCGCAGGGTGCGGGCGGCACCGTCCGGCGCGCCCAGGGTCACCTCGCAGTGGTCGACGAAGCGCTGCGCCTCATCCCCCCAAAAGGCGTCGAGCCGCTGACGCCCCGACCGATCGAGGGCGAGGCCGAACCAGAGAAACGCCTCGCGCCCCAAGGTGATCACATCGGCCCCGCGCCAGGCGTGGATCAGCAGGTCCGCCACCAGTGGCTGAAAGCGGCGCTTGGCCTGCATCGACCACGCCTTGTTGCCGATCGGCTTGTAGGGCACGGTGTTGGCCCAATAGAGATACCGCCCGACGGCGATGGAGGCGTCGAAGTCGGGCATCGGCGCACCATACAGGTGTTGATAGAGGGTGGTGCGCACCTTCTGCCCGCCAGCACCGACGAAGGGTAGCTGATGCACCACCTCGTCGCGCCCCGGGTCACGACCGAACAGGGCGATGCGTGCGTCCGGGTTGCCCGCGCCGATGATCGGCTCCAGGGGGTCGCGCCCGGCGGCCAGGTAGACCTCCCGGTCGATCCCCTCCAGCTCGGCGGCCAGGCGGCGCAGGGCCTCGCGGCGTTCCTGGTCGTGCATGCTCTCTACCTCAGACGGTGACGGGAGGGTGATGATAACCCGTAACCGTGGCACACCGGTGATTGCCGAGCGGGGCCAGCCCCCTCGCCGCACCAACGCAGTATTCCCCTGCGCACACCCCACTCACGGCGCGCTGAGGCAAGCCCCCTGAGTGAATGCCGACCGATGACGCAGGCCGAGGCACAGCGAGCCACCGCGACAGAGGTCCCGTGCGAGGGTGCTGGGTGCGCAGACACGTATACGTTGATGCAGCATAAATGGCGCACGCCGGCTCAGACACGGTTACCCAGTGCGCCCCGGTGTCTCGGTCACTTAAAGTCGGCGCTTGCCCTGCACTTTATCCAGCGCCCCTGCACAGTTCGAAGTACTGGGGCTAGAATAGGCCGTTGATGTCTCGAACTGTAAAGGATCCCCCCTTCGTGCCTAAGCTCCCGCCCCGACTGCATGCCGTGCCGCTGCTGCTCGCCACCCTCGCCACCGCCCCCAGTTGGGCGGCGGCCGAGGCGGCGGCCGACCTCAGCGCCCCCATGGTGCGCCAGTATCGCGAGGCGGTGACCCTGGCCGAGCGCGGTAACAGCGAGGCGCAGTACCGCGTCAGCCTCTATCTGAGCCTCGGCGAGGGGGTAAAGGTGGACCACTACGCAGCGGTGAGCTGGCTCAACAAGGCGGCCCGCCAGCACCACCCGGCGGCCCTCTATGACCTCGGACGCATGGAGTTGGTAGGCTTTGCCGATGTGGAGCGCAACCGCGCCCTGGGGCTGGAGCACCTCACCGAGTCCGCCGAGATGGACCACCTCCCCGCGATCAAGACCCTGGCCCTGGTCTACGAGTTCGGCCACTACGGCGAACCCGCCGACCTGGCCGCCAGCGCGCGCTGGTGGGAGCGCGCCTCACGCCTGGGCGACCGCGAGGCGCAGTTCCACTTCGGGCGCATGTGCCTCGACGGCAGCGCCGTCGGTTTCACCGCGACCCAAGGGCTGGTGTGGCTGGAGAACGCCGCCCGTCAGGGCTCCGACGAGGCGATCTACCTCCTCGCCAACACCTACTACAAGGGCAAGGAGTTGCGCCGTGACTACGTCAAGGCGCACGCCTTCGCCTCCATCTCCCTGCTGATGATCGCACGCAACGGCATCGGTCGCGCCGACCTCTCGCGCATGGAGGAGCGGCGCACCCTGGTCGACTTCCTCACCCGCAACATGAGCGACACCCAGCTCAAGGATGCGCGCCGCTTCGCCGCCGACTGGCTGCGCCGCAACCCCGAGGTGCGCGTCAACCCCGAGCTCTTCTCCACCACCTGACCCCCGCCCATCCGCTCAACGGCCTGCCCGGGGCGTGAAATACGCAAAAAGCACTCCACCCACCCCTGCGCCCCTCCCTTTGTTAACACAAGTCCCGTACAATGGGCGGTTACATTACCTTACCCTTATACAGGTCCACCCCCGTGATCGAAAAACTTCGCAACATCGCCATCATCGCCCACGTTGATCATGGCAAGACCACCCTGGTCGACAAGCTGCTGCAACAGTCCGGCACCCTCGGCGAGCGCGCCCACATCGAAGAGCGGGTGATGGACTCCAATGACCAGGAGAAGGAGCGCGGCATCACCATCCTGGCCAAGAACACCGCCATCCGCTGGAACGACTACCGCATCAACATCGTCGACACCCCCGGCCACGCCGACTTCGGCGGTGAGGTGGAGCGCGTGATGAGCATGGTCGACTCCGTGCTGCTGCTGGTCGACGCGGTGGACGGCCCCATGCCGCAGACCCGCTTCGTCACCTCCAAGGCGCTGGCCCAGGGGCTGCGCCCCATCGTGGTGGTCAACAAGATCGACCGCCCCGGCTCCCGCCCCGACTGGGTGGTGGACCAGACCTTCGACCTGTTCGACCGCCTCGGCGCCACCGATGCGCAGCTCGACTTCCCGGTGGTCTACGCGAGCGCCCTGAACGGCTACGCCAGCCTCGACTCCGAGGCCCGCGACGGCGACATGACCGCCCTGTTCGAGGCCATCATCAAGCACGCCCCGGTACCCGAGGTGGACAGCGAGGGCCCGCTGCAGCTGCAGGTCTCCCAGCTCGACTACAACAGCTATGTCGGCATCATCGGTATCGGCCGCATCAAGCGCGGCAAGGTCAAGACCAACACCCAGGTGACCGTGCTCGGTGCCGACGGCTCCAAGCGCAACGGGCGCATCCTGCAGGTGCTCGGCTTCCACGGCCTGGAGCGCATCGAGGTGCCAGAGGCGAGCGCCGGCGACATCATCTGCTTCACCGGCCTCTCCGAGCTGAACATCTCCGACACCCTCTGCGACCCCACCGCCCTGGAGGCGTTGCCGGCCCTCTCCGTCGACGAACCCACCGTGAGCATGACCTTCCAGGTCAACAACTCACCCTTCGCCGGTAAGGACGGCAAGTTCGTCACCAGCCGCCAGATCAAGGAGCGCCTGGAGCGCGAGCTGCTGCACAACGTCGCCCTGCGCGTGAAGCAGCTCGACGACCCGGACAAGTTCAAGGTCTCCGGCCGTGGCGAGCTGCACCTCTCGGTGCTCATCGAGAACATGCGCCGCGAGGGCTACGAGCTCGGCGTCTCCCGCCCCGAGGTGATCGTGCGTGAGGTCGACGGCGTCAAGGAGGAGCCCTTCGAGCAGCTCACCGTCGACGTCGAGGAGCAGCACCAGGGCGGTGTGATGGAGAAGCTCGGCATGCGCGGTGCCGACCTGAAAAACATGGTGCCCGATGGTCAGGGCCGTGTGCGCCTCGACTTCATCATCCCGGCGCGCGGCCTCATCGGCTTCCGCACCGAGTTCCTCACCGCCACCCAGGGCACCGGCCTGCTCTACTCGGTGTTCGACCACTACGGCCCGCTCAAGCGCGGCGACTTCGGCAACCGCATCAACGGCGTACTGATCAGCAACGGCCCCGGCAAGGCACTGGCCTACGCCCTCTTCACCCTGCAGGAGCGCGGGCGCCTCTTCATCGGCCACGGCGACGAGGTCTACGAGGGGCAGGTGATCGGTATCCACTCGCGTGACAACGACCTCACCGTCAACCCGCTCAAGGCCAAGCAGCTGACCAACATCCGTGCCGCCGGCTCGGACGAGAACCTGCTGCTCACCCCGCCCATCCGCATGAGCCTGGAGCAGGCGCTGGAGTTCATCGACGACGACGAGCTGGTCGAGGTGACCCCGCACCACATCCGCGTGCGCAAGAAGCACCTCACCGAGAACGACCGCAAGCGCGCCTCACGCGGCAAGGAGTAAACCACTCCTCAAGACAACGCCCCGGCCCGCCGGGGCGTTGTCGTTTGTGCTAGGCCATTCGGCCTAGGCCGCCCTTCGTATAGTCCTTACATTACAAATCGCCTAGTCTTCTCCCCACACGATGACCAAACCCAATGGTTGGTCATGCGAGCGAGGAGGATGCATGCTCGGTTCGCCACTCAAGCTCCCGGATGGGCTCCACATACGCCCCGCCACCCCGGCAGACGCCCCTTTTCTAGAATCCCTCTTCCGCACCACCCGCGACGACCTGCAGCTGCTCGCTGACGACCCCGACCTGCTCGAACTCCTCCTACGTCAGCAGTATCGGGCGCAGCAACTGGGCCACGGCCAGCAGTTCCCCAACGCCCATCACTTCATCATCGAGAAGCAGCAGGAGGCGGTCGGCAAGGTACTGGTGGACTTCGGCCACAACGCCGTCCACCTGGTCGACCTCGCCCTGCTCCCCAGCGCGCGCGGGCTCGGCTTCGGCAAGGGCGTGCTGCGCGCGCTGCAGGCGGCGGCCCAACGCTGCGCCCTACCCATGACCCTGGTGGTGGCGCACAACAACCCGCTGGCACAGCAGCTCTACCTCAGCCTCGGCTTTCGCCTCGACGCCAGTAGCGCGACCCACGACCAGCTCATCTGGTACCCCCAGAGCCACTGACCGCAGGACGCAAGGAGGCCCCATGACAACCCTATCACTCAGCCAGTTCCTACCCCACGTCGGCGAGGCGTTTCGCCTCGCCCAGGCGGACGACAACGCACGGGCATTCGACCTGCTCCAGGCCGAGGCACTCCCCAGCGGCTGGAGCCCCGGTCACGCCGGCTTCAGCCTGGAGTTCACCACCGCCGCGCCAGGCGCCCCGCTGAGCCAGGGCACCTACACCCTGCACCACCCCGTTCTAGGCCCGCTCCAGCTCTTTCTTGTGCCGATCGCACGGAGTGAGGAGCGGGTCCACTATCAGTCGATCATCAACTGATCGGCCCGCGCGCCAGCGTACCCTCCAGCCACAGGAGCACCCCATGACCCCTTATGTAGGACAGATCATGATGGCCAGCTTCGCCCTCGCACCCAAGCACTTTGCCCACTGCGACGGTCAGCTACTCGCTATCAGTAATAATCAGGCCCTCTACTCCCTGCTCGGTACCACCTACGGTGGTAACGGGAGCACCAACTTCGCCCTACCCGACCTACGTGGCCGCACCGCCCTGCACCTGAGCAACACCTACCCCCTGGGCCAGCGTAGCGGCGCCGAGCGGGTCACCCTCACGATGTCGAACATCCCCTCACACACCCATCCGCTCTATGCCAACGACGGTGCACCGACACAGGAGGATCTGGTCGACGGCGTCCCCGCCACCACCGCTACCGGGACGTCGATCTACACCAATCAGGCCGCGATGGCGATCCTCAACCACGCCGCGCTGGAGAACACCGGTGGCAACCAGCCGCACGACAACATGCAACCCAGCCTAGTGATCAACTTCACCATCGCCCTCGCTGGAATCTTCCCGCAACGCGCCTGATTGGCCAAGGAGAAACCGCAATGTCCAATCAATATGTCGGCGAAATTCGCCTCTTCGGTGGCAGCTACGCCCCAATGAGCTGGCACCTCTGCGATGGCAGCCTACTCCCCATCGCCCAATACGACTCCCTCTTCGCCCTCATCGGCACCACCTACGGCGGCGATGGCGTCAGCACCTTCGCCCTGCCCGACCTGCGCGGGCGTGCGCCACTCCACCAGGGCAACGGGCCGGGCCTCACCAGCCGTCGCATCGGTGAGTCGTTCGGCACCGAGACGGTCACCCTCTCGGCCACCCAGATGCCCCAGCACAACCACATCTGGTCGGCCTCCATGAATACGCCCAACCAAGCGGTACCGAGCGGCGGGTTGTTCGCCAACACCACCCTCAACTACACCACGGCCACCCCCGACACCACCGCAGCGGCCGCCATGCTCGGCAGCGTCGGCGGAAGCCAGTCCCACTCCAATATGATGCCCACCGGCTGCGCCAACTACATCATCGCGCTCGAAGGCATCTACCCAACACGCGAATGAACGAGGAGACCCACCATGGCTGAACCCTTTATCGGCGAGATCCAGCTCTTTCCCTACAACTTCGCCCCGAATGGCTGGATGGACTGCTCCGGCCAGTTACTGCCCATCTCCCAGTACAGCGCCCTCTTCTCGGTCCTCGACACCATCTACGGTGGTGATGGCATCACCACCTTCGCCCTGCCCAACTTCGAGGCACGCACGGTGATGGGGGCAGGCGACGGGCCAGGCCTCACCCCGCGCCGCGCCGGGGAGGTCATCGGGGTCAATGCGGTCACCCTGAGCGAGAGCCAGATCCCGCACCACGCCCATCTGGCGCGCGTCTCCAAGGAGACCGCCAACAGCACCGAGCCGACGAACAACTTCCTCACCAGCCTCTCGGGCGGACGCAACAACATCGCCTACGGTGCCGCCAGCGGCAGCCAGCCCATGTCCGAGCACAGCGTCGGCCATGCCGGCATGGGCATCATGCACGAGAATATGCAGCCCTACCTGACCCTGCGCTACTGCATCGCCGTGAAGGGGATCTACCCCAGCCGCGACTAGGTCATCCTGCGAGGGGTCCCGGCCCCTCGCCTCTACTCCGCTTGGCGAAACGGCAGGTGCCCCACCATCTCTTCGCGGTAGCGCTGCATGTGCCGCCGCTCGTTCACCAGGTGCGCGGCGATGGCCGCCGAGAAGTCGGCGTCGGCCAGCCAGTGCGCCGACCAGGTCAGCGTCGGCTCGAAGCCGCGCCACACCTTGTGCTCCCCCTGCGCCCCCGGCTCGAAGTGCTTTAAGCCCTTGGCGATGGCGTACTCGATCCCCTGGTAGTAGCAAAGCTCGAAGTGCAGGCTGTGGAACTCCTCGTCGCAGCCCCAGTGGCGCCCGTAGAGGGTGTCGTCGCTCTTGAGTAGCAGCGCCCCCGCCACCCGCTGGCCCTCGTAACGGGCAAAGATCACCACCACCCGCTCGCCCAACTGCGCGCCCAACTCGGCAAAAAAGGCCCGGCTCAGCGTGGCGTAGCCCCCGCGCTTATCAAAGGTGCTCTCGTAGAAGCGCTGCCAGTCGTCCCACGCCGCTGCGTCCAGCTCATGGCCGTGCAACACCTCCACCGTGATCCCCGCCTCCTGCACCCGGCGCCGCTCACGCTTCACCTTCTTGCGCCCGCTGGCGTTGAAGCGCGCCAGGTGATCGTCGAAGTCGGCAAACCCCTGGTTGTGCCAGTGAAACTGCACATCACAGCGCGTCAGCAGAGGCAGGGCCTCCTGATGCTGCGCCTGCATGCGCGTAAGCTCCGTCTCGGGGGGAAAGAGCAGGTGCACGGAGGAGACCTCGAACTGCCGCGCCAGCTCCAAAAGCGCCGCGTGCAGCGCCACCTCCAACATCTCCTGGTCCGCCTCGGGGTGGATCAGCCGCCGCGGCGCCGTCACCGGCGTATAGGGCGTGGTGCTCACCATCTTGGGGTAGTACTCGCGCCCGCTGCGCCGATAGGCATCCGCCCAGTTCCAGTCGAACACCAGCTCGCCGTAGGAGTTGAACTTGAGGTAGAGCGGCAGCGCCGCCACCAGCAGTCCCTCCTCATGGATGAGGATGTGGCGCGGCAGCCAACCCCAACGCTCGCCGAGGCAGCCGTGGCGCTCCAGCCCGGCGAGAAAGGCGTGGGAGAGAAAGGGGTTGCTGTCGGGGCCGACGAGCGCGTTCCACGCCTCGGCGGGCACGGAGTCGAGGCGGTCGGTGGTGGTGATCTGCATAGGCGCTCCTCCAACAGGCAGAGTTGGGGTGCTACCCCGGTGACTCAACGCTACGCGGTCGCGCGACGACGAGCGACCAGCAGACAGCTACCACCGAAACCCATCCGCCGAGGCCGACCGAGGCGCTCCACCTCGGCCTGCAGCAGGCGTTCGAGCAGCCGCGAGGCGAGACCGCCGGAGGCGCCACGGTGCTCGCGCTCGGCACGTTCGGGGTCGGGATGCACCTCGTCGCGGCGCAGACCGAGGCGGTAGGGCAAGGCGCGCAGCAGGGCGATGGATAGGGGCAGGAAGCGGAAGAAGTAGCTGGCGAACTCCACCTCGAAACCGCACCGGCGCAGCAGTCCGCTCATCTCGCCGAGGGTGTAGCGGCGAAAGTGGCCCGCGTGCACATCCTCCTGCGACCAGAGCCACTGAAAGGCGGGAACGGTGAGGTAGACGCGTCCGTCGGGTTGCAACAGACCGTGGATGTGGCGCAGAAAGGCATCGTCATCCTCGATGTGCTCGACGACGTCGAACAGCCCCACGGCGGGCAGGCTCCCCGGGAGGAAACCGGCACCCTCGGTGGTGGCACAGACCACCTGCGCGAGCCCTCGCCGCTGGCCGTTGCGCGCCCCGGCGGGGCCGGGCTCCACCAGCACGGCGGGAAACCCCGCACGCTCCAGGGCGAGGGAGACGAAGCCATTGCCGCCGCCCACGTCGAACAGTGGCCCAGCGGGGGGGAAGACCTGCATCAGGCGGGTGATGCAGGCGTTGCGGTGGCGAAACCAGAAGGAGCGCTCCTCCACCTTGAGGCAGGCGTCGTTGCCATCCTCGGGGTAGCTGAGTGTCTCGCGCTCGGTGGCGTACCAGATGCCGTCGGCCCCCTGGGTCAGGCCGGGGGCGATCACGGCGAGCGACGGCCTACTCATGGACGGACCGGGCGCACCTTGCTCGCGGCCAACTTGGCACGCATGCGGCACTCGTCGATGTCGTCGCCGTAGGCCAAGGCCACCCCCATGCGCCGACGCAGGAAGGACTCGGGTTTACCGAACAGGCGCAGGTCGGTATCGGGTACGCGCATCGCCTCGGCCACGCCGTCGAAGGCGATCCCCCGCTCCTCCATGCCGCCGTAGATCACCGCACTGGCGCCGGGGCTCAACAGGCGCGTATCCACCGGCAGACCGAGGATGGCGCGGGCGTGCAGCTCGAACTCGTTCTGGCGCTGGGTGGCCATGGTGACCATGCCGGTGTCGTGGGGGCGCGGGCTCACCTCGCTGAAGAGCACCTCGTCACCGGCGATAAACAGCTCCACACCGAACAGGCCACGCCCGCCGAGGGCGCTGGTGATGGTGTGGGCGATCTCGCGGGCGCGCGCCAGCGCCTTGTCGCTCATCGGCTGCGGCTGCCAGCTCTCCACGTAGTCGCCGCGCTCCTGGCGGTGGCCGATGGGGTCGCAGAAGAAGGTCTCGACCTCACCGCTCGGCCCGTTGGCGCGCACCGTGAGCTGGGTGATCTCGTAGTCGAAGCGCACCATCGCCTCGACGATGACCCGCCCCCGGTCGACGCGCCCACCGCTCTTGGCGTAGTCCCACGCCTGCTGCACGTCATCCGGCCCCTCGATGGTCGACTGCCCCTTGCCGGAGGAGGACATCACCGGCTTGACGATGCAGGGGTAGCCGATGCCGCCGTCGATGGCCGCTTGCAGTTCGGCGAGCGACTCGGCGAAGGCGTAGCCCGAGGTGGGCAGCCCCAGCTCCTCGGCGGCGAGACGGCGGATCCCCTCGCGGTTCATGGTCAACTGCGCCGCGCGCGCCGTAGGGATGCAGACCGCCAGCCCCTCCGCCTCGATCTCCGCCAGCATGTCGGTGGCGATCGCCTCGATCTCGGGGACGATGATCGCCGGCTTCTCCTGCTCCACCAGGGCGCGCAGAGCGGCGCCGTCGGCCATGTCGATCACATGCGCACGGTGCGCCACCTGATGGCCGGGGGCATTGGCGTAGCGGTCCACCGCGATCACCTCCACACCGAGGCGCTGTAGGGCGATGATCACCTCCTTGCCCAGCTCGCCGCTGCCGAGCAGCATGACGCGGGTGGCGGAGGGGGAGAGGGGGGTGCCGAGTCTCATGGGGGCTCCTGTGTAAGAGAATGAGATAGAGGGGGATCATAATATGCTAGGTAACGCCCCGGCACCTTATTCGCGGGCATGGCCCGCTCCTACCGTCAGCACTCCCTCGTAGGAGCGCCCCATGGGCGCGATGGCCGTGCCCACCCATCGCGGGCATGGCCCGCTCCTACCGTCAGCACTCCCTCGTAGGAGCGCCCCATGGGCGCGATGGCCGTGCCCACCCATCGCGGGCATGGCCCGCTCCTACCGTCGATGGCCCTCGTAG
>QKED01000027.1 GCA_003252455.1 Gammaproteobacteria bacterium
GGGCTCTACGACAAGTTCGGCCCCGAGCGCGTCATCGACACCCCCATCTCCGAGAACAGCTTTACCGGCCTGGCCATCGGTGCATCCTTTATCGGTGCGCGTCCGATCGTGGAGATCATGAGCGTCAACTTCGCCTGGCTGGCGATGGACCAGATCTTCAACTCCGCGGCCAAGGTGCGCTACATGTCCGGCGGCCAGATCGAGGCCCCGGTGGTGATCCGCTCCCCCGGCGGCACCGCCCACCAGCTCGGCGCGCAACACTCCGCACGCATGGAGAAGGTGTTCATGGGCGTCGCCGGTCTGCGCGTGGTCACCCCCTCCAACCCGCGCCAGGCCTACGGCCTGCTCAAGTCCGCCGTGCGCTGCAACGACCCGGTGTTCATCAACGAACACGAGCTGATGTACAACATGAAGGGCGAGGTGCCCGACGAAGAGTACTTCATGCCGCTCGAAGGCTCCGAGGTGGCGCGCCAGGGTAAGGACGTGACCCTGTTCGGCTACAACATCTCCGTGCACTGGTGCCTGCAGGCCGCCGAGGTGCTGGCCCGTGACCACGGCATCGACTGCGAGGTGGTCGACCTCTTCAGCCTCAACCCGCTCGACCGTGAAGGCATCAAGGCGAGCGTGAGCAAGACCCATCGCGCCCTTATCGCCGAAGAGGCCGAGGCCCCGGTCGGCGTCGGCTCCGAGGTGATGGCGATCATCAACGAGGAGTGCTTCTTCGAGCTCGACGCCGCCCCGGTGCGCGTCAGCGCGGTGAACATCCCCATCCCGTACAATCACACCCTGGAGAAGGCGACCATCCCCACCGCCAAGGATGTGGTCCAGGCGGTACTGAAGATGTTCGGCAAGGCCTGATGCGCCCACGGTGATCGGCGGTACCCAGTGTGGGTGCCGCCGTTTCCCGTTGTTTGTGCCGCTTTTGGCAAGATTTCAGCAATTTCAGCGCCTGGTGCGAGCGACCCCGCCGTCGCCTGCACGGGTCAGAATAGGCAGATACCCATGGCAGAACCCTATGTAATCAAGATGCCCCAGCTCTCCGACACCATGACCGAGGGCGTGGTGGTCACCTGGGAGAAGAAGTTGGGCGAGAAGGTCTCGCGCGGCGATATCGTCGCCACGGTGGAGACCGACAAGGCGATCATGGACGTCGAGGTGTTCCGCGACGGCTACCTCTCCGGCCCCATGGCCCCGGTCGACAGCACCGTGGCGGTGGGCGAGCCGCTCGCCCTCATCGTCGCCGAGGCGAGCGAGGTCTGCCATGACGAAGATTGCGAGCGCCCCAAGCCGCACGCCAGCGAGGTGCCCAAGCAGACCGAGGTGACCGAGTCCGAGGCGCAGCCGAGCAACGCCCCCGACGGCGTCACCTTCGTGATCAAGATGCCGCAGCTCTCCGACACCATGACCGAGGGCGTGGTGGTCACCTGGGAGAAAAACTTGGGTGATGCCATCAAGCGCGGTGACGTGGTCGCCACGGTGGAGACCGACAAGGCGATCATGGATGTCGAGGTGTTCCGCGACGGCTTCCTCTCCGGCCCGCAGGCGGCCATCGACTCGGTGGTCGCCGTCGGTCAGCCGATGGCCTATCTGGTCGAGTCCGCCGAGCAAGTCGTGAGCGACAGCAGCGTGGTCGAGGCGGGGGCCAAGCCCGCCGCCGCCAAGCCTGCCGCGAGCAGCGCCCCGGTCGTCGCCGCCCCCAGCGCGGTCGCGCCGGTCGACACCCGTGGCAGCACCCCCGCCCCGCGTCCGGCCAACAAGTGGGCCACCCCCTACGCCCGCGCCCTGGCCGGGTCGCTCAACGTCAACTTGAACAACGTCAAGGGCAGCGGCCCCAACGGTGAGATCACCGGCAGCGACGTGCGCAGTGCCCAGCCCATCGCACGCCCCACTGAGATCGCCGACCCGGTCGCCGCCCACGTCATGCCCGAGGTGCAGGTACCCGGCAAGGGCCGTCCGATGAACGCCATGGAGAAGGCGGTCAGCCACTCCATGACCGCCTCGCTCACCCTGCCTACCTTCCGCGTCAGCATGAATGCCCAGCCGGGCGCGCTGATCAAGGCGGCGAAGAAGAAGGGCGTCTCCGTCACCGTGGCCATCGCCAAGGCGTGCGCGGAGGCGATCAAGGCCCACCCGAGCATCAACTGGTGCTACCAGCCGGTGGACAAGATCGTCGAGCGCGCCAACGTCGACATCGGCATGGCCGTCACCGCCGAGGGCAACGGCCTGGTGGTGCCCGTGCTGCGCGGCTGCGAGTCGCGCTCGCTCGAAGAGCTGCACGAGAGCTGGAAGGGACTGGTCGAGCGTGCACGTAAGCGCCGCCTCGCCCCCGAGGAGTACGCCAACCCCACCTTCATGGTCTCCAACATGGGCATGATGGGGGTCACCTACTTCGACGCCATCCCCACCCCCGGCACGGCGGCCATCCTGGCCATCGCGGCGGCGGGTGAGAACGGCATGCCGCTGACCATCACCGCCGACCACCGCGTCGCCAACGGTGCCGAGGTTGCGGTCTTCCTCGGTACCCTCAAGGGGCTCATCGAGCAGCCCGAGAGCTGGATGGGCCCGATGGGCCCGGCCATCCCCGAGGGCGACTGGGACTACGATGTGCTGGTCATCGGCGGCGGCCCCGGCGGTGAGGATTGCGCCCGCGACCTCGCCGGTCACGGCCTCAAGGTGGCCATGGTCAACGACGCCCCCTTCCCCGGCGGCGAGTGCCTGTGGCGCGGCTGCATCCCCTCCAAGGCGTGGCGCGCCGCCGCCGACCGCCTGCGCGACCGCGCCTTCGACGCCACCATGGGCATCCAGGGCAGCACCGGCGGCACTCTCGACTGGGCGCAGCTGGAGAAGCACCGCAAGGGCGTGCTCGAAGAGCGCGGCAAGATGGCGCTCAACACTGACAAGGGTGTGCGCATCGACGTGATCCAGGGCTACGCCTTCTTCGAGTCGGACCACCGCGTCTTCATCGACACCTCCGGCAACAGCACCGACCCGCACGGTCGCCCCAAGGCCGGTGACGCCAGTAATGGCCGCCACGCCACCTTCGGCTGCGCGGTCATCGCCACCGGCGCACCGCCCTTCGTGCCGCCGATCCCCGGCGCCCTCGACGGCGTGCAGAGTGGCGGCGTGATCACCTCCGACACCGTCTGGAACCTCCCCGGTCAGCCGAAAAAGCTCGGCGTCATCGGTGGCGGCGCCATCGGTATGGAGATGGCGCAGATCTTCCAGGACTTCGGCACCGAGGTGGTGCTGCTCGAAGGCAAGGAGCGCGTCCTCGCCGAGGTCGAGCCCGAGGTGGCCAAGCAGCTCACCGCCGTGCTGAATGAGGACCCCAACCTCACCATCCACACCGGCGTGAAGGTGGGCGAGCTGAAGGGCACCCCCGGTGCCATGCAGATGCTCTTTGAAGATAGCGAGGGCAACGCCCACACCTTCGACTGCGACTACGTGCTGATGGCCACCGGCAAGCGCCCGGCCCTCGGTGGCCTCGGTCTCGACAAGGCCGGTGTCGCGGTGGAGAACGGCGTGATCAAGGCCGACGCCCGCTGCCGCACCTCGGTGCCGCACATCTTCGCCGTCGGCGACGTCATCGGCGGGCTGATGCTCGCCCACACCGCCGGTCAGCAGGGTCGCGTCGCCGCCGCCACCATCCTCGGCGAGGACATGAGCTACAACGAGGCGAAGGATTCCGGCGTCATCTTCACCCGCCCCGAGGCGGGCTTCGTCGGCCTCAGCGTCGAGCAGGCCAAGGCCAAGGGCATCGACGCGGTCGAGGTGAAGGTGCCCATGAGCGTCGACGCCAAGGCGATGATCACCGGCGAGACCCACGGCCTGATCAAGCTCGTCGCCGACAAGGCGAGCGAGAAGATCATCGGCGTGCACATGCTCGCCGACCACACCGACACCCTCATCGGCGAGGCGGTGATCATCGTCGAGGCCGAACTGACCCTGGAGCAGGTGGGCCACGCCATCCACCCCCACCCGACCCAGACCGAATTGTTCGGTGAACTCGCCCGGCGCTTGAGCTCACGCCTGCGCCGGACGAAAAAGAAGAAGTGATGGCCTAAGTTCCATCGCGCAAGCTAAAACGGCGGCCTGGAGACAGGCCGCCGTTTTTTTTTGGTACATCGCGCCTCCCCGGCGCCAGCCCGCTCACCCACTGGCGTTGTTGCGGCGACCTCCCCCGGCGTTATCATGGGCTCCCGGTATTGCAAGTTCGGATTGCCCCATGTCCTACGACTACCACTTCCTCACCTGGCTGCAGCCCCTCTTCGACCTGTTCGGCAACTACCCCATGGCCAAGTCGGGCCTCGTGGTGCTGGTGGTCATCGCCTTCGCCAACCTCATCACCGCGCTGCTCACGCGCCTGGTGCGCCTCATCATGATCCGCAGTGGGCATCAGCTCGACGAGGCGATCCTGCGCGCCATGCGCGAGCCGCTGCTCTGGTCGGTGGTCACCAGCGGCATGCACACGGCGGTGGCCATGCTGGAGCTGCCCAACGAGTGGAGTGGCCCGGCGCACAGCGTGATCAACACGCTGTTGATCCTTTTTTGGTCGACCTTCTTTATCCGCACCCTGCGCTTCGTGTTGAACGGGCTGAGCCGGCGTCGTGGGCACAACAACCTGATCCGTCCGCAGACCCTGCCGCTGTTCAACAACTTGGCCATGGTGGTGCTGCTGGCACTGGTGCTCTACCTGATGTTCAAGGCGTGGAACATCGATATGACCGCCTGGCTCGCCTCCGCCGGTGTGGTGGGTATCGCGGTCGGTTTCGCCGCCAAGGACACCCTGGCCAACCTCTTCTCCGGGGTCTTTATCCTCGCCGACGCACCGTACAAGATCGGCGATTATGTGGTCCTCGACAGCGGCGAGCGCGGCAAGATCACCCATATCGGCCTGCGCTCCACACGCATGCTCACCCGCGATGACGTGGAGGTGACCGTCCCTAACTCGATCATGGGCAACACCCGTATCGTCAACCAGTCGGGAGGGCCCTACGAGAAGTTCCGCATCGCCGTGCGCGTCGGGGTGGCCTACGGCAGTGACATCGATCAGGTGCGTGAGGTGCTGATGGCGGTGGCACTCAATGAGTTGATGGTGTGTGCCGACCCGGAGCCGCGCGTGCGCTTTCGTACCTTCGGCGCCTCGGGCCTCGACTTCGAGCTGCTCTGTTGGGTGGAAGAGCCCGAGCTGCGCGGGCGGGTGATCGACCGGCTCAACTGTGCCGTCTACAAGCGCTTCATGCAGGAGGGGATCGAGATCCCCTACGCGAAACACGACCTCTACATCAAGCAACTGCCGCCGCCCTCCGCGTGGCGCGGCGACGAGGAGTAGTCTATGGCGGTGGCGCAACGGATGGGGCTTTGGGCCGTTCTCCTTCTCTACAGCCTCTACACGGCCGCACTGCAGGCCGAGGAGCTCGACCACTGGCAGGTGACGGGCGAGGTGGCCCTCGATGGCCAACAGGTGCGCGACACGGGGCCGGCGCTGCGCCTCGCACCCCGGGCCCAGGCGGTGCAACGTCTGCGTGAGCGGGATGGCGCCGGCAGCGTCTCCCTCTGGGTCTACGACGATGGCCGTGTGCCGAGTCAGCCCAAGCAGCGGCGCGATGGCCCCCGTTGGGGTGTATTGCAGGCCAACGGGCGGGTGTTGGTGGTGGGGGCACTCTATGCCCCCTACCTGGGCAAGGGACATGGATATTCCGCTGCGCAGTTCGACCCCAATAAAGCGAAGGACCATGCCTACACCCACGCCCAGTGGCTAGGGGTGACGCGCAAGCCCGGACTGTGGCGCCACTGGCAGTTCGACTTCGACCCCGAACAGGGTTTCAGTCTGAGTGTGGACGACAAACCGGTATCGCGCTTCGACTGGAATAAGACCGAGGCGAAGGGGTTTGTCGGTGTGGTCCTGCTCGGCGACAGTCAGGTCGATGGGGGGCAGACCTTGTGGGTCGATCAGGTCGAGGTACAGCTCGGCGGGGCCATGGAGGTGGCCCCCATTCCCCCGGGCCCTATCCTTCCGGCCAGTGACCCCGAGGCCGAGGGTGACCGGGTGTCGATCGCCAAAGGCCACCCCCGATTGCTGCTTCGCCGTGACCGTCTCGATGCCTTGCGCACCTTCTATCACAGCGAGGCCGGTCGCCCCTATCGCGAGGTGATGGAGGCGACCCTCCCCAATTGCGTGATACCCGAGGGGCGCAAGCTGACGCTCAATTGGGGGCGCGAGCAGGGCCTCAGCCATATGCCCACTGTGGCCCTGCACTACCTCCTGACCGGCGACCCGACCTCTCTGGAGAAGGGCAAGGCCTATCTGCGCTGGCTCGCCGCTACCACCAACTGGTCGCTGGGGGGGGAACCGGCCAGCGAGGACTACGCTGGCGTGCTCGCCCGCTTCATGCTGTTGCAACCCATGGGGGAGCGCAACAGTGACACCACTGCCGCCTTTACCCTGGTCGGTGCCGCGCTGACGTGGGATTGGCTCTACGACGAATTGGAACCGCAGTTTCGCGAGCAGTTTCGCCAAATACTCTGGCAACATGTGCGGGCCATGTACTACGGCGGTCACCTGGGGCATAACCCGGGTGGTCGCTACTGGCACGGCCAGCCCAATTACAACCACCGCTGGTTTCGCGACTGGGGGCTAGGGGTGGCCACCTTCGCGGCCGCCGAGGGGCGTGACGAGGAGCAGTGGTTGTTGCAGGCGGTGACCGCCGAACTGCGCGACAACGTGCAGTGGCTGCCCGAGGATGGCAGTCACCACGAGGGTCCCACCTATGGGCGTGTCGCCGGTGGCCTGGGTATGGCGCTGGAGGTGGCCGACTCGGTGAGTGGTACCCAGTTTCTCGATGCCCCCTTCTTTCACGCCCTGCCGCTCTACTCCCTGGCGGTGAGCGCACCGGGGTTGCGCGTGCCGCTCTACTTCAGTGATAGCCACATGGATGCGCCACCGCTGAGTGCCTTCCAGCTACAGATGGCCAACCGTTTCGGTCTGAAAGACGAGGCGGCAGGTCTGTTGCAAGGTCTGCAGGGGAGCCTCAATACCTGGTCCATCGGCCATATGGCCTGGCAGTTGCTGCTGGTCGCCGAGGCGACACAGGCGGGCGGGGATATTCATCGGCTCCCCACTGCGCTGTTGGCCCCGGACCAAGGGGTTGCTACGGTGCGGGACGGCTGGGATGCCGATGCGGTGGCGCTGCTCTTCAAGGCCGGTCCCCCCGGTGGGTACAAGGGCAACCTGTGGCGTGAACAGCGCTATCAGGCGGCCCTGGCCAAGGACGCCGCCGAGCCCGTGCCCGAGGGCGGGCGCAAGCGCCGCGTCACCTACCCCTATCTCAATGTGGCCCACGACCTACCCGACGCCAACAGCTTCATCCTCTTCGCCCAAGGGGAGTTTCTGGCCGAGGCCAACCGCTACCCGACCGAACCCGGCAAGCTCTCTACGGGCCACAACACCCTGCTCATCAACGGCATCGGGCAGGTCCCCTTCGGGCGAGACGAGGGGCCAGTCTGGGCACAGCCCGGGGCGGAAGATATGCGCGACATGGCGCGTATCCTGCGCTGGGAGGTGCAGGGTGATCTCGTGGTGATGGAGGGGGAGGCGAGCGGTGCCTACCGACAGTACCCGGCCCACAGCAAGACGCCGCAGCGCCCGGACCTTGAGGGTTTTCGGCGTACCCTGATCTGGCTCAAGGGCGATTACCTGCTGGTGCTCGATGCTGTGCGTGCCCCCGAGGAGGTGGAGGTCACTTGGTTGATGCAGGGCGAACAGGTCCGTGCGCTCGATGCCGAGGCGGGGCACTACCGGTTAAGCAAGGGGGCGGCGCAGTGTGACTTCCTCCTGCGCGCGGACCTGCCCCTACAGTCCCACATGGGCACCTCCAGTGCCAACTTCCGTGGTAAGGCGCTCGGCTGGGAGCAGTTGCAGGCGGTGGCGCGTGGGCGGACGGTCCGCTTCGTCGCCCTTTTCGACCCTTGGCAACGGGGCGACCTGCAGCTGCACTGGGATGGGGATTCGGTGCGTGTGGAGGGGGCCGGCATCGATGACCAGTGGCATTGGCAGCCGGCCTCGGGGCACTTCATCCCGAGTGGGCTGAGTGGCATGCGGCAGGGCGGCTTTCACTATCAGAGCGCCCCGACCGAGCCAGAGGGGTGACCCCTCCCGGCGCGGCGCGTGGTGATCCGCGCGCCGCGCCGTCGGGCTGCAGCGGCCGGTCGATGCTGGTAATTTATCCATAGAATCTGCCCCACTGGACACATCCATGCCTAGGCTTTGCCGACGCCGCTTG
>QKED01000070.1 GCA_003252455.1 Gammaproteobacteria bacterium
GCTGCATGCTGTACGACAAGATCCCGAGAATGCCGGAGGAGTGGTTACGGCCTCTGATGGAGAAATTCTCAGAGCTTATCTCAGCCCAGACCGTCTATAAGCAAATTTTTGGCATTATTTGAAAATATGAGGGGATGCCTGAGCCATCGGGTAACTTTTTAAAATGGCTAACGCCGCAAATAACCGGGCGCAAATGAAGCGCAGTGGAATTTGCGATCCGAGTTAATTTGCCTTGTTGGCACAACTAGCATCGCCTATTTCTCTGAAACATAAGCTTCTAGCAACTTGACAAAATAGTTCATCTTCTCTACCTCCGTTTTATGTTCTAGATAATATGGCATTGCTATCCATGATTGTGGCCGGCCGATAATATTTCTTTCCCAAAGCCATTCACTAAACCCATACAACAACTCTCCATCAAGCGCCATGTCGTAACCAGTCACTAAAGCAATAAAATTCTCAAAAGTTTCATTGACCAGGTACATTCCTGGTCTAGTTGCTACGTTTTTAATCAAAGATATATCGCTCATGATTTTGTGGTGCTAACGTGAAGTACAAATTGCGCTAAAAGCGTAACAAAGTGAAGATGTTGGCGTCAATTTGATACATTTGTTAGCTGTTTGCTTCTAAAGCTTTATTCATGATTTTAGTAATAGTTGCATAACCAACTAAATGAGAACCTTCATGAAGTGCAAGTTTTTTACCTACCCATAGGCAATGTGGATACACCTCAGGTGACACAAAGGTTATTTTTGCTAATGCCGTCTCACCAGGATCTACTTTTTCTTTGTCAACATACTCATGTTGCCCAGTAGTTAAGTAGTCATCTTTTACTAAATGTGCAGGTCTGTAACCTGAAAACGCAGGCCCTTGCCTACCACCCTCTTCGGTTGATAGAAGAGATACAACAGCCTCAACATCTGAGTCACGTTGTTTCATGTTCTAGTACAGCTAACGTATTTAGGCTTTATACGCTGTGCGCCAGCATGGCGTATAAAGTCCTGTTGGACTAAGCCGCCCATCCAAGTGGCACGCGCTCTGCTATAGGGGGATTGTATTTTCGGCCTTCCTTGGTCGATGCCCCAGACGGGACATTGGAAGCCGATCTTCATCCTCTATCGGTGCATCGGGCTCGGGTGTTCGGGTCGTCAGTGACCCCAATCTAGCGCCATTTCTGTTCATTGACCAGTCTCTGGCCGAGGGTGGCCCCAGCCTGACGACTGTTCTACGTCACGCCATCGCTATCGCCACTCAGTCAGGCGTCATCGTCGTCCATCGCCTATCAATGCACGTTCGACAAAGTCAGGCGCGATTCGCCCGATGGGGTGCAGGTGTCCGTTGTTTCCAGGCTACCTCAGTCTCACCCGACCTGGCTCCTGTCTACCCGCTTGCGTCGTGTGAGAGGATCCGGGATTGACGTAAGCTACCGATCCCTCCCCCCTCCTTAAACCACCCATGCGCCTCGACCGCTACCTGTGTAAATCCACCCACCACACCCGTGCGGAGGCCCAGGCCCTCATCGTCAGCGGTGCGGTGGCCGTGAACGGCATCGCCGCGCTCAACCCGGCCATGCAGGTGCATGAGAACAACCGCATCACGCTACGCGGTGAGCCGCTCTTGCCCCGCCCCTTCCGCTATCTGATGCTGCACAAGCCTGCGGGCACCATCTGCGCCAGTGGCGACGAGCACTACCCCTCCATCTTTAACCTCATCGACATCGAACGGGTGGGCGAGCTGCATGTGGCGGGCAGGCTCGATGCGGACACCACGGGGTTGGTGCTACTCACGGACGACGGGCGCTGGTCGTTCCACCTCACCGCGCCGCAGTCGCACTGCAGCAAGCGCTATCGGGTCTGGCTGCGTGACCCGTTGGCCAACGACACGGCCTCGCGCTTTGCCGAGGGGCTTCTGCTGCAGGGTGAGAGCAAGCCGACCCTGCCCGCCGGGCTTGAGTCGGTCACCGAGCGCGAGGTGCTGCTGACCCTCACCGAGGGGCGCTTCCACCAGGTGAAGCGCATGTTCAAGGCGGTGGGCAATCGGGTGGTGCGGCTGCATCGCGAACAGGTGGGCACGCTACGCCTCGACCTCGCGCAGGGGCAGTGGCGCATGCTCAGCCGCGATGAGGTGGAGGCCCTACGGCGTGGTTAGCAGGGTCATGGCGCTGACAACGGCGCGCATGCCCCTCGGTCGACCACTGAGCCATCTCACCCACGCGTAAGCCATTTCCCACACAACAGAGTCCAAAAGGGCCACTCAAGCACACAGAATCAATAAGTTGTAGCTGGCACACTAAATGCCATCAGGGCACCTCGGAATATCCATACAAGCCGAGGTAGATTCATGTCCCCGCTGCGCGCCCGCCCCCTCCCCTTGGCCTTGGCCATCACCGCCACCCTGAGTGGTTCACTCATCCCCCAGGCGCTGCACGCGGAGTCCCTCGGGGTGATCCGCGTGGAGTCCTCGACCATCGGCGACCGCTTCGAGGAGAAGCGCCTGGAGCCCTCCGCCGTGGCCACCATCGGCGGTGAGCGGGTCGACCGCGCCCACAGCGAGAGCATCCAGCAGCTGTTGCAGGCGATCCCCGGTGTCACCACCGAGGTGCAGAGCGGTGACTCGATCAAGATCCACATCCGCGGCGTGGAGAATCAGGTCTACATGGGTGAGAAGCCCGGCGTGGCGGTGGTGATCGACGGCGTGCCGGTGTTCGAGCGCACCGGGCGGGTGAATATCGACCTGGACAACATCGAGTCGATCCGCGTGATCAAGGGCGGCGCCTCCTACCTGTTCGGCGACGACGCCCTCTCCGGTGCGGTGATCATCACCACCAAGAAGGGGGCCGGGCAGGAGGGCTACAAGGTGGCCGCCGAGGCGGGCAGCTTTGGCCATACCAAGGGACTGGTGAGCGCCGGGTTCGCGGGCGAGAGCGCCAACGGTCACATCCAGATGACGCGCAACAGGACCGACGGCTACTACGACGACTCCGCCTCCCAGGCCGACTACCTCAACGGCAAGCTCCAGTACTACCTCGACGACAGCAGCGACCTACTGTTCGGCTTCGAGCTCTCCGACCGCGAGAAGAACAGCCACGGCGCGGTGAAGGGCGTCACCGCCGCCGAGAGCGACCCCATGAGCGAGGACCCGGCCTACAACGACTACGCCAACCACTACGACGTGCAGCTGCAGAAGCTCTTCCTCACCTACAGCCGCGATATGGCCAACGGTGCCAATCTGATGGTCAACACCTATCAGTTCTCCGACGACACCGCCTACCTCTCCGCCCCCACCAGCGCCGACCCGAATAAGTACACCTACGCCAATGACTACGCCCAGGTGCAGCGCGGGGTGAAGCTGGAGTACCGCACCGAGGGCGAGAGCACGGCGTGGATGCTCGCCGCCGAGCTGCGCGACAACGACTACGACAACAGCGTGCGCTACATCGAGGCCGGGGTGCTCTACGGCACCCCGCACACAGCGGGCCAGCTGAGCAGCGACAACCAGACCGACGAGCGTGTCACCGCACTCTACGGCGAGCTGAAACTGCGCCCCGCCGAGGCGTGGCTGGTGACCCTCAACGGCCGCAGCGACCGCATCACCCTCGACTACAGCGACCGCCTGAAACCGGCCCTGAGCGCGAGCGAGGAGTTCAACGTCTTCTCCTCGCGCCTCGGCCTCAACTACGCCCTCGGCGCCCGCAGCGACCTTTACGCCGGCCTCTCCACCGGCTTTCGCGCCCCCTCGGTGGAGCAGCTCTTCGTCGGCAGCAGCAGCCCGACGCAGAAGACCGCCGCCAACCCCGACCTCGACCCCGAGACCACCAGCAACATCGAGCTGGGCCTGCGCCAAAAGGGCACCCTCTTCGGCACCCCGCTGGAGCTGGACCTGGCGCTCTTTCGCCTCGACCGCAAAGACCACATCCAGGCCAGCGGCGGCCAATACTCCACCTCCGCCACCAGCGTCTACGACAACATCGGCGACATGACCAGTCGGGGCCTCGAACTCTCACTGCTCGGCCAGGCCAGCCCCAAGCTCGGCTGGAACCTCGCCTACACCTACCTCGACGCCTTCTATACCCAGTACGACGCGTTCAACCTACAGACCGCCCCGGTCAACAACGCCTGCCTCGACTCCAACGCCACCCCCGTGGTGGGCTGGGGCGGCGTGGTGAGCAACTGCCTCACCGCCTACGACAACGCGGGCAACCAGGTGCCGCGCACCCCCAAGCACCACCTCAACCTCGCCGTGGATTACGCCCTCTCCCCGGTCTGGACCATTACCACCGAGTTGGATGCGGTGAGCAGCTACTACGCCGACGAGATCAACCAACTGAAGATCGACGGCCACCAGACCGTCAACCTGCTGGTCAACTACGACCGCAAGCACGGCGACGTGGCGTGGAACCTCTTCCTGCGCGTCGACAACCTGTTCGACAAGGTCTACTACAACACCGCGCGCAGCAGCGGCGACGGCAATGACGACGGCCTCTACGACGAGGAGGACCTCTCCCTGGTGGTGAACCAGGGACGCACCTACACCGCTGGCCTCAGCGCACGCTTTTAGGAGGGCGCCGTGATACCTAGAACCCTGATTCTCACCGCGCTGCTCGCCCTCACCGGCACCACACAGGCGGCCCTCAGCTGGAGTTCACAGCTGCCGCCGAACCCGCATGCCGACCACGCTGGGCATGGCGGCCACGGCGGGCGTGGCGCGGGCACCCCCTTCATCCTGCGCGATGGTGACGGCGCCACGGCACAGCTACGCCTACCGACGCTGGTACGCCGTGCGCTCGAACCCGACGCCCAGGGCCTGGTCACCCTCCAGCCCAGCGGCCTGCTCAGCTACCACCTGCTGCTCGCCACGCGCAGCTCGCCGGGGCGCGAGGAGGTGGCGCTGCGCTACCACTACCTCAACGGCAAGCCCAGCGACGCCTCGCCGAGCCTACTGGTCAACTCACGCAAGGCGACCCTGGACATCATCCCCGCGCCGCTCACCCGCGAGCACCAGCGCTATCAGGCCAACGGCGCCTACCACTATCTGCTGCGCTACGGCGACCTGCCGCTGGCCAACACCGAGGTGCGCCTCACCACCTCCAACGGCAGCGTGTTGAGCACCACCAGCGACCACCGTGGCCGCCTCAGCTTCACCCTGCCGGACGACTTCCCCGAGGTGCAGGCGGGGCGCGGCGCCAATCGCCCCGCCGAGTTCCTGCTCAGCGCGACCCACACCCAGGCGGGTACCCAACACCTCACCACCCTGAGCGCCGACTACCACGCCGACCCGGCCCACTGGCGCTCCGCCCTCGGCGGCTGGCTGGCGCTGCTCGGCGGCTTCGTCGGCGGCCTTGCCGTGGTCCAGTTCAGCCGCAATTCGAGCGAGGAGAACGCCCGTGACTGATCGCCTCAACCTCTCGCTGCTGCGCAAACTGGTGCAGCTGCTCGCCTTCCTCTTCCTCGTCTACGGCTCGGCCATCGTCGGCTTCTACACCGCCGACAAGATCTCCGGCGCCCTGCCCGCGCTGGCCTGCGCCTACGACCAGCAGACCGCCGACTACTGCACACTGATCCCGTTCCAGCACCAGATGGACCACCGCGTCGGTATGGTGATCAACGCCGGGGGTGACCTGCTCAAGGCGCTGCTCCCCTCGCTCATCACCCTCGGCACCTTCCTGCTGATGTTCGTGGTGCTGAACAAGGCGTTCTGCGGCTGGATCTGCCCGCTCGGCTTCTTCCAGGAGGTCCTCTCGCTCATCGGCCAAAAGCTCGGCCTGCGGCGCATCGAGTCGCTGCCCGAGGGGCTGGTGCTGCGCGTGCGCCCGTTCAAGTGGGTGATCCTGCTGCTGCTGGTCTTCGGCCTACCGCTACTCGCCGGGCTCGGCAGCGTCGGCCACGAGCTGGGCAGCCCCTATTGCAGCATCTGCCCGAGCCGCATCCTCACCACCTTGGCGGCGGGCGATACCAGCCAGGTCTACCTCGACACCTCCAGCGATGGCTACTTCGTCCTCTCGCTCATCGCCAACCTGCTGTTCGGCCTGATGCTCGCCTGGGGGCTCTTCGTGCGCCAACCCTTCTGCCGCATCTGCCCGATGCTCGCGCTGCACGCCGCGTTCAGAAGTATCGGCCTGGTGCGCCTGGTGAAACAGGGCAAACCGCGCTGCGAGAAGTGCGGCCTCTGCGCCAAGGCGTGCCCGATGGACATCCGCGAGATCCACACCGAGATGGAGCAGCGCGACGTGCTGTTCGCCGACTGCACCCTCTGCGGGCGCTGCGTCGAGTTCTGCCCCGACAAGGAGGTGTTGCAGCTCAAGTACGTCACCCTGCCGCTGTTCAAGGCCGACCCGGCCTACTTCAAGCGGCGCAAGCAGGCCCAAGGCCAGTGGGAGAAGCGCAACCTGCTCGCCTGGTGGCGCAAGCGCCGTGGGGGTGCGGCGTGACGGAGGCGCTCGGGATCGGCTTTGGCGCAGGCTTGGGCGCCGCGCTGCTCACCGGCCTGGTGTTCGGCGCCGGGCCGTGCAACATCACCTGCCTGCCCTACCTCGGCCCGGTGCTGCTGAGCCAAGCGGGCGGCGTGCGTCGCGGCCTCGCCACGGTGCTGCCCTTCTCCCTCGGGCGCCTCACCGGCTATGCCCTGCTCGGCGGCGTGGCCGGTTACGCCGGTGAGCGCGCCACGCGCTGGATCGAACAGGGCCCGGCGGCCTGGCTGCTCGGTGGTGCCGCTGTGCTGCTCGGGCTGCTGCTTATCCGCCGGGCCGGGCGCGCCCCGACCTGCACCGCGCCCACCACGGGCGTGCAGCCTGTGACCTTTGGTGCTCCGCCGCGCGGTGCCAAACAGCCGCTGGGGCTCTTCGGCCTCGGCCTCGGCATGGCCTGCAACCCCTGCGTGCCGCTCGCCAGCGTGCTGGCGGTGAGCGCGGCGGGGGCCGACCCCTGGCTCGGTCTCGCCCTTGGCCTCGCCTTCGGCCTCGGCGCCGTACTGGTGCCGACCCTGCTCTTCGGCCTGCTGGTGGCGCACTTCGGCGCCCAGGTGCGCGAGCAACTGGCCGAGTGGCGCAGCGCCCTGGAACGCACCGCCGGAGGGCTGCTGATCGCCATGGGCACACTCACCGCGATGGGATGGATACAGCCATGACCACACTGGAGATCTTCGACAAGGGCGGCGCCATCGTCTGGGTGCTGCTGGCCTACTCACTGCTCGCCACCACCCTGGTGATCGAGCGCGTCTTACGTCTTGCGACCCTCGGGCGACTGCCCGCCGAGTTCGGCGACGCGCTGCTGGAGAGCCACGCCGAGGGGCGCCTCGATGCCTTCTTACAGGGCTATCGCGGCCCGGAGGTCGAGGTGCTGCGCGGCATCAGCCTCGCCGCCGCCAAGGGGGTGAAGGACCTCGCCAGCGTCGCCGTGCGCGTCGGCTCCGAGCAGCTCCAGCGCATGGAGCGCGGCTTCCCGACCCTGGCGGTGCTCGGCAACACCGCGCCGCTGCTCGGTCTGCTCGGCACCATCGTCGGCATGATCAAGGCGTTTCAGGTGATCGAGTCGGCGGGGGGCAAGGTGGACGCCTCGGCCCTCGCCGGGGGGATCTGGGAGGCGATGCTCACCACCGGCGTCGGCCTCGCCGTGGCCATCCCGATCCTGCTGCTGTTGCACCTGCTGGAGGGGATGGCCGACCGCCGCGCCCAGTCGATGCGCACCCACGCCGCGCTGCTGCTCGAGCAGATGCCGCACGCCCAGTCACACAGCGAGGGCGAGGCGACACACCACCGCACTGGGGGCGGCCATGCAGTTTGAGGGGCGCAGGCGCAGTGCACAGGTACCCAACCTGACGCCGCTCATCGACATCGTCTTCCTGCTGCTGATCTTCTTCATGCTCACCTCCCACTTCGTGCAGGAGGAGGCGCTCGACGTGGCCCTGCCCGAGGCGCGCAGTGGCGCGCCGAGCGAGGGCGAGTCACGCCTGACCCTGGTGATCGACGCCCAGGGGCACTACCGCCTCGACGGCGCCGAAGTGAGCGAGGCGGGGCTGGAGGCGGCCCTGCGCAGCGCCCTGACCGAGCGTGAGGATAAGGCGCTGCGCGTGCGTGGCGACCGCGACGCCCCCCTCGGCCTCGCCGTGCGGCTGCTCGACGCCGCGCGCCGTGCCGGGGCCAGCGGCGTCGACCTGCTCACCGAGCAGCCCTGAGCGTGCAGCGCAACGACACCCTGCTCTGGGGCGGCGCCATCGGCCTCTCCCTCGCCCTGCACGGCGCGCTACTGCTGCACAGCGGCTCACATGCCGGGGCACCGACCCCGCCCCAGGTAGAGATGGCCAGCATCCGTTTTCAGAGCGTCGCCGCGCCGATGCCGGAGCGGCCCGCCGAGGCGCAGGTCACCGAGGCCCCGAGCCAAGAGCGGGTCGAGACGGTGCCGCAGAAAGAGCCAGCGCAGGGGCCTGAACAGGCGCCCCCACGGCCTGAACCAGAGCCGGTCAAGGCCGCCCCGAAAGCGCCGCCGCCGCGCGCGCCCGTCGCACCGCCCGCCAAGCCCGAGCCGAAACCCGAGCCACGCAAGGCCAAACCGGCGCCCGCCGCCCCACCGCCAGCCACGCCCCCGGCCAGCGCCGCCGCAGCGAGCAGGGGCAGCGTGGCGGACCCGGCGCTCATCGAGCGGGCCAAGGCCGCCTACCTACACCGCCTCGCCGCGCTCATCGAACAGCACAAGCACTACCCCAAGGCGGCGCGGCGACGGCGCATCGAGGGGGCGGTGCAGGTGAGCTTCAGCCTGCACGCCGAGGGGCGGGTCTCGGCCATCCACATCACCCAGGGGCACCGGTTACTGCACGAGGCGGCCCAGGCGGCACTGGAGGCGGCGCAGCCTCTGCCACCGCCCCCCGCGGGCGTGACCCTGCCGCTGCCGATCCAGTTCGAGATGCAGTTTCAACTGAACGACACATGAGGGGCGACGCCCAATTGTCACATTCACGACAATCCCGTCATGCCCCCCTCACAGGCGTAGTGGTAAGCACCACATATCGCCGCAAAAACCCTAGTTATTATCCGTATTTAGCGACCCTTCCCGCCTCCTCAAGGCGCATTCCCACGCCATTCCTCCTCTACATAACGCCCCCGTCCCCCGGCTGGCACACCCCTTGCTGAATACCTTTGCAAAGTACTCGTCCATTCCACCCCGCACACCGGGGCCGCAACACATTCAGAGGTATCAGAGCCATGTGGGACTACTCCGAAGAGGTCAAAGAACACTTCTACAACCCGCGCAATGTCGGCGTGTTGGAGGGGGCCAACGGCGTCGGTGATGTCGGTTCCATCAGCTGCGGTGACGCGCTGCGCCTGATGCTCAAGGTGGACGCCGAGAGCGACACCATCACCGAGGCGCGCTTCCAGACCTTCGGCTGCGGTTCCGCCATCGCCTCCTCCTCCGCCCTCACCGAGATGGTCAAGGGGATGAAGCTGGATGAGGCCCTGGAGATCACCAACCAGCAGATCGCCGACTTCCTCGGCGGCCTGCCCCCGGAGAAGATGCACTGCTCCGTCATGGGCCGCGAGGCGCTGCACGCCGCCATCGCCGACTACCGTGGCGAGGTGTGGGAGGACGACCACGAAGAGGGCGCCCTCATCTGCAAGTGCTTCGGTATCGACGCGGTGATGATCGAAGAGACCATCCGCGCCAACAACCTCTCCTCCCTGGAAGAGGTGACCAACTACACCAAGGCCGGCGGCGGCTGCGCCACCTGCCACGAGGGCATCGAGGAGATCCTCACCAAGGTGCTGGCCGAGCGCGGCGAGACCCTCTCTCCGGTGGTCAAGCAGCCCGAGCCCAAGGCGCCGCTGACCAACCTGCAGCGCATCAAGCGCATCGAGACCGTGCTGGAGTCCATCCGCCCCGCGCTGCAGCGCGACCACGGCGACGTGGAGCTGGTGGATGTGGACGGCAAGACCGTCTACGTCAACATGACCGGCGCCTGCTCCGGCTGCTCCCAGGCCGCCGTGACCCTCGGCGGCATCCAGCAACGGCTGATGGAAGACCTCGGCGAATTCGTCAAGGTGGTACCGGCCAGCGCGATGAAGAGGGCCTGATCATGTCTGAAAAAGCCAACAACGACGTCTATCTCGACAACAACGCCACCACCATGGTGGCCCCCGAGGTGGTCGCCGAGATGCTGCCCTTTTTCACCGAGCAGTTCGGCAACCCCTCCTCCATGCACCGCTTCGGCGACAAGGTGGGCAAGGCGCTGAAGCAGGCCCGCGCCCAGGTGCAGAGCCTACTCGGCGCCGACCTCGACTCCGAGATCGTCTTCACCTCCTGCGGCACCGAGGCGGACTCCACCGCCATCCTCTCCGCCTGCAAGGCGCAGCCGGAGCGCAAGGAGATCATCACCACCGTGGTCGAGCACCCGGCGGTGATGGAGGTGTGCAAACACCTGGAGAAGGAGGGCTACAAGGTCCACTGGCTGACCGTCGACAAGCGCGGTCGCCTCGACATGCAGCAGTACATCGACGCCCTCTCCGACCAGGTGGCCATCGTCTCGGTGATGTGGGCCAACAACGAGACCGGCACCCTCTTCCCGGTGCAGGAGATGGCCGAGCTGGCGCGCACCGCGGGCGTGATGTTCCACACCGACGCGGTGCAGGCGGTGGGCAAGGTGCCGATCAACCTGAAAGACACCGCCATCGATATGCTCTCCCTCTCCGGCCACAAGCTGCACGCACCCAAGGGCGTGGGGGTGCTCTACGTGCGTCGTGGCACCCGCTTCCGCCCGCTGCTGCGCGGTGGGCACCAGGAGCGCGGGCGCCGCGCCGGGACGGAGAACGCCGCCGGTATCATCGCCCTGGGCAAGGCGTGCGAGATGGCCCAGGAGGGGCTGGAGTACGAGAACAGCTTCGTCAAGGCGATGCGCGACCGCCTCGAAGAGGGGCTCTTGGCCGCCATCCCCAACTGCTTTGTCACCGGTGACCCGGCCAACCGCCTACCCAACACGGTGAACATCGCCTTCGAGTACATCGAGGGCGAGGCGATCCTGATGCTGCTCAACCGCCAGGGCATCGCCGCCTCCTCCGGCAGTGCCTGCACCTCCGGCTCACTGGAGCCGAGCCACGTGATGCGCGCGATGGACATCCCCTACACCGCCGCCCACGGCTCCATCCGCTTCTCCCTCTCGCGCTACAACGCCATGGAGGACGTAGAGCGCGTCATCGAGGTGATGCCCGCCATCGTCAACCAGCTACGTCAGCTCTCACCCTACTGGGCGGGCGACAAGCCAGCGGCCAACCCCGAGGCGGCCTTCTCCCCCACCTACGCCTAAGACGTCGGTGCAGCAGGGCCGACCACCCCCGGGTGGTCGGCCCTGCCCGCGTTCATCCCCCGCCTCTGCGCGCATCGCCCACCCGCACGCACCATCAGCGCCCCCTCTGCACCAGGTGTGACCATCGCCCCGGTAGCGCGTATGACTCTACCCTAGCGCTGACCACCAACCGCCCCACTCCGATACGGACACGCCGCCACGCGGATGCCGATTCGGCGACAAAACCCCACAAAATTTCGGTAAAAACAGGCCATTGCCACCCTCGTGAGCGAATCGAATAAGCTGGCACGCTGAATGCATTAATTCGCCTGAACCGACCATTTTGTCGCGAGGTAACCCAGCATGAACCGCACCGCGAACCGAGTGATAATCGACGACACCACGCTGCGTGACGGCGAACAATCCGCCGGTGTGAGCTTCACCCTGGAGGAGAAGCTGGCCATCGCCGCCAACCTCGACGCCATCGGTGTGCCGGAGCTGGAGATCGGCATCCCGGCCATGGGCGACGAGGAGCGCGACTCCATGCGCGCGGTGGTGGCCCTGGGCCTGAAGGCCAGCCTCATCGCCTGGTGTCGCATGACCGAGCGCGAGATCCGCCTCAGCGCCGACCTCGGGGTCGACCTCCTCGAACTCTCCATCCCGGTCTCTGACCAGCAGATCGAGCGCAAGCTCGACCGCGACCGCCGCTTCGTGCTCGATACCATCGCCCGGCATGTGCGCCTCGCCGGCGACCTGGGACTGCGCGTCAGCGTCGGCTGCGAAGATGCCTCCCGCGCCGACAAGGAGTTCCTCTACCAGGTGGCAGAACAGGTGCAGGCGAGCGGCGCCGAGCGCATCCGCTTCGCCGACACCGTGGGCATCATGGAGCCCTTCGGCGTGCTGGAGGTGATCGGCGACCTGCGTGCCATGGTCGACATCCACATCGAGATGCACGCCCACGATGACCTGGGGCTGGCCACCGCCAACACCCTGGCGGCCATCCGTGCCGGCGCCACCCACGTCAACACCACGGTCAACGGCCTCGGCGAGCGTGCCGGCAACGCCCCGCTCGAAGAGGTGGCCATGGGTATGCAGAAGCTCTATGGGCTAGACTCGGGCATCGACCTGACCCGCATCGGGCCGGTCTCCCAGCTCGTCGAGCAGGCCAGTGGCCGCCCGGTGGGCTGGCAGAAGAGCATCGTCGGCGAGGGGGTCTTCACCCACGAGGCGGGCATCCACGTCGACGGCCTGCTCAAGGACCCGGCCAACTACCAGGCGCTCGACCCGCGCGAGGTGGGCCGCGAGCTGCGCATCGTGCTCGGCAAGCACTCCGGGCGCAAGGCGGTGGTACAGGCCTACGGCAACCTGGGCATCCAGCTCGACGCGCTGGAGGCGGAGCTGCTGCTCGGCCAGCTGCGCCGCCTCTGCGAGCGCACCAAGCGCAGCCCTACCCCGGGCGAGCTGAGCCGCCTCTATCTGATGCTCGAACAGAGCGGGCGCACCGGCTATGGCCAGCGCCGCGACGCGTAACGAATCAACCACCGCCCGCCCTCGGCGGCGGGCACGGGAGGGTGAGATGACAGAGCAGAAACCACTCGGCTTCTGGGCACAGTTGAAGGAGGACGTGAACTGCGTCTTCCACCGCGACCCGGCGGCGCGCAACCGCCTGGAGGTGTTGCTCACCTACCCCGGTGTGCACGCCATCCTCGCACACCGCATCAGCCACCGCCTGTGGCGCGCCGAGTGGCGCTTCACCGCCCGCGTCATCTCCTCGCTGACGCGCATGTTCACGGCCATCGATATCCACCCCGGTGCCACCATCGGTCGGCGCTTCTTCATCGACCACGGCACCGGCGTGGTGATCGGCGAGACCGCCGAGGTGGGCAACGACGTCACCCTCTACCACGGCGTCACCCTCGGCGGCACCACCTGGAACAAGGGCAAACGCCACCCTACACTGGGTGATAACGTCCTCATCGGCGCCGGGGCCAAGGTGCTCGGCGCCATCACCCTGGGCGATGGCGCTCGCGTCGGCGCCAACTCGGTGGTCAACAAAGACGTACCCGCCGGGCGCACCGTGGTGGGCATCCCCGGAAAGATCGTGCGCGAGCGCCAGCTCAAGCTGGCCAACCCCCACGGCATCGACCTCGACCACCACTTGATCCCCGACCCCGTGGGGCACGCCATCGGCTGTCTGATGGAGCGTATCGAGCTGCTCGAACGCCAGCTCGCGGCGCACCAGATCGAGGTCCCCGCCGCCCAAGAATCCTGTAGCACCTGCGACTCGGAGAGTGCTTGCAACGAGGAGCGCCCCGAGCGCCGCCGCCCCAACCAGCCCATCAAAGTCGCGGCCCAATAGCGCCGCCAGGAGAAGCACCATGAGCCTTGAACTCGACGACGAATACCTGGACCTCGAATCCGCCGAGGACTTTCTCGACTACTTCCAGATCGACTACGACCCCGCCATGGTCAAGGTGAACCGCCTGCACATCCTGCAGCGCTTCCACAACTTCCTGATCCAGGCCGGTCTCAATCCCACCGACCCCGACAACGAACGTGGCACCGACTACCGCGACTGCCTGCAGCGCGCCTACGACTCCTTCGTCGGCTCCGATGCCGCCACCGAGAAGGTGCTCAAGGTCTACCGCATGGGCGAACCGAGCGTGGTCAACATCCCCGTCAGCGCCATCGAGGTGACCCGGCGATGAACCCGCAATACGAGTATGGCGAGCGCGTACGTGTGATCCGCAATGTGCGCAACGACGGCACCTTCCCCGGTCTGCCCACCGGTACCCCGCTGATCCGTCGAGGCAGCGTCGGCTACGTGAAGGATGTGGGTACCTTCCTGCAGGACCGTATCGTCTACTCGGTGCACTTCCTGGACGACGACAAGATTGTCGGTTGCCTCGAAGAGGAGCTGATCCCCGCCGATGCGGAGTGGATCGAGAGCCTCTACGAGGTGCGCGAGAAGGTGCGTGCCAAGCTCGCCCTCGGCTCCAAGGGCAAGGTGCTGGTGGAGGCGGGCGGCGTCGGCCAGGTCCTCAGGGTGCTGCGCGGTGCCGACACAGGAGTGCAGTACCAGGTGCTGTTCCCGGGCCCACTGACCCTGCAGATCCCGGAGAGTGCCCTAGAGAGCGCCGAAGAGCAGCAGGAAACCACCAGCTCGGCAGTAGATGCCGACTAACCACGAAGGGCACGAAGGTTAGGAAGGAAAAGCGCCGTCCCAGCACCCGCCCCAAGCGGGGACAGATGGTAAACGCCTCGCCAACCTTCACCCGAGCCTTTGACGGTGGCAAGCCCCCAGGCCCCACCAATATCCACTTCGTGCTCTTCGTGTCCTTCGTGGTTAAAGATTGTTGTTGAACCGCCAAATGCAAGCGAGCAGAGCCATGCCCACGCCAGACCCCTACACCCTCCTGCGCCTCTCCCTGGAGCGCTACCAGGCCCCGCCGAGCGGGCTGGACGAGAGCCAGCGTGCCGAACTGGACCAGCTCGCCACCCAGGAGGAGCGCCTCACCCGCCTGATCCTCGCCAGCGACGAGGCCCAGGGCGTGGTGGTCCCCAGCGAGAGCGTCAAAACTGCGCTAGCCCAAGTGCGCGATCGCTACCCCGACCCCGAGGAGTTCCTCGCCGACCTGGAGCGCAACGACCTCGACGAGCCGCGCCTGGCCGCCGCCCTCTCCCGCGAACTGCGCGTGGAGGCGGTACTCGATCGCGTCGCCCAGCGCCACGCCCAGCCGGTGACCCAGGCGGATGCGCGTGCCTTCTACGACAAGCAGCCCGAGCGCTTCACGCGCCCGGAGACGCGCACCGTGCGTCACCTGCTCATCACCATCAACCCCGACTACCCCGACAACACCCCTATCGCCGCGCGCCTGCGCATGACCCAGTTGCGTGAGCAGATCGCCGCCGACACCGGCTGCATGGAGACGCTGGCACAGAAGTACTCCGAATGCCCCAGCGCCCTGCACGGCGGCATGGTCGGTCGGGTCAATCGCGGCCAGCTCCACCCGCCGCTCGACGAGGCGCTGTTCCAGCTGCAGGCGGGCGAAGTGAGCGAGATCATCGAGACCAACCTCGGCCTGCACCTGGTGCTGTGCGAGGCGGTGCACCCCGCCGGTCCCGCCCCCTTCGAGGAGGTGTGTGACCAGATCCAGCAGAAACTGCACGAGGCCGCCCTGGTGCGCGCCAAGCGCGCCTGGGTGCGTACCCTCGGCTGAGCGTCACTGCCGTATCGCAGAGGCCACAAACGATTCGCGGCCTGCACCTACTCACACAGAGTAAGTCGCGCAGACTCCCCCTGAACGGTTATGCCGTGCTGTGCACCTTCGCTTGAGAGCCCGAACCAAAGTAACGCTTCTTGATCAGCGGGATGATCCTGGCCTTGAGCAGAACAAAGACGATCCGGGTCATGTACTTGAGATCATCCCAGGACTGCAACTTCGGCAAAAAGGCGTTGACGAAATTGCGCGGGTTCAAGAAAAACTTGACCTTGTGTACATACCAGCCGCGCGCCGCCCGCTGAATGATCTCGGTGATCTCCTTGGCGGTCAGTTTGGTCGTGTCGTAGTCCGACACGTCATAGAGGGAGGTGTGCGCGATCCCCTTGTCGAGTAGCCCCTCCTTTTTGAACGTCTCGTACATCTCGCTGCCCTTGTGTGGGCGGGCGGCGATGAACGAGGCAAAATCCAGACCTGAGTTGTAGGCATAACGGATGGTGTCGTCCATCTGTTCACGCTCCTCGTAGGGGAAGCCGAGGATAAAGTTACCGGAAGTCCAGAAGCCCAGTTTGTTGGCGACGCGAATAAGGTCGAGGGACTTGTCCAGCTTCACCGGTTTGTTGACGTAGGCGAGGGTCTCTTCGTTGCCGGTCTCGATGGGGAAACGGATCGAATAGAAACCCGCCTGTTTGAGCAATACCAGCATATCTTCATCGACCAGCCACGGGCTGGTGCCCGCATCATAGGAGAAGGCGATCTTCTTCTCGCGCTGGATAAAGTAGCGGCAGAACTCCCGCACGCGCTCTCGACGGGTAAAGAACTGATCATCAAAGATGGTCACTTCCTTGACGTTGTACTCACGCTCCAGGTACTCGATCTCCTCGATGATGCGCTCGACGCTCGAACCGCGCCAACGCCGCCGCCACATCACCTTGGTACTACAAAAGACGCAGTCATAAGGGCAGCCGCGCGAGGTGATGATGCTGGCAATGGGCTTCTTGCGCGTGTACCAGGTGGAGAGGCGGGGAAAGGTCGAGTAGCGGTCCATGCGGATGTAGCTGCGATCCGGGATGGGGATATCGTTGAGATCCTTGATGAACTTGCGGTCTGGGGTGCGCACGATCTGCCCCTCCTCGGACCGGAACACCAGTCCATCGACGGAGGCGACCTCGCGCTCCCCGCGGATCGCCAGCAGCAGCTCCTCCAGGGTTACCTCACCCTCTTCGCGGACGATAAAGTCGATGAACGGGTTCTCCTCAAGGAGTGCCTCTGGGGCCATGGTGGCATGCGCACCACCCATCACGAGCGGGACATCCGGCGCGATGCTATGGGCAATCTCCGCCGCGCGAATCGCATCCGGGGCATACGCGGTAAAGTTACAGGTGACACCGATAAGGTCGGGCGCGAACGCCTCGATACGCTGACGAATCAACGCCTCATCGTCGATACCGAGCAAGAAGTAGCCGTTGTCCAGGCGGCGCGGCTTATCCGCACCCATCTCGTATAGATCGAGGATTGAGATCTCGATGTCGTCGCCAAACTTCTCTTTCGCATAGGTGGCCAAATAGACGAGCCCCAGCGGCTCGGCCAGGTCCACCGTGAGTTCAGACACAGTAATAAATGGATTAATCAACAAAAGGTTCATACCATTTTCCCTATACAATCTTCGGGTAATAAATGCACCAGCACGTCCCTTGCCACCCGCACAAAACCCATACACTTATCAGGGATGTGCAGACACAACGTCCATCCGGCTGTACTCGTCTCTACTACGCACACTACACGATTTCGCCTCGTGCTCAACCCATAACGCATGACAGCTTTAGACGAATGGGTGACTCGCCACCTTGCCAATCGTCCCGTTCGACGGCGGCTGTGTTGCAGGTACACAGCCCTTGCCGACGACCTGTAAGCAGCACGCTGCATTACGAGGCACCCTGTGCGAGTTGCCCTCTCAACCGACGGCACCGCATACTAACCGCCATCACCACTGGAACACGGGAGACGCGTGGTACCCTGGTTTGATCATGCTGTTCGGTTGCCGATGCGCCCCACTGTCTCGGTTGCCGCCGCCTAATCAAGTCGAGCAAGAAGCGTTGCCACAAGGCACGCCGTCATGTACCAAGAAGTAATCCATGGACAGTCGCACGAATCACGTTTTGATCTCCATCATCTCGCCGAGCTACCGCTGCGCGGAAAACCTCCCTGAGCTGTGCCGCCGCCTGCACCAGGCGCTCGGGAGCCTCACCGCCGAGTACGAGATTATCCTGATCAACGATGCCAGCCCAGAGCACGACTGGGAGGTGATCGAGCAACTTGCCGAGGCGGACTCACGGGTACGTGGGATCAAATTGAGCCGCAACTTCGGTCAACACTACGCCATCACCGCAGGACTCGATTACGCCCGGGGCGACTGGGTCGTAGTGATGGACTGTGACCTGCAAGACCAGCCCGAGGAGATCCTCAAGTTCTACCACAAGGCGCAAGAGGGTTACGACATGGTGGTGGGGCGCCGCACAGTGCGCCAGCACCACTTCTTTCGCAAGTTACTCTCGGTAGCCTTTTACAAGGTGTTCGGCTACCTCAGCGGAGTGAAGGTCGACCCTGGCATCAGTAGTTTCGGCATCTACTCGGCCAAGGTGATCAATGCCATCAAACAGTTGCGTGATCAAAACCGCTCCTTTGGCCTCGCCGCGCTGTGGGTCGGTTTTCGCCGTGCGGAGATCGACATCGTTCACGCCCCTCGCACCATCGGCACCTCCAGCTACACCTTCGCCAAGATGGCCACCCTGGCCCTGGACAGCGCCATCGCCCACTCGGACAAACTGCTTAGGCTAACCGTACTCATCGGCATGGTCATCTCGCTGCTCTCGTTGATGTACGCCTTCTGGATCGTCATGCGCTACTTCTTGTGGGCGGTCCCGGTGGCTGGCTGGAGCAGCCTGATGGTCTCCATCTACTTCACCTCCGGTCTTATCATCGGTTCGGTCGGCATCGTCGGCCTCTATATCGCCAAGATCTTCGAAGAGGTGAAACAGCGTCCGCTCTATCTCGTCGACAAGACCACCTTCGACTAAGCCATGCATGCCATGCCCCCCCAAATGCCCGGCTTCTTTGGCGCTGCTATCGACTCCGCCACGGGCGAAACCCACTGCATTGCCGCACAACAGGGCGCGCTCTTCTCGGTCGGAGCGGACTATTTCTGTACCAATGCATGCCACCACAGCGCCCCAGAGAGGCTCGACTCGGAATGGCGAGCCCAGCTTGAGTACGCTGAGTATCGGCTCGATGCGACCGCCATCCCCCCCGTCAGCCGTCATCGCCGCCCACGTAGCGAGCCTGACGGGTATCGACGGGAAGCTCTGCCGCAGCAAGACCTCGGACACGCCACCCGCACCGAGCGTGTCTGCGTCGTCGTCGAGCCGCTTAAGCGGCTGCGCGCCAAGCGCTGCAAGGTAGGCCATCCTGCGGGCTTGCGGCAGGCGTTTAGGGATATTTACACCGACAGCGCCTCTGCCCGTGAGAGGGCTGGGTCAACCTGGCCGTACAAGGAGTCTGAAGCATGTGGTTAGAAGAGGCGTTTTTACAGGGTAACTACCCGGTCGACAGCCACGCCGAGGCACTCGTCGCGGCGTTCCTCCAGGGTGAGCGCCCCCGCTACCTGTTCGGGCGCAACGGCTATGCCGAGGATATCGCCCAACAACTCTCCGTCGACGGCTTCATCGACGAGTTCACCGACGCCACCACCCACCTCGGCAAGCCCATCGTCCCCCTCGCAGCCCTACCCGCCGATGCCATCGTCGTCTCGTGCGTGGTCGGCATCCGTCCCCTCAGCATCAAGCACAAACTCGATGCAGCGGGGGTCACACACATCGACTACTACGCCTTGCAACGCTATTCCGGCCTCACCCTCAAAGAGGTGATGTTCATGGGTGAGGCGCAGCAGGATATAGAACAGCATCTAGCGGCCTACGCAGCGCTCTACCAGCGGCTCAGCGACGACACCTCTCGGCACACCCTACAGGCACTGCTCCGTTTTCGTCTCTCGCGCAATCTGGCCTACATGGAGGGCTTCACCGATCGCGAGCAGTGGCAGTACTTCGAAGATTTCCTCAACCTCGCAGAAAGCGGTGAGAGTTTCCTCGATGTAGGCTGCTACGACGGCTACACCAGCGCCGAATTCATCCGCTACTGTCCCAACTACACCCGCGTGCATCTGTTCGAGCCGGACCCGAACAACATGCTCGCGGTGAGACAGCGCCTCGCCGATCATGCACGCATCGTCTACCACCCTTATGGCGCCTCCGACGCCCCCGCCACCCTGCGCTTTAACTCCAACGGCTCCGCCTCCGGGGTCAGCGCCGACGGCGATCTGGAGATTCAGGTCCAGCGCATCGACGATGTGATCGACGAGCCCTTCACCTTTCTCAAGATGGACATCGAGGGGGGGGAGCTTCCAGCCCTACGTGGTGCCACCGAGAGCATCCGCCGCTACCACCCCAGACTCGCCATCAGCGTCTACCACAAGGCCGACGACCTCTGGACTATCCCCCAGCTGATCCTCTCCATCCGCGACGACTACGACCTCTACCTGCGCCACTACACCGAAGGGGTCACCGAGACGGTGCTCTTCTGCATGCCGCGCCAAGGCTAACCCCAGCGGCCCTCACTCTGAGATAGACCGCTCTCGCTCCAACACCCAGCAGCGCGGGTTGTTCTGGTAGCCGATGTGCGAGTAGTAGTCGTTTGCCGCCGGGGCCGCGATCAGGATCAGCTTGCAACGCGACCCGAGGCGTGCCTGGGTCAGGCGCTGCAACTGTTTGCCGATCCCCTGACCTTGAAAGGCGCGATCCACCGCCAAGTCGGAGAGATAGCAGGCGTAGTGAAAGTCGGTCATCGAGCGGGCGATGCCGACCAAGGTCTCGCCCTCCCAAGCACTCAGCGTGAGGTTGGCGTTGGCCAGCATCCCCGCCATGCACGCCACGTCTGCCACCGGGCGACGCTCGGCGAGGCCGGCGCGATGTAGCAAGTCGATGAACTGCTCGGGGGAGATGGTGGCCGCATCGCGGTAGTCGATAGACATGGAGTCACTCCAGTTGGTCGTCGGTGCGCCACAGGGTAGCAGCGCCCCCGGCCGAAGTCGTCGCTTCCACGCCCTCAGGTCCAACGACAACCCACGCTCGTGGACATTCGCGCGCCGCCGCTGCGCAGACCTAGGGTTCGCCCGTACAGAAAATGCACGGGATAACCCCTATCTTTGCTAACTCTGCTATCAATACAAGACCGAGGCGCCCCATGTTTCGCACCACTCTCACCCTCACCACCCTGCTCGCCACCATACCGCTCCACGCTGCCGACAAGGCCCCACCGCTGCCTGACTACCCGGTCGCTCAGGTCGCCGACCACACCTATGTGATCCATGGCCCCCTGGAGGTGCCTACCGCACAGAACCAGGGCTTCATGAACAACCCGGCCTGGGTCGTCACCCCGGGCGGGGTGGTGGTGATCGACCCCGGTTCCAGCGTGCAGACCGGCGAGATGGTGCTGCGCGCCATCCGCAAGCAGACCGACGCGCCGATCATCGCCCTGCTCAACACCCACGTGCACGGCGACCACTGGCTCGGCAATCAGGCCTTCACCGAGCTGAACGCGCAGATCCCCATCTACGCCCACCCGCGCATGATCGAGCTGGTCGAACAGGGCACCGGCCACAGCTGGGTCGACAGCATGCTGCGCATGACCGAGGGCGCCACCGCCGGGACCGAGGTGCACGGGCCGACCATCGCCATCAACGACGGCGACCAGGTCGAGCTGGGCGGCTGGCAGTTCCAGTTCCACCACATCGGCGGCGCGCACACCGACAACGACGTGATGATCGCAGTGCCCGAGGAGTCGCTGCTCTTCGCCGGGGATAACGTCTCCAATGGCCGCCTCATCCGTATGGACGATGGCACCTTCGTCGGCAACGTCGCCACCCTGCGCCAGATCGCCGAGACGCTGGAGGTGGCGCACGTCGTCCCCGGCCACGGTCTGAGCGCCGACGAGACCATCATCACCGCCTACGCCGACCTGCTGGAGCGCATCTATCTCAAGGTCAAGGCGCTACGCGCAGAGGGGCTGAGTGACTTCGAGATGAAGGCGCAGGTGGTCGCCGAGCTGCCCGAGTACCAGGGCTGGAACGACTTCGACGGCGGCCTCGGCAAGCTCATCAGCCTCGCCTACCTGGAGGCCGAGGCGCGCGAGTTCGAGTAGTGCCCCCACGCGGGGCCCAGGTCACACCCGCCACAAGGCCTCCAGCGCCTGCCGGTCGAAGAGTTCCCCGGAGTCGTCGAGGATGAAGGGTAACCTTCGCCCCTCACGGTAGAGTGCGTGCCACGCGGCGTAGCCACGGATAGGCCCGCCATACGCCCCGCCGTGCTGACCACCGGCACGCAGCTGTGCGCGCTCGACCTCCATCCGGCTGGGCCAGAGTAGCCCGGCCAGGGTGAACCGCAGCGTGTCGGTCTGGGCGTCGTACTCCAACAGGGCCACGTAACAACGCCCGTACACCGCCATGCCGATGGCGAACGCGAGGCCGAGCAGCGCCACGAACCCAGACACCAATAACCGCTCGCTCAGGGGGCGCAGCACGCCCCCATCGATCGGCGCGAGCCCATAGTTGTGGAACAGCGCGAGCGAGGCCCACACACTGCCACAGGCGCAGGCGAGCGCGACCAGACCCACGAAGCGCACACGTAACAGCGGCGGACCCGCACGAAAAAGCAACTGCATTGCACACATCCAGTAGGTAACAGACGCCGAGCAGAGGCGTCACGCGAGGCACAGCGCCTCACTCGCCGCGCATCTGCTCGAACAGCTCGATAAAGTGGTGCTCCGCCGCATCGATGAGGTCGCTATCCCCCACCTGATACGCCAAGATCACCGCCTCGCTAAAATCCCGCAGCGCCCCCGGCCAGTCGCCCAGCCGATGCTGAAGCACGCCACGGTTGTAGCACAGGTTGCGGCTCGCCGGTTGTGTCTCGATCGCCTGGTTCAGCTCGCATAGCGCCGCCAGGTCATCCTCTCTCTGCGTCGGCAAGGCCCACCTCTACTCTGTTTGGGAGTCGCCACCAAAGGCCGCAAGCCCCGCCAGAACGCCCTGGCGGATAGCGGCATCGCTCGTCATCGCCTCGTGCGTGAAGCGCGCCAGCACCGGATGCTTATCGAATGTCCCATCCGGCAGATAGGTCGGGGTCATCTTATACGCCAGCGGCTCTGACTCCCCGCTGTCGACCACGAAGTGGTTGTAGCCAGAATCGTCAATCCAGCAGCACACCCGCTCCATCCTCGGTTTGTCGTCGCAGAGTTCAAAACCGAGTATGGACCCCCGCGCACCGAACCCGGCGATGAGGTCGAAATAGGCGCGCATGAACCAGCGCCGCTGTGGCTCGCCATGGCTCGTCGGGGTACTGCGTCACCAGGGCCGACTCCCTGAGCATGGCTCAACGAGCACCATGCGTGAGTTGCTCTAGCCGATAGCGCACCATCTCGACCACCAGCGCCTCAGGCATCGGCTTGTTCAGCGCAAACTGCACCGAACCCTTGGCAAACTTGTACTCGGCGAGGCGTGGTACAAAGGCCGCGATGGTCTCCGGGTGCGGGTAGAAGCCGACGTGCCGTGTATAGCCCGCCAGCATCACCTGCTGATCGCGCCGCCCACCCTCGACCAAGGCGAAGGCCGGGATCTGGTAGTTCATCAGCTCGGTGAGGTGGGGTGCCGCCAGCCAGATGCAGGCACGCAGCGTGCGTAGCGCCTGCTGGGTCGGGGCAGGTTGGCGGGCGATGTAACTCTCCACCTCGGCCGAAGGGGTGATGATGGCGGGCATCGGCTTCACGTTGCTGGGTGGTGGGTTTCGCACCGATTGTCGCCTCGGCAGTGTTGCACGCACAAGCGATGGCACTTGAGCGCGAGGGGTTGAGAGGCCGCCGGCACGACACATCTCTACCTGTGCAGGGTCAAGCAATCAGTGGAGAGCCCCCATGAGTCGTAGCGCAGCAGAGTGGAAGGCCCAACTCGGCGGTTACCGCGACATGCAGCGCAGGCCGCAGGTCGAAGGGCGCGCCTCACGAGTCGCGGCGATACGGGCGGCGATCGAGCAGGGCACAGCCACACCGGACGAGATCGACGAACTGGCCTATCTCATGGGGGGGGGAGGATAACGACCCCGAAGGGTTCTTTTGAACGTGTCGGCCTAGTGCTGACGCAGCGCCTCTCTTGGGGTGAGTGCGGTGTGCGCGGTGAGTGCGGTGTGCGCGGTGAGCGCTCTGCACGCTGCGCCTAGCCGTCCTGACGGATCGCCTGAATCAGCGCCTGCTCCACCTCGGCGGCACGCTCGTTCTCCACCTGACAGGTGCCTGCCGCCTGGTGCCCGCCGCCGCCATACTTCAGCATCAGCTCGCCCACATTGGTCTTGCTGCTGCGGTCGAAGATCGACTTGCCGGTGGCGAACACCGTGTTCTGCCGCTCGCGCCCCCAGAGCACATGCAGGGAGATGTTGCACTGGGGGAAAAGGTGGTAAACCATGAAACGGTTGCCGGGGTAGAGCGTCTCCTCGTTGCGCATATCGAGCACCACCAGATTGCCCTCGACACGGGCGCAGCGCAGCAGTTGCTGCTTGAAGTTCTCGGCGTTGGCGAAGTAGAGGTCGACCCGCTCGCGCACATCGGTCAGCGCCAGGATGGTGTCGATGCTGTGGTTACTACAGTGGTAGATCAGCTCCATCATCAGCCGGTAGTTGGAGATGCGGAACTCTTTGAAGTGACCGAGCCCCGTGCGCGGGTCGGTGATGAAGTTGAGCAACACCCAGCCACTGGGATTGAGCACATCCTCGCGCTCGAACTGGCCAGAGTCCGCCTTGTCCACCGCCACCAGCATGCCATTCCAGGCGATGGGGAAGCGGTCACTACCGCCGAAGTAGTCATACACCACGCGCGCAGCCGAGGGTGCCTTGGGATCGATGATGACGTTATCCGGCAGCGTCTGGTTGCGCACCAGCTCGCTGGAGTGGTGGTCGAAGGCGAGGTGGATGCCGGGGACGTAGGGGAGGTTGGTGGTGATGTCGCGCTCCGACACCGCGACCTTACCGTCCTGCATCTCCTTGGGGTGGACGAAGGTGATCTCGTCGATCATGTCGAGGTACATGAGCAGCACACCGCACGCCAGGCCATCGAAGTCGCTGCGGGTGATGAGGCGGTACTTGGTGTCGGACATTGCGTGCTCCCAGTGGATGAAGTGCGCGAGAGTGATAAACCGGTACTTTGACGGTCACAACCTAGGAGTATAGAAGAATTGGCCGGGATGTGGTGGTTCTTTGGCGTATTAGCTTCTTTGAGAGCGACACATGCCATTGTGTATAACACGAGTGAATCCAACATCCTCGTTAACACACAATAACAACCTGTGCTTTCGTGCATCAGAGGATGCTTCTGATGCGTGTGAATACATCCACCGCGAAGGCGCTAGCATATTTCGACATAAACTATGCACGTACTTCCGTCATTTCCACACAAGACTTACGTACGAAGACGACATATTCGCCCAGCACAAATGACACCCTTGGCAAACCCCACGGCATAACTGTTGTCGAGAAGATTTGCACTCCCTGCAGTCCGCCGCAAAATCAATCACTCTCTGCGCGTATATCCTTGCGTGCATAAGAGTCAAGAACCGCATGTATATATTCGGAGATCTCTGCATTGCTATATTTGCAGTTGATATCGCCATACATTCTGTCATCGATTGAGACCGAGCGAGAACGAACGACTTTGTTTTCACGGTAGATCTTCAAGGTGAAATAGAAATTTGCGTTGTGCGCCCAGTCATGACTATCAAAAGTTGCCGTCCAGGAGTAGCCATCACCAATGAACGTGTGATCTGGAAAACTTTTCATAATATATCCTCTTAAATTGAGCCCATGGATAAGTCTATGAGGTCAATCCGCGCAAAAGACCCGTCGAACTATTCATGTGCGTGTAGAGAGACTCAGGTCACCGGCCATGCCACCCCCTCATCGCCTGAGTCACAGTGACCTGCCTCAGGTTTTGTTGTGGTCTGGTATAGTTATAGATTTCGCTATTTATATCACTTTTTTGTATGCGGACGACTTAATGCATAGTTGTCGCATCCCGTGTGTTTGTTGTTGAGACCTTCTGCTGCGGCTAAGGCATGGCCAATGGTCACTACCACCAGTGAAGCTCCTCTCATCACGCCCTGCGTGGTGCTCGCAAGGGACTGGACGCGTTGGCATGCATATATTCACCTAAGAGTTCGTCGACGAGCTGGTTGACATCAGCGTAATCGAACTTAGCTTGGGTCGTCATCATCAGGGTTTCCCACGGATCAAGACAGTGGCGAGAAGCCTGTGCTTTCACCGTCACCGCTGCAAGCAGTCCGCGATCAGAAATTTTTATGGGCCGATCACGCTAAATGACGGGTTCCTTGAGACTCGTTGGTGAATTTAATGATAGATATCGAAGCTACTACTACTGTTAGTAGTAGGCCCATCGTTCAGATATGCTAACGAACCTCACCGTCTGCACTAGGACGGCGAGGCTGTCGCACCTTGCAGAGCAAACTATCAAACTGCGTAACTACTTAAATACATCCACCGTAATGCTATCTGTATCGCTCATACCGCTATCATCCGTAACAGTTAGCTCAAATGTCAGGGTTCCTCCTTTTGGCATATTTGATGTATTAAATCCTACCACGCCAAGCTCCCCTGTAAACCAAAGCTGTACTGGGATACCACCTGTCTGCTGCCACTCGTAACTCACGATCTGACCATCCGTATCAATGGACGCTCTCCCATCCAGAAATGCCGTTGTACGCCGCTTAATACTAAAATCAGTCCCTGCCTCAGCCACAGGGGCTTCAGGATGGTTGAAGCTCTCTGTGTTGTAGAGAACCACTAAACCTGAGTTGTAGTCGGCAATCACGGCATCTGGACTACCGTTGCCATCGACATCACCGACTGCAAAACCATGGGGGTTGTAGTGGCTGGCATATGGAATGGGATACAGCGTTTCTGGCATCAGTGCCCCAGCGCCGTCCTGAATGTACACCCCCATACGGATCGCCCCAGCATGGAGGACAAGTACGTCCTCGCGACCATCACCGTCAACATCTGCAACGGTTACAGCCTCGGGGATGTCATACGAAGCTACTGAAATCGAGGGTGTAACGAGCCCACCGAGATCGTCTTGCAAAAACTCCGCGATGAATGAATTCGGGCGATTCCCCCCGTAACACATCACGATGTCATTAGCACCATCACTGTTCAGATCACCAATCGCAACGGCTCCACCACTCTCACTCCCACCAAGGTCATGGTAGGTTGTCGGCAAGAATCCTCCCGCTCCATCCTGTCGCAAGACGGAGAGGTTGTCATAAGTGCCAGAACCACTCATCACAATCACATCGGCTAAACCATCGCCACTGATGTCGCCAACGGTAAGATCACTAAACGCCCCATGGGGTGCGTAGTAAACTGCCATCAGGTTGAACGCTGCGTCAAAGATTGCGAGATCAGTCCCGCTGGTTGACATCGCTGCGATCTCGGCAAGGCCATCGTTATCCAGATCCGCAATGACGACCTTATCCGCATATGAGGTGGACAGAATCTGAGCATCCGCCAGAGCACCCGCTTGATCTTGGATGAAGAGTTCAAGTGCATTACCTGTGGCTACCAAGACATCCGTACGGCCATCATTGTTCATATCACCCAATGCAATGCTACGAGCGGAACCACTCAGGGATAGCTTGTCCGTCTGCAGTAAACCATTCACCGCGTCATAGTCGAAAACGAATAACTTCCTATCATTCTCCACGTCAAAATAGCTAGATGTGGCAACCAATACCTCATTGGTACCATCCCCGTTCACATCTCCCACAGCGGCGACCTCAGCCCAAGAACCAGTAGGGTAAATTACCGCTTGTCCGAACTGATCTGCCGCATGACTAACCGGCACACAGAGTGCCACCGCCATGGCGACACAATGAGGGGTAATTTTGAACTTTATTGCATTTATCATCTTTCACTCCAGAAAGCTTCGTTACATGACGACTTGGCACTCTTTACTCGCGCAAGGTTTTCGAGCAGCTCAGAGCGACATCCTCTGTTACTGTCGACACGCTGAGTGTCGCGGGCAGGATCTTCTTTCACTTAGACTAATTCAATCCCACCATTATCTAAAAAGCACAATTCCTACTTCATCAATCACGATTTCCTTACGCGCAGCGAGCTGAAAGTCCAAGGAATGTGCCGCGTCACCAGCCCTGTAACTCCTCAAGACAGCCACTCTTAAACTCCAAAACTGGTAAAAAGTGAACAACTCTTCAGTTAACTGTCAAGTCCCGCCTGATTATAAATGCGCACCCTAAACAAACCCCTCGCCCGCGAAAGAGCCGAAATTGATACCGGACTAATATACATTCCTGGCCTTTTCTTAAAGTTGCCATATGCCAACAAAAATTTAGCCAATTCATTTTCCATGGATGCAGCCATTATAACCTCCTGACATTTGTTCCGATGACACAGTCACCCCTATGCCATCATTAATCCCGATATCGTCGGCCCATTCAGCATAAGGGATACCATCTGGTCGATGATTATCGAAAACCAGGGGTGTTACATGGACACCCATCACAAGGTTGCCAAACAGACCATCTCCTGCCAAGCTTCTTTCACAGTCCCGATATCAAGGAACCGATGTCATGCCCAAGCCAAGAAAAAAACGGGTGTTACATGGACACCCATCACAAGGTTGCCAAACAGACCATCTCCTGCCAAGCTTCTTTCACAGTCCCGATATCAAGGAACCGATGTCATGCCCAAGCCAAGAAAGGCCCTCGTCTCCCTCGACGCAACATCCTACTACCACGT
>QKED01000017.1 GCA_003252455.1 Gammaproteobacteria bacterium
GCTAGCGGAGGGGGGCTACCGCGAAGCGGTTTAGTTCAACGTGGCTTAAAAAGCTTACGAACTAAAAGGATTAAATCGTAAGCGGTTTATCTCTTTTAGCAAGGAAGCGGCCTATCGCATTTATTTCCACTGAAGGGAAGATTCACTACTCTGTCGTTGTTCGGCGACGCGGTCATGCAACTCATTGTCCTGCATAGATTACTTCAACCAGGTTGCCCAATATCATGACTTGACCAGCCACGACTCTAGCCCCGCACCTACCGACATAACAAGCGAAAATCCGCATTTTCTTTCTGACCGTTCAGGTGTTAGGCCGCCAGCGATTGCGTCGCGTTGACTCCATCACGCATATCCCCGCCACCGCACCCATAACTTGTGCAACTCCATCAACCCCAACACGCTGAGCGCCATCAGCAGCAGCAGCCCCCACTGCTCCATGGTCACCGGTGCGATACCAAGTACATCACCGATCCAGGGCACGTACATGGCGCCGATGTGCACCGCCTGCGCCGCCAGTGTGCCCACCAGCAGCAACGGATTCCCCAACGGCGAGTGCCGGAAAGCAGACCGGTGCTCGGAGCGACTGTTGAACACATGCACATTCTCGAACAGCACCATCAACAGCAGGGTGAGGTTGCGCGCCTCTTCGACGCTGTGGCCGGTGTCGATCAGCCACTGAAACAGTACGAAGGCGACCACGCCGATGTGCAGGGCGGAGAGCACCACGCGCTCGATCATCAGACGGTTGAAGATCGGCTCGCCGGGGGGGCGGGGCGGGCGCTTGAGTTCGTCGCCTTCGCCGGGTTCGAAGGCCAGTGCCACGTCTTGGATGCCGTTGGTCACCAGGTTGAGCCAGAGCAGTTGCACCGCCAGCAGGGGGATGGGCAGGTTGGCGATGAGGCTGAGGGTGAAGAGCACCAGCTCGGCGGCGCCGGTGGAGATGAGCAGGAAGATCACTTTGCGCACGTTGGCGTAGGCGATGCGCCCCTCCTCGACCCCGGCGACGATGGAGGCGAAGTTGTCGTCGGTGATGATGAGGTCGGCGGTCTCACGCGCGACGTCGGTGCCGCTCTTGCCCATGGCGACGCCGACGTGGGCGGCGCGCAGGGCGGGGGAGTCGTTGGCGCCGTCGCCGGTGACGGCGACGAACTCGCCCTGACGCTGGAGCGAGGTGACGATGTCGAGCTTCTGGCGCGGTTCGACGCGGGCGAAGACGCGCCCGTCGTGGGTCAGGGCGTCGACCATGCGCTCGCCCTCCTCGGCGGCCAGCGTGAGTTCGGGGCCGCTCACCACGCTGCCGTGACCGAGCCCCAGTTGGGTGGCGATGGAGCGTGCGGTGAGGGGGTGGTCGCCGGTGACCATGCGCACCTTGATGCCCGCATCGGCGCAGGCGGCAACCGCAGCGGCGGCCTCGTCGCGCAGGGGGTCGATCATCGCCACTACGCCGAGCAGGGTGAGGCCGTCGAGCTGGCTGTGGTGGAGTCCGCTGGACAGCTGTTCGACGCGCTTCTCGGCCACGGCGAGGGTGCGGAAGCCGGTACCGGCCAGCGCTAGTGCGGACTGCTCCAGGGCCTCGGCGTCGAGGGGTTGCGCGCCTTCACCGGCGGCCATGTCGCTACACATCGGCAGCAGCGACTCCAGCGCGCCCTTGACCGTGATGAGCCCACCGCCAGCCGGGTGGCGGTTTAGTGCGGCGGAGTAGCGCAGCTCCGACTCGAACGGCAGGCTGGCCAGGGGCGGATATTCGGCCAACAGCGGCGCCTGGGCCAGCCCGGCCTTGTGCGCCATCACCAGCAGCGCTACGTCCACCGCGTCGCCGTGGCTCTGCCAGCTGCTGCCGCGCAGGGTGAGGCTGCCCTCGTTGGTCAGCACGCAGGCACGGGCGAGGCGCTGAATGGCCGCCTCCTGCTCCGGTAGCGGTGGGCCTTGCGGGGTGGTGAGCTGCCCCTCGGGGCGGTCGCCGGGGCCGTGCACCTCGATGGTCGGCGTGCCGGGGAGTTGCAGGCGGGTGACGGTGAGGCGGTTGACGGTGAGGGTGCCGGTCTTGTCCGAGGCGATGGTGGTGCAGGAGCCGAGCGCCTCGACCGCGACCAGCCGCCGCACGATGACGTTGCGTTTGGCCATGCGGTTCATGCCGATGGCCAGGGCCACGGTGAGGGCCACCGGCAGCCCCTCGGGGATGGCCGAGACGGCCAGCGCCACGGCCATCAGAAACACCTCGCCGAGCGGGGTGCCGCGCGAGAGCGCCACCGCCGCCATGAGCAGCGCGGCGCTACCGACGAAGAGGGCGATCCAGAGGGTGAAGCGCTCCATGCGCAGCAGCAGCGGCGGCTTGGTCGGTGGCGCGGCGATCGCCTCGGCGAGCTTGCCGATCTCGGTGTCGAGGCCGATGCCCACCACCACGCCGCGCCCACGCCCTCGGGCCACCATGGTCCCGGCGAAGGCCAGGGTGACGCGGTCGCCGAGGGCCGTCTCCTCGGCCAGCTCGGCGTCGGCGTGCTTGGTCACCGGCAGGGATTCGCCGGTGAGCAGGGATTCGTCGATCACCAGCTCCAGGGTGTCGAGCAGGCGCAGGTCGGCGGGCACCTTGGCGCCAGATTCGAGCAGCACGATGTCGCCGGGCACCAGCTCCTCGGCGTTCAGTTCGTGGGTCTCGTCGTCGCGCACCACGCGCGCCAGGGTGGTGACCATCTGTTGCAGCGCCAGCGCCGAGCGCTGGGCGGAGAACTCCTGCAGCGTGCCGATCACCGCGTTGATGGTGAGTACGGCGAAGATGAAGATGGCGTCGGACCACTCACCCAGCGCCATCGAGACCAAGGCGGCGATGAGCAGGATGTAGATGAGAGGGCTCAGAAACTGGTGGAAGAAGACGCTCGCGAGCCCCTCCGCCTTGGCCCTCGGTAGCGCATTGGCGCCGTACTGCTCGCGCCGCTTGAGCGCCTCGGCGCGTGTCAGGCCACGCCGCTCGCTGCCCAGGGCAGAGAGCACGTCGGGTGCGGATTGGCTGTGGAACGGTGGCATGGCACGGGCTCCTCGGCGGGTGGTCCTTGAGCATAGCCGATCCGCATGGGACTTGGCCCTGTCACCCCGAACGCCTATCCTGTGCGCCACTCAACCACCAACACAGGGATGCCCCATGACCACCCAAGCCGAACAACTCGCCCAAGCGAACCAAGAGAGCCTGCGTGACCTGGTCCAACTACTGCGCGAGGATATGCAGGCGCGTACCAACTTCTTTAAGGAGATCGACCAGAGCCTCGACAGCATCATCGCCAAGGCGAACAAGAAGGACCGCTGGAAGACCTGGGCGATCCTCCTCATCGGCCTCATCGCCCTCATCGTCGGTGTGCACATGGGCACGCTGATCTACCGCATGGGCGACGACATGCACAACATGAGCAAGCAGATGACCGCCATGCGCGACGACATGGACCTGATGAGCCGTTACATGCAGGCGATGCCCAACATGGCCACCGACATGCACGCCATGCGCGAGGATATGGGCACCATGAGCGGTGATATGCACACTATGTCCGGCAACATGGCGACCATCACCCAGCTGATGAGCAACATGAACAACAGCATGGTCAGCGTGCCGCAGATGGCGGCGGATGTACGCGTGATGACCCGCGCCGTGGCGCAGATGAGCGGCTCGGTGCAGAACATGACCTACGACGTGAACCTGATGCGCGGCGGGGTGCAGAACATGTCGCGCGACACCGACGCCATGGGCTATCCGTTCCGCATCATGGATGACTTTATCGGGCGCTGATCGCCCCGCGCTCCCCGCCCCAGAGGGCGGGCCCTAGCCTCGCGGTTCGCCCTCAGGCAGCAGGACGATACCGCGTGCACCAAAGGCCACCAGGGTCGCCTCCACCCCTGGCCTCAGCCCCTGGGGCGAGGCCCCTAGCGCCCCCGCCAAGCCCCCCACCAGCGCCTCGAACGAACACCCCGGGTACTGCGCCAACCAGCCGAGTAACCGTGCCGTGGCCGCGGTCAGTTGCAGAAAATGCACCTGACCCCGCACATCGCGGTAGAGCAGCAGGTGGCTCGGCTCGGCGGGCGGATCGGTCGGCTGCGCCTCGGGGCCGATGCACTGTACCGGCCAGACGTAGCTGAAAGGCCAGGCGTGTGGTGCGAGGTGCAACCCGGGGCCACGCGGTATCGCCACCTCCTCGGCGATGGCCAGGGCCACCTCCATCCACTCGTAGTGCGCCAGTTCGGCGAGAAAGCCGGGGTCGCCCTCACGTGCACCGCGCCCCCTGGCCAGATAGTCGACAAACTCGGCGGGCAGACGGGGAAAGTAGGGGGTGCGCGCCGGGTGCTCGGCAAAAAAGTCGCCCACCAAGGCGCGCCAAGCCGACGCGCCGAGACACTGCTGCAACACTGGAAAGCTGCGCGCCAGCAGCCCCTCGATGTTGTTGCGCAGCAGCTCGGCGTAGAGGTCGGTGCGCTGACCGGCGAGCGCCATGGGGGCCGCACCCTGGGGTCGACGCAGCCAGGCGGCGAAGTCGCGCTGATAGGCGTGCAGGTCAACCGGCGTGGACATGGCGCAGCTCCTCGTAGGGGGATTGATGGGCGCGGATCTGCGCCACCTCGCCGAGTAGCTCGGCCAAGGGCGGCAGGTTGAAGTCGCGCTCCAGCAGGGTCGGTAGCGGGCCTAGGCGCGCGTAGGTCTCGTCGAGCAGTGCCCACACCGGGTCGACCGGGGTGGCGCCGTGGGTATCGACGATGAAGCCGTCGGGCTCCACCTGGTGTCCGGCCATGTGCAGGTAGGCGATGCGATCAAAGGGCAGGCCGTCGAGGTAGGCGATGGGGTCGTAACCATGGTTCTGGCTGTTGACGTAGAGGTTGTTCACGTCGAACAGCAGCAGGCAGTCGGCCTCCTCGACCACGGCGTTGAGGAACGCAAGCTCGTCCATCTCACCGGGGGGCTGGACGTAGTAGGAGACGTTCTCGATGGCGATCGGCTGATCGAGATAGCCCTGCACCGCACGGATGCGCGCTGCCGTGTGCCGCACCGCCTGCTCGGTAAAGGGCAGCGGCAACAGGTCGTAGAGGTGACCCTGGTCGGCACAGAAGCTCAGGTGTTCGGAGTAGAGGGGCACCTGATGCTCGGCCATGAAGGCCTTCAGGCGCCCGAGAAAGGCGTAGTCCAGCGGGTCGCTGCCGCCGATGGAGAGCGACAGGCCGTGGCAGATGAGCGGATGGCGCTCGGTGAGGGCGCGCAGCTGGCGCCCCTGGTGGCCACCGATGCCGATCCAGTTCTCCGGCGCCACCTCCAGAAACGCCACCGGCAGGGCGTCGGCTGCGGCCATCTCGGCCAGCAGCGGGCGGCGTAGCCCGACCCCGGCCCCGTGCAGTGTCGTCTGGGGGTGGTGCATGACGGCGGCCCCCTTACTGCTTGGCGCCGCAAGAGCCCTCGGCGGGGCCCTTCTTCTTGGCGCCACAGGCGCCTTCGGCGGCCCCCTTCTCGGCCCCCTTCTCGGCCCCCTTCTCGGCCCCCTTCTCGGCACCCTTGTTGGCGCCACAGCTACCGTCGCTCGCCCCCTTGCGGCTACCGCACTGCCCCTCGGCGGTGGGCTTGGGGGCTGGGGTGGTATTGGCGCCGCACTTGGCCTCGCCGCACTGACCCTCGGCGGTCTTCGCCTCGGCCACCTGCAGGTAGCCACTGGAGAGCTCTTGGAAGCCGAAGGGGTTGGCGTCGGCCTGAGCGCTGCCGACGGCACCGAGGCCGAGGGAGAGGGCGCCGATGGCGAAGGCCGTGGTGGTCTTGGTCTGTTTCATGTCGAGATCCTCGCGGGTGGTTGTGTCGTGACCGGGTCAGCCGCGCTGCCCTTGAGGAACAGATTGGCCGAGGCGGTTCACATCGGGATCACGGGGTTCTCACGAAATTATCACAGTGATTAAGTCTGGAATTGCGTCACGTTTTTTCGGTGTGTGGGAGAGATATTTCGCCTCGCTGCGCGAGGCACCATGGGCCAGAAGGCCATGCCCCCAGAGAGGAGCCACAAGCCAACGGCTTGTGAGAGGGGGCCTCGTTCGGCGGGTGATTGATCAAGCCGTTGGCTTGATGCTCCGCGGGGGACGCGGGGAGTCGTGGTCATCAGGCCGCTATGTCGCCGCGCGAGACGGCATGGGCCAGAAGGCCATGCCCCCAGAGAGGGGCCACAAGCCAACGGCTTGTGAGAGGGGGCCTCGTTCGGCGGGTGATTGATCAAGCCGTTGGCTTGATGCTCCGCGGGGGGCGCTGGGAGTAGTGGTCATCAGGCCGCTGTGCCGCAGTGGTACTTCATTGCCTCGCTACGCGAGACGGCAGGGGCTGGAGACCAGGCTCCCAGCGGAAGGATCAATTCACAGCGGGCCAGCGGATCTGGAACCGGGTCAGCTCATCTGCTGAGCTGGTGACCGAGATCTCCCCTCCGTGCAGCTCGACGATATTCCGTACGATGGCCAGCCCCAATCCCGCCCCACCGCCGCCACGGCGCTCCGGCGCCTGATAGAAGCGCTCGAAGAGGTGTTCGAGCTGCTCGGCGGGGATATTCGCGCCATCGTTGGCGATGGCGCTCACCACCCGCCCCCCCTCTGGATAGAAGTCGAGCTGTAGCTGGCCACCGTCGGGCAGGTGGTCGAGGGCGTTGCGCAGCAGGTTGTCGAACAGGCGGTCGAGCAGGGCCGGGTCGCCGAGGGTCACCGGCAGGCCGGGGACGACGTGAAAGTCGAGCCGCACGCCACGGTTCTCGATCTCGGGGAGGAACTTGGCGAGGACATCTTGCGCCAGCTCGGGGAGCAGCAGCGGCTCGCGCTGGGCGACGCTCTCGCGCGCCTCTAGCTTGGCCAACTGGAACAGCTCACCCACCAGCTCGCCGAGGCGCTGACTCTGGCGAAAGGCGACCGCGAGGCGCCGCTCCAGCTCGTCGTCGGCCAGCTGTTGACGCTTGAGTAGCAGGCTTTCGAGGTAGCCCTGCAGCGCGGTGATGGGGGTGCGCAGGTCGTGGGAGACGTTGGCCACCAGGTTGCGCCGCAGGGTCTCCTTGCGCTCCAGCGCTGCCATCTGTTCGATGATGCGCGCGGCCATGGCGTCGAAGGTGTGGCCGAGGCGGTCGATCTCGTCGCGGGCGTGCTCGGGGCGGCGCTCGGCGCAGGGGGTAAAACGGCGAAAGTCGGCCTCCTCGAAGGCGCCCATGCGCCGATCGAGGCGGCGCAGGCGGCGCGTGAGCAGGGCGAAGAGGCTGAGCCCGGCGAGCAGGCTGACGCCGAGGCCGATGAGCAGGGTGAGGGTGGTGGTGCGGTAGAACCAGCTGCCGGTCATCAGGTGGGCGACGTCGTCCCACGCCTCGCCGCCGAGGATCACGTAGAGGTACTGCGCGGTGGGGCCCTTGCGCGGGATGGCGGCGGCGGAGAAGCTCTTGCGCCGCTCGGTGTGGCGCGGGTCGTCGCCGAGGATCGGCAGCATCGGGCGTTCGGCGAGGAAGTCGCGGATCGGGCCGACGTCGACCCGCTCGCGCTTAATGCGCTTTTGCGGCGCCTCGAAGGCGAGGATCTTGCCCTCGGCGTCGAGTAGGTAGATCTCGATGGCCGGGTTGATGTGCATGTAGTGGGTGAAGAGCGCCACCGCCTCGTCGTGCTCCAGCGGGCGGTCGTCGGGCATGGCGCGGCGCACCAGCAGCTCGCGCGCGAGGTCCTGGTTGAAGCGCTGGGTCAGCTCGTCGAGGAAGGCCTGGGTGGTGGAGAAGGTGAGGGTCACCTGGAGCAGGCCGACGCTGGCCAGCAGTAGCAGCAGGACCAGGGCGAGGCGGGCGTAGAGTGAGCGTGGCACGCCTCAACCCTCGGCGAACTTGTAGCCGACGCCCCACACGGTGAGCACGTAGCGCGGGTTGGCGGGGTCGGGTTCGAGCTTGGCGCGCAGGCGGTTGATGTGCGAGTTGACCGTGTGTTCGTAGCCCTCGTGGCCGTAGCCCCACACCTGTTCGAGTAGCTGCACACGGCTGTAGACGCGCCCCGGATGGCGGGCGAAGAAGTGCAGCAGGTCGAACTCGCGGGCGGTGAGTTCGATGGGGGTGTCGGCGCGGGTGACACGACGCCTGTCGGGGTCGATGAGCAGGTCGGCACAACGCAGCGCCTGGCCCTGCTCGACCGGTGTCGTGTGCTGGGCGAGCGCCTGGACGCGGCGCAGCTGCGCCTTGACCCGCGCCACCAACTCGCGCACGGAGAAGGGCTTGGTCAGGTAGTCGTCGGCGCCCAGCTCCAGGCCGAGCACGCGGTCCAGTTCGGTGCCCTTGGCGGTGAGCATGAGGATCGGTAAGAGCGGGTCGGAGCGGCGCAGCTCGCGACAGACGCTGAGGCCGTCGAGACCGGGCAGCATCAGGTCGAGGATCAGCAGGTCGTAGCCGCCGCCTTGGGCCTTGGTCAGCCCCAGGTCGCCGCGCGCGGCGAGGTCGACGCGGTAGCCCTCGTCGCCCAGATGCATGGCCAAGAGTTCGGCGATCTCGGGGTTGTCTTCGATGACCAGGATGTGGCCTTGCATCGCGCTCCTCCGGCGTTTTCGTCCAGCTTAGCAGGGGAAGATCACGAAAGGATCACGGCGGCGCGTGGCGATGGAGGAGGCGGGTCCGGCGCGTCGAGGCGTGGTGCCCCAGTCTGATCGCACGCTTACGTGGAGGGTCGCCGTGCACTCATTCGGTGGCCGCGGGGGTGGGCAGCAGGCGTACCAACTGACCGTTCGGCGCCGGGGCATCGATGAGCAGATAGAGGTAACCGTCGGGCCCCTGGCGCACGTCGCGCACACGCCCGAACTGCTGTTCGAGCAGGCGCTCTTCGGCGAGGATGCGATCGCCGTCGAGGGCGAGTCGCACCAGCATCCTGGACTTGAGGGCGCCGACAAAGAGGCTCCCCTGCCAACCGGGATAGCGCTCGCCGGTGTAGAAGGTCATGCCCGAGGGGGCGATGGAGGGGACCCAATAGTAGAGCGGCTGTAACATCCCCTCACGGCGCACCTCACCCACCGGCAGGTGGGTGGCGTACTCACTACCGTAACTGGTCACTGGCCAGCCGTAGTTGCCGCCGACCTGGATGAGGTTGACCTCATCGCCGCCGTGCGGGCCATGTTCATGGATCCAGAGGGCGCCGCTCTGCGGGTGCAAGGCGGCGCCCTGGATATTGCGGTGGCCGTAGCTGTAGATCTCGGGACGCGCGCCGGGGGTGTCGACGAAGGGGTTGTCCGCCGGGACGCTGCCGTCATCGTTCAGCCGTACGATGCTACCGGCGTGGTCACCGAGATCCTGCGCGCGCTCACGCCCGCCCCCATCCCCCAGGGTGATGAAGAGGTGCCCGCCCCGGTCGAAGAGCAGGCGGGAACCGAAGTGGTGGCGGGCATCGCTCTTCGGGGAGAGGCGGAAGATCACCTCCAACCCCTCCAGGCGGTCGCCCACCAGGCGGGCACGCGCCACCTCAGTGCCTCGTCCCCCAGGGCCTTCGGCCACATAGCTCAGGTAGACGAGGCGATTGGTGGCAAAGTCGGGGTGCAGCGCCACATCGAGCAGGCCCGCCTGCCCGCCAGTGGCGATAGGTGGCAGCCCGTCGACCCCCGTGGTTTGCCCACCCCCGGGGCGGTAGTGGCGCAACCGCCCGCTACGCTCGGTGATGAGCATATCGCCATCGGGCAGGAAGGCCAGTGACCAGGGGTGCTCCAGACCGCTCAACACGACCTCGCCGCGTACCGGACCGTGCGTCAGCGGGGGCGTGCTGACCTGATTGGCCGGCGAATCGCTACAGGCCGTCAACCATGGGACGAGGGCCAGCAGCAGGAGCAGACTAACCCGCCTCAACCCGGTTGCCTCCACGCCGCTTCGCCTCCTGCACCAGACGCCCTGCCTCGCCAAACAACAGGCTCAGGGCATCCATCTCTTTGCTGTAGGCCACCACACCGAGGCTCACCGAGAGGTCCACCTCGCCCTCGTGCAGCACCAGGGGGCTCTCCTCCACTGCGGTGCGGACCTTCTCCGCCACCACAGCGCCCCCCTCTAGTGGCGTCTCTGGCAGCAGCACGGCAAACTCCTTACCGGCCAAACGCCCCACCACATCGTGTCGGCGGGTCACCTTACGCAGTACCGAGGTGAGGTGGATCAGGGTGCGATCACCGGCATCCAGGCCATACATGGTGTTGATCAGGCTGAAACTGTCGACACTGATGAACATCAGGCTCAGGGGATGGCCATGACGCTTGGCCCGTCCCAACTCCGCCTGCACCCGTTCGGCGAAGGCCCGGCGATTGGGCAGGCGAGTGAGTGGATCGCTATTGGCGTGGCGGGTGAGCAGACGTGCCGCGCCCAGGCGGGCCGCCTCAAGATAGTAAGTAAGACCAATGAGTAGGCATGCCGCCAAGGCGTAGGCGGGCCAGCCCACAGCAGGCTCCGGCCCCAGCAGGGCCATGCTGGGGAGGAGCAGCGCCGCCACGACGAGGCCCTGGCGCCGCCCCAACACGACAATCACATAGAGAGGCAGCGCCAAGGCCAGATAGAGCAGCAGCTCGGCATCACTCTGCAGACGCATCGTTACCAGCAGCACACTCAACACCGTCGCCGTGAACCAGCCCACGAGCGAGAGATTTTGGCTCTGCGCCAACAGCAACGCCCCGCCAAAGAGCGCCACACCCGCCACCGAAAAGGGCAAACCGAAGGGCGGGAAGAATCCGGCGCCCAGCGCCAGGAGCCCCCCCACACGCAGCGTCACACTGAGCAACAGCAGGCGATGAAAGCGCTCATCTGTCGGCACCAGGAAGATCTCGCCAGTGAAAAAGCGCCAAAGGTGCAGGGGTTGTTTGCGTGGGCTGGCCATGACGGCTCCCTCAGAGGTCAGGGTGAGGGGCCAGTATAGGGCGTGGGGAGGGCTGGTGGCAGGCCCTACCGCACTATGAGCGGTGCGGTTGTGACTTATTGCGCTGCTCGAAGGCCTTTACGTAGCGACTCACAGAGGAGTAGTGCACCCCGAAGTGCTCACCTATCGCCTTCATCGTGAAACCGCCCGCGAGATAGGCGCGGGTCATCGCCTCGGCAGGTTCTGGGTACCTCTCAAGATACCTGTCGAGAGACTCCACCAAAGCCCGGCGTTGAGCCCTGGGCACCTCTCGCAGAGCAGCCTCCCCTGTGGCCATCACACGATGCCGCGCCACAAACTCATCGCTGCCGAGAAACGCCTGATGCCGAAGGCCATCCCACAACCGAACACCGACACCTTCAGCGACAAACTGCGCGTATTTTTGGCGAGCACGCTGGCGCTGTTTACCAAACTGCCCTAGCAGCCAATCCGTCTCTAGCCAGGACGGCGCCTCCCCTAGACCAACCATGGCCAGATAGCTACTCCACGGCCAAGACTCCGGTGAGTCAACCATCTGCGCCCGCACAGGATTCAGCACCACATAACGCCCCAGCTCCAACAGGTAGGCGTCGCGCTCAACCAAAATCCCCTTAAACCTCCCCTGGAACAGATGCCCCGACATCTGGTGGCGCTGATTGAAGCGCTGGGTATAGACACCGTTCAGTTGCCGCATCCCCTTGGAAAGATTCGCCTCCGGGGTCTCCACCACGATGTGGTAGTGGTTGGTCATCAGGCAGTAGGCATGCACACGCCAATTGAAGCGCTCACAGACCATCGCCAAGGTATCGAGCCACAACTCTCGATCCTGGTCGTCTAAGTAGATAGGTTCACGGCGGTCACCGCGTGAAGTGACGTGGTAGAGCGCACCTGCGAGTTCAATGCGTAATGGGCGGGCCATGGTTCACACTCCTTTGTAGTTGGTACTCAGGAGTGTAGCAGATAATGTGGCTTTTCAAGACCTGACCCCGTGCGCGTTGCGGATGCGCTCGTAGGCCGTCCACAGCCAGGTCACGTAGATGTGGTGGGCCAGCGAGTAGAGCGCCTCGCCGGGGTGGCGCTGCACAAGCTCTGCTATCCGTTGGCGGTAGGTGGACAGGGACTCGGATGTCGGTGCATCCGGCCTGTTGCGATCCAACGGTTCCATACTGAGCGCTCCCCTTTTCTCTGTCGGGTCCGCCTGGGGGGCGTTCCCCGCTTCGTCGATACTATGGGAGCGTCCGACTTCCCAGCGGCTCATCGCCCCTCGTTGCCTCGGGGTCGATGTCCATCGTGTCTGCCCTGGTTTCGCTCCCTTCACCGCCGGGCCAGGCCGTGGGGGCCGGGGAGTCTGTGCACCGGACCTCCCGCATCCGCTTTTCTCACGATGGCTTCCGTGGGACCTCCCAGGTTCCTGGGGAGCCCCGATGCGTACATGCCCTGCTCTCAGACCCCGGCGGGATGTCGACGACCAGCCGCTACGTCGTCTCCATGTGGCCTTCCGTCGTCTTGAAAACGTCGGCTCCCACGATGCGGTCATTTCGAGGCTCTATCACACGGCCTGCACGCTCGCTGTCTACGCTTGGCAGCGCCGGTTACCCGGTCGCCACCCAAGACTCGCTTCCGGTCGGTGGCTAACCGTTTCCGGGTGGGGGTGAGTACCCACTGGGCTCCTTCTCACACTTTCGCCATCACTCCTGTGATGACTTACGAGTGACCAGGCTTGCCTGGCGCACCAAGACCTGACCCCGTCGCGTGCTACTCTACCCGGCGTTGCGTACAACCTAATCACCCACACATAACTAACTCGTACAGAGGGTGCAGTGAAGGCTCATTGGTGAGTAGTACGTCAATTTTTTTTCTGAATTCTGCAAACAGTTTAGCCCTACGTCTTATGGTTTCGCATATCGCTAGACGAAAGCGGCGAATAGCAATCCATTCTGAATCAGCAATCTCTGAATCGGCAGCCAACTTATAGACAGTATCCTTTTGAAGCTCGAACGGAAATTCACCTCCTACAAAGACATTATCTTCCAAAATAATTATTGATTGCTCGTATGCAAGGAGTATGAGGTCACAATCGAAAGAATTCGTTACGCCAGCCAAATTAATTGGCTGATAAATCTCTGGAAATCTTGTGGCGCCGTCTGAAAATACGTGAAGTGGAAATCGAGACTCGTCCATGATTTTATTTGCCGGAGTCAAGTCACCTAGCATTTTCAAGTATATGTAAAACCAATCATCGATATCTTTACAAGATGCTAGCGGTATTCCAAACATAGCCTGAACAATTGTTATCGTATCGTTACCCACACTAGGAAACCTACTCACATTGCCTAAGCGAGACATGAATGGCTGAGGTATTTGTAATAATTCTGGCGCAATCATCCACGCATCGATCTTCGGCTGTAGACTTGCTGGAGATACACTGATCAAGGGTGCCGAACCCTCATCGAGGAGAAAAGGCACTTCCTTATGCATAAGGTGAGCAAGTTCTGGCAAAAGCCACCCAGAATTCAATGCACCTAGTTGTTCTTGTATGCCAATATTTGATCTCAACGATCGGTCAATAGCAGATATAATTGTGTTAGCACTAAACTGCTCTATATTAGCAACAGTAACATTACCATCACTTGACATCAGCCCAGTATCATTAAGCTTCCCAACAATCCCTTCTACAATTTCCTGTTCTGATGCCAGCCTATTTTTCTGTAGCGAATGCAACGTACTGGTATCAGTCCCTACGTTATGGACAGTACTAGACGACCACAACCCATATGAATCATTACCCCATTTGAAGTCTAGACGCGAAACATGGGAGGAAATCTCATCCTCACGGTTTTCAATACATAAATGTATTCTTTTGGCAGCAAAATCTATTTTGGCCGCCAGTAATTTTAGAGTATCAATTTTTATAGCGCATATCGCTCTAAAGACCCTTGACTCGATGAAATCTGCAACCTCATTATTAATAGTTTTATATGCACCGCCTATCCGCTTATGTAATAATTCTATAGACTCAAATGCGTCATCCTTATCTTGTTCATCACCATCTAGTATTGATTTTAACTGAGTGATTTTTTGGGTGATGCTATCAATAAAGTCTAATGTGGTCTCATCTGAAAGGTCATCATCCAATTGAGACAACAGTTTACTTGCACTTGTTATTGCACTCCCTAAACCGTCTAAATTCATTGTATGGTTATGGTTGATAACATCCTTTTGGTACTGACTCACCAGAACACGCAGCGCATCTCTCAAAGATATTAATCCCCACCCAGAATTTTTATCTAGAGAATTACTGTACAAATTATCAGCTAATACTCCTGCTACAGATGAAGATACCTTAGAAGTATATTCATCTTGTATACGTGCAAGTAGCCAACCATCCTTTTCCAAACTATTTTCTGAAAGATGCAGATATAATTTCTGTATTTTATTTAGATAGAATTTCAACTCACTCAATGACTCATCCGTTGACATTATATGTATATCTAATTTATCAAATCCGTCTGCGCTGACAAACTCTCTCGAAATATTCATGATAATTTTTCTTAACGAAATGACATTATCGAAACTGTTCTCGACTTCTTTCGCCACAAAGAACAATGTGTCGTTTGATCGTTCGACATTACTATTCATGTAATCGTCATAACGACGAATCAATAATCTTGATGAATTTCTCAAACCTGAGCGAACTTTCTCTGAGTAGAAAATGTCAATGCCATATAAAAGAAATTCACAAGTACACCATGACCAATGCAAATGGTATAGTTTTTGTATCTCTTCTACCGGAAAGCGAACTGATGCAATCGAAAAGCTCGCGACGAATGAAGGCTGAGAATTCCTAACAAGCGACCTCGCTTCATTCTCATCTTGAGATTTAACGGAATCTACCTGATATTCGACCGGGTATAGTTGAGATCTCTGCTCTCGGATATTAGGTGATATCGCATTCAATCTACTAGCGATTACTCCAGTAGTAAAATGACATTGGCACTCAGCTATCAGCCACGACAAACTTTCTTGATCATGTACTCTTGTTGAATCAATATTCTTCCTGTTAAAAAGGTAAACCCAGTCAAATAGCCATTCACTTGGCTCATGCGTATCTAAACTCACTCGTGGGTCAGTAGAGTGATAATAAGTTTCGAATGGAATCCCTGATGCGAATCCATTCAGTTCCTTCAATAAGGCATAACTAGAAGCAACCATCCTACGTCTACCTTGCTCGTTTTGTTTAACCTTCGTATCCTTAGTTAACACATCCGGAGCGATCAGGAACAATGAGATTGAAGGATCTGCATCACCGTTCCTAATAAACCAAGCTCTGACAATTGCCATAAGGTCAACGACCATTCCTGCCCCGGTGCCCCCACAAGCACTAGCAGTTACAAATACCCTCATTGAAGCAGTATGATTAGCGTCTCTATTCAGGTGAATTCGGTCATAGGCTTCGGCAAGCATTTCTTCTACCCGCTTTCGATTTAACGCCAATGATGCCATTGCGAATGCACGCGTAACGCCACAACCTTTTGAGGTGTCATTCAGTGGATTCCGCCCTAAATTTATTGGTAGCCTTTCTTTTCCAAAAGCATGGAATGAACCAGAAGTCACTTCTGAAAGATTTCGATAGTAATAATGTTGTTGACGTGGATATAGCGTTTGAGGTGTATTTTTTGGGTGTGCGTCACTATCTATCAATATTACTTCAAGATGATTGTTGTCGTCTCCCTGCATCTGAGTCATACGATATAACTTCGCGCCAATATTACAACCAACACCCCCAAGGTAGAATGCTATTGTAGCTACTTTTGTTGAATCTTTTGATTTGTTCAGCATAACAGACACCTGATAATCTTTATTTTGCGTTCGATAGGGTTTATTAATTTATAATTCCATATATAAACGCAATGGCACTATCAACCATTCCAAAAAGAATCTCTTGATTGATAGTCATCACCACGGCCTCCAGCCAGGCAGACCTAACCACCTCAATCAATAGCAAATACACAGTAATGACCATCGCTGTGATTAAGAACAATCTGATAACTCCCGGATTGTAAGGTGATAAAACAATTTTAAACTTGCAATTTTTTGTATCATAATCCCCAATTACATACTTGATTCGCCAGATACTCTTCGACCTTCTTGACTTATTTGCGTAGATATCAATGGTAGAACCTTCGTCAAGTGCCATTACGTCAGGTTCTCTCTCACCATCTATACCGACAGTGCCCTTTTTTAGTATATTTACTGCGAGTGTCTCATCAGCATTGATTGAAAGTGAAGCAATATTTCCCCCAGACTTAATCGGCGTCCATCTATATGGTATTTTTAGCGTACGTATTGACCCTTTTTCAGTTAGGGAAATTTCTGTTGGCATCTCAGCCTTAATAGTTATCCCACGTCTCCAACGTCTTTTGTGACCTATCCTCGATAGGTCACGTAGTTTATATGCAATCCTTATTATTAAAAGAATCAATAATAGATAAGATATCAATTGGGATAGATAAAGAGAAAGTGGTCCGACCACAGGAAGGATCAGGCGATAATTTATTCCAGGCAGTAGCGCTGGTGATGCACCTAATGTTGTGACTTCGACCGCCTTAACGATCGTTTCTTTACTATAACGCGATACTAACTCAACGATGATGCTATTAGGACGTTCTGCGCTTGTAAAGTTGTCATCATTGATAACAGGACGCACTTCAATTTCAAAATCGACTTTCGTTCTTGATAGCACATATGGGCCATACTCATTTTTCGCCCCCTCCACTATTGGAGTTTGTACCTCACCATTGTGAATAAGATATACTCTTGCAAACTCTGCCCCACCGACTTGAATTGAGTTGGGCAACCGCAGCCAAAATTCACTCTCTTTACTATAATCAGCACTTACTTCTGCTAAAGGCTTTTTTATGTTCGCTGTTGGACTCCACCAGAATGAAATCATCTCTGTTTTCTGCTCAAAGTTAACGCGTGGCTTCCTAAAGTTAATAATTACATCCATATCAATGTAGTTGATCGATTCTGTTGATGAGAATCTAATTACTCCACGATAAGTACCATCCTTTATCAGCTTAAAACTTTGATCATTTGGTTCTGGTAGTTGTACTGATACAATAAGGCCAAGTCCACCTCTACCAATATTAAAAATTGACTTCCCGTCAATTCTCACCTTCTTACCTTTCTCTGTTTCTATATTCACCCAATCTTGAAGCGATTCGCCATTCGGTTCGATAATGGGTTCAATCCACTGAGCAACAACAGGAACTGATTTTCGCACTCTTACATTACTGTTCTCAGGGATATCTGATATATATTCTAGAGTTATTGTCGACGAGAGGTTGTCTTGATCAACGCCAAGGGTGGTTCTGTCAAAATCAATAGTGGTTGTTTTTGAAATCAGCTCAACCTGCCCCTGCCCAAATACTCGAAAGGTAATTGGTATCAGTTTTGGATATATTGATCCTCCAACCTTCGCTTGTACGCTTAACTTATAGGTTCCAGGCTCTTTTGGTGTAGTAAAAACGCCTACAGTGCTACCACTAGGAAAGCTTACCGATGCACCACCTGTACCTCCCGCTCCCGCTACACTAGCAGTGGCCACAGCATCAGTGAGCACATTACCTGATCCATCAGTAACATCAACATGGACCTCAACCTCTTGTTCTCCTGCGTAACCTGGACTTTCATCCGGCATCAGCTTTGCGGCAACAGTGATGTCCGAGTAGGTATCGACGAAAACCGTTATCCCACCGTGACTCGGTACTGACTGATTTCCCTTATTAACGCTTATGTTTACAGAATATTCACCTGCCCCTGGGGATGTAATCATCGTCGTCCAGACTGCTACTTTTGAACCTCGATTTCCTGACCTTATGCCATGAAACATATCAATACCGTTAATGCTTGGACCTTGCATTGATATATTTAAATCACGTTCTTTGTAAGAATCGTATTTGTCGAAGACGATAGTTAGCCTAAGTCTATCCATACCTTGAGGTAGCGTGAAATTTGCATGGCCGTCACCATCATTAATTACGCTTTCATATACACTGTTTATATTCCAGAGCTGCTGGTTTCTTTCTGAAAATAACTCTCTTACACTATCAACCAGATCAGCTGCTTTGTCTGGGAATTTCGCTACCCCGCCTGTCGATTCAGACAGAGACCTTAATAAATCTTTACCTGTGCTTTCTAAAGCTATGCCTAGTGAGAATATTTCTATCCCATTAGATTTTGCCTGATCAACAATATCATCTTTATTGAACTGACCTGAAGGCAGCCCATCAGCAAGAAGGACAATCCTTTTTGGTCCTTTCACGCCCGACAAATGAGCAATAGCACTTCTCAACGCAGCCATCATGTTTGTATTGCCACTTGGCTCCTTGAGTCTCGTGACTTCTAACGCTCGCCTAGCATAGGTTGCTGTTACCAGGCTGTTATTCGTTAACGAACTCGCTTGATCTGAGAACTCAACGACACCGACTTTAACATTTGGGTCGATCAGCTCCATGAAGTCCAATGCAACATTCGAGGCAACTGCTGTAAAATAATATGGATCGTTTTGTTTCATAGACCCAGACCGGTCCAAAACGAACACAACACCAGACGTATCAGATGTTGCAAAAGAGTTAGCGTAACTAAAGAGTATAAGAGTTATTGAAAGCAAAATTTTTAATAGCATCTATGTTCCAACCTGCAGACACACTGATTTTTCGCACAACTGGGGTCAAGCGAGGATAGGGGTCAAAACACGACCTGACCGTCCACCACCTACCCCAGCAAAACCTCCACCCCAGCCACCAAAACCATCTCCCCCACATCAACCTCTGTCCGATCACGATACTCCCCACCCTCAGGCTCACGGTAGATCGCTAACCTATCCCCCCTCACATCCAACACCCACAGCTCCGCAACCCCAAAACGAGCGTAGAGGGGCGCCTTCACCTGGCTGTCGTACTGCAGCGAGCTATCTGCAATCTCGACCACCAACAGCACATCCTCGGCACGTGGGTGTGCCTCGCGATAGGGCCTCTCGCGCGGCGAGAGCAGCATCAGGTCGGGCCGGGGCTCATTCTGCTCGTCGAGATAGAGCGGGTTCTGCACGCTGACGGTGATCTCATCCGGCAGTGCCCGGCTGAAGAGTCGATTCAGGCGATTGCCCCAGTCGGCATGTTCGCTCTCAATGCGTGACATAGCGATCATCCTTGCATCTATCAGTTCAGTCCGTTGCTTCGGGTCGAGGATGCCCACCTCTGCCATGCGGTGAAACGCGGTGACGGTCACCGAATAGAGGTGAGGTGCGCCCGCCGAGGCGTCTCTCTCCATGTATTCACTCAGTGCACTCATGATCTGCCCTCGTTCACACGGTTCAGCACACAGCCCTTAACTCATCACCCTATCGGCTTGCCCAGTGGCCCGCAGAATGCGTCGCACCGTGCGCACAATGTAGTCAAACTGTGAACTGCTACCGAATTTAGCCGCTACTCACGCAGCAGCACAAGCCCATGCCGCCATTCTTTGATACATCATGTGGACATAGAACATAACCAACTGATTTAATTACCGAATACATCCAGAAACGATGTGTGCGAATCTATGCTTTCGTACTGTAAGCGTTCGCCTACCTGCATACTCCTTCTACTAGACGTGTAGAACTCATATCCCCCTAGCAGTCTGCATGACAAGCCAGCCCCCAGACCTGCCCCCCTCCGGCCCAATCTCAAGCCCCCAATCCCCCTCCGCCAATAGGTCGAGGTTGTGCTCGATCACCACCACCGAATGCCCCGCATCCACCAACCGATGCACCACCCGGATCAACCGCTCCACATCCGCCATGTGCAGCCCTACGGTCGGTTCGTCGAGCAGGTAGAGGGTAGGGGTGAAGGTGCGCGCATTCGGCTTGGCCTTGGCCAGTTCGGTGACCAGCTTGAGGCGCTGGGCCTCGCCGCCGGAGAGGGTGGGGCTCTGCTGGCCCAGGGTGAGGTAGCCGAGGCCGACCTCCTGCAGCAGTTGCAGTGGGTGGTGGATGGCGGTGTGGTTCTCGAAGAACTCGACCGCCTCGTCGATGCTCATGTCGAGCACGTCACCGATGCTCCTGCCACGATAGGTCGCGGCAAGGGTGGCGGGGTTGAAGCGGGCGCCGCCACAGCTCTCGCAGACGGTCTTCACGTCGGGGAGGAAGCTCATCTCCACCTTGGTCATGCCTTGGCCACCACAGGTCTCACAACGTCCGCCGCCGGTGTTGAAGGAGAAGCGTGCGGCGTTCCAGCCGTTGATTCGTGCCTCTTCGGTCTGGGCAAAGAGTTTTCTAATCCCATCCCAGATACCGACGTAGGTGGCGGGGCAGGAGCGTGGGGTCTTGCCGATGGGGGTCTGGTCGACCTCCAGCAGGCGGCCTATCTGTTGCCAGCCTTCGATATGCTGGCAGCCGTGGTAGTGGTCGTCGGGGATGCGGCCCGGTTTGTTGCCACGGGCGAGGAGTTTGGCCATCGACTTGCCGAGCACCTCGCGCACCAGGGTCGACTTGCCGGAGCCGGAGACGCCGCTGACACAGACCAGGCGCTGCAGGGGGATACGTACATCAATGTCCTTCAGGTTGTGCAGATACGCCCCCTTGATCTCCAGCCACTGCTCGGGCTCGGGGCGTGGTGGCACCAGGGGGTGCTGCATCGGGTGGGCAAGGTGGTAGCCGGTGAGGGAGTCGGGGTTCTGCATCAGCGCCTCGACCGTCCCGGCGTGGACCAGCCGGCCGCCGTTCACCCCGGCGCCGGGGCCGATGTCGATGACGTGCTCGGCGCGGCGGATGGTCTCTTCGTCGTGTTCGACCACGACGATGGTGTTGCCCTTGCCCTCCAGCCGTTTGAGGGTGTCGAGCAGGCGTTTGTTGTCGCGCGGATGGAGGCCGATGGTGGGCTCGTCGAGGATGTAGCAGACGCCGCGCAGGCTGGAGCCGAGCTGGGCGGCGAGGCGGATGCGCTGGGCCTCGCCGCCGGAGAGGGTGGGGGCGGAGCGGTCGAGGGTGAGGTAGCCAAGGCCCACCTCGTCGAGGAACGAAAGGCGTTCGCGGATCTCCTTGAGCAGGTCTGCGCCGATGGCGGCCTCGCGGGTGTCGAGCTGGAGCGCGCCGAAGGCCCCCTGCGCCTCGCCCACCGGCAGGGCGGACCAGTCGGCGATGTTGCGCTCGCGGAACTGCACCGCCAGCGCCTCGGGGTTGAGGCGTCCGCCGTGACAGGCGGGGCACGCCTCCGCCTCGCCATCTTCCAGCCAGCCGCCCTCCTCGCCGCTCTGTTCGGCGTCGAAGCCCTTGAGGCGCTTGCCGGTGCCGAAGCAGCTCGGGCACCAGCCGTGTTTGGAGTTGTAGGAGAAGAGGCGCGGGTCGGGCTCGCTGAAGCCGGTGCCGCAGCTCGGGCAGGCGCGTTGCGTGGAGAAGGCCTGGGCGGGGCCGTAGTCGCCCCCCTTCAGCGGTGCGATGCGCACCGTCCCCTTGCCCTGGTCGAGGGCGGCGTCGAGCAGCTCGCGCAGTTCGCCCTCCGCCTTGGCGCTCACCTTCAGCTCGCCGAGGGGCAGATCGATGGTGTGTTCGCGGTAGCGGTCGAGGGTCGGCCAGTTGTCGGTCGGGGTCGCTTCGCCGTCGACCAGCAGCAGGGGGTGGCCCTTGCGCGCGGCCCACTCAGCCAGCTCGCGGTAGAGCCCCTTGCGCGCGGTGACCAGCGGGGCAAGTAGGGCGATGCGTTGGCCCTTGTGGTCCTTCATCAGCTGCGCGGCGATGGCGTCGCGGCTCTGCGGGCGGATCGGCACTTGGCAGTCGGGGCAGTACTGGGTGCCGAGTTTGACGAAGAGCAGGCGCAGGTAGTGGTGGATCTCGGTGAGGGTGCCGACCGTGCTCTTCTGCCCGCCGCGGCTGGTGCGCTGTTCGATGGCGACGGTGGGCGGGATGCCGAGCACGGCGTCCACCTCGGCGCGGGCGGCGGGTTGGACGAACTGGCGCGCGTAGGCGTTGAGCGACTCCAGGTAGCGGCGCTGCCCCTCGTTGAAGAGGATGTCGAAGGCGATGGTCGACTTGCCCGAGCCGGAGACGCCGGTGATGACGGTGAGTTTCTCGCGCGGGATGGTGAGGGAGAGGTCCTTGAGGTTGTGCTCGCGGGCGTGGCGGATCTCGATGTCGGGATTAGCCACGGAGGCACGGAGGGCACAGAGATCTTCAGGACTGGCCACGGAGGCACGGAGGGCACGGAGATCTTGGGAGGGGGTCGTGCTGGTCTCAGCCGTCTCATCATATTCAAGGTAGGACGCTATGCCTTCCCTTACACCCAGCTCTTCTCCGTGTCCTCCGTGCCTCCGTGGCCAATCCCCCCGCAGGCGCGCCAGCGCCGAGGCGTGTTCGCGCAGCGCCTGCCCGGTGTGACTGGTGGGGTGTGCGGCGACCTCTGTGGGCGTACCGACGCAGACCAGCTCACCACCCGCCTCGCCCCCTTCGGGGCCCAGTTCGATAAGCCAGTCGGTGGCGGCGATCACGTCCAGGTTGTGCTCGATGAGCAGCAGCGAGTGGCCCGCGCCGATGAGCCGACGCAGGGCCTTGAGCAGCACGGCGATGTCGGCGAAGTGCAGGCCGGTGGTGGGCTCGTCCAACAGGAAGAGCAGCTTGTCGCCCGCCTTCTTCTTGCTGCCCGCCTTGGCCAGATAGCCCGCCAGCTTGAGGCGCTGCGCCTCGCCGCCGGAGAGCGTCGGCACCGGCTGACCGAGGCGCAGATAGTCGAGACCGACGGCAGAGAGCGGCTCCAGCAGCCGCTGTACGTCGCGCGCATCGGCAAAGCGCTCCAGCGCTTCGCGCACGGTCAGCTCCAGGAGGTCGTGGACGTTGAGGCCGTCGAGTTCGACCTCCAGCACCTCTCCGCGATAGCGCTTGCCGTTGCAGTCGGGGCAGCGCAGCCAGACGTCGGCGAGGAACTGCATCTCGACGTGCTCGAAGCCGGAGCCCTGGCAGGTGGGGCAGCGCCCATTGCCGGAGTTGAAGGAGAAGGTGGCGGCGGTGTAGCCGCGCTCCTTGGCCAGCGGGGCCTGCGCGAGGCGCTTGCGCAGGGCGTCCCAGGCGCCGACGTAGCTCACCGGGTTGGAGCGCGAACTCTTGCCGATGGGGGCCTGGTCGAGTAGCACCAGGTCGTCGAACGCCTCGTGGCCTAACACGGCGTCGTGCGCCCCCGGCTGCTCTTCGGGGTGACCCTTGAGCTGGCAGAGGGCGTGGTAAAGCACGTCCTGCAACAGGGTCGACTTGCCCGAGCCGGAGACGCCGGTGAGGGTGACCAGGCGACCGAGCGGGATGCGCACGTCGATGCCCTTCAGGTTGTGCTCACGGGCGCCGCGCAGCTCCAGCCACTCGGTCGTCTTGTCCGGGGCGCGATGTTTGCCGGGCTCGGCGACCTGGAGTTCGCCGCTCAGGTAGCGCGCGGTGAGGGTGTCGGCCTGCATCAGCGCGGAGGGCGAGCCGTTGAAGACGACGTTGCCGCCGCGCTCGCCTGGGCCGGGCCCGATGTCGAGGATGCGCTCGGCGGCGAGCATGATCTGTGGGTCGTGCTCCACCACCAGCAGGGTGTTGCCCGCGTCGCGCAGGCGGGCGAGCACGGCGTTGATGCGACCGATGTCGCGTGGATGGAGGCCGATGCTCGGCTCGTCGAGCACGAACAGGGTGTTGACCAGCGAGGTGCCGAGCGCGGTGGTGAGGTTGATGCGCTGCACCTCGCCACCCGAGAGGGTGCGCGACTGGCGGTCGAGCGTCAGGTAGCCGAGGCCGACCTGGGTCAAGTAGTCGAGGCGGGCGCGGATCTCGTCGAGCAGCAGGGCGAAGTCGGCGTCCTGCGCCTCTTCCAGGCCGCCGATGAAGTGGCGACACTGGTCGATGGGCAGGCGCATCAGGTCGTGGATGTTGAGGCCGGGCAGCGCGCGAAAGGTCGCATCGTTCATGCGTATGCGTGCGTGGCGAAAACGCTGCGCAGGGGCGAGCACGGCGTCGGCCTGCGCGTGCGAGCCGATGCGCACGTCGAGCGCCGCATCGCGCAGGCGCGCCCCGCCGCAGCTCGGGCAGTCGTCGTAGCGGCGGTAGCGCGAGAGCATGACGCGGATGTGCATCTTGTACGCCTTGCTCTCCAGAAACTGAAAGTACTCGCGCACGCCGTACCAGGTCTTGCCGTCCCAGGGGCCCTCGCCGTCGAGCACCCAGGCGCGGTCCTCGGCGTTCAGCTCGCCCCAGGGGGTGTCGAGGTCGACCTTGGCGCGGCGACCGTAGCGGATCAGGTCCTCCTGGCACTCCACCGAGTAGCCGGAGCGGAACGGTTTGATCGCCCCCTCGCGCAGGCTCAGCGACGGGTCGGGGATCACCAGCCCCCAGTCGACGCCGATGACCCGTCCGAAGCCCTTGCACTCTTCACAGGCGCCGATGGCCGAGTTGAACGAGAAGAGGTTGGGTTGCAGCTCGCGGTAGTGGATGTCGCAGTGGGGGCAGTGCAGGTCGGCGGAGAAGGGGTGCGGCGCGCCCGGCTCGCGGTTGGCATCGAGCGGGTAGAGGGTGAGGTGGCCGTGGCCCTTGGCCAGCGCCTGGTCGAGGGCCTCGGTGAGGCGGTCGCGCTTGTCCTGCGTCAGGCGCAGGCGGTCCTGCACCACCTCGATGCGCGTGGTGCTCTCGGAGTGATAGCGGGTGTAGCCCTGGCGGGTCAGCTCCGCCTTCACCTCGTCCACCGGAAAGTTCTCGGGGATGGTGACGGGGAAGGTGAGCATCGCCCGCTCGCCCTCCAGCTCTTTATAGAGGGCGTCGGCGATGGAGTCCGGCATATCCCGGCGCACCTCGCGCCCGCACCCCGAGCAGTGGATGTGTCCGGCGCGGGCGAAGAGCAGCTTGAGGTGGTCGTTCAGCTCGGTCATGGTGCCGACCGTGGAGCGCGAGGTGCGCACCGGGTTGGTCTGGTCGATGGCGATGGCAGGGGGGATGCCCTCGATGGCGTCCACCTGCGGGCGGTCCATGCGGTCGAGGAACTGCCGCGCGTAGGGCGAGAAGGTCTCCACGTAGCGCCGCTGCCCCTCGGCGTAGAGGGTGTCGAAGGCGAGCGACGACTTGCCCGAGCCGGAGACCCCGGTGACCACGCACCACTCGCCGAGCGGCAGCTCCAGGTCGAAGCCCTTGAGGTTGTGTTGATGGGCGTTGTGGATGCGGATGGCGGGGCCCGAAGCGGGCTTGGAGGCGGGGCGGCTCATGGGGGCGTCTCGGGCGGCTACAGGGGTGATCGGGCATTGTGGCCAAGGCCTGTCACAGCGGCAACCGCGCCCCGCCGCAACGATTCAGCTTGAATTCATGATTCATCATTAACTAATTGATGTTTAGGTTAAATTGCATTTATCAGCAGCCGTTCACACCTAGCACGCGAGCCCCTTCTGTACATAAGTAAATTGCGATATAACATTTCGCCCGATGGTCTTGCAGACTATCGGCAACCGAAATATGGTGGACCCATTCCCACACGCAAAACAGGAGATCTCTCCATGCAGATTCGCCTCAGTCTGGTGGCCCTCGGCCTACTCGCCGCCTCAACGGCCGTCAACGCTGTCACCGCCAACGAGCCCATCCAGCCGATCCGTCCCGCGGGTGAACTCAACCTCGCCCAGGTCGAACTCGGCAAGAAGCTCTACTTCGACCCGCGCCTCTCCAAGTCCGGCTTCATCTCCTGCAACTCCTGCCACAACCTGAGCATGGGCGGCACCGACAACATCCCCACCTCCATCGGCCATGGCTGGGCCCAGGGGCCGATCAACGCCCCCACCGTGCTCAACTCCAGCCTCAACCTGGCCCAGTTCTGGGACGGTCGCGCCGCCGACCTCAAGGCCCAGGCCGGTGGCCCCATCGCCAACCCCGGCGAGATGGCCTCCAACCACACCCTGGCCATCGAGGTGCTGGAGTCCATCCCCGAGTACGTGCGTGAGTTCAAGCTGGTGTTCGGCGCCGACCAGATCACCATCGACGAGGTGACCCAGGCGATCGCCGAGTTCGAGAAGACCCTGGTTACCCCCAACTCCCGCTTCGACCAGTGGCTGATGGGCGACGCCGACGCCATCAACGACCAGGAGCTGGCCGGTTACCGCCTGTTCAAGGCCAGCGGCTGTGTCGCCTGCCACAACGGCGCCGCCGTGGGCGGCTCCTCGTTCCAGAAGATGGGCGCCGTCGCCCCCTTCCAGACCGACAACCCCGCCGAGGGCCGCTTTGCCGTGACCAAGAAGGAGGCCGACCGCTTCCTGTTCAAGGTGCCGACCCTGCGTAACGTCGAGATGACCTACCCCTACTTCCACGACGGCGCCACCTGGACCCTCAGCGAGGCCGTGGACACCATGGGTCGCATCCAGCTGGGCAAGAAGTTCACCGCCGAGGAGAATGCCCAGGTGGTCGCCTTCCTGCGCAGCCTGACCGGCGACCAGCCCAACTTCCAGCTGCCGATCCTGCCCCCCTCCAGCGACAAGACCCCGCGCCCGCAGCCGTTCGACAAGTAACCCTCACACGTCGAACCACGCCCCGCTGCCCCTCGGCAGCGGGGCGTTTTTTTTGCCGCAGTCTGCCGATCTACATCAGCGTTTCGCCTCATAGCCCGCCCCTATCGCCACGAACGGCACAAACGATTTCAATTCTCATCCACTAACCTCTAGCCTTTGAAGCGTGGCCAGCAGCCACCCCATCTCACCTCCCACAACACCCCGAGGAGACGACCATGGAACTCAAAGGCAGCAAGACCGAGCAGCACCTCAAAGACGCCTTCGCTGGCGAATCCCAGGCCAACCGCCGCTACCTCTACTTCGCCAACAAGGCCGACGTCGAGGGCTATGCCGATGTCGCCGCCCTCTTCCGCTCCACCGCCGAGGGTGAGACCGGCCACGCCCACGGCCACCTCGAATACCTCGAAGCGTGCGGCGACCCCGCCACCGGCATGCCCTTCGGTGGCACCGCCGACAACCTCAAGACCGCCGTCGCCGGCGAGACCCACGAATACACCGACATGTACCCCGGCATGGCCAAAGACGCCCGCGACGAGGGCTTCGACGAGATCGCTGACTGGTTCGAGACCCTGGCCAAGGCCGAACGCTCCCACGCCAACCGCTACCAGAAGGCGCTCGACAGCCTCGACTGATGAATGCGCCACGGAGGCACGGAGGACACGGAGCAGAGGTCAGCGTGACCTAGGTTGTCCGCGGCAACAGCACGCCCACTCCACCAAGGGCAGCGTGAGACCAGCACTCGCACGAATAGCGCTGACATCATTCAGCCTCTTGCCGGGTGTTCTCCGTGTCCTCCGTGCCTCCGTGGCAAATCGAACCAACCGGAGAACGACCATGGCCAGCAGAGAAGGCAACCTCGAAGCCCCCACCCGCCACCCCATCGACTGGCAGAACCCCGACTTCTACGACGCGGAGAAGCTCCTCACCGAGATGGAGCGGGTCTTCGACCACTGCCACGGCTGCCGTCGCTGCGTCAGCCTGTGCCAATCCTTCCCCACCCTGTTCGACCTGGTCGATGAGTGCGAGAGCATGGAGGTCGACGGCGTGAGCAAGGCCGACTACTGGAAGGTGGTCGACCACTGCTACCTCTGCGACCTCTGCTACATGACCAAATGCCCCTACACCCCGCCGCACGAGTGGGGCCTCGACTTCCCCCACCTGATGTTGCGCGCTAAAGCGGTGAAGCACAAAAAGGGTGAATTCAAACTGCGCGACAAGATCCTCACCAGCACCGACGCCGTC
>QKED01000013.1 GCA_003252455.1 Gammaproteobacteria bacterium
GACCCCGTCGGCCCTTTTGCTTGGTATGGCGGGACTAACCGGCCAGGCGACGCAGCTTGCCGAGCCAGGTGCTCTTCATGCCGTTGCGCATGAAGTGCTCGGAGTAGGCCTTGTCGCGCTCCATGATGTGGTCGAGCAGCCAGTCTTTGAGGAACTGCAGCAGCTCCAGCCCCACGTGCTTGTCGCCCTTGTGGAAGCGCAGCTGGAACTCCACCACCTGGGTGACGATGCGGTTGTGGATCGCCTTGTGCGTGTCGTAGTCGCCGTAGTCGAAGATACGCATCAGCGCCTCCTCGATGGCGAAGTGGATCTTGGTGTACTCGACCAGATCGTCCAGCACCTTGCCGATGCGCTCGCGCTCCTCGCGCTTGGCCAGCGCCTCGTATAGCTCGTTGATGAGGCCGATGAGGTGTTTGTGCTGCTCATCGATCTCCTGGATCTCCACGCTGTAGCGATCATCCCATTCGATGACTGGCATCTTGAACCTCCTAATGCGACTCATCTCGGTTCGGGTCGGGGCCGTCTGCCCCGTTGCCCGCTATGGCAATTTCAGTGACCTGTCTCAAGGATTGCAACCACTGTGCCAGCCGTGGAGACCGAGGAAAGCCCTCGATTATTCCCCCCGGGTGAGAAGCCCTTCACACCCTGTGTCGGTTATCCCACAGCGTGCCGTTCGGGGTGTGCACCAATTGCGTCAAACGCGACAATCGCCGGGTGCGGTGCCCTCCATCACCCCATACTTATGCCAATTATCAAGCAGATAGTGGGTGTGGCACGCATTTTGTTATACGCTACTCGACGCTATCACCCCAGGTTTATAACCATGTCCCTAAACCCGGCGTCTGCCCAACCCATCGGAGATCCAGCCATGCGTGTGGATGAGCAACATTGTCTGTCCGGGGGGCTCACCCTGGAGCGCGACGGCCACGCCTTTCTCGGTGGTCGCCGCATCGCCCTGTTGCGCGCCATCCACACCACTGGCTCTATCTCCCAGGCGGCCAAGCAGATCGGCATGAGTTACAAGGCGGCATGGGAGGCGGTGGATGCGATCAACAACCTCACCACCCATCCGGTGGTGAGCCGTGAGACCGGAGGGCGTAACGGTGGCGGCTCCCAGCTGACACCCTACGGTGAGAACCTGCTCAACCTGCTCGAGCGCATGGAGCGCTCCTATCAGGAGTGGTTGGCCGGGTTGGCACGTCATATCGATGACCCTCGGGGCTTGGTTCAACTGATGGAGCAATTCAGCATGCAGTCGAGCGCACGCAACCAGTTCCTCGGTCGGGTGGAGTCGATCCTCGCCGGACCGGTGAACGCCGAGGTGACAGTGCGGATCAGCGAGACCCTCTCGGTGGTGGCCACGGTCACCCACACCAGTGTGGAGAACCTGGGGCTGCGCCCCGGGGGACAGGCGCTGGTGCTGATCAAGTCCTCCTCCGTGGTCCTCGCCAGCGAGAACAACGGGGCCCTCTGCAGTGCCCGTAACCAGCTCTGTGGCTCGGTGATCCTACTGGCCGACGGCCCGGTGAACAGCGAGGTGAGCCTCGACATCGGCGGCGGCAAGCAGATCACCGCGGTGATCACCCACGCCAGCAGCGCCAATCTGGACCTGAAGTTGGGCAGCCGAGTCTGTGCCCTGTTCAAGGCCAGTAGCGTCATCCTGGCACGCGCCTGAGGTCTTCCGGTAACCCTACCCCTGATTGGAGACAGACCTCATGACCTCAAACACCCTTATCTCTAGCGCCCGCAACCAGTTCGTCGGCAGCGTCGAATCGATCCTCAACGGCCCCGTCAGCGCGGAGCTGTCGATCCGTGTCGCCACGGGCTGCCACGTGGTGGCCACCATCACCCACGCCAGTGTCGAGAGCCTCGGCCTTGAAGTGGGCAGTGAGGTGGTGGTGCTGATCAAGTCCTCCTCCGTGATGCTCGCCACCGAGGTGCCCGGGGCCCGCTACAGTGCGCGCAACCAGCTTTGCGGTGCGGTGAGCTCGGTGACCGACGGCCCGGTCAACAGCGAGGTGAACATCGACCTCGGTGACCAGATGGGCATCACCGCCGTCATCACCCACGCCAGCCGCGACCTCCTCCAACTGCAGACCGGCAGCCGGATCTGCGCCCTGTTCAAGGCCAGCAGCGTCATCCTGGCGCGCCCCTGATCCCCCTTATCTTCTAGGAGTACCCCCATGTCTTCGACCCGTAACCCCCTGTTTTGCGCCACCCGTTATGTAGTGGCGGCTATTGCGCTGGGTGGGGCCACCCTGCTCCACGCCGCCGAGGTGAAGGTGGCGGTGGCCGCCAACTTCACCGCCGCGATGAAGGAGATCGTCACCCAGTTCGAGGCCAGCAGCGGGCACACCGCGCTGGTCAGCTACGGCTCCACCGGCAAGCTCTATGCCCAGATCGAGAACGGTGCCCCCTACGGCCTGTTCCTCTCCGCCGATGCGAGCCGTCCGCAGATGCTCGAAGAGGCCGGGCGTGCCGTCCCCGGCAGCCGCTTCACCTATGCCAAGGGCAAGCTCACCCTGTGGAGCGCCACCCCCGGTCTGGTGGACGCCGAGGGTGCTGTGCTCAAGGCCGGCGGTGACGGCAAGATCGCCATCGCCAACCCCAAGGGCGCCCCCTACGGTGCCGCGGCGGTGCAGGTGCTGGAGAAGCTCGGTCTGTGGGAGGCGGTGCAGGCGCGCGTGGTGCAGGGTGACAGCATCAGTCAGACCTACCAGTTCGTCTCCACCGGCAACGCCCCCATCGGCTTCGTCGCCCTGGCCCAGGTGGCACTGCTCCCCGCCGACCAGGCCGGCTCGCGTTGGGATGTGCCGCAGTCGCTCTATGACCCCATCGAGCAGCAGGCGGTGCTGCTCGACAAGGGCGCCGACAACGAGGCGGCAAAGGCCTTGCATGCCTATCTGCAGAGCGACGCCGCCCACGCCATCATCGAGCGTTACGGCTACGGCCTCTGAGCTCGTCCCGCTGGTGCGGGGCGACCTGGCCCCACGCCTCGATTCAGGCTAGGGTAGCGCCCGCAAACAGGGCCGGGCAGCGCGTCCGGCCCGCCCACACCCCGCGAGAGAGCAGAGATGGATTACACACCGGTCTGGTTGACCCTCAAGTTGGCCACCCTCACCACCGTCGTGCTACTGCTGGTGGGGGCCCCCATCGCCTGGTGGCTGGCGCGCACCCGCTGCTGGTGCAAGCATGTCATCGGTGCGGTGGTGGCCCTGCCGCTGGTACTGCCGCCCACGGTACTCGGCTTCTACCTGTTGGTGCTGCTCGGCAGCAACGGCCCGCTGGGGCAGCTGGCCACCGAACTCACCGGCCGCCCACTCGCCTTCACCTTCTACGGCCTGGTCATCGGCTCGGTGATCTACTCCATGCCCTTCGTCATCCAGCCGCTGCAGAACGCCTTCGAGGCGATCGGCACCCGCCCGCTGGAGGTGGCCGCCACGCTGCGCGCCTCGGCGTTGGATACCTTTTTCTCCGTGGTGCTGCCGCTGGCGCGCCCCGGTTTTCTCACTGCCGCCACCCTCGGCTTTGCCCACACCGTGGGCGAGTTCGGCGTGATCCTGATGATCGGTGGCAACATCCCCGGCGAGACCAAGGTGCTCTCGGTGGCCATCTACGACCACGTGGAGATGCTCGAATACGAGCAGGCGCACATCCTCTCCGCCGGCATGCTGGTGTTCGCCTTCGCGGTGCTGCTGGTCATGCACCTGCTCAACAAGCGCCTGCAGAGGGTCGGCCAATGAACAGCATCGAGATGCGCTTCCACTTGCCCCTGGGGGCCTTCACCCTGGATGTGGCGTTGAGCGTCCCGGCGAGTGGCGTCACCGCCGTGTTCGGCCACTCCGGTTCGGGCAAGACCACCCTGCTGCGCTGCGTCGCTGGCCTCGAACGGGCCAAGGGTCGCCTCACGGTCAACGGCGAGCCGTGGCAGGACGACGACCAGGGGCGCTTCCTGCCGGTGCACCAGCGCCCGCTCGGTTATGTCTTCCAGGAGGCGAGCCTCTTTCCCCACCTCTCGGTGGAGCAGAACCTGCGCTACGGCTGGAGGCGTCTGCCCGCCGCCGCGCGCCGCGTCGGCCTCGACCAGGTGGTGCCGCTGCTCGGCATCGAGCACCTGCTCGGGCGCGACCCGACGCGCCTCTCCGGCGGCGAGCGCCAGCGCGTGGCCATCGCCCGCGCCCTGCTCACCAGCCCGCGCCTGCTGCTGATGGACGAGCCGCTCTCGGCGCTCGACAACCGTAGCAAGGCGGAGATCCTCCCCTTCTTGGAGCGCCTGCACGACGAGCTGGAGATCCCCGTGCTCTACATCTCCCACTCCCCGGACGAGGTGTTGCGTCTGGCCGACCACCTGGTGCTGATGGAGCGGGGGCAGGTCAGCGCCCACGGTCCCATCGCCGAGCTGGCCACCCGCCTCGACCTGCAGATGGCCCAAGGTGAGGGCGCCAGCGCGCTGATCGAGGCACAGGTGGCGGCGCACGACGACCACTACCACCTCACCTACCTGCGCTTTCCGGGGGGGCGGCTGGCCGTCACCCGCAGCCCCGCCGAGGTGGGGCGGGCGGTGCGCGTGCTGCTGCACGCCAAGGATGTGAGCCTGACCCTCGACCCGCCCCAACGCACCAGCATCCTCAACAGCTTCCCGGTCATCGTGCGCGAGTTCCTCCCCCAACACCCCGCGCGCGCCATCGTGCGCCTCGACTGCGGTGGTACCCAACTGCTCGCGCGTATCACCTGGAAGTCCGCCGAGCAGCTCGGCCTCAAGGTGGGCCAGTCACTCTATGCCCAGGTGAAGGCGGTGGCCCTGATGAGCGAGCGCTGAGCAAGGCGATGGCATGAGCAAGGCGGCGGCATGAGCAGGGCAAAACCCGCTACGCAGGGCCAGAGCGCCGAGTGGGGCGCTCTGCTGTGGGCAGGTACCGACCCGACGGCGTAGGCGAAGCGGCTCACCCCGACAGGCGCGGCCCCTGTGCGTGACCACTGCGCCGCTGTGGTCGGCGCTCGGGGCGAGTAGAATGCGCGTTCGCTCCACCGCCCGATACGCCCATGCCCGACCTCCTCGCCGCCACCCTCGCCCACTACAGCCACTGGGAGCTGGCGCTGGCCATCGCCGCCATCACCGCCGGGACCCTCACCCAGGGGGCGGTGGGTTTTGGCTTTGCCCTCATCTCCGCCCCCATCCTGTTGCTCATCGACCCGCTGCTGGTGCCGGTGCCGCTGACCCTGGTCGCCCTCTGGCTCACCGGTAGCAGCTTCCAGCACCACCACGACCACGTGGATTGGCGCGGGCTCGGCTGGATCTTCCTCGGTAATCTGCCGGGCTACGCCCTGGGGGCGGTGGCCCTGACGCTGCTGCCGATCCGCGAGTTGGCGCTGCTGTTCGGTCTCCTGACGCTGGTCACCACCGCCCTCAGCGTGGCCCACCTGCACCTCACCCCGGTGCCGCGTTGGCTGGTGCCGATGGGGGCCTTCTCCGCGTTCATGGGCACCACCATGGGTATGAACGGCCCGCCGGTGGCGTTGCTCTATCAACACGCCCACGGCAACCGCATTCGCGGCACCCTCGGCGTCTACTTTTTCACCAGCAACCTGGTGCTGGTGGCCATCTACTGGGCGGTCGCGCGTATCGACAGTGCCGCCCTCGGCGCGGCGCTGGTGATGCTCCCCGGGGTGTGGCTCGGCCTGCTGTTGGTCAGGCCGTTGCGCCGCTGGTTCGATGCCGGGCGTATGCGTGGCGGGGTGTTGTGGATCTCCGCCTTCAGCGCCGTGGCGGTGCTCTGGCGCTACCTCTGAGGCGCGCGTCGCGCGGGGTATCGCGGCCTCTTTGCCGGGTGCCTACGCCGCCCGGGGGCCACGCGTCGGGCCGACCCCGGATGCAGTGACCTTTCACACACTCGGGCGGCGCCTGTCATTATTAATAGAATTTGGGTTAGTTATAGTCTGGCGAAAATGTCACAGACTGTTTCGGATGGACCCATGGCCCCCCTTCGCGCGCTCGCTACCGCCCTGTTGCTACTCGCCTTCACCGGCGCCCACGCCGCTAATCTCCTCTCCAACCCCGATTTCGAGGCGGGTAACCTGGGCGGCTGGTACGCCTTCGCCGCCGCCGGTGACCTGGTGCTCTCCTCCGACGCCTGCCACTCCGGTGGCTACTGCGCACGTATCGAGAATCGGAGCGCCAACTACGCCGGACCGGCGCAGGATCTGCTCGGTCTGCTCAGCGCCGGGGTGCGTTACGACCTCTCCATCTGGGTGCGCCTGGAGAATGCCGGCCCCGAGTCCCTGGCTATCTACCTCAAGCAGGTGGACGGCGCCGGGACCCACTACATCGAGGTCGACAGCACCAGCGTGGCCACCGAGGATGGTTGGGTGCAGCTCTGGGCCCCCTTCGTCTACCAACCCAGCGGCAGCGTCACCACCCTCACGCTCTACATCACCAGCGCCACGGCGGCGGTGAACTACACGGTGGACGACGCCGAGCTGCGCCCCTACGACCCCGCCTACAGCGTCACCCCCGCGACCGCGGCGGACTTCGTGCACGCCTCGGGGCGCGACCTGGTGGTGGGGGCGAACAACCGCCTCATGCGCCTGCAGGGGGTCAACTTCAACGCCTATGACGAAGAGGGCAGCGACCTGGAGCAGGTCTACGCCAGCAAGAACAACGGCCCCGAGGATTACCAGCGCGTCGCCGCCACCGGCCTCAACGTGGTGCGCCTCAACCTCTGGTGGAAGCTGTTCGAGGACGAGGGCAATCCCTACAACTACACCGCCACCGGCTGGCAGTGGCTGGAGCGCCACATCGGCTGGGCGCGCGACGCCGGGGTCTATCTGATCCTCGACCTGCACGCCCCCATCGGCGGCTTCCAGGGGCCCGACTCGGCCACCGGCTTTTGGGACGACGCCGACTGGCGGGCGCGCACCCTGGCGCTCTGGGTGGCCATCGCCAGCCGCTACAAGGACGAGCCGTGGATCGCCGGCTACGACCTGCTCAACGAGCCCAACCCCTACAGCGACGCCGACTGGCAGGCCTACGCCCAGAGCCTGACCGACGCCATCCGGACCGTCGACACCCACCACCTGCTCATCGTCGAGCAATCCTTCGCCGCCGACGCCGAGGCCTTCCTCATCGACGACCCGCAGGGCAACGTCGCCTACGACTTCCACTTCTATACCCCGTGGAAGTACGCCGCGCAGATGTCCGCCACCCACGGCTACGGCTACCAGGGCAGCTACCCGGACGACGCCACCCCGGTCATCCCCTGGGATTGGAACAACGTCGGCAGTGTGCAAAATCCGGTGATCCCCACCGGCGACAGCGCCTGGAGCTGGTACGAGGGGGCGCTCTTCACCATCAACGACGCGAACATCTTCGGCGCCAGCCCGCTGCTCATCTCCGGTACCAACGCCGGGGCCCTCTACTTCGACGACTTCGAGGTCAACGAGTACGACGCCGAGGGCAACTTCGTGCGCACCCTGATGCGTCTCGACCCCGAGCCGCGCCCGAGCGACTGGTACGCCCACGACGATGAGGAGCCGATGCTCAGCTACGCCGAGTACTGGAGTCGCCGGGTGGTGAGCGGCAGTGGCACCAAGGCGCAGGTGAGCGACGCCCACGCTGGCACGCGCGCCTGGAGCCTCAGTGCCGTCAGTGGCGAGGTGTGGATCTTCAACCACCAGCTCATCTTCCCCGTGCGCCAGGGCTACCAGTACCAGATCAGCGGCTGGATCAAGGGCGTCGGTGTCACCGACCAGAGCGGCTCCTTCGGTCTGCGCCTGCACGGCTACAAGGCGTGGGACGGCTTCCAGCCGCTCAACCGCGCCTACCTGGAGGAGCAGCTCATCGCCAGTGGCTTGACGTTCTACATCGACCACCAGGTGCCGGTGAACATCGGTGAGTTCGGTGTCAGCAACGGCGCTTGGGTGCGCGACAACGGCGCCGCCGCCTGGACCCAGGACCTGCTCGACCTCTTCGCCCAGTACCGCATCAGCTATCAGTACTTTCAGTGGCACGCCGCCATCTTCGGCATCTACGACAACCCCTACGGCTTCCCCCACGAGAACTACGCCAACACCGAGCTGCTGGGCATCCTGAGTAGCCACCTCGCCAGCCAGACGACCGATGACGACAGCGACGCTGACGGCATGCCCGACAGTTGGGAGTTGGCCCACGGCCTCAACCCCGGTGACCCGAGCGATGCCGTCCTCGACCCGGATGGCGACTACGTGAGCAACTACGCCGAGTACCAGGCCGACAGCGACCCCAACACCTTCGACCACTTCGCCACCGCCCCGGCCACCACACCGCCCGCCGTGGCCGCGCACACCGCGATCAAGGTCGACCAGTTCGGCTACCTGCCGGGGGCGCAAAAAGTGGCGGTGATCGCCAACCCGGTGAGCGGCTTCGACACCAGTGAGGCCTACGCCCCCGGCAGCCGCTTCGAGGTGCGCCGCACAAGCGACGACAGCGTCGCCTTCAGCAGCACCATTAGCGCCTGGAACAGCGGCGCCACCGACCCCGCCAGCGGCGACCAGGTGTGGTGGTTCGACTTCTCCGCCCTCACCGAGGCGGGCGAATACCAGGTGGTCGACCCCAGCACCGGCGAGCACTCCTACACCTTCGCCATCGGCGCTGGCGTCTACAGCGAGGTGATGCGCCACGCCCTGCGCACCTTCTTCTATCAGCGCGCCGGGCAGGCGAAGGTCCCCCCCTACGCCGACGCGCGCTGGGCCGACCCCGCGAGCCACGCGCAGGACGCCGAGGCGCTGCTGATGGACGCCGCCGACCCGAGCGGCGGCGACCCCGCCACCGTGCGCGACCTCTCCGGCGGCTGGTACGACGCCGGTGACTTCAACAAGTACGTCAACTACGCCGACGGCGCGCTGCACGACCTGCTCTACGCCTACAGCGAGCACCCCGACGTCTGGGGCGACGACTACGCCATCCCCGAGTCCGGCAACGGCATCCCCGACCTGCTCGACGAGGTGAAGTACGAACTCGACTGGCTGCTGAAGATGCAGCTGGCCGACGGCTCCGTGCTGCACAAGGTGGCCAGCTACGAGTGGGGTGAGGTCTCGCCGCCGAGCACGGATGCCATCGCCCGGCGCTACGCCCCGGCCACCGCCTCGGCCACCATCTCCGCCGCCGGGGCCTTCGCCCACGCCGCGCGGGTCTACAGCGCCCGCCCCGAGGCGGCGCTGCAGGCCTACGCCGCAACGCTAGAGAGCGCCGCCGTGGCCGCCTGGAACTGGCTCGACGCCAACCCCTCGGCGATCCCCTCCAACTTCGACAACGCCGGTTTCGTCAACGCCGTGGCCGAGGATTGCCTGTGGAACGGCGACTGCGACACCCCGCAGCGCGCCAACCGCGTCGCCGCCGCCATCTACCTCTACGCCCTCACCGGCGAGAGCGCCTACGCCGAGCACATCGTCGCCAACGCCAGCGCCTACGTACTGCTGCTGAGCGACGGCTACCTCATCCCCAACGGCGTCTCCAGCGAGCTGGTCAGCGCGCTGCTGCTCTACACCACCCTGCCCGGCGCCGACGCCACCCTGGTGGGCGAGATCGAGACGGCCTTCGCCGAGGCGCTGAGCATGCCCTACGCCTGGACCCCCTTCTCGCCGCTGGCGCGCTTCCAAGAGGGGTACGACGCCTACCGCGCCTATCTGGACGACTACATCTGGGGTAGTAACCGCGACAAGGGCATCGCCGGTAACTTCATGCTCGCCGCCATCGCCTACGGTCAGGCCGGGACCGATGCCAGCGACTATCGCAACGGTGCCGACGGCTATCTGCACTACCTGCACGGGGTCAATCCGCAGGCCATCGCCTACCTCTCGAACATGTACGAGAGTGGCGCGGAGCAGTCGGTGTCGGAGTTCTACCACATGTGGTACGCCGATGGCTCGGCGCTGTGGGACAGCGTCTTCGACAGCACCTACGGCCCCGCCCCCGGCTTTCTCGTCGGTGGTCCCAACGCCGCCTACAGCATGGCCTCCAGCGTCTACATCGACGACCTCGTGCAGGCCGACCACCTGATGGCCAATCAACCCGACCTCAAGGCCTACTGGAGCTGGAACCGCGTCGCCGATGCCAGCTACGAGGTGACCGAGAACCACATCCCCTACCAGGCCGCCTACATCCGCCTGCTCGCCGCCTCGCTACCGAGCCTCGCCCCCAGCGGCCCGGCGGACAGCGACGGCGACGGCATCCCGGACGCCACCGAGGCCCTGCACGGTACCGACCCGCACAGCGCCACCGGCCTGCTCCAGGGCAGCAGTCTCGACGACACCCTGAGCGGCGGCGCGGGTGCAGAGCTGATCATCGGGGGCCTCGGGCGTGACACCCTGAGCGGGGGTGGTGGGGCCGACGTCTTCGTGCTGCAGAGTCGCGACGACAAGGGCGACGAGTTCACCGACTTCGACCCCCTCGACGACCGCTTCAGCGTGGTCGAGCTGCTCGCCGCCGAGGGGCTCAGTGTCAGCGTCGGCGCGGTGAGCGACGGCTACTTCAGCGCCGCCGCCCGCCGTGGCATCACCTACCTCTACTTCAACCCGCCGGGCGAGCGCGCCGTCACCCTCGGCAAGCTCAACGGGGTGGCACCGAGCGCCATCACCGACGCCCAGTTCGTCTGGTAATCGACCCTCTGTCTATCAGGAATCGCACCATGTTCAAGCGCATTCAAGGCGCGGCCCTCGTCGCGCCCCTGCTCCTCGGCCTCGGCACGGCACAGGCCGCCGTCTTCACCTACACCGACCCGGCCCAGTACGCCATCGACCTCGGCGGCTTCACCTTCACCACGGAGGATTTCGAGGGCTACACCCTCGGCACCACCTTCGCCAGTGGCGCCACCCTCGGGCCCTTCACCTACATCGATGCGGGGGCGACCGGGCTCGACTTCGTCATCCACGCCGACGCCGACACCAGCTCCGGTACTCAGGGGCTCGGCCTCGACGATGGCGGCTGGGGGCTGATGACCGAGCTGGACAGCATCACCATCAGCTTCGCCGCCACCCAGGCCTTCGGTATCAGCCTGCTGGTGGAGCCCGGCGCCTTCGACGACGACCTGGTGCTCGATGGCGCCGGCAGCAGCGTCGGACTGTTCACCACCGACCTCGTCGCCACCCTCGGCGACGGTACCGAGCAGTACTTCCTCGGCCTCTATGACGACAGTGGCAGCTTCACCAGCGTCACCCTCAGCGCCAGCGGCGCCGGGACCTGGAGCTGGCACGTCGACGATGTCATGGTGCAGACCGGTGTTGCCGCACCCGAGCCGGGGCAGGGGCTGGGGGCGCTGCTCGGGGTGTGGGCGTTGGCTGCGGTGGCGCGGCGGCGTCGGGGCGTCTAGCTGAAGTAGGTCGGTGTATCTGTGTTCGGCTGTTCACCACAGAGCACACAGAGAACGCAGAGAGAAGAAGAGGGGAGTGCGACGTAGGAGCCACAAGCCAACGGCTTGTGAGATGCGGCCTCGAACGGAGTGCGAATATTCAAGCCGTTGGCTTGAAGCTCCGGCGTGGTGGTTGGCAGATGAATACTGTGGTCATTCGCACGTAGGAGCCACAAGCCAACGGCTTGTGAGATGCGGCCTCGAACGGAGTGCGAATATTCAAGCCGTTGGCTTGAAGCTCCGGCGTGGTGGTTTGCAGATGAATACAGTGGTCATCCGCACGTAGGAGCCACAAGCCAACGGCTTGTGAGGGGCGGTGTTGTTCGGGGAAGGTTCGGTGATGGTCGGCAGATGAATGATGTGTTCAGCTGCACGTAGGAGTCACAAGCCAACGGCTTGTGAGCTGTGTTGTCGTTCGGAGTGTGAAGATTCAAGCCGTTGGCTTGAAGCTCCGGCGTGATGGTCGGCAGATGAGTCATGTGGTCTGCCGCACGTAGGAGCCACAAGCCAACGGCTTGTGAGATGCGGCCTCGCTCGGAGTGCGAATATTCAAGCCGTTGGCTTGAAGCTCCGATGAGGTGGTCAGCCTGACCCAGCGAGCAACAGCGCGTGGGGGCCTGTGGTGCGCGCCTTTCAGCCAACCCGAGGGGCCTTCCCCAACCCCCTGAGTTATCATGCCAGCCATGAGCATCGACCAACTCATCACCCTCATCGGCCAGCAGCGCACGCTGCTGTTCGCCTTTTTCCTCGCCGTGCCGCTGCTGGCGCTGCTCTGCGGCCTCTGCCAGCGGCGCGGGGGAGGGCGCTCGGCGTTCGATTATCTCGACTCGGCGCTGGTCTACCTGGCCGCCGTGCCCGGCATGTTCGCCGCCGTGCTCACCTTCTACGCGCTCTTCATCCTCCACGCCAACCTGCTCAAGGTGGATGCGCTGGTCTACTTCATGCCGATCCTCAGCATGGGTGCGACGCTGTGGCTCATCGCGCGGCGTCGTTCACTGGAGCCGCTGCCGGGCTTTGGGCGTATCTGGGGGCTGATGTTGCTATTGGCACTGGTCTGTATCCTGGTGCTGCTGCTCTATCGGCTGCGCTTCGTGGTCGGCTTTTTCGGTTCACTGCAAGGGCTGCTCATCGCCGCGCTGCTCTTCTGGTGGCTAGTAAAACTCGCACTCTCGCGCCTCAAGGGAGAGAAGCCGTGATCCAGCTGGTCACCCTCAACGCACGCTACATCCACGCCTCCCTCGGCCTGCACTACCTCTACGCCAACATGGGCGAGCTACAGGCGCAGACGCGGCTGCACGAGTTCATCCTGCAAGACCAGCCGGTGGCCATCGCCGAGCGGCTGTTGGCAGAAAAGCCGCGCATCATCGGTATCGGTGTCTACATCTGGAACGTCACCGAGAGCACGGCGCTGGCGGCGCTGCTGCGCACCCTCGCGCCCGAGGTGACCCTGGTGCTCGGCGGCCCGGAGGTGAGCCACGAGTTGGCGGGGCAGGCGATCGCCGACTACGCCGACCACGTGATCCAGGGCCCGGCGGACCTCGCCTTTGCCGCGCTCTGCCAGCAGTTGCTCGCCGGTGAGACGCCGCCCAAGGTGATCAGCGCCGAGGCCCCGGACCTCAGCCGACTCACCCTGCCCTACGACCACTACAGCGACGACGACCTGCACCAACGGGTGGTCTACGTGGAGGCGTCGCGCGGCTGCCCCTACCGCTGCCAGTTCTGCCTCTCGGCACTCGACCGTAAGGTGGAGAACTTCCCCCTCGACCGGCTACTCGCGGCCCTCGGGCGCCTACACGCGCGTGGCCTGCGCCACTTCAAGTTCGTCGACCGCACCTTCAACCTGCGCCTGGAGCAGTGTCGCACCATCCTCGAATTCTTCCTCGACCGCCTCGACGACGCGCTGCTGCTGCACTTCGAGCTGGTGCCGGACCGCCTGCCCGAGGGCCTGCGCGAGCTGATCCTGCGCTTCCCGCCCGGTCAGTTGCAGTTCGAGGTGGGGGTGCAGAGCCTCGACCCCGAGGTGCAGGCGCGCATCGACCGGCGTCAGGACAACGCCAAGAGCCTGGCCAACATCCGCTGGCTGCGCGAGGCGAGCGGCGCCCACCTGCACACCGACCTCATCTTCGGCCTGCCCGGCGAGACGCTGGCGAGCATCGCCCACGGCTTCGACAGCCTCATCGGCCTCGGCGTGCAGGAGGTGCAGCTCGGCCTGCTCAAGCGCCTGCGCGGGGCGCCCATCGCCATGCACAGCGAGGCGTTTGCCATGCGCTACGACCCGGCGCCGCCCTACATCATCCTGGCCAACAGCACGCTCGACTTCTTCACCCTGCGCCGCCTCGCCCGCGTGGCGCGCTACTGGGACATGATCGGCAACTCCGGGCGCTTCCCCCACACCCGCCCACTGCTGCTCGGCGCGGCCCCCTTCGACCGCCTGCTGGCCCTGAGTGACTGGCTCTACGCCACCACGCAGCAGACCCACCAGATCGCCCTGCCGCGCCTCTTCGGCCTGCTCCTAGAGGGGCTGCCGGAGCTCTTCGCCCTCGATGCCGAGCGGGTACAGGCCGCGCTCACCCACGACTACGCACACAACGGCATCAAGGGGCCGCCGCCGTGGCAGAGTCCGGCGCAGGGCAGTCGGCGCCAGCGGCGTGCCGGGGCGCGCCAGCAGCGCCACGCCGAGGGCTAGCCCAACCGCACAAGGTGCGGGGTGGTATGCTCCCCGCGCCCGACCCAAGGAGTCCCCATGCTGTTCAACACCCTGCTCATCCTGCTGCTGCTGGTCGTGACGGCGCTGCTCGCCTATCTGGTGTTCAAGCTGCGCACCCTGCAACTCCAGCTCCAGGCGCTGCAACTGACCCAGGGGCGCAGCGCCGAACAGGCCGCACGCAACCTCTTCGCCCAGCTGGAGGCGTGGGCCTTCGTGCGCGAGCGGCTCGACCTGCGCCAGGGGCTGCCCTATACGCGCGACTGGTCGGCGGCGCCGGACTTCCTCAAGCTCATCGCCGAGCACGCCCTGAGTGCCAAACCCAAGCAGATCCTCGAATGCAGCTGCGGCACCACCAGCCTGGTGCTGGCGCGCTGCTGTGAGTTGAATGGGGTAGGTACGGTGACCAGCCTGGAGCATGGCCCGGAGTTCGCACAGAAGAGTCGCGACGAGCTGGCGCGCTACGGCCTCGATGGCATCGCCCAGGTGGTGGATGCACCGCTGGAGGCGGTGACCGCAGACGGGCGCACCTTTCAGTGGTACCGCCTCCCCGTGCTGGCCGAGCGCAGCGTGGAGATGCTGGTGATCGACGGCCCACCCGGTCCACTCCAGCCCTGGTCGCGCTACCCGGCGCTGCCCTTGTTGCACACCCGGCTGGCCGACCGCTGCAGCCTCTTTCTCGACGATGCGGCGCGTCCCGACGAGCGTGCCCTGGTGGCGCGCTGGATCGAGCAGTTGCCCGAGTGGGGTTTTAGTGTCGAGCGGGTCGAGGCGGTGGCGGAGCGCGGCTGTACCATCCTCCACCTGCGTCGCGGCTGAGGCTCAGCCGACCCGGGTAAGCAGGTGTTCACGCAGCCAGTAGTCCATCAGCTGCGGGGGGTCGAGGGGGCGGGAGAAGTAGAAGCCCTGGCAGAAGTCGCAGCCGAGGCGCTTGAGCGCCTGGTGCTGGGTCGGGTGCTCGATACCCTCGGCGATCACCTGTAGCCCGACGTTGTGGCCCAGGGCGATGATGCTCTTGACCATGGCGTAGTCGCTGCCGCGCGAGAGCAGGCCGTGGATGAAGCGCTGGTCGATCTTTAGGTAGTCCACCGGCAGGTCGCACAGGCGACTGAGGGAGGAGTAGCCGGTGCCGAAGTCGTCGATGGCGATGCGAATCCCCATCTCGCGCAGGCGGCTCAGGGTGCGTACCCCCTGTGCCAGGTCGGTGATGAAGAGGCTCTCGGTGATCTCCAGCTGCACCTGGTCGTAGGGCACCTGATGGCGCTGTAGCACGCGCTCGAAGCGCTGTGCGTAGTCGGGCAGGGCCAACTCGCGGGCGGAGGCGTTGAGGGCGATGCACACCTGCTGGCCGCGGTCCTGCCACAGGCCGTAGTCGCGGCAGACCCGCTCGATGAGCCACTCGCCGATGGCGAGGATCTGCCCGCTCTCCTCTGCCGCCGGGATGAAGCGCGCCGGTGAGATCTCCCCGAGCGGCGAGCGCCAGCGCAGCAGTGCCTCGACCCCCACCGGGCGACCGCTGAGGCACTCCACCTTGGGTTGATAGTGCAGACGAAACTCATCGCGCTCCAGGGCGCGATGCAGCAGTCCCTCGATCTGTAGCCGTTCCGAGCGCTGCGCGTGCAGGTGCTGCTCGAACACCCCGTAGCCCTCGCCGTCGCGGCGGCGCACCTCCAGCATTGCCGCATTGGCGTTGCGCAGCAGGGTGTCGGCGCTGTTGGCGTGGCGCGGATACTCCGCCTGACCGATACACAGCTCCAGGTGGAACTGCAGGCGCCCGATGGGGATGGGTTGCTGGAACTGTTCGAGCAGGCGGCGTGCCTCCGCCTCAGGGTCGAGTGCACCATCCAGCAGCAGAAGGAAATCGGCGCCGCCGAAGCGTCCGAGCACCCCACGGATGTTGCCGTCGTTCATCAGTTGCACCATGCGCAGGATCACCGAGTCGCCGATGGTGTGGCCGTGCACCTCGTTGATCTCGGTGAAGCGCGGTACGCCGATGCAGAGCAGGTAGAAGGGTCGGCCATCGGCGATGCGCTCCTCCAGCAGCTGCTCCATGCGCGTGCGGTTGGGGAGCTGGGTGAGTGGGTCGAAGTAGGTCATCTGCTCCAGTTGCAGGGCCAGGGTGTGCACCTCACTCCTATCGTTGAAGCTGACGCGCAAACCCTCGTCACCGTCCGGGGTGCGGGCGCGTTGGGTGGTCACCTCCAGCCAGTGCATCTCGCCGTGCGTGTCGCGCAGCTCCAACCACAGCGGGGTCTCGCAGGTACCCCGGAGCCGTTCGCGCCACGGTGCGACCTGGGCCGGTGGCATGAGGGTCTCGATGAGGCCGAGGTCGTGGCGTAGCTGCACCGCGCTCAGCCCCGTGAGGCGCGTCAACCCGGCGGAGACGTGGAGGGGGTGGCCCTCGGGGTCGATGAGCAGGAAGCCATCGGGGCCCAGCTCGGCGAGCTCACACAGCAGTGTGTGGCGCTGTTGGCGGGTGAGCTGCCAGCGATAGGCGTGGCCGATGAGCAGCAGGCCGAGCAGGAGTAGCAGGCTGAGTTGGTAGCCGGGCATGGCGAAGGGCTCGCTGCGCAGGAGGGGGATGCAGACGAGGCCGGTGACGAGCAGGGCGAGGGGGAGCCGGTTCTTGGCGACGAGTGAGAGGGGTGCCTGAGGGGCCATGACAGCGCCTCCGCAGCGGGCTGTGACGGTGAATGGGGCGCAAGACTCCGTTTGCCGGTAGTTCTCCAATACTTGGAGCGAGTAACATTAAGAGTGGAATGCCACGCAAAATCAGCAACCTATACTGACCTAATCGCCTGTGGGTGTGTTGCGTCAAACGCTGTAAGAGAGTCGCCTTACTAGGCCGTAGAGGATTGTGGGTCGCTTGCGTCGGTTGTGAGCCGCGCGGGCGCGGGGCGCCGCGTGCGGGCGCGGCGCTTTGCCCAAGCTGGCCTTTGGTGCGAGAATCGCCCGACACTCACATTTCCGAGCAGCCCGAGGCGTAGCGCGATGAACCAGCACGACCAGGAGACCACCCACTTCGGTTTCGAACAGGTCCCGGTGGGCGAGAAGGCGGGCAAGGTGGCCGAGGTGTTCCACTCGGTGGCGGCCAAGTACGACCTGATGAACGACCTGATGTCGCTCGGCATCCACCGTCTGTGGAAGCGCTACACCATCGAGCTCTCCGGGGTGCGCAAGGGGCAGCGGGTGCTCGACATCGCCGGGGGTACCGGCGATCTGACGGCCAAGTTTGCCGAGATCGTCGGGCGCGAGGGGCAGGTGGTGCTGGCCGACATCAACGCCTCCATGCTCGAAGTGGGGCGGCGGCGCCTCATCGATCGCGGCATCATCGGCAACGTGGAGTATGCCCAGGCCAACGCCGAGGCCCTGCCCTTTCCGGACAACTACTTCGACGCCATCACCATCGCCTTCGGCCTGCGCAACGTCACCGACAAGGACCGGGCGCTCGCCTCCATGTACCGCGTGCTCAAGCCGGGCGGGCGTCTGTTGGTGCTGGAGTTCTCCAAGCCGGTGGCCCCCGGTCTCGGCCCCATCTACGACCAGTACTCCTTCAAGCTGCTGCCGCTGATGGGCAAGCTGGTGGCCGACGACCCCGACAGCTACCGCTACCTGGCCGAGTCGATCCGCATGCACCCCGACCAGCAGACCCTCAAGGGGATGATGGAGGCGGTGGGCTTCGAGCGCTGCGATTACCACAACCTCACCGGCGGCATCGTCGCCCTGCACCGCGGGTTCAAGTTCTGATGAGCGACCTGGCGCTGCTCTCCACCGCCGCCTGCGCCGCGTTGCAGCAGGTGGTCAATGCCGCCCTGACCCTCGACCCCGATACCCTGGCGCGTCTCGCACCACTGCAGGGGCGGGTGGTGGCGCTACACCTCGACGGCATCGAGCGCACCCTCTTCCTGCTCCCCGGTCCCGAGGGGCTGACCCTCTATGCGCACTTCGACGGCGAGGTCGACACGCGCCTCTCCGGCACCCCCCTGGCCCTGGCGCGCATGAGCACCAGCCACCGCCCCGGCGAGGTGATGTTCGGCGCCGGGGTGCGTATCGACGGCGATGTGGAGCTGGGTCAGCAGTTCAAGGCGATCCTCGCCCAGCTCGATATCGACTGGGAGGAGCACCTCTCGCGCCTGGTGGGCGACGCCTTGGCACATCAGGCCGGGCGCCTGCTGCGGGGCCTGCGCGCCTGGGCTGGCCAGAGTGAGGCGGCGCTGGGCGAGGATACCGCCGACTACCTGATGGAGGAGCGCCGCTGGCTACCCCATCGCGACGAGGTGAGTGAGTTCCTCGACCAGGTCGACACCCTGCGCAGCGATGCCGAACGGCTGCAGGCGCGCATCGCACGTCTCGATCGCCTGCTGCCGCCGAATGGCGGCGGATAGACGTGGCGGGGCTCTGCGGAGTCGGACATAATAGCCGCGATTATTGTCACGTAACCCAAGGGTGCGGGGGGCAGATCCCCCGGACGCGATCCGCCACGGAACCTCAAGGAGTCAAACCCATGCATCTGCCGCGTAACCTCAGCCTGCTCCTCATCGCCCTGCTCATGGCCCCCACTGCGCTGCTCGCCGAAGAGAACGCCGACGAGAGCGATAGCCTGAGCATCTTCCGTCACATGGATACCGACAAGGACGGCAAGATCAGCCAGCAGGAGTTCGTCAACGAGGTGGTGATGCGAGCCAACAACGGTTTCGCCCGTCTCGACCTGAACGGTGACGGCTACGTCACCCGCGAAGAGGGCGCCACCGTCAGCGGCGCCGTGCGCGACGCCTACCGCGAAGGTGCCGTCGAGTAATCTCCCCCGCTCTCCCGACCGGCCCAGTGCCGGTCGCCTGGTGCCGCCGCCCCGCGCAGGGGCACCCTCACCTCTCCCCTGCACGAGGTAGCCCCTGGTGATCCGCCCCGGTCAGGCGATGCGCCTGCTCTATATCAGTTGGGTGCTGTTCAAACACGGCCTGGACGAGGTGATCCTCGCCACCCATCTGTTCCGCCCGATCCACTTCCTACGCTACCTCATGTGGTGGCGCGTGCTGCGCGACACCGAGCTCAGCCGTGGCGTGCGGATCCGGCGTACCTTGGAGGATCTGGGGCCGATCTTCGTCAAATTTGGGCAGATCCTCTCTACCCGCCGCGACCTCATGCCGGACGACATCGCCATCGAGCTGGCGCGCCTGCAGGACCGTGTGCAGCCCTTCCCCAGCAATCAGTCGCGGGCGATTATCGAGAAGTCTCTGGGTAAGCCCATCGGCGAGCTGTTCGAGCGCTTCGATAGCGAGCCGATGGCCTCTGCCTCCATCGCCCAGGTGCACGGCGCGCGCCTGCACGACGGACGCGAGGTGGTGGTGAAGGTGGTGCGCCCCACCATCAAGCCGGTGATCCAGCGTGATATCGGTCTGCTCTACATCCTCGCCGACAAGCTGGAGCGCTACTGGTCGCAGGGCCCCCGACTGCGCCCGCGCGAGGTGGTGGCGGAGTTCGAGAAGACCCTGCTCGATGAACTCGACCTGATGCGCGAGGCCGCCTCCTGCTCCATCCTGCGGCGCAACTTCGACGGCTCGCCGGTGCTCTACATCCCCGAGGTGCACTGGGAGATGACGCGGCGCAGCGTGATGGTGATGGAGCGCATCCACGGCATCCCCATCGGCAATGTGGAGGCGATCCGCGCCGCTGGCATCGACCTGCAGACCCTCTCCGAGCGCGGCGTGGAGATCTTCTTCACCCAGGTCTTCAGGCACAACTTCTTCCATGCCGACATGCACCCGGGCAACATCTTCGTCGGCCCCGATGGGCGCTATATCGCCGTCGACTTCGGCATCGTCGGCTCACTGAGTCCGGATGACCAGCGCTATCTGGCGGAGAACTTCCTCGCCTTCTTCAAGCGCGACTACGCCCGCGTGGCGGAGCTGCACGTGGAGTCGGGCTGGGTCCCCGCCTCCACCCGCGTGGATGAGTTCGAGGCGGCGATCCGCACCGTCTGCGAGCCGATCTTCGAGCGTCCGCTGTCGCAGATCTCCTTCGGCCATCTGCTGCTGCGCCTGTTCCAGACCGCACGGCGCTTCAACATGGAGGTGCAGCCGCAGCTGGTGCTGCTGCAGAAGACCCTGCTCAACATCGAGGGCCTTGGTCGCCAGCTCTACCCGGACCTCGACCTGTGGCGTACCGCCAAGCCCTTTCTGGAGCGCTGGATGGACGAACAGGTGGGGGGGCGTGCCTTCCTCAACCGCATGAAGGGCAATCTGCCCAAGTGGGGGGAGACCCTGCCGGAGCTGCCCGGCCTGCTGCACGAGCTGTTACAGCAGGCGCGCCACGGCCAACTGAAGATCGGCTCCGATCCCCGCGAGATGGCCGAGCTACGCGCGGAGATCCGCCGCGCCAACCAGCGTACCTTCTTTGCCATCACCGGCGCCGCCATGCTCATCAGTTCGGCGCTCATCTTCGGCCTCGACGGCTACGCCCCCCCGGTGCTGGTCTCAGGGGCCCCGTTGCTGAGCTGGATCAGCGGCATCCTCGGCGCTGCCCTGCTGGTGGCCGCCTGGCCCAAGGAGCGCTGAGAGCGCCCCGTTCATCGTCCCCGTCGGCGGTTTGTCGGGCCACCCGCCGAGTGGGCCCCGGCAGGCCCCGGGCAGAATCCATCCCTTGCGGGAGATGGTGTAATATCCCCCGGCTAAACGTGCGTTTACACACGCTGCACGGTGGTGTCCGCGGGGGTCCCGCGCGCGCCGCCCCGCCATGCACTGCCCCGGAGTTCGAGCGATGAGACGAGGTACCATCCGACGCTACACGAGCACCCTGTTGGCCTTGGCGCTCGGGCTCGTCTATCTGGTCCCCTACCTCATCGGCATCTTCATCGAGCAGCAGGTGAACGAGGGCTTCTACGAGCTGGAGCGTGAGAGTCGTGGCCTCATCGGCGTGCGCCCCATCGGTTACACCCGTGGCTGGTTCGAGTCGCAGTCGAGCACCATGCTCACCCTGCAGCGGCGCGAGAATGTGGAGCCGCTGCAGGTGACGGTCAACGGCGCCATGACCCACGGCTGGGTCGGCAACCTGGAGCTGCTCTACCGCGCCACCTTCACCCCGCAGCTCGACGAGGGCTTCGTGCGTGCCAGCGGCCTCAACCTGCCCGAGGTGCCGTTCGCCCTGACCCGCGAGATGGACACCCAGGGCGGTACCACCACCAGCCTGCTGGTGAGCCCGTATCACGGCGTCTACGCCGGCGAGCTGCCGCTGCAGGTCAGCTGGGGGGCCGCCGATGGGCGGGTCGAGCGCGCCATCGCCGGGCGCACCATGGCGATCGAGTTCCGTCTGCCGACGTTGCGCCTGCGCGAGCGTACCACCGAGATCGCCCTGCGCGACCTCGCCTATCGTGGCGACCTGGAGCGAATCGACGCCTTCCTCTGGCAGGGCAGCCAGCAGCTGAGCCTCGAAGACCTACACTTCATGCACCGCATCGCCGGCAAGGAGCACTGGCTGCAGCTGGTCCGCCCCCACACCGAGCTGAACCTCACCCCCGACGGCAAGCAGTTCAACCTCGATCTCGCCTTCGGTGCAGACGCCCTGCGCCTGAACAGTCAGGTGTACGGTGACCTGCGTCTGGCGCTGACCCTGCATGGCATCAACGAGAGCGCCCTGAGCCAGTTCAATCTGGAGCTCTACAACCGCCTGCTCTCCATCTTCGCCCCCTCCTCCATGGGGCTGCCAGGGGTGCTGCGTTCGGCCCTCCACTCCCTCTCCAGTACCCAACCGGAGCTGGAGGTGAAGGAGTTCAGCGCGCGCACCCCGGATGGTCTGGTGAACGCCAATCTGCGTGCGCGGCTGTTGCCCGTAGACGCGCAGACGGCACCGCAGCTGGAGGCGCAGGGTGAGCTGCTGCTGCCGCGCTCACTGATGTATATGCTGCTGGAGGGGAGCGCCGGGACGCAGGCGTGGCACCGCCGCCTCGACGGGGGCGGGCGCGTGCAGACACGCGCCGAGGTGAAGGCGATGCTGCTGGAGAGGTTGCTGCTGGAGGGGTTGGTGACCCGCGCTGGCGACGGGCTGCTGGTGAAGTTCCGCTACTCTGACGGCACCCTGCTACTGAACGGGCGTGACCCGAGCGCGGCGCTCAACCTGCAGTAGTCGCCTGCAGTCGCCGCGCTCACCACATCAGGTCGTCGGGGATCTGGAACTCGGCATAGGGGTCGTCCGGGTCGCTCGGCGCCTCCGCTTCGGCCAGGGCGTACCAGTACCCCGGGGCCAGCTCGCGCAGCTTGGCGACCCCCTCCAGGTCGAGCAGGAAGTGGCGCCGCCCCATGGCGGTGATGGCCAGACGCCCGGCACTCAGGGCGGCGTGCTGCTGGGCATCCACATAGAGCCGCTTGACGGCGCCCTGTTCGACGAAGTGATACACCACATCTCCCTGGGCCGGCGCCTTGCCGGCGTGGGTGAGAAAGTCGTGCAACTGGGCGCGGCGCTCCTTCTCCAGACGCTCCGCCTCACGCTGGCGGTTCAGCTCGCGGTCGTGGGCCGCCTTCTCCTGGGTCGCCTGGCGTGCCAGACGCTCGCTCTCGCTCAGCTCAGGGCCGCTGCCCTTCTTGCCTTTGTTGGCCTTTTTGGCCTTGCTCTGTTCCTTACGCGCCTTCTGAACCTGCTTCTCGTCGACCAGGCCGGCGCGTAGTAGCTGGTCCGCCAGTGAGTTCGCCATCGATCGCTCCATCTTGCTGGGTCGGCGGGGACCGCCGGGGGGCTAAGGATAGCAAATTCGCCGCCGCGATCCCTGCGCCCTCGTCTGTGTGTGATCCCGGCGACCGGCCACGCCTAACGCAATGGCGCGCTGGGGTGAGCATCGCGCACGAGGAAGTGGCGCAGGAGGAACTCCTCATCCTGCGGTGAGAGGTCGAAGCGTAGGCTCACCGCGTCGAGGGTGGCACGGTCGCAGCGCCCGTGGTACTCCTCTGCGATGGCGCGCACGGCGCGTCTGAGCCCCTCGTGCTCGGGGAGCAGCCCATGGTGGTCGCTCACGGTACCTCCTTGAGTGACGGGTCGAACAATGTGGATCGGGAGTATGACATGCAGCTGGAACAGGTGGTGCTCGATGAGCTTGCGGCGCTGCTGCGTGCGGTGGCGGCGCGTGAGTTGGTACCGCGCTACACCCATGTGACGCGTCGTATCAAGGCGGATGGCTCGCTGCTCACGGAGGCGGACCTGGCACTGCAGCGCGCCATTGCTACCGCGCTGGCGGCGCGCTGGCCCGAGGTACCGCTGCTCGGCGAGGAGATGCCGGCCGAGGAGCAGCGACTGCTGCTGCAGAGTCGCGGGGCGGTGTGGCTGCTCGACCCCTTGGATGGCACCAGTAACTTCGCCGCCGGGTTGCCCTACTTCGCTATCTCCCTGGCCCTGCTCACCCCCGAAGGGGTGGCCCTGGGGCTGGTCTACGACCCGATGCGCGATGAGTGCTTCTGCGCCCGGCGGGGGGGCGGGGCGACACTCAACGGCGTGGCACTAAGGCCCACCACGGAGGGCGCATTGGCCGACTGCCTGGCCATCGTCGACCTCAAGCGGCTGCCGTCGGCGTGGCTCGGGCGCCTGGTGGCGGGGCCGCCGTATCGCTCGCAGCGCAGCTTCGGGGCGGCGGCGCTGGAGTGGTGCTGGCTCGCCGCCGGGCGCTGTCAGCTCTACCTGCACGGGCGCCAGATGCCATGGGATCACGCCGCCGGGGCACTCATCCTGCAGGAGGCGGGCGGGGCCTTGTGCCGCCTCGACGGGGCACCGCTCGACTATCGCCATCTAGCCCCCAGCGGGGTCATCGCGGCGGGGTCGGCAAGTCTGCTGCCGCTCTGGTACGATTGGCTGATAGGACTATAACGGAAAGAAGCTACGGTTATTCCGAGGTGGGCGATGGAAGCAGTGTTCGAATGGGATGGGCAGTACAGCGTCGATTGCCCGCTGCTCGACGAGCAGCACGAGGAGCTGATCCAGTTGGCGGCGGAGCTGCACCGGCGTTACGACGCGCAGGAGCGAGGTACGTTGGCGGAGGCGTTTGGCTATATGAACGCCTACACCAAGTATCACCTGCGCCTGGAGGAGGTGGTGATGGAGCGGGTCGACTATCCACAGTTGACCGAGCATGTGGAGGAGCACCGCCGCTTCGAGGAGGCGATCGGCCTGCTGCAGGCGCGCTTCGAGGCGGGTGACGAGTCGGCGGCGGACGCCGCTGCCGGGCTGCTCAGCGACTGGCTGCTCAAGCACATCCGTGAGGTGGACCGCCATCTGGTCGATTACCTCAAGCAGAGCTACCCCGCCGAGGAGCTGAAGGCGCTGATGGAGCGCTCCTACAGCGAGGTGTCACTCTACACCCACTGAGTGGGTGCGCGTGGGGTTACTCCCCGCCGCCGCGCTGGTGTAGTTTGGCGCGCACCAGGCGCCCTTCGAGCAGGCGGATCTTCTCGCTCATCTCCAGGGAGATCTTCAACAGCTCCTGGCGCAGATAGATGTTCTCGATCTGCATCTGCAGGTGGTAGGCGAGCTTCTCCAGTAGCGCCTGGTCGTCGGCGTTGAACTGCAGGCCGGGCTTTTTGTTGAGGACCTGGATCGCCCCGACCACGGTATCGACCTTGCTCACCCCCTTGATCGGCACCACCAGCGCGTTATAGGTGATAAAGCCGGTCTGCTGGTCGACGCGCCCGTGGGTGCCCATGGTCTGGTCCATCTTGTGGCGCATCTCGGCCTTGCCGCTGGCGATCACCTCGCCGACCAGGGAGCCACGGATCGGCACCTCGATCTCGCGCTGTTTGACCCCGGTGCCGGAGTGTAGCCAGACATGTTCGGACTTGGGGTCGAGGATGAAGATGCTGCAACGCTCGGCGGCGAGCGCCTTGGGCATCAGCTCGACGAAGAACTCCAGCAACTCACGATTACCGGTCTTGCGCCAGGCATCGTCCACCAGCCGCTGCTTGTCACGGAGGCGCGTGAGGGCCGCCTCAATCTTGTCTATCTCACCATCCACACTCTCTCTCCTCGCTAGACTGTCGGCCCGGGGCGCCCTAGTCGACAAGGCCGAATTGTAAGACTAGGTCAGGCCCGCTGTCATGGGGGCGCAAAGTCGACGTCATCACAGTCGCGCGCGTTCATCGCGCAGGCTGAAGCCGCACCAAGGCCCCTCCACGCCACGGGTCAGCAGCAGCACCTTGAACAGCTCGCCCATCTCGCCGGGTAGGGTCAGGCGGCGAAGGGCATTGGCCGTGGCCAGTCGCTGGCGCTCGTCGCCCGGTGCGGCACCGGCCAACGTCAGCAGGCCGCAGGCGAGTAGGAAGTTGGCCTGGGTGGCGAAGCCGGCCACCTGCAGCCCCTCGGTGTGGGCCACTTCGGCGAGGGCACTGAAGTCTACGTGCGCGGTGATGTCCTGTAGGCCGAGTAGCAGCAGTGGTTCGGGGTGGGCGCGGTGGCGGTAGTGGCACATGAGGGTGCCGCCGTCGCGCTGTGGGTGGTAGTACTCCGGCGCGGGGAAGCCGTAGTCGATGAGCAGCAGGGCACCGCGCGTGAGGCGTTCGGCCACTGCACGCAGCCACCCCTCGGCGGCGAGGTTGAGCTCCGAGCTGTAACCCGGTGGCAGGTCGAAGCGCACGCGCAGCCGCTCGGCGCGCTCGGCCAATACCCCTGTGGCGGGGCGCGAGGCGTGGCACAGGCGCCCCTGGGGGTCGAGGGCCACACCCAGCTCCTCGACACCGTGGGCGGCGAGGCGAAAGCGCGCGCAGGGCTGGGCATCGAGCAGCTCGTTGGCCACCACCACCGCGGCCAGAGGCGCCTCTGGGAGTCGGTCGAGCCAGGTGACGCGCCCGGTGAGGTGGGGCACACACTGTGCCAGGGTCGCGGCCTGGCGCTGCCTCAGGTCGGCGCTCAGCTCGACGATGTGGTAGTGCGTGGGGAGGGCGTCGAGGCGCTCCAGCGTGGCGAGCAGCTCGGCGGCCATGCGTCCGCTGCCAGCGCCGAACTCCATCAGGGTGTCGGCCTCGGCGCGGCGCAGCAGCTCGGCGCACTGCACGGCGAGGGTCTGGGCGAAGAGCGGGGTCAGCTCCGGGGCGGTGATGAAGTCGCCGTGCTCGCCGAACTTGGTCGAGCCCGCGCTGTAGTAGCCGAGTCCCGGGGCGTAGAGTGCCAGCTCCATGAAGCGCTCGAAGGGGAGAAAGCCCCCGGTCGCCTCCAGGCCCTGCCCGAGCAGGTCGAGCAGGCGCGCGGAGTGGGCCGTGGCCGCGGCACTGGGGGCGGGGAGCTGGCCCAGCTCGGCGGTGGTTTGGCGCAAGGCGGCGGCGAAATCGGGGCGCAGGCAGTGGGGCATGGTGCTTGAGGTGGAGGTGACTTGGATTTAGGGTACGTGGGCGCGATATCGCGCAGTGTGCCAAAAAACCGACCAGGGGGCGAAGGTGGAGCAAGCAGTGATGGATGGAGTCGAGGGTAAGGTGGTGCTGATCACCGGGGCGGCGGCGCGTATCGGCGCCAGTGTGGCACGTACGCTGCACGCCGCCGGGGCCAATCTGGTGGTGCACTATCGCAACTCGCGGCCAGCGGCGGAGGCGCTGCGCGACGCCCTCAACGCCGAGCGTGCCGACTCCTGCTCCCTGCTGCAGGCCAACCTGCTCGATGTGGGCGCCTTCCCCGAGTTGGTGCGCCGTGCCCACGCCACCTGGGGGCGGCTCGATGTGCTGCTCAACAACGCCTCTACCTTCTACCCCACCCCGATCGGCGAGGTCGACGAACGTATGTGGGACGACCTGCTCGGCTCCAACCTCAAGGCGCCGTTCTTCCTGGCCCAGGCCTGTGCGCCTTACTTGCGCGAAACAGGGGGCTCCATCGTCAATATTGTCGACATTCACGCCGAACGACCGTTGAAAGGGTTCCCCGTCTACTCGCTGGCCAAGGCCGGTCTGGTGATGCTGACCAAGGCGCTGGCCTGTGAGCTGGGGCCCGAGGTGCGCTGTAACGGCATCGCCCCCGGGGCGATCCTCTGGCCCGAGCACGCGCTGGACCCGGCGGCCAAGGAGCGGATCGTCGAGCGCACCTTCCTCAAGCGTCAGGGCTCTCCGGAGGATATCGCCCGCGCCGCGCTGTTTCTCATCCGCGATGCCGGTTACATCAGCGGCCAGATCGTGACGGTGGATGGCGGGCGCTCGCTCAACAGCTGAGGCCCCGGCCCCGGCAGCGCGACCCGGGGCAGGGCATTTCACCTGTGCGGGTGTGTGAAATGCCGTATTCGTTGCGCACAATCCGTCCAGTAGAATACGCAAGCGTTTGATTTTTCTGCGAAAATAGTTCTGGCACGCTTCTTTCAAAAGGGTCATGGATAACCGCCACCCTTTTTGAGCCTAGGAGCCGCCTGAATGTCTACCCTGCCCCTGCGTCTTGCCACCCTGACCACCCTCACCGCCGCCCTGCTGCTGGCCGGTTGTGACAGTGGTTCCAGCGGCACCGCCGCGACCGATACCAGTGTCACCGTCAACGGCAGTGCCGTGGCCGGTCCGGTGGATGGTCAGCTGCAGGTACGTGATGCCGCCGGCAACACCGTGGCCAATGCCACGGTCACCCAGGGCAGTTTTCGTGTGCGTCTGACCCAGGCACAGTGCGCCCAGGAGCTCGACTTCGCCGTCACCGGTAGCTACACCGACGAGGTCTCGGGCAGCCCAGTACAGCTCAGTGCCAGCCACCCGCTGGCGGCGCGCAGCGCCGCGGGTGCCTTCTGCGGTAGCGCCAGTAACGACCTCGGTGTCACCCCGGCGAGTAGCGTCATTCGCGCCATGGTAGAGGAGGGTGGCCTCACCCTGACCCAGGCGCAGGTGATCTTCCAGAGCACCTTCGGCTCCCTGCCCGACAGCGCGGCACTCCCCTTCGACCCGACCCAGGCCGAGCCGGCCGATGTCGACGACGCCCGTCGCCTCGCCGCCTTCATGGTCGGCGCCTACAGTCAGTGGGCCAATGAGCTGGGGCTCACGGGTGACGCCCTCGCCACCCTGCCGGCACAGCTCGCCGCCGACCTGGCCGACGGCAGCCTCGATGGCATCGGCGCCGACGGCAACCCGGTGGCCCTCGGCAGCACCACCCTGGCGGCATTGAACGACCAGAGCCGTCTGCTCGCCCGTTACCTCACCGCCATGGCCAACTTCGCTGGCGGCAGCGACAACGGCGCCGGGCTCAGTGCCCCCAGCGAGGGGCTGCCCACCGCCGAGGTGAGCGAGGCAATGACCCCCGCCGAGCCCGCCGAGCGCACCCTGACCCTGGCCAGCGGCAGCGTGCTGACGCTGAAGATGCATGTGGACAACCCCGCGCCCATGGCCGACCAGCCGATGGTCTCCTACAACCGCCACCAGTTGGTGATCACCGACGCCAGCGACCAGCCGGTGGACCTCTCCACCTGGGGGGGCAGTGCCGGTCTGCAGATCGCCATGAAGATGCACATGCTCAGCGGCATGAGCCACGCCACCACCTTCGACCCCGACTACATCGCCGCCGAATCCACCCCCATCACCGGCCTCTACGCCTTCGACGCCTACTACCTGATGGCCACCAGCAGTGCCGCCAGCGGCGGCGGCATGGGCAGTGGTGAGATGTCCGGTTCCGGCAGCGCCAGCGCCGGTCAGCCGCTCGGTGTGTGGGACCTGGAGGTGAAGCTCACCGAGGCGGACGGCACCCTGCATAGCGTCATCTTCCACCCCGAGGTGGTCGCCCCGAGCGACGGCAGCAATTACCAGTCGCGCAAGAGCAATTCCAGCCTCGGTGGTCCGGTCTTCCTCTGGTACCACGACGCCTCGGTCAATGTCAGTGGCAGCTACAACCTGGGCCTGGCCCTCTCTACCAAGCAGAACATGATGAGCTTCCCACTGCTGCAGGTGGGCACCCTGCTTGGTAGCGGCGCCACCGTCACCGGTATCAGCGTCAAGCTGGATGCGGATAACGACGGCAGCTACGAGACCGATATGGTCGGTGCCGCTGGCCTCTACCGCGCCAGCAACCTCACCCTGAACGGTGACGAGAGCGGCTTCGTCACTGTCGCGGCCCAGGTCACCCTGACCACGGATGCGGATGGCAACGACACGACCAGCGACGATGTGAGCGTCCTCCCCCTGAGCGGGTACAGCCTCACCTTCAAGCTGCCCCCGGCACTCGTCGTCGCGTATTGAGCCGAGTTGAATCGATTGATGGCAATGCAGCTAGCCAAGTTGGCGCCCCTCGTGGGCGCCCTTTTTATCCCCTTGGGCAGTGTCCACGCCGCCTCCTGTTGCGGCGGGGGCTCCGCCTCCTCCCTGATCATGGCCAAGTCGTCGCAGCGCATGGTCGCCGCCAGCCTCGACATCGAGCACTACGATGGCCTGTGGCGTGATGACGGCCACTGGGTGCCGGACCCGACCGGATCCGACCTCAACCAGTACCGCCTCAACCTCGGTTATGCCCAGCGCCTGGCCGACCGTTGGCAGGCATCGCTCAACCTCCCCTATGCGGTCAACGCCAACCACTACGGCGGTGTCAGCTCCGACACCCAGGGCTTCGGCGACGCCAGCCTCAACGTGCTCTACGAGACCTTCGACGACATCACCTGCGTCTATCAGGTCAATACGATCGAGGACCTGAAGCCGGCGGTCTACCTCGGCCTCGGTCTTACCCTGCCCACCGGCATCTCCCCCTACGATGACGTGAGCGACAACTTCGACATCACCGGGCGCGGCTTCTACCGCGTGGACGGCTCGCTGCAGGTGGAGAAGACCGTGTTCCCATGGAACGCCGCCTTCGGCTACACCTACGGGCGCTATCTGGAGCGCCCGGTCAACCGCGAGTACGGACGCTATGTGGAGCCCTACCACAAGCGCCTCGGCGACCGGCGTACCACCATGCTCTCCTTCGGGCGTAGCTTCCACGGTGCCAACTTCAGCACCTGGACCGCGACCCTCGCCTACAGCGATATGAGCGAAGACCACGCGCGCATCGACGGCCACCTCGACCCCACCACCGGGCTGCAAAAGCGCTCCTACGCCTTCACCCTGGCCTGGGCCAACGTGAGCAAGAGTTGGGTGCTCAAGGGCACCTGGAGCCACGCCCCGCGTAGCGACGACTGGGGGCGCAACTTCCCCACCACCGATGTGCTGACCCTGGGGGTGACCCATGTCCTCTAAGTGGTTCAGCCTGGTCTGCCTCGCCCTGCTCCTGGGCGGCTGTGACGTACAGGACGACCTGCTCCCCTCCGGCAGTGACGAGCGCCCCACGGTAAGCATCGGTACGGTAGGCATCGAGCCGGGGCAGATCGCCGCCGACTTCACCCTCTCCGACTCCCTCGGCAACCCCTTCACCCTCTCCGACCAACTCGCCGGTGGGGCGCAGGCCGCCGACGCCGTGGTGCTCTACTTCACCATGTGGTGCCCCATCTGCCTCGGCCACAGCGACCACCTGCTGTGGGAGATCGAGCCGCGCTTTCGCGCCCGGGGTACGGTGCGCTACGTGCTGGTGGATTATGTCTCCGGCAGCGTCGTCGCGACCCGCTCCAGCGAGGTGGCCAACGGCTACAGTGGTTCCATCTTCACTACCCTGGCCGACAGCCACCAGGCGCTGTTTCGCCAATTCGACGCGGCCATGGGCACCACCATCGTCATCGCCGCCGACGGCACGATTTGGATGAACGAAGACTACAAGGACGGTAGCAAGCTGAGTGCGATGCTGGATGGGCTCCTGCCCTGAGGTGCGTCCCTATGGCCCGCTGACAGACCTTCCCACAGGGGGACATAGGGCGTTGTGTGGGGTGTCGAGGTGCGCGGTGTCGGGTATGTACCGCGGCATGCGCACGCATCGAGGTGAAAAGGGCGAGGAGTGGCGGCAGGGGCTTGGGTGGGGGCCGGGTCGAGCGTCAGGCACGCCCCCCCTCAATCCCCCGTCGCCTCGTCTCCCCTTTGCGGTGCGTCAGCCCTCTGACTCCGCGCGCCGGTCGCGGGTGAGCAGCGCCTGCACCGCGGCGAGTGGTGAGAGGCCCTCGTAGAGCACCTTATAGACCTGCTCGACGATGGGCATCTCCACCCCCTGCTCCTGGGCCAGACCGTGGATCTCACGGGCACTACGCACCCCCTCCACTACCTGATCGATACTCGCCAACCCCTGCTCCAGGCTGGCCCCGCGCCCAAGGGCGAGGCCAGCGCGGCGGTTACGCGATTGGTCGTCGGTGCAGGTGAGCACCAGGTCGCCGAGCCCGGCGAGGCCCATGAAGGTCTCGGCCTGTCCGCCCAGGGCGACGCCGAGACGACTGATCTCGGTGAGGCCGCGGGTGATCAACGCGGCACGGGTGTTGGCGCCGAAGCCGAGACCGTCGGCGATACCGGCGGCGATGGCCAGCACGTTCTTCGCCGCGCCGCCCACCTCCACACCGATCATGTCGCTACTGGTGTAGGCGCGCAGGGTCTCGCCGTGCATCAGGTCGGCGTAGCGGTGGGCTACGGCGGCGTCCCCCGAGGCGACGGTGAGGGCGGTGGGTAGCCCACGCGCCACCTCCATGGCGAAGGTGGGACCGGAGACCACGGCGCACGGCTGCCCCTCGCCGAACACCTCGGCCACCACCCGGTGCAGCAGCTTGCGGCTGCCCGATTCGAGCCCCTTGGTGGCCCAGGCGAGGTGGGGCAGGTCGGGGCGCTGCGCCTTGACCTGCTCCAGGGTGTCGCGAAAGGCGTGGGAGGGGATCACCAGCAGCAGGTGTTGCGCCTCGGCCAGTACCCCGTCGAGGTCGGCGCGGGGCTCCAGGGCCTCGGGCAGGGTGACCCCGGGGAGGTAGCGTGGGTTGGCACGCGTGGTGGCCATCTGTGCCATCACCTCGGGGCGGTGGCCCCAGAGTAGGGTGCGATGGCCGTTGCGCGCGGTGAGGCAGGCGAGGGCGCTGCCCCAGGAGCCGGCACCGAGGACGGCGAGGGTCATGGGCGCTTAGTGCTTTTCGGCGCCGGCAGCCTGCTGCTGCTGACGCTCCAGGTGTTGGGCGTAGATGGCGTCGAAGTTGATCGGTGCCAGTACCAACTGCGGGAAGCTGCCACGGTTGACCAGATCGGAGATGCACTCGCGGGCGTAGGGGAAGAGGATGTTGGGGCAGAAGCTGTTGACCATCGGGCCCATCTCCTCGGCGTCGAAGCCGACGATGGTAAAGATGCCGGCCTGCTGCACCTCGGCCAGATAGGCGGTCTTCTCACCCACCTTGCAGGTGACAGTGAGGGCGATGGCGATCTCGTAGACCCCCTCGTTGAGCTTCTTGGAGCTGGTGTTGAGGTCGATATTGATCTCGGGCTGCCACTGCTGGGTGAAGATCTCGGGGGAGTGGGGGGTCTCGAAGGAGATGTCCTTGGTGTAGACGCGCTGGATGGCGAACTGCTTTTCGGCGGCGGCTTCGGTCATGGGGGGTCCTATGGTCGGTTTGGGTGTGTCGGATTAGATATTCTGGCGGATCCAGGTGACAAGTTGTGCCTGCTGCATCGCCCCGGCGATGCGTGCCACCTCGCGGCCACCCTTGAAGATGGCCAGGGTGGGGATGGAGCGGATACCGTGGGCACCGGCGAGGGCCTGCTCCTGTTGGGTGTCGACCTTGGCCATGCGCACCTGCGGCTCCAGGGCCGCGGTGGTCTGGGCGAAGACCGGTGCCATCATCTTGCACGGCCCGCACCAGGGGGCCCAGAAGTCGACCACCACGGGGATGTCGTTGTGCTGGATGTGTCGCTCGAAGTTGCTCTGATCGAGCGCCACTGGATGGCCATCGAACAGCGCCCCCTTGCAGCGCCCGCAGCGGGCGCCATCGGCGAGGCGCTCGGCGGGTACACGGTTGGTGCCGTGGCAATGGGGGCAGACGATATGCAGTGGTTCACGCATGTGGGGAGCCCTTATGTCGAAAACCCGGTTTCTGGGGGGCTGCTCAGGCCAGGCCGAGCAGGGGGTCGAGCTTGCCGTCCATGTCGTGGTCGACCATGTCGTCATAGCCGCCCACGTGGTAGTCGTCGATGAAGATCTGCGGTACCGAGGTGCGCCCGCTGAGGCGCTCCATCTCGGGGCGCAGATCGGGGCGCTCGTCGATACGGATCTCTTCGTAGCGCACGCCCTTGCGGTCGAGCAGACTCTTGGCGCGGATGCAGTAGGGGCAAGTGAGGGTGCAGTAGACCTTGACCTGAGGCATGGGGGTTCTCCTTTGCTGGGGGGAATGCGGCAGGCCGAGGCGGGCTATTTTTTGCCTTTTTTGCCCTTGCTCTCGCGGTTCACCGGCAGGTTGGCGTTCTGCCAGGCGAGCATGCCGCCCTTGAGGTTGTAGACCTCTTCGAAGCCGTTCTTACGCAGTACGGCGCAGCCGCTGGCGGAGCGCGCCCCGCTGCGGCAACCTACTATGATCGGCTTTCCGCGTAGATTTTCAAGCCCCGCCAGGGCGCCGCTCAGTTTGCCCAGGGGGATGTGGCGGGCGCCGAGGATGTGGCCATCCTGAAACTCCTTGTCCTCGCGTACATCGATGAGTACGGCGTCCTTGTGGTTCATCAGCCCCACGGCCTCCAGCGGGGCGACCTCCTCGTAACCGCGCAGGCGGCGGGAGATACCGCCACCAAAGAGCATGAGGAGGATAATGGCGAGGGCCGCGAAGAGGTCCCAGTGGTTAATGAAGAATTGGCCGAATTGCTGCATGGTGAGATCGTTTCTACGTTGAGGGTGCCTGACGGGGGGCGATTATACTGCCTGGGTCGGGGCGTGGATAACGAAAGGGGCGCCGTAGCGCCCCTTTGGTCAGGTCGGGTCAGGTCGGCCTGCGGTGGCCTTAAAGGCCACAGCTCTTCAGGCCGGCCTTCTTCAGCATAATGTCCATCGGGCAGAAGCGGGTGATACCGCTCTGGAACAGGTTGAAACCGACGAACAGGGTGAAGAAGAGCCAGTACTCGTGGTGGAACAGCGGGCTCATGGGCATGCCCAGGGCCAGGGAGATCATGATGAACAGACCGGCAACGATACGGACGACGCGCTCTACGGACATGGGGCAACTCCTGTAAGGATGGGGGCGGGCGGGGCCCGCCGGATGGGCCGCTGGATGGGGGTGACGGTGGCCGCTTTCAACCCCGATGGGCTACGGGGCGGAGCAGAACACCTCACGCATCATGGAGATGAGCTTGAGGATGCGCCGATCCTCGACACGGTAGTAGACGCGATTGGCGTCCTTGCGGGCGGAGAGTATGCCCTTGTCGCGCAGGATGGCCAGGTGCTGGGAGATGTTGCTCTGGGAGGTGCCGACGCGCTCGACGATGTCCTGCACACTCAGTTCCTGGTCGCCCAGGGTGCAGAGGATCTTCAGCCGCAGCGGGTGGGACATCGCCTTCAGTGAACGTGAGGCGCGGTCGATATCCTCGTCGCGGGAGATGAGGTGCATTTCACCTTCGTCGATTTCATTCATGTGCTGCTACCCGTGGCTTGCTCTTGAAGCCGCTGTCTGGCCAGTACGCGGCGCCCTGCGGCACCCGCCCTCCGCTCGGCATGCTGAGCACGCAGGGGATCTAGAACAATATACCAATATCATTGCATTTGAGAAGTGATTTATTCTAATACGTTTATTGATATCCCCAGGCCAGGGGCGGGTTCCATCTCGGGGTGGACGCCAAGGTCGCGGTGACGCGTGCATCGGCCCAGTGCTCGGTGGCATACCCCTCGGGGCGCGGGAGGTGTGTGCTAGAATGGGCGGTCGCCTAACCCTATATCTTCCATACAGCCGGCCCCCAGATCGGCGTACACCCACTTTTACCGACAAGGGAAGAAGACCGTACCATGAGCGTTAGCGCCAGTTCCAAGCCGGTGGTCCTGGTCGTCCTCGACGGCTGGGGCTACTCGGAGAGCGAAGCCCACAACGCGATCCACGCCGCCAACACACCGGTGTGGGAGCGTCTGTGGCACAACTATCCCCACACCCTGGTGCGCTGCTCCGGGGCCGAGGTCGGCCTCCCCGGCGGCCAGATGGGTAATTCCGAGGTGGGACACCTCAATCTCGGTGCCGGGCGCGTGGTCTACCAGGAGTTCACCCGCGTCAGTCGTTCGATCAAGACCGGCTCCTTCTTCACCAACCAGACCCTCACCGAGGCGGTGGATCTGGCGGTGGCCAACGACAAGGCGGTGCATCTCCTCGGCCTGCTCTCACCCGGTGGGGTGCACAGCCACGAGGAGCACATCCACGCCATGGCCAAGCTGGCAGTGGAACGTGGTGCGCGCCTCTATCTGCACGCCTTCCTCGATGGGCGCGACACCGCGCCCAAGTCCGCCGCCGACTCCATCGCGCTGATGGAGGCGAAGTTCACCGAGTACGGTGGAGGGCGCTTCGCCTCCGTGGTGGGGCGCTACTACGCCATGGACCGCGACCACCGCTGGCCGCGCATCCAGGCCGCCTACGACCTGATCACCGGCTGTCGCAGCGAGTTCACCGCCGCCTCGGCGCAGGCCGCGCTGGAGGCCGCCTACGCGCGTGGCGAGAGCGACGAGTTCGTCAAGCCGACCCTCATCGACACCGGCGACGGGGTGCGCACCTGCATGCAGGATGGCGACGTGCTGATCTTCATGAACTACCGCTCGGACCGCGCGCGGCAGATCACCCGGACCTTCATCGACCCTGAATTCGACGGCTTCGAGCGTGAACGGGTGCCGAAGTTGGGGGCCTTCGTCAGCCTCACAGAGTACAGTGCCGACTTCGAGGTGCCCGCCGCCTACCCCCCCGAGCGCATGCGTAACGTCTTCGGTGAGCACATCGCCAACCTCGGTTTGCGTCAACTGCGCATCGCCGAGACCGAGAAGTATGCCCACGTCACCTTCTTCTTCAATGGTGGGCGTGAGGAGCCGTTCGAGTGGGAGGACCGCATCCTGGTCCCCTCGCCGAATGTCGCCACCTACGACCTGCAGCCAGAGATGAGTGCCCGCGAGGTGACCGCCCGTCTGGTCGATGCCATCCAGACCAACGACTACGACGCCATCATCTGCAACTTCGCCAACCCCGATATGGTCGGCCACTCCGGTAACTTCGAGGCGACGGTGCAGGCGATCGAGGTGCTCGACGGCTGCCTCGGGCAGGTGGTCGAGGCGGTGCTTGATGTGGGTGGCGCCCTGCTCATCACCGCCGACCACGGCAATGCCGAGCAGATGCGCAGCGACGAGACCGGTCAGGCGCACACCGCGCATACCGTCAACCCGGTGCCGCTCATCTATGTGGGTGCTCACCCGCGCCCACTGATGGGCAGTGGCACCCTAGCCGATATCGCCCCCACCCTGCTCGACCTAATGGGCGTCAACCCGCCCAGCGAGATGAATGGGCACTCCCTCATCGAGGCCGGAACGGAGGCCTGATGGGGTCCGCGCTGCTGTGTCGCGCACTACGTTGGGGCCCCTGGCTGGCCCTGTTCGCCCTCCTCTGTACCCCCTGCGCCTGGGCGGCGGAGCCGCCGGCTGATGCCGACCTCACGGCCGAGCAGCTCAAGGCGATCAATGAGCAGATCGCCAAGCTCAACCGTAAGCTCTCGCGCACGCGTCAGACGCGGCGTGGCGAACAGGGGGAGCTGGCGCGCATCGAATCGGCCATCGGTGAGCAGACCCGGGCGCTGGCCGAGTTGGATACCCAACTGGTGGCGCAGGGCGAGGAGGAGCAGCGCCTGGTGCAGCGGCGCCAGACGCTGGAGGCGCAGCTCGCCTCCCAACGCGCCTCGCTTGAGAAGCTACTGCGTGCCGCACAGCGCCAGGATGGCCATGAGTACCTGCGCATGCTGCTCGACCAGGAGGACCCGGCGGCGGTGGGACGTACCCTGGCGTTCTACAACTACTTCCACCGCGCCCGTCAGGCGCGTCTCGACGCCCTGCGCCAGACCCAACGCCAGCTGCGCCAGGTGGCCCACGAGTTGAGCCTGCGACGGGGCGAGATGGAGGCGACGCGCGCGCGCCAGGTAGAACAGTTGGCGGCGCTGGAGTCGCGGCGCGGCGAGCGTGAGAAGGAGATCAAGCGTCTGGCGCGACGCATCGGTCAGCAGAAGAGCGAACTCCAGGCGTTGGAGGCGGACAAACAACAGTTGGAGGGGCTGCTGCAGACCATCCAGGAGGCCCTCAACGAGAGTCGCTACGCCCTCCCGAACGGGCGTTTCAAGGAGCTGCGCGGGCAGCTGCGCTGGCCCACCCGTGGGCAGATCGGCGCGCGCTTCGGCGAGAGTCTCGACGCCAAGAACCTCACCTGGCAGGGGGTGCTGATCCAGGCCCCCGCCGGACAGGAGGTGCGCGCCGTGGCCGGGGGTAAGGTGGTCTTCGCCGAGTGGCTGCGCAGCTACGGCATGCTCATGATCATCGACCACGGCGACGACTACATGAGCCTCTACGGCCACAACCAGAGCCTGCTGCGCAAGGCCGGTGACTGGGTGCGCCCCGGTGAGCTGATCGCCACCGTCGGTGATAGTGGTGGTCAGCGCGGCGCCGGGCTCTATTTCGAGATCCGTGTGCGTGGGCGCCCGAGCAACCCGGAGAGTTGGTGCAAGGGGAGCCCCTGAGGCGCCCGGCGTCACCCTCAGTCGTCTGTGGGTATGGTAATCTGCCGCGCAGGTGTATGGAGTTACACCCCGGCCTTCGGCCCTGTGGGCCATTCTTAGCCTGTCGGCCCGCCCTGGTGGGCCAATGTGGAGCTTGATAGATGAATCAAATGACGCGGAACTTCTTGGTCCTGACCATTGGATTGGTGTTGGGTTTTACCCTCTCTGTGGGCGGCAATGTGCTCGCCGAGCGCGCCTCGGGCAGCGTTTTACCCATCGACGAGCTGCGCACCTTCTCTGAGATCTTCGCCAAACTGAAGGCGGACTATGTGGAAGAGGTGGACGACAAGGAGCTGATCGAGAACGCCATCCGCGGCATGCTCAGTGGTCTCGACCCCCACTCCCAGTACCTCAACCAAGAGGAGTTCGCCGAACTGCAGGTGGGGACCACCGGTGAGTTCGGTGGCCTCGGTATCGAGGTGGGCATGAGCGAGGACGGTTTCGTAAAGGTGGTCTCGCCCATCGACGACACCCCCGCCGACCGCGCCGGGGTCAAGGCCGGTGACCTGGTGGTGCGCCTCGACGACACCCCGGTGAAGGGCATGACCCTCAACGAGGCGGTGAAGATCATGCGCGGCAAACCGGGCACCGACATCGTCCTCACCATCGTGCGCGAGGGCGAGGCCAAGCCGCTCAAGATCACCATCACGCGCGACGTGATCAAGGTGAAGAGTGTCAAGCATCGCACCCTGGAGCCGGGCTTCGGCTACCTGCGCATCACCAGCTTCCAGACCCGTACCGCCGACGATCTGGCGCGCGCCATCAGCGAGCTGCGCGAGGCCAACGACGGCAAGCTCAGCGGCCTGGTGCTCGACCTGCGTAACAACCCCGGTGGCGTGCTCAGCGCCGCCGTCTCCGTCTCCGACGCCTTCCTGGAGAAGGGCATCATCGTCTACACAGAGGGGCGCGCACGCGACTCCGAGCTGCGCTTCAACGCCACCCCGCGTGACCTGCTCGACGGTGCCCCCATCGTGGTGCTGATCAATGGCGGCTCCGCCTCCGCCTCGGAGATCGTCGCCGGTGCCCTGCAGGACCACAAGCGCGCCATCATCATGGGCGAGACCTCCTTCGGTAAGGGCTCGGTACAGACCATCTTCCCCATGAGCAACAACACCGCAGTGAAGTTCACCACTGCCCGCTACTACACCCCCTCCGGGCGCTCCATCCAGGCCGAGGGCATCGTGCCCGACATCCAACTGGAGCCCCTGCGCCTGACCGAGGCCGAGAGCAACGGCGTAAAGGCGGTGAAGGAGCGCGACCTCACCGGTCACCTGGAAAACGCCAACGGCGAGGGTGACAAGGGCAAGGAGGGGGATGACAAGGCGAAGGAGGAGGACGAGAAGGCGGCCCTGGCCAAGGACTACCCGCTCTACCAGGCGCTGACCCTGCTCAAGGGGCTGCGCATCCTCCAGTCCAGGTAGGGGCGGGGTCGTGGCACGGGCCATCGTGCCCCTCGCCGAGGGGTGTGAGGAGCTGGAGGCGGTGACCCTCATCGACCTGCTGCGGCGCGCCGGGGTCGAGGTGGTGGTGGCCGGGCTGCAGCCCGGTCCGGTGCGCGCCTCTCGCGGCGTGGTGCTGCTGCCCGATACCACCCTAGAGGCGGTGGCTGACGCCGACTTCGACATGGTGGTGTTGCCCGGTGGCCTGCCGGGTGCCGACCACCTGCGCGACGACCCCCGAGTCATCGCCCTGCTGCAGCGGGTGGATGCCGCGGGCGGCTACTGTGCCGCCATCTGCGCCGCCCCCCGGGTGCTGGCCCGCGCCGAACTGCTCGGTGGCAAGCGCGCCACCAGCTACCCCGGGACCCTCGACAAGATGGCCATCGACGGCATGACCTACACCGGTGGTGCCGTGGAGCGCGATGGACGGGTGCTTACCTCGCGCGGGCCGGGCACGGCGATGGCCTTCGCCCTCGAACTCATCGAGGTGCTGCTCGGGGCGCAGCGACGCGCCGAGGTCGAAGGTCCGCTGCTGCGCTGAGTGTGCCCTGTTTCGAATCGCTCCCACAAAGGCCCGCAAGGGCCTTTGTGGCGTCTGGACCCTGCGTGGCTCAGTGGGCCCGGGGCAGGTGTAGTGTGGCGACCGCTCGGGCCAGCGCCTTGACGGCCTCTGGGCTTGCCCCCGGACCGTAGTGCAGGCGGGCGTACTGGGCGAGCAACGGGCCGACGGCGGGGGCGAGACGGGGGTGCTCCAATGCGAGGCGCGTGGCCAGCGCCTGGGGCCCCTCGGCGGGGTGGCGTGGGGCCCCGGCGCGGGCCAGTTTCTGGTCGAGACGGCGACGGATACGCTCCAGCGGCCCCGCTCGACGGCGGTCGCGCCAGCCCAGCCAAGCGGCCACGGTGGCCAACAGCAAGGCGACACTGCCGACCAGGAACAGGCCCAGATCGCGCAGCTCCAGCCCGTCGAGGCCGAGGGCGCGCAGCAGGGCGCGTTGGCGCTCCTGGTTGTAGCCGATGACCCACAACTGCCAGCGGTAGTCGAGGGCATCCCACTGGTTGCGCAGGCCGCGCAGCAGCGCACTCGCCCACCCCATTTCGGGGCGCTCGCCGTCATCGAATCGGGCCTGGTCCGCACCCTCCTCCACCCGCTCAGGGGGGATCACACTGGTGGGGTCGACGCGGACCCAGCCACGCCCCTGCAGGTAGACCTCGGCCCAGGCGTGGGCGTCGGATTGGCGCACGGTAAGGGCGCCGTTGACCGGGTTGAGCTCGCCCCCTTGGTAACCGATGACGATGCGCGTGGGCACCTCGGCGGCGCGCATCAGCCAGGCGAAGGCGCTGGCGTAGTGCTCACAGAAGCCTCGACGGCTGTCGAACAGGAACTCATCCACCGGATTGGCGCCAGCGATGGGGGGACGACGGGTGTAGTAGTAGGGCTGTTCGCGAAACAGGGCGAGGGCCCGCGCCACCCGCTGTTGCGGGTCGAGCCCCTCGGCCACCCAGCGGTGCCCGAGGGCGGTGGCCTGGCGGTTGAGGGTGCGAGGTAGGTTGGTGGCGTAGCGGCGCTGCCAGTCGGGTAGGTCGGTGTCGCGGTAGTGGGTGTAGGAGCGGATGCGGTACTGCACCGCACGCTGGATGGGGAAGCGTGCGAGCAGTTGGCGGTCCTCGCTCATGGCGTAGGGCACCGGCCACTCGGTGGGTAGGTCGAGGGCGAAGATCCAGCGTTTGCCATGGGGCTCCAGGGTCACCTGGTAATCGACCGGCGGGCCTTCGGTGTCGAGGAGGATATCGATACTGCCCTCGGTGTGCTCGTCGGGGTGCCACTCGCGTCCGTTGGTCACCCAGAGCACTGGGCCGCGCCAGTAGAGCTGGTTGCGCGCAGGTACCGGACCGTCGAAGTCGACCCGAAAGGCCACGGCTTCGGAGTCTACCAAGTCGCTGATCTGGCCCAGGCGCAGGCTGTCGGTGAGGCCGGTACGGCCCTGTTTGAAGGCATCGTTGGGCAGGCCCCAGAGGGGGCCTCCTAGGCGCGGGAAGAGGATGAACAGCAGCACCATGATCGGGAGGGCTTGGAGCAGCATCAGCCCCGCTTGGCGCAGGTAGAGTCCCAGCCGTAACCGTGCTGCATTGGGGTGTGAGAGGGCGCCGAGGGCGGTGGTGAGGGCGAGGGCGGCGAACAGTAGGTAGCCGCCAGCGAGGGGTGATTGGCTGTAGAGGAAGCCCGCCACCACCAGGAAGTAGCCGAGGAAGATCACCAGCATGGCGTCGCGTAGTGAGCGCAACTCCAGCAGTTTGAGACAGAGCATCAGCGTGAGTAGGGCGGTGCCTGCCTCGCGTCCGAACAGGCTATGGTAGCTGCCGACCACCGCTGCAATGCCGGCCAGGGTCGCCCCCAGGCGCACGGCACGTCCGGGCAGCGCCCAGCCGCGCCGCTCCCCCTGGTAGCGCCAGAGGATCAGGGCCATGGCATAGAGGCCGAGGGGCAGGGGCATGTCGAGGGTCTGCGGCGCCACCACCAGCAGTAGGGCGCCGAGCAGGGTGAGGCGTGCGCCGCGCCCCGGCAGTGGTTCAGGCGGTTTGGATCTGCGCCACCAAACCATCACCGCCCCCCGCCGTAGAGGGCCAGGGCGCTGAGGCAGCGGTGACGGTGGCCGTCGCCACTACCGAGGGGGATGCGCTGGCCGGGCAGCAGCAGGCCGTAGCGCAATCCTTGTTGTTCTGCCTCCACCACCCAGCGGGTGAGCAGGGCGAGGCGCGGCTCTACGGCGAGGCCAGGGAGCCCCTCCCAGTCGAGCCACAGCTGTCGGCTACGGTTGCCACCGAAGAGCTTCACCTGTAACCCCTGTTCGCGCGCCTCGGCCTTCCAGTGCACGTGGCGTAGCGAGTCGCCGCTGTGGAACGGGCGCAGGGCGACGAAATCGTCGCTGCCGCGCCCGGCGCTGCCACTCTGCCCCTCGCCGCCCCCCTCTGGCAGAGGGCCACGAGGGGCGGGGCGTGGGTAGATCAGGGCCTGGCTGTCGAGCTGCGCGTAGGCCCAGGCGCGAAACAGTCCTAGCGGGTAACGTGTCTCGATGGTCAGTTCGGGGAGTGCCAGCCAGCCACGATGCTGTGAGGGGACGGGCTGCACCAGTTCGATCACGCCGGCGGCGGGGAGGTCGAAGAGCTGCTGTGACGATGGGTCGAGACCTAGGCGCAGGGCGAGGCGCTCACCGGGGCCACCATCGATACTCAGATGAAAGTGCACGGGGTCACCGGCGAAGGCGGACGGGTGGCGGCCCGCGCGCAGGGTGAGGCCGCGCAGGTTGCGATAGGTGTGCAGGATGCTCACGAGTAGCAGCCCGCCGAGGAGGAAGGTGAGGGCGAAGGCGAGGCTGTTGACGTAGTTGATGGCGCCGAAGAGCATCGCCAGTAGCACGAGGGCGAAGTGGATCCCGTGGCGGGTGGGCAGGATGTAGATGCGCCTTAGGCCCAACCTTACTTCACGCGCGGGGGTCGTATGCCCCCAACGGCGGGCGGGTTGAGGCGCCGCCTGGGTGGCCATCAGGGGATGGGGACCTCGCGGAAGTGGGCGGCGAGTTGGGTGGCCCCGAGGGGGGCTTGGTCATCGGCCGCCTGTAGGCGGTGGCCCGCCACGTAGGGGAGCAGGGTCTGCAGGTCCTCCGGCAGGACGTGGTCACGTCCTTCGAGTAGTGCCCAGGCGCGGGCGGCGCCGAGCAGTGCGAGTCCGGCACGCGGCGAGAGGCCGGCAATGAAGTGGGGCGAACGGCGGCTGTGTTCGAGTAAGGCCTGCAGGTAGTCGAGCAGTGGCTCGGCCACGTGTACTTGGGTCGCCGCCTGTTGCGCCTCGATGAGCTGCGCCGGGGTCATGCGCGGGGTGAGTTCGTGGAGCATATCGCGGCGGTCGCGCCCGGCGAGCAGGGCGCGCTCGGCGTCGCGGTCGGGATAGCCCAGTTCGATGCGCATGAGGAAGCGGTCGAGTTGCGACTCGGGCAGGGGGAAGGTGCCGATCTGGTGCGATGGGTTCTGTGTGGCGATGACGAAGAAGGGGCTGGGTAGAGGGCGGGTCTCTCCTTCGATGGTCACCTGCCGCTCCTCCATCGCCTCCAGTAGTGCGCTCTGGGTCTTGGGGGTGGCGCGATTGACCTCGTCGGCGAGCACCACCTGGGCAAAGATGGGCCCAGGATGGAAGCTGAATTCCCCTGTTTCTCGTACGTAGATCGACACCCCGAGGATGTCGGCGGGGAGCAGATCGCTGGTGAACTGGACGCGGTTGAAGCGTAGCCCGAGTACCCCGGCGAGGACGTGGGTGAGGGTGGTCTTGCCGACCCCGGGGAGGTCCTCGATGAGCAGGTGACCACGCGCCAGCAGGCAGGCCAGCGCAAGGCGGATCTGATGCTCCTTGCCGAGGATGAAATGGCTGGTGGTCTCGATGACCTGGGTGAGTGTCTGTTGCATGAGGGAGATCTGGGGGCGATGGGGTGAATCAGGAGGCGCCACAGCTCTGACGGGTGCCATTGCACAGGCGGCTGAAGTCACACCCCTTGCGGCTCAGGCGGTTGTACTCCTTGACCAGGGCAACTTGGGTGAAGGTGTAGTGCTTGAGCTGGTCGCCAGCGCGTTTCGCGGTGCTCTCGTCACCTGCCTGTACAGCCTGATAGTAGGTCTGCATGATGGCGTTTTTGTCGAACAGGTACTCCTGCATGCGCGAGGATACGCTCTCACAGCTACCGGCGGCGAGGGCGTGGAGCGGGGTGAACAACATGGCGATGAGCAGGGGGCGCAGAGGCATGGTGGTGCACGCTTGGGGGTAGGTGGAGACACCTTAGAACAGCCGTGCGTGGCCTGTCCATGAGGTGGATCACCCGCTTACTCCCGGTCGTCGAACTCGGCCAGCTCCTCCATCACGCGCTTCTTGATCGCCAGCTTGTCGTGCTCCGGTAGACCGTAGCGTTCGGCCAGGGCGCTGTAGTCTTCGTCGGAGAGGGTGACGGTGAGACGCGGGCGCTTGGCCTTGCTGGAGGTGGGTAGGCCGATGATGCAGCGGATCTGGTCGGAGGGACTGATACCGGCCTGGCAGGCGGCGAGGCGGATGCGCGAGGCGATCTCCTCTCCGGTGTCGAAGGCCACCTGCACTGCCTTGACGGCGTTGCTGCTGCTCTTCCAGCGCTCGGGGATCTTTTTTTCGTCGGTCATAAGCACAAACGCGTTCGGGGGCGCCGAGGCGCCCCCGGTGGGTGGATATGGGCTTAGCCCTGCTTCTTGCGCAGCCGCGCCAGCACCTCGTTGGCACCACTCTGGCTCTTGGTGATGCCGGCCTGGCGCAGCTTCTCTTCGAGTTGGGCCTCGGGCCCGGCGGCCTCCAGCTCCTTCGCGGCCTGCATGCGGTCCTGCTCCTTCTGTTGGCGATCCTTGATGCGATCGAGGGACTCGCGGGCGCTGTAGAGGCGGCTGTTGCCGGAACCGAAGTGGTTGCCGATGGAGCGGGTCGCCTTCTGCACGCTGTCGGTGGTCTGCACGATGCTCAGCTCACGCTCGTGGGCGTGGATGGTGCGCTCGATCTGCTGCACCTGCGCCTTGAGGCTGGTGGCCTGGGTGGCGAAGGTCGTGCGTGCCTGGCGCTGGGCCTCCAGCTCTTGTTCCAGGCTGGCGATGCGCTCCGCCACCTCGGTGGCCAGGGCCTCATCGCCCTTGTTCAGGGCGGCCACGGCGTAACCTTCGTGCTCGGCGACCTGCTTTTCGAGGCGCTGCACCTCTCGGGCACAACGCATCTCCTCGGCCATCACCTCGGTGAGGCTCTCCTTCGCCTTGGCCAGGTGGTCGCGCGCGTCCACCAGCTCCTGACGGTAGATCCGGATGGCGTTTGCATCGACGATCGCCTCGCCCACTTCGGTGGCCCCACCGCGCAGGGCCGTCATCATCTTGCTCAGAATACCACTCATGGTTGTGTACCTCTTCAGTGTCTAGTTGAACTGCACGCTCAGTGCAGGTAGTCGGCGAAGGCCTCTAGGGCATCGACCGCGTTATCGCTCAGGGTGGCCAGTTCCAGGGCCACATCCTCCACCGAGGAGTCTCGTGACAGCGCGCCGAAGATGGCGAAGCGGTCGTCGATGCGGGCGAAGCTCGACAGCGGCATGGGGATGTTCATATCCAGCATCGCCGCATAGAGGGCGGTGCGCCGCTCTGGGTCCACCTCGCTCTCGCCCCACAAATAGCAGATGCAGAGGAGCTGGGTGTCGGCCATGGTCAGGTAGATGGGCAGCTCCTCGCGGTCCTGCACGGTTACCTGCACCACTTCCACTTCGCCCGGCATGGGTTGATAGTCGAAGATCAGACCGCCGCAGCGTTCGCTGTCGAGGGCGCTGAGTCGTTCGACCAGCTGATGGAGACTCTTCATGGTGTTTCCTCCGTTGAACATGACTCTAAGATAGTGGCGTAGACATAATATGTCAAGACATATTATGTCGTGAGGTTGCAGTGGCGTATGGCAGCCGTGGGGGAGCAGGCAAAAAAAGAGGCGCCAGGGGCGCCTCGAAGGGTGGAGAAGGGGGGGGATCAACCGTTGGAGGGGTGGTCCCAGGCGGTGAGCAGGGTGTAGGCACGGTAGCGGCTACGGATCTCACGCACATAGTTGACCGGTTCACTGCCGCGTACATAGCCGTGGCGCGCCTTACGCGAGTATTTTCGCTCACTGAGTAGGAGCATCGCCTGTTCCACGTTGCCGAACCAGCGGTTGGGGTCGAGCCCCTGTTCGGCAGCGAGTTTGCGTGCGTCGAGTACATGCCCGAGGCCGGCGTTGTAGCTGGCTAGGGCGAACCAGGTGCGGTCCTCGATGGTCAGCTCGGACTCGAACTTATCGCGCAGCCAGGCGAGGTACTTGATGCCACCACGTATCGACTCGACCGGGTCGTCGAGGTTGCGCACGCCGACCAGTCGCGCGGTGTCGGGCATGATCTGCATCAATCCCTTGGCCCCGGCGTCGGACTGAGCCTCGGGGTCGAAGCGGCTCTCCTGGAAGATCTGTGCGTTGATCAGGCGCCAGTCGAAGTCGAACTCCTCGGCCAGGCGTTTGACTTGGTCGTCATAGTTGGAGAAGGCACCCTGGGTCTCGCCGTCGATGCGTTTGCTGGCGTAGGCGATGATGCGCCCGGGATTGGTGAAGTATTTGCCCACCAACAGGTTATAGAAGGTGCTGCGATAGGTCTTGGTGTGGAACTTGTCCAGTTCGGCGAGCAATCCGGGTGCGTCGCTGCGCACCGCCCAGCGGTGCTCGGCCATCTCGCCAATCGGCATCAGCCCCTGGATATCGTCACGTAGGTGGCGCTGCTGCTTGAGCAGGTGGTTATCGACCACGGTGAACTCCAGCTCACCAGCGGCCACCGCGGCGAGCAGCTGTTCATCCTCCATCTCCTCCGGGGCAGGGGCCAGGGTGAAGCGGTACTCGGCGGAGAGCGGCAGCAGCGTGCGCCAGGCGCGACTGGATGGACGTACGGTGACGGTGTGGCCGACCAGGTCGGCGAGCGTCTCCATCGGCTTGGCGGCCTTGTCGCCGACCAGCATGGCGGTGGCATAGTGGTAGGGCTCGCTGTAGCGCACGCCAACATCGCTAAAGGCCGGGTCCTCGCTGAGGAAGCCGACGGCGATATCGCCCTTGCCTGCCAGCAGCATGGGCAGCAGGGCGGCGTGGTTGGGCACTACCACCACCTCCAGGTCGAGCTTTTCGCGTTTGGCGAAGCGCTCCGCCAGCTCGAATTCGAAGCCCATCTGGCGCCCGCGCCAGAGGAAGTAATTGGCGGTGTTGTTGCGCGTCAGGACGCGCAGGCTCCCTCGCTCACGGATGGCCGCCAGGTCACCGAAGGCGGTCTCGTGGTGGTCGTGGGTCAGGCGGCGCTCGGTGAGATAGCGGTTAAAGGCACGCAACAGCGCGGGGCTGCTCTGACGTGCGGTGATCACACTCGCCAGAGGCTCGTCGAAGGTGTAGACCACGCTGAACTGTTCGGCCTGCCCCTCCTGCTGTTCGAGCAGGGTACTATCCAGCAGTACCAGGTCGACCCGATGATCGAGCAGTTGTTGCAGGTTGTCGGCCACGGAGGTGTCGCCTGGTTGGGTCACGAGGCGCAACAGCGGCTGCAAGGTAAAAAGTTCGTTGGCCAGCGGCCAGTAGCCGCTGCCCTGGGGTAGCCCGAGGCGGAGGCCCGCGAGGGCGCTCGGCTCACTAATGGTGTCACTGCCACTGCGTGCCACCAGCACGAGGTCGTGGTGTTGCAGGGGGAGGCTGTAGGCGAGGGGTAGGGCACTGCTAGGCGTGGGCGGGGTCACGCTGGCGATGAGGTCACCCTCGCCACGGGCCAGGCCGCGTAGCAGGTCGGGGTAACCGGGCACATCGATGGTGCGCGTGGTCAGGCCGAGGCTGTGGGCAAACTCTTCGAGCAGGGCCACGGACTGCTGTGTGGTGGGGTCGCCGCTCTGGGACTCGTTGCTCAGGGTAAGGATACGCAGCTCGCCACGGGTGCTGATTGCATCGAGGTCGACCTCAACGGGACCCTTGGCCGCCTGGGCGACCTGCCCGGGCAGATTGGCGGGTGCGGCAGAGGTTGCCTGCGGCTTGGGCCTCTCATCACATCCGGATAGGGCCAGGCCCAAGAGTGAGAGCGTGATGAGTTGTCGAAGGGTTCGCCACATGTCCGTTTCCTGCTACCCCTTTGCGGAGGGGTCGGTACCTTACGCTTGATAAGCGTGATGCAAGTTGAATATCAGAATATTCTAATATTATTGCGACGGCCTGTGAACCTTTCAAGTCATTCACCCGTCCTTGGAACTGTGGGGAGTATACGTAGTGGGCGGGGCGCAGTCCGTAGGATATGGATTACAAGAGCGGGGTAAATGTGAAAATTCGTGATTAATATCACGTGAGGCGTACATCGTATGACGGCGAGGGGTAGAGGGAAGTGAAAAAACTGTCATCGACGCGCAATTTTGTCTTGACGAGGGGCGCCTCGTGGGTAAAATACGCCGCACTGATTGGCCAGCTGAACAGCCTCTCGGTAATCGCGCTGGAGCGGTAGTTCAGTCGGTTAGAATACCGGCCTGTCACGCCGGGGGTCGCGGGTTCGAGTCCCGTCCGCTCCGCCACATAAACGCAAAAAGGCCCGCTATATGCGGGCCTTTTTGCGTTTATGTGTTTGAGTCAATAGGCCCATGCCCTCTAGGGGTCGCTCCGTCGAGAGCGACCCCTGTCGTTCACGCCTCCTCCAGCTCTTCCCAGCGGGCGTAGGCCTTGCTCAGGGCCGCCTCCAACGCCTCCAGACGGTTTCCGGTGGCGCTGATCGCCTCGCTCGACTGGTTGTAGAAATCGGCCTCCGACATGCGTGAGTGGATGGCGGCCTGCTCACTCTCCAGCGCCTCGATGGTCTGGGGCAGGGTCTCCAGTTCGCGCTGCTCCTTATAGCTGAGCTTGCGTGTGCGGTTGGTACTGGGGGCAGAGGGCGGGTTTGCCTTGGGGGCCGCTGAGGCCGTGGCCTGTGGCGGCGGGGCTTCGCTGCCCGGTGTGGGGCGCTGGCGCAGCCAGTCGCTATACCCTCCAACGTACTCATTCACCCGTGCTCCGTCATCGAAGGCGAGGGTGCCGGTCACCACCTCGTCGAGAAAGGCGCGGTCGTGGCTCACCAGCAGTAGGGTCCCCTGATAGTCGAGCAGCAGCTCCTGGAGCAGGTCGAGGGTCTCGATGTCCAGGTCGTTGGTAGGCTCGTCCATTACCAGCAGGTTGGCCGGTTGGGTGAAGAGCCGCGCCAGCAGTAGGCGGTTGCGCTCGCCGCCGGAGAGGGCCCGGATGGGGCCGTTGGCACGTTCAGGGCTGAAGAGAAAATCCTGCAAATAGCTCATGATGTGCCGCGATTTGCCGTTTATCGTCAGGCTATCGCGTCCCTGGCCGACGTTGTCGCGCACGGTTTGGTTCTCATCCAGGGCGGCGCGGTGCTGGTCGAAATAGGCGACCTCTAGATGGGTGCCGAGGCGGATTTGGCCGCTGCTGGGGGTGAGCTGGCCGAGCAGAAGGCGCAACAAGGTACTCTTGCCGGCCCCGTTGGGGCCGATGATACCGATCTTGTCGCCACGGTAGATGGCCGTATCGAGCCCTTGGATCACCGGTTTGCCCTGGTAATCGAACGAGACCCCTTGGGCCTCTACGACAAGCTTGCCGGAGAGGTCGGCGCCCTGCAGGGCCATACGCCCTTTACCCTGTTGCTCGCGGCGCTGGGCTCGTTCGTGGCGCATCGCCTCCAGGGCGCGGACACGCCCCTCGTTGCGTGTCCGTCGGGCCTTGATGCCTTGGCGGATCCACACCTCCTCTTGGGCCAGGCGCTTGTCGAACAGCGCGTTCTGCTTCTCTTCGGCCTCCAGGACCTCCTGCTTGCGCTTGAGGTAGGTGGCGTAGTCGCCGGGCCAGCTGGTGAGACGCCCACGGTCGAGGTCGATGATGCGCGTGGCCAGACGCTGCAAAAAGCGCCGGTCGTGGGTGACGAAGAGCAGTGCGGCGCGGTAACCGAGGAGGAACTCTTCGAGCCAGGTGATCCCCTCGATATCCAGGTGGTTGGTGGGCTCGTCGAGTAGCAGTACGTCGGGCTCACCAACCAGGGCGCGGGCCAATAGGGCCCGGCGCTTGAGGCCACCGGAGAGGGTGTTGAAGGGGGTCTCCGGGTCGAGACCGAGGCGACTTAGGGCACTCTCCACCTTCTGTGTCAGCTCCCAGCCGCCCTGCGCCTCCAGCTCACTCTGGATGTGCATCAGGCGCTTGAGCAGTGCCTCGTTTTCGTGCGCCTCGGCCAGCTCCTGGCTAATGTGGTGGTAATCGCGTAGTAGGCCGCCGACCCTGCCGAGGCCATCGGCCACCAGGTCGTAGAGCGAGCCCTCGGTACCGGCCGGTACCTCCTGCTCCAGGCGGGCGACACGCAGTCCATCCTCGCGGACAATCTCACCGCCATCGGCGACGATCTCCCCGGTAATGAGCTTCATAAAGGTGGATTTGCCGGCGCCATTGCGCCCGACCAGGCAGACCCGTTCGTCCCGTTCCAGGGTGAATTCGACCCCGTCGAGCAGGGCCGGTCCGCCGAAGCCGACACTTACCCCTCGCATCCGTAGCAGTGCCATGTACCGCGCTCTCTGGCTGATATTGAGATGGCTAGTGTACCTCAGCCCAGGTGTATCCGTTGCAGCCCTCCAGCGCCACGTGCAGGCGCTGGAGGGTGGCGGTATCGTCTCCTCTTCAGGGTGGTGTCGCGTGCAAACTTGGTGATAGCGGTGGCGCGTGGTAGCGAAATCTGGATCTTTATCGATGAAGTCCAGTATCTCAACCGCCGTATTTAGGTGTGCCAGTGGCCAGTCTGCATCAGAAGGCGGCGAGTTGGTTGAGAGGTCGAGAGGGTCGGCGCGCCGCGGCTCGTGAGGGTCGAGTCCCGGGCCCGTGTCGCCGGGGAAGGGGGAGTCGAGTGGACAACGGGTCGCAGGCCAGATAGCCCTCGGTACGTTGCTGGCGGTGTGCCTGCAATCGATAGAAATTAAGGTGAAAAGGGGAAAGTGACGGCGAATTAGGCCGGGATTGGGGTGGCCCTTGGGCACTGCAAGTGGGGTGTCGAGCCGACTTCTAGGCGTTTCATGAGGGCATATTCGCCGATTCCGTCAGGATGTTCGTGTAGCTCGCAGGGTATGCCCTGTTCCAGTTGGGTCAAGAGTCCATTAGTCATTACTAATTCCCTAAAAAATCAAAGGCCTGTGAATTATTGTTGAGAGCGCTTCTGCTCTTGACAGGGTAGGCGCCGAGCGGATTATAGTGAAGGCTATCACATCCAACTTGCGCCCGATTTCGCGTTGTCGGGCGGTCACGGTGCGTCAGGGGGAGAGCGATACGCCCCCGTGGCACCGTAAGCGAGTCGAAGCATGCACAATCCTTATCGCCTTGTCCGTATCGCCGCGCTGCTGCTGGTCTCCATTCTGCCAGCCCTGACTCAGGCCGCCTCGACCATCGAGGCGCAGCGCGAGGCCTTCAACGCGGCCAAACGTGCCCTCGATGCGGGCAAGCGCACCGAGTTCCAGCGCCTCAGCGCCGAGCTGCGCGACTACCCCCTCTATCCCTATCTCGTCTATTGGGACCTCTATAAGCGGATCGGTGAGCAGGATGCCAAGGCCGTCGCCGCCTTTCTCGCCGCGCAGGCCGATACCCCGCTGGCAGAGCCGTTGCGTGCGGTCTGGCTGCAGAGGCTCGGTAAGGAGCAGCGCTGGGGTGAGTACCTCGACTTCTACACCCAGAGCGATGATGAGGTGCTGCAGTGTTACTACCAGCGCGCCCTCTATGCCAAGGGGGAGCGGACCCAGGCATTGGAGGGGGCCAAGGGATTGTGGCTCTCTGGAAAGTCGGTGGATAACGCCTGCAATCCGCTGTTCGACGCCCTGGTCGCTAGTGGTCAGATCACCCGAGAGCTGCGCTGGCAGCGCATCACCTTGGCCATCGACAAGCGCAACTTCAGTCTGGTGAGTTATTTGGCCAAGGGGCTCGACAGCCACGACCGCGGTTGGGCCGAGCTATGGATCGCCGCACACGAGAAGCCAGCCCTGCTGTTGGAGGATGTGCGTCTGCAGCAGGAGAGTGAGATGGCCCGTCTCATTGTGGTCAGCGTGCTCGACCGTCTAGCGCGTAGCGACCTGGAGCAGGCGCAGACCCTTTGGGCGCAGATTGCCCCACATCTACCCTTCACCCAGGCGCAGCGAGACACCCTGAACAACCGCTTCGGCCTGGAGCTGGCACTCGATGGCAAGCCGGAGGCGCTCGATTGGTTCAAGCGAGTGAGCCAAGCCGGGCGTGATGAGAACACCTACACCTGGGCCGTGCGCAGTGCCCTACGTAACCAGGCATGGGCGGCTGGGCTCGAATGGGTTGCGCAGATGCCCTCGGACCTGGCCAACGAGCCCGACTGGCTCTATTGGCGCGGGCGACTACTGGAGACGTTAGGGCGTAAGGAGGAGGCGCGGCCCTTCTACCAGCAGGCGGGACAGCAGCTCGGTTACTACGGTTTCCTCGCCATCGATCGCCTGGGTGAGGAGTATCGTCTCGATAGCCGCCCGATCCAGAGCGATGCCACGCGCAAGGCGGAGTTGGCACAGCGCCCCTCGTTCCTCCGTGCCCATGAGCTACTCGCCCTGGCGCGCAACTGGGAGGCGCGGCGTGAGTGGTTCCACGCCATTCGTGGGTTGGATAAGGCGGGACTCATCGCCGCTGGCGCCCTGGCGCGTGAGTGGGGTTGGCACGACCGTGCGTTGGTCACCCTGGCACGTGCCGACTACTACGACGACCTGGAGATCCGCTTCCCACTGTTGCACACCGAGCAGATCTTCGACCAGGCCAAGAGCCATGCCATCGACCCTGCCTGGGTGCTTGCCGTGGCACGCCAGGAGAGCGCCTTCATCGCCGATGTGCGCTCCCATGCCGGTGCCCTGGGGCTGATGCAGATCATGCCCCAGACCGGACGCATGATCGCCCGTGCCCTCAACACCCGCTGGCTCGGCAGCAACCAACTGCTCTCGCCGGAGACCAATATCCGCTTTGGCACCTACTACCTGCGTAGCGTGCTCGACGAGCTGGACGAGAACCCGGTGTTGGCCACTGCCGCCTACAACGCCGGCCCACATCGGGTACGCCGCTGGTACCCGGAGCAGGGTACCCTGCCCGCAGACATCTGGGTGGAGACGGTGCCCTTCAACGAGACCCGTACCTACCTGCGCCGGGTGTTTGCCTACACGGTCATCTACGATGCCCGCCTCGGGCGTAAGGTGACGCGCCTCAGTGATCGCATGCCCGAGGTGGGTCGGCAGGCCCCCCTGCTCACGGTCAACGAGGCACGCGGAGAGGGGCGTGGGTGATAGCTAGGCCATATAACATAGAACGCCATGATGTAGTCCATGGACTACATGTCGGAGCTATCTCCTACTACATTCTTTTGTGATCTTGTACCGTGCGTCCCCCCCGGCCCTATGCCATCATCTCTCTCACCAGGAGGGCATTGCTGCAAGGAATCGGGAGCCAGGATGCACCCGGCAGCGCAGGGATGGAATCGGATCGGATGTCCCGCGAGGAAGGCACCTGACCACGCCTCTGCCAAGGAGGGTAGTAAGCGGGGTTTGCTCAAGTCATTAAGGTTTTATCCTACATTTAAGGCGGTGAGGGTCTCCTCACCGCCTTTTTCTTTTCTATCCTGTTGCCCAGATACGGGCCGAATGTCTCCCCATTGCATGGTCCCCTCGCCTGCTCAACCATGCTTACATTAAGCAACGCTATTCTTAATCCGAGTAAGCGCATGCCCACACAATACACACCTCGCGCCCCATGGGGGATCGTCTACGCTTGGTGAAAAGCCTGTCCGTTATCCACCGAGGGGGCTGTTATGTCGACCACGGAGAACCAACTCATCATTCGCGGGATCACGCAGGGGGGGCGCACGTTTCGGCCGAGTGATTGGGCCCAGCGTCTGAGTACCGCCATCGCTACCCGAGGTCCGGGGGGGCGCATCCGCTTCCACCCCATGGTGAGTCTGGCGACGCTGGAGGGGGTGAATTGTGTGGTGGTCGACAAGGGGCTGGAGCAGAGTGATCCGATGCTCTACCGCTTTCTACTCAACTTCGGGCGGGACAATCAGCTGCAGTTGGATGGGCTTTAGCGGCACATTCAGCCGCCGTCGCCATCTTCGCCAGCGGCCTCGTCGGGCCAGTTCTTGATGTAGTTCTTCAGTAGCCGGTTTTCGAAGCGGCTCATCTCCAGCTGTGCGGCGACTAGGTCGGCGATGGAGATGATGCCGAGCAGACGCCCCTCGTCCACCACCGGTAAGTGACGCACACGTCGACCGCTGCGATTGTGCAGCATCAGGTCCATGGTCTCGTCCACCTCCATGCCTTGATGGCAGGTAACCGGGTCGGCGCTCATCGCCTCGGCGACCTGGCGTAGACCGAGCGCATCAGGGGCCAGGTCCACCTCGCGCAGAATATCGCGCTCGCTCAGTACACCCAGCAGCTGACCATCCTCCACCACTAAGAGTGCGCCGATATGCTGCTCCATCATCTGGCGCACGGCGGCGGTGAGGGGTTCGTTGGGGGCGATGCTGAAGATGTTGTGGCCTTTCTCGGCGAGCACCTGGGCGATTTTCATGACGGACCTCGGCCTGTTGGCGTGGTGTGCACTTAGGGGAAATCTAACACAGGGGGGGGAATCGGCAAGGTTTGCCGTGATAGGGCGGCCACGACTCGACCCCTTTCGGGGGTTCTTCGTGGTCCAGCGGGTGCGACCCACGGCGGGTGTATTCATTATTAGCCTGAGCTAATATAGGCGGATCGCCACAAGCCATCCCTGGGAGTGATTCGATGAAGTATGCCATCGACGATGCCGTACGCCGTCAAGCCAAGGCGCCGCACGAGCTGTTTATGCTGAATCTGGGCTTCTTCCACCTGCTGCTCGGTCCGGCGGCTCTGTTCCTCGGTATCGGTCTGGTCGGGCTGCTCATCCCCCTGGGCTTCTCGCTGGCGATGATGGGTTACATGCTGCTGCGCTGTAAGCGTGTGCAGGGTGGGGGGGATTGGTTTGTGGCGCGCCACTGGAGCCTGGCGGTGCGGCGTAACCGCTGGCTCCTGCTCGGCTACAGCCTGACCGCGGCGATCTTGCTCGGTGGCTGGCTGCTCACCCTGGGTGTGGACCGCGAGAGCACCCGCCACATCCTGGTAACGGTGATCACCCGTATCGCGGTGATGCCGACCATCATCACCGTCCTGGTCTGCTTCGTCATGGAGAACGGCGGGCTCAACATGGCCCTGGAGGGGGAGCTGCCCAAGGGCTTCGTGGAGCGTTTCCCGCCACCCGATGGCATCACCCCCATCAGCGAATGAAGACCCACTCGTCGGCGTTGGAGCGCTGCGGGTCGAAGCGGTAACCACCGGCGGTAAAGCCCTGCAGTGCCTCAACGTCGGTGATGCGCTGGTCGATGGCGTAACGACTCATCATGCCTCGGGCGCGCTTGGCGTGCACCCCGATCACCTTGTAGCTGTCCCCCTTCTGCTCCTTGAAGATGGGTGTCACCAGGCGACCCGCCAACTTGGCCGGCTGGACCGACTTGAAGTACTCCTCGGAGGCGAGGTTGACCAAGACCGGCGCCTCATCCATCTGTTCGAGTTCGGCGTTGAGCCGTGCAGTGATGATCTCGCCCCAGAACTGATAGAGGTTGCTCCCCCGAGGGTTTTGCAGCCGGGTGCCCATCTCCAGGCGATAGGGTTGCATCAGGTCGAGGGGGCGCAACACCCCATAGAGCCCGGAGAGCATGCGCAGGTGCCCTTGGGCGAAGGCGAGCCCCTCGGCGTCCAGGCTGCCCGCCTCCAGCCCCTGATAGACATCCCCCTGAAAGGCGAACAGTGCCTGCTTGGCGTTTTCGGGTGTAAACGGCAGAGAGAAGTCGTGATAGCGCTGCACGTTGAGCTCGGCGAGCTTCATGCTCAGCTTCATCAATTCGGCCAGGGCATCAGGCGAGTAGGGGCGCAGGGTGTCGATGAGTCGGGCCGACTCGTCGAGTAACGAGGGCAGAGTGAAGTGGCGGGTTGGGGGTGGGGTAGCGTAGTCGAGGGTCTTGGCGGGGGAGACGACAATCAGCATGCGCGCAAAATCCGGCGAAAAAGAGGGGCGAGGCGGCGGGGTGGGGGCCCCGCCGGCAAGGGCGCGACGGTCAGGGGCGCTCAGAGGTCGCCGTTGGCGCCAGCGGTCATGATGCTCATCAGCTTAGTGTTTACCTCATTGGCCAGGGTCTGCAGCTCGGGGGAGAGCTTGGCGCCCTGAATGAGCATGTCGAGGTTGAGCATCATCAGGCTGATCTTCCCCTCGCTATCCTCCACCATGGCGATACGACAGGGCATGTAGGCGGCGAAGATGGGGTTGTAATCGACCATCTTGCGAGCGATGAGCGGGTCGCAGAACTGGAAGATCTCCAGGGTGCGCGACTCCACGCCCATGTTGCGGATCTGGGTGGAGACCGGCTGGTGCGCCACGAACATCATGTTCTCCTGATTGGCACGCAGCTTCATGGAGTCGATCGCCTCCTCCTTACTGATACCCTCGGCCAGATCGAGGCGTACCACGGTCTGGGCGATGTCGATCTGCTGCGGTTGCGGGGCGGCCTGGGTGGGGAGGGTGAAGAGGGCGGCCAAGAGCACGAAGGGGAGCAGGATGCGGGACATGGGTACCTCCAGAGGGGATTTTATGGGCTGATAGCGTATCGTAGCACGCCCCCCATGGGGGGACGTGGGACCTAAGTGGCAAAGACGGGTAAAGGGCCGCCATGCCGCCCGCGATCGGTCGGGGTCGTGCCCGCCGGGTCATATTCAATGCGCAAAAAAAGCGCCGAAGTGGCCGAGGGGGCCGATCGCGAGACGTATCCAGGCCATCATCCGCCATTTCCGTGTATCTTACTCGGGTGTATGCTGCGCGCGAGAGCGGGTTGTGCCGTATTGGCCAGCGTCTTTGTCCGCCGCTCGCCGCCTAACTCAACGCTCAAAGAGTCGACCACGTCATGACCTTCAAACCCCTCAAGCTCAGCCAGCCGAACGCCACCCTCACCGAATTCCCCCCCCTGCCGATGGACGCAGAGGGGCTGGCGCTCGACTTTCGCCGTCACTTCAACCACACCTTGGGGCGTGATAAGAACTGCAAGTCGACCCATTACCCCTATGAGGCGCTGGCCAAGACCCTACGCGACCGCCTGATGGAGCGCTGGAAGGAGACCCGCTACCGCTACGACGAGCACGACTGCAAGCGCGCCTACTACCTCTCCCTTGAGTTCCTCATGGGCCGTGCCCTCGGCAATGCCATGCTCAACCTGGGTGTGCAAAACGCCGCCACCGAGGCGCTGCGCGGCCTTGGTCTGGCGTTGGAAGAGATCGCCGAGAGTGAGGCCGACGCCGGCCTCGGTAATGGTGGCCTCGGGCGTCTGGCCGCCTGCTTTCTCGACAGCTGCGCCACCCTCGGCCTGCCGGTGGTGGGTTACGGCATCCGCTATGAATACGGCATGTTTCGCCAGAAGTTGGAGAATGGCCATCAGGTGGAGGAGCCCGACCACTGGCTGCGTAACGGCAATCCCTGGGAGCTGGAGCGCCCGGAATACACCCGCCGCATCCAATACTACGGGCGCACCGAGGCCTACCGTGATGGCAGTGGCGTGACGCGCATGCGCTGGGTCGATACCCACGATATCCTCGCCGTGCCCTATGACGTACCGGTGCCCGGCTATGAGAACGGCGTGGTCAACACCCTACGCCTGTGGAAGGCCGCCGCCACCGACGAGTTCGACCTCGGCGAGTTCAACGCCGGCAGCTACCCCGAATCGGTCGCCTCCAAGAACAACGCCGAGCACATCTCCATGGTGCTCTACCCCAACGACGCCAGTGAGAACGGCAAGGAGCTGCGTCTGCGTCAGCAGTACTTCCTCGCCTCCGCCAGTCTGCAGGATGTCATCTTCCACTGGCAGCGCGGCCACGCGGGCTTCGAACAGTTCGCCGAGAAGAACGTCTTCCAGCTCAACGATACCCACCCGACTATCGCCGTCGCCGAGTTGATGCGCCTGCTGATGGACGAGCACGGCCTGGGTTGGGAGGCGGCGTGGAACATCACCCGCCGTACCATGGCCTATACCAACCATACCCTGCTGCCCGAGGCGCTGGAGCGCTGGCCGGTGGCGCTGTTCGAGTCGCTGCTGCCGCGCCTTTTGGAGATCATCTACGAGATCAACGCCCGTTTTCTCGCCGAGGTGGCGCGCCGCTGGCCCGGTGACACCGAGCGCCTGCGCAAGATGTCGATCATCGAGGAGGAGAGCCGCTCCGTACGCATGGCCTACCTGGCCATCGTCGGCAGCTTCTCGGTCAACGGCGTCGCCGAGCTGCACTCCGAACTGCTCTGCTCCGGCCTGTTCAACGACTTCTACCAACTCTGGCCCGAGCGCTTCAACAACAAGACCAACGGCGTTACCCAGCGCCGCTGGTTGGCCATGTGCAATCCCGGTCTGCGCCAGCTGGTAAGCGGGCGCATCGGTGGTGCGTGGGTGACCCAGCTCGACCGCCTCGCCGAGCTGCGCCCGCTGGCCGACGACCCCGCCTTCCGCGCCGAGTGGGCGCAGGTCAAGCGCGAGAACAAGGCGCGCCTGGCCGCCCTGGTGGCCAAGGATTGCGGGGTCGATTTCCCCCTCGACTCACTCTTCGACGTACAGGTGAAGCGCATCCACGAGTACAAGCGCCAGCTGCTCAACATCCTCCACGTCATTCACCTCTACATCCGCATCAAGCAGGGTGACACCGCCAACTGGACCAACCGTTGCGTGCTCATCGGCGGTAAGGCGGCCCCTGGCTACTACATGGCCAAGCTGATCATCAAGCTGACCAACAACGTCGCCCAGGTGATCAACAACGACCCGGACGTGGGCGAGCGTCTCAAGGTCGCCTTCCTGCCTAACTACCGTGTCTCGGCCATGGAGATCATCGCCCCCGGTACCGACCTTTCCGAGCAGATCTCCACCGCTGGCAAGGAGGCCTCGGGGACCGGCAACATGAAGTTCATGATGAACGGCGCGGTGACCATCGGTACCCTGGACGGGGCCAACATCGAGATCCTGGAGGCCGTCGGCGCGGAGAACTTCTTCCTCTTCGGCCTCACTGCCGAACAGGTACAGGCGGCGCATGCGGGTTACGACCCCGACGCCATCGTCGCCGCCGACCCGGCCCTGGCCGAGGTGATGCGCTGGCTTGAGGCGGGCCATTTCAGCCAATTCGAGCCGGGGCTGTTTCAGCCCATCGTGCACTCCTTGCGCAGTCCCCACGACCCATGGAAGAGCCTGGCCGACTTCGGCAGCTATGTCGCGGCCCAGGCGCAGGCCGCCTCCGCCTATCGGGATCGTGAGCGCTGGTTGCGCATGAGCATCCTCAATAGTGCCGGAAGCGGCAAATTCTCCACCGATCGCACCATCAGCGACTACAACCGGGAGATTTGGGGGCTGGAGTCAATGGGTGGTTGCAGGTAAACTCACCCCCGGTGGAAAAAGAACTATAAGCACCCGCTTGGGTCGACTTGAGGCTGCACGACCGCTGTAATGGAGACGGTTCAGATCATTTACGCCGCTGTAGGCATCACCATCGGGGTCCTCCTGGTGGCGGTGTTGCTGCGCCGTCGACGGGGCCCGGGGCTGCCCCGGCTGATCACCCAGAAACCGCGTAACATCATGCGCTCCGCGCGCGTGCGTAACGACTTCGACCTGGACGAGGACGACGAGTCACGCCTGACCATCGTCGGTCTCAACCACCAAGAGACGCGCCACCTCAAGCATCTCATCGACGACGCCGATGTCTATATCGTGGCCGCCTTCCTGGCGCGACACGCCGCGCGCTGCGTCGAGCTGGACACCTACATGGAGGAGTTGAAGAAGCAGTATCTCGAACTGCTCGACATCCTGCCCCAGGCCGCCAGTGAGTCCGACAAGCGCCGCGCCGCGCGCCGCATCAAGTACCCCCCGACCTCTTACTGGATGACCTTCGCCAACATCCACAAAGAGGACCTCATCTACTTCTTCGAGGTGGGTGAGCGCCACGACCGCGCCATCCCCCCTGGCCTCATCGACAAGTTCGGTGGAGAGGATTTCATCGCCAACCTCACGCGCTACGCCGAGTACGTCAAGAGCGGCGCCGTGACCCTCTATCTGGGCCGCAACGACAGCGATTTCGACTGGCTCGACGGGCTCTCGCGCACCGGGGCTGTAACCCGTAGCAACGCCATCCCCCAAGAGCAGCGGCTCGCCGCCCTGGGGTTGCGCACCCTGCAGCGGCGCGCGCGCGCCGTAGGCATCACCCTGACCAACGCCAGTCGTAGCGAATTGGCCCAGGCCCTCTCTCAGCGCCCCGATACGGAGGCGTGGATGCAGCAGGAGTTCAATCTCAACGGCTTCTTCCATCTGCCGGCGCTGAACGTCGACATCCGCCAGATCGAGCGCGAGTGGATCCACACCTTGATGTATGCCGCACTGTTGATCCACATCGAACCCGTGTTCCGCTAGTCATCGCCGACCTTCGGGCGCATACAAGACTGACCCCGCGAGAGCGGGGTTTGTCGTCTCTGGCCCCCGGGCGTCTGCCGTGGGCTCAGAAGTCGTCAAGCTTGGGCTGGCGCTGGGCCGCCTTGAAGCGGCTGATGAGCTGGGCGGCGGCATCGGCGTAGCGCTTGTCGAGCAGCATGGCCCGCTCCAATACCTGCACCGTCTCCTTCTCCTTCGCCGCATAGAGGATGCGCCCCACGTTGTAGAAGAGGCGGGCGTCCTCCGGCGCCTGCTTGAGCAGGCGCTTGTAGACGGGGACGGCCTTCTCCAGCCCCGCGTGGCGCTCCAACAGGGTCGCCAGGCGCCACCCCTCGTCCACGCTCGGGCTCGCCAAGGTGGCGAGTTTGCGTAGCTCGGCCTGTTCGGCCTGCCCCTTGTGGTGCAGGCGTTGCCACAGCTCCTGATGGCGCACCAGCCAGAGCTGGTCCACCGTGCTGATGATCTGCTCGCGTTGTCCGCCCAGGTAGTGCTGGGCGGCGCAGTGGCGTGGCAGCTCCACCGTGGGTAGCAGATGGATGTGGCCGATGTCGAACAGGCGCAGGCGCAGCGGTGGGATGGGGTTCTGCGGCTCCAGTGGGGCCTGGAAGGCGCGCTTGAGCCAGCGCTCCACCGCGTGCGGCGCCAGCTCCATGTGGGCGTGGGCCTCCAAGTGGCTGAAGGGCAGGAAGGGCGGACGGGGGTATTTGTTGGCCAGGGCGAGGTAGCGCGGCCAGTAGCGTCGGTGCAGGTAGTTCTCACCCACCACCTGGGCCGAGAGCGCCTCTACCAGGTCGAGGTCGCTGATGAAGCGCAGGCTGCGACGATCGGCGGCGCGCTGGGCGGCGCGCGAGACCTGCTGCGAGTGGGCTTGATAGAAGGGGGCGTACCAGGCGAAGAAGTGGTGCAGCAGGTGGTGGCGCAGTGGGGGGTGACCGCTCTGCTGGGTGGCGTACTGGGGCCAGACGTCACGCAGCAGGTAGAGCCAGGAGAGCAACGCGTGGCGCCAGTCGAGATGTCCGAACTCGCGTAGCAGCAGGCTGCGGAACTGCTCAGGGCCGAGCAGCTGGATGAGTGGCATGCCGATGTGAAGGTCGTACTCGAACCAGACCGGGGGCAGGAGGCGGGGGCGGGGGCGCAGGGTCACCTCGTAACGGTCGGTGAGCAGGATGCGCAGGGGCAGGGGGAGGTGGAACTCTTCGTGGTAGCTGTGCAGCAGGCTGAACAGCTCCTCGGCCTGGGTTTCCAGCAGCTCCGGCTCGCGCAGCGAGGGGCCGTGGCCGATCTGCATGAAGTAGGTGAACACCCCGGCCGCCAACGCCAGCGGCAGCTCCAGTAGGGCGAAGAGCAGGTTGTCGCCGAGGTGGCCCAGGGCGTCGAGTAGCAGATAGAGGGCGAGCAGCGGGGGCAGGGCGAGGTAGGCGTAGCCGAGCAGGGCCAGGGCGAGGGTCCCGAGGAGGGCGTCGAGAGAGAGTCGCTCGCTCTGCTTGGGGCGTGCGGCATCGCTACGTGCCAATGGCTCGGCGTCGAACTCCGCCGGGTCGAGTTCACTCGGCGCCGATTTTGGCCGGATGAAGCGTGCGAAGGGATTCGCCATGGCGTTTCGCTTTCGTACCGTCCGGGTACATGGGGATCGGGATTTAACAGATTAATACGATATCCCATCCGACGGGGAGAGATGAATCACCGAAAGCCGGGATCGGCCTGGATTGTGTGCCTTTCGCCCCTATTCGCGCCGAGATGCGTGTGCCGCCACGCACAACTCGGGGCATAACCCATCACGGCGGCGCTGAGACAGGGAGAGGCGTGGCGCGGCGCCGCATTGGTGTATGGGTGGGGATGGGTGAAAAGGCCACTCCGATGTGGACATCGCCCCTCTTGAATGCACGCCGAAAAGGCGGTGGTCGAGGGTGGTGGACGCGTGGCGCGCGAGTCGGAGGTCATTTTGCGGTAATCTGTGCGGATTCAGTTCAACGTGGGGCGGTGAGCATGGCGACACCGGACGAGCAGGGGTGGTGCAGGGCGGATGGGTCGGGGGTCGCCTGTGGCGGCTCCTGGCGGCTCGACGACGCGCCGATGCTAGAGCGTCAGCTCGCCCGGCTCAAACCCGCTGACGCGGGTGCGATCGACGCCACCGCCATCACCGCCCTCGACTCAGCCGGGGCGCTGCTGCTCAACGACCTGGTGGTGCGCCTGGGGCTCGGGGTGGGAGCGGTCGATGGCCTGCGCAGTGAGCAGCGCGCCCTGCTCGACCTGGTGGCGCGCCACCACCCCAGTGAGCGCGAGCTGCCCGGTCTCTCCCGCGAGGGGGCGCTCGCCAGCCTGGGGCGCAATGCCTGGGTGCACTGGGAGCAGGCGACCCGCTTCATCCACTTCGTCGGCGAGGTGAGTCTGGTGCTGCTCGGTACCCTGCTGCACCCTTCGCGTATCCGCTGGAGCGCCTTTGCCCGCACCCTGGAGACCGCCGGCTTTCAGGCCATGCCGATCCTCGCCCTGCTCTCCTTCCTCATGGGCGTGGTGATCGCCTATCAGGGCGGCCAACAGTTGGCCAACTACGGGGCCAATATCTTCATTGTCGAATTGGTTTCGTTGACCATGGTGCGCGAGCTGGCCCCGCTGCTCACGGCGATCATCGTCGCCGGTCGCACCGGCTCCGCGTTTACCGCGCAGATCGGCACCATGGTGGTCACCGAGGAGGTGGACGCCATGCGCACCATCGGCATCTCGCCCATGGAGCTGCTGGTGCTGCCGAAGATCTTCGGTCTGGTGCTGGCGATGCCACTGTTGGCGCTGTTCGCCGACATGGTCAGCGTCTTTGGCGGCATGGTGATGGCGCGCTTTATCCTCGACGTGAGCTTCAGCGAGTTCCTCGACCGTATTCCGGACATCCTCTCCCTCACCTCCTTCCTCATCGGTATCGGCAAGGTGCCGGTGTTCGCCGCCGTGGTGGCGGTGGTGGGCTGCTTCCAGGGTTTCCAGGTGCAGGGCGACGCCGACAGCGTCGGGCGCCAGACCACGGTCAGTGTGGTACAGGCGATCTTTCTGGTGATCCTGGTCGACGCCTTCTTCTCCGTGGTGCTCGGTGGGATGGGGTTGTGAGATGAGCACGGTACTGGAGATCGAGGGCCTGGAGACCCGCTTCGGCCCCCAAGTGGTGCACCAGGGGCTCGACCTGCGTATCGATGCCGGTCAGGTGGTGGCTATCGTCGGTGGCAGCGGTGCCGGCAAGACCACCCTGCTGCGCGAGATGATCATGCTGCAAAAGCCTGCCGCCGGCACCATCCGCCTGTTTGGCGAGGAGGTGGTCAACGCGCCGCTGGAGCGTGAGCAGCGCCTGCGCCGTCGCTTCGGCGTGCTGTTCCAACAGGGTGCCCTGTTCAGCGCGCTGACGGTCAAGGAGAATGTGATGGTGCCGCTGGCCGAGCACACCGATATCAGCCGCCACCTGATGGGTGAGTTGGCGGAGCTGAAGATCGCCCTCGCCGGGCTGCCGCCGCTGGCCGCGAACAAATACCCGCGCGAGCTCTCCGGCGGCATGATCAAACGCGCCGCCCTGGCCCGTGCCCTGGCCCTCGACCCGGACCTGTTGTTCCTCGATGAGCCGAGCGCCGGTCTCGACCCGATCAGTGCCGGGGCGCTGGACGACCTCATCCTGCAGCTGCGCGAGGCCCTCGGCCTCACCGTGGTGATGGTCACCCACGACATGGACTCGCTCTGGCGGGTCACCGACAAGGTCGCCTTCATCGGCGAAAAGCGCGTATTGCGCCTCGGCCCCATGCGCGAGCTGGTGGACGACCCGCACCCGCTGATCCAACACTACTTCCAGGGGCCACGCGCGCGCGTGGCCGCGCAATTCAACAGCGGCGCGTCGGCCAGCGAGCCGACGCCGTAGACCCAGCGAAGAGAAGCGAGATGGAAAACAAGGTCAACTACACCCTGGTCGGGCTCTTCGTCATCCTCCTCGGCGCCGCCCTCATCAGTGTCCTGCTCTGGCTCACGGCGCGTGGCGACGACCGCTCCTACGAGACCTATCGCGTCTACACCTCCGAGTCGGTGGCCGGGCTCAACCTCAAGGCCACGGTCAACTACCGAGGTGTGGAGGTGGGACGTGTCACCAACATCCGCCTCGACCCGGACAACCCCGAGCTGGTGGAGTTGACCCTGGAGATCGAACAGGGCACGCCGATCCGAGAAGACACGCGCGCCATCCTGGTGACCAAGGGGCTCACCGGCCTCGCATCCATCGATCTCACCGGCGGCAGCCTGCGCTCACCGGCGCTCGTCCTGCGCGAGGGGCAGAAGTATCCCGAGATTATCAATGCCCCCTCCCTCGCCTCGCGCCTCGACAACGGCTTCACCGACCTGCTGGCGCGTGCCGTGAGCCTCTCCGAGCGCCTCGAAGAGCTGCTCGACAAGGAGAACCAGGACGCCTTCAGCGCCCTACTGGTCAACCTCGCCGCCACCAGCAAGGGGCTCGCCGAACACCAGGAGAGCATGGGCCGCAGCCTGGATGCGGCCGCCGCTACCCTGGAGCAGAGCACACGTCTGGCCAAGCAGTTGGAACCGCTCCTCACCGAACTGCAGCGCACCAGCCAGAGCCTCGGCCAGATGGGGCAGAGCCTCGATAGCGCCGGTGGCACCATCCAGCGTCGGGTCGATCAACTCAGCGAGGCGCTGCTCACCACCAACGCCAACCTCAACCAGACCATACTGCAGGTCCGCGCCGAACTGACGCGCATGGGCAGCGCCACCCAGCCGGAGTTGACCCGTCTGCTCGGTGAGATGGGGCGCCTCGGCGATGCCCTCTCCGGGCTCACCGCCGACCTGCGCCGCGACCCGCGCGTCCTCCTCTACGGCAAGGAACAGGCCCGCCCAGGGCCCGGAGAGTAAGCATGCACGCCACCCGTCTCATCCCCCTCCTGTTGCTCCTCGGCGGCTGTACCGTGCTGCCCGACACCAGCCCGGTGGAGCTGCCCACCCACACCTACCGCCTGGTGGCCGAGGCCCCGGCCACCACGCAGCGGCAAGCCGCGCCGCAGGGTGTGCTGCAAGTGAGCCCGATACGCGCCCAGGCCGGGGCCGACAGCGAGGGCATCGCCTACCGTCGCCAGGCCGCCGCGCTCGACTACTACAGCCGCAGCCGCTGGCTCAATCCGCCCGCGCGCCTGCTGCAACCCCTGGTGGTGGCACGGTTGGAGGCGGACCGTGGCTTCAGCGCTGTGCTCAGCGGCAACCCGCAGGCGCAGAGCGACCTGCGCCTCGACCTGGAGCTGGTGGAGCTGCTGCACGACTTCACCGTCAACCCCAGTGTGCTGCGCCTGGAACTGCGCGCCTCGCTGATCGATCAGCAGACACAGCAGGTGTTGGCGCAGCGCCGCTTCCGCTATCACGAGGCGGCGGTGAGCGCCAGCGCCCAGGGGGGGGTGGAGGCGGCCAACCGGGCGGTGGCCAAGTGGCTCGACGAGTTGAGCGCCTTCGTCGCCGAGGCGCACCGGCCATAGCCGGGGGAGGGCCTGCCCGCTGGCGGGCGGGCCCCGAGCGGGGTCAGCGCGGCAGGTAGGGGGCGCGGATGCGCTGGGTGGTGAAGGTCTGGAAGCCGTTGCTTTCGCGCCATCCGTCGCTGCGCAGACCGGCCTCGGTGGCGAGACGACTCAGGGTGCGCTCTGGGTCGAGCCCCTGTGCGGCCACCTCGCTGGGCAGCAGTACCGCGTGCCGCGCGTAGTGCTCCAGTGCCAGCCCGACCCCCTCCGGGTAGGCCAGCGGGTCGGCCAGGGGCTGTGGTGCGTTGACCACGTTCACCTCCACCTCCAACTGGGCCAGCTCCTCCTCGCTCAGGGGGTAGAAGCGCCGGTCGCGTAGCGCCGCCTCACGTGCCGCTTCGAGGATCGCTGCGTAGAGTGGGCGCGTCGCCGCCAGCGCACCACCCTGTCCGCGCGGCTGCCCGTGTTTGCTCAGGGTGATGAAGACCCCGGCAGGGCGCATCAGCCCCTCGGGCATGCCGTGGGCGAGGAATTCGAGCCCCTCGTTCGGCAGTTGGTGCAGCACCGCAGCCTCCAGACCACGGCTGGCCAACTCGTGTGCCAGCAGCAGGTCGCTATAGCTCAACGCCCCTTCGCCCTCCAGGGTGGGGCTGATCGCCTCGCGCGGCGGGGCGCTGACGAGCGCGCTCAGGTAGCTGCGGCGGTGCCCCTCGTCGAGCACCTCCTGGCGGTAGTCGTTGCGCAGGACCTGGGCGCTGCTCGGCAGGTTGGCCAGCAGCAGTGGCAGCGGGCGGAACAGGGGGCTATCGAGGCGTGTGCGCTGCAGGTAGTCGTGCAGGCCGCTCAGGTCCATGCGCTCCACATAGCTGTAGGCGCCGAGGTCGAGGTCACGCAGGTTCGTCTCCAGTTGCGCGTCGGCGGCGAAGGGGGTGTAGCCGAAACGGCGGCCGTAGGCATCGACGTCACCGCTCACCACCACCAGGGTGTCGGCCCCCATCAAACGACCGATGAGGCGCGCCGCCTCGGCCTGGTCGCGCGGGTCGAGCTGGCCGACCAGTAGGGGTACCAGGCGCCAGCCGGGTTGTAGCGCACGCTGTAGCAGGGGGAGCTGGGCGTAGAGCGCGGGCAGTTGTGGGTAGGTCTGGCGGCTGCGGCGCACCAGAGGCTCGCCGCGCAGACGTTCGCCAGCGGTGCTGTCGAAGGCGACACGACCGAGCGGCGTGGTCAGGTCGGTGGTGAGCAGCTCCAGGCGCGAGTGGAGGGTCGGGGCGGCGCACAGCAGCACGACCCGTTGGTAGCGGCGCCCCTCTACTGCCTTATACACAGTGGCCGCACTGCTGGCTGCCTCTTGGCTGCCCCCGCTCGGTACCAAGAGGGCGAGGGGGTCACCCTCGAAGGGGGGGGCGTGGGCCGTGGCGAGGAGGGTATCGACCTGGTCGGAGAGGGGGGGCGGCGCGGCGCTGGCGGCGGCGGGCAGGAGGAGGACAAGCAGCAGGGCGAAGAGTGGGCGTGGCACGTTCTACACCTCGTTCCATTAGGTTGGTCTTATTGTTGTGTGCGGGGGGGCGGAGGCCAATAACCCCACTATAGTGCAGTTTTTTCCCCGGTGGGAGGGCATCGCACCTAACCTCGCTCGCGCCCGGCGCGGGCCAGCGCCCACACCTCCACTTGGTTGGCGCCGGCCCGTTGTAGGGTACGGGTCAGCTCGGCGAGGGTCGAGCCGGTGGTGATCACGTCGTCGAACAGGACGATGCGTCGCCCCTCCGCTAGCGCCTCCTGGGGCAGCTGCACGCGAAAGGCGCCCCGCAGGTTGCCGCGGCGTTGGGCGGCGCTCAATTGCGATTGGGGTGGGGTGTGTAGGACCCTTTGCAACACGTGCGGGGCGAGGGCGAGACCGGCGTGGTGTGCAGGACGCCGTGCCAGCTCCAGCGCCTGGTTGTAGCCCCGTTCGGCCAGACGCTTGGGGTGCAGCGGCACCGGTAGCAGCAACCCGGGCGGCCCCTCGGGCGGGTCGAGCTGGCAGAGCAGGGTGCCGAGGGCGCGGGCGTGTCCGAGGCGACCGTGGAACTTGAGCGCGCCGATCAGCGCACTGAGGGGTTCGGCATAGCGCAGTGGTGCCCAGGCCCGCTGCCAGGGCGGCGGGTGGCGCAGGCAGCCACCGCACACTTGGTCAGCCGGGCCGCTGTGGGGTAGGGCGCAGCGCGGGCAGGGGTGGTGGTTGCGCGGCAGGTCGGCCACACAGGCGGGGCAGAGGGGCAGGGGGTGCAGCACCCAGGCGCCGCAGAGCAGGCAGTGGGCGGGGAGCCGGTCGAGCAGGTGTTGCAGCATCACCCCTCCTTGGGCAGCGCTCGGTCAGGTCATCTCTCCCAGTTTAGCGGCAAGCATTGGCCCTGAGGGGGGGCGATTGGGTAAAATTGCCCGCTTGTCCGGCCGCTGGCCGGCCCACCGTCCATCAGCCCGCGAGAGCACCATGAACCAGACCCCCCTGCGTCACGACTGGACTACTGCCGAGGTCGAGGCCCTGTTCGACCTCCCTTTCCACGATCTGCTGTTCCAGGCACAGGGTGTGCACCGCGCCAATTTCGACCCCAACGAGGTGCAGATCAGCACCCTGCTCAACATCAAGACCGGCGGCTGTGCCGAGAACTGCGGCTACTGCTCGCAGAGCGCCCACTTCGACACCGGCCTGGAGCGCGAGGCGCTGATGGCGGTGGAGGAGGTGCTGGAGGCGGCGCGCGCGGCCAAAGAGGTCGGTGCCGGGCGCTTCTGCATGGGCGCCGCCTGGCGCAAGCCCAAGCAGCAGGACCTCGACGTGGTGATCGAGATGGTCAAAGGTGTGAAGGCGCTGGAGATGGAGGCGTGCGTCACCCTCGGTATGCTCGACGCGGATCAGGTCGAGCAGCTCAAGGCCGCCGGGGTCGACTACTACAACCACAACCTCGACTCCTCGCGCGAGTACTACGACAAGGTGGTCACCACGCGCAGCTACGACGACCGCCTGGAGACCATCCGCCGCGTGCAGCAGGCGGGCATCAACGTCTGCTCCGGCGGCATCATCGGCCTCGGCGAGAGCCGCCGCGACCGTGCCGGCATGCTCATCGAGCTGGCCAACCTGCCTGAGCACCCCGGCAGCGTGCCGATCAACATGTTGGTCAAGGTGGCCGGCACGCCGCTGGCCGACGCCCCCGACCTCGATACCTTCGAGTTCATCCGCACCATCGCCGTGGCGCGCATCATGATGCCGAAGAGCGTGGTGCGCCTCTCCGCCGGGCGCGAATCCCTGAGCGACGAGGGACAGGCGCTCTGCTTCCACGCCGGGGCCAACTCCCTGTTCTACGGCGACCGTCTACTCACGACCGAAAACAAGGGTACCTCGGCGGACGACGCCCTGTTCACCCGACTGGGGATGCGGGCCATCCCGCACCACTAAAATAGAAAATAGAGAGGCCATCCAAGGCCCCACGCGCGGCGCTCGAAGCGCCCACACCCGGAGGAGAACGATACATGCGAGACCTACAGCAGGGGCTGGCCGAGCGCGAGGCCGCGGGGCTCTACCGCCGCCGTCGCCTCATCGGCGGCGCCCAAGGGGCCGAACTACAGGTGGAGGGGCGCACCCTGCTCACCTTCTGCAGCAACGACTACCTCGGCCTGGCCGCAGACCCACGCATCGCCGCCGCGCTCAAGCGCGGTGTCGACGAGTACGGTGTCGGCAGCGGCGCGGCGCACCTGGTGTGTGGCCACAGCGCCGCCCACCACGCCCTGGAAGAGGAGCTGGCGGCGTTCGTCGGCTACCCGCGCGCGCTGCTCTTCTCTACCGGTTACATGGCCAACATCGGCATGCTCGGTGCCCTCGCCGGGCCCGGTGACCAGGTCTTCGAGGACCGCCTCAACCACGCCTCACTGCTCGACGGTGGCCTGCTCACCCGCGCCCGCCTGCAGCGCTACGACCACGCCAGCCCCGAGTCCCTGGCCGGTAAGCTGGCCACCTCACGCTGGGCCGAGGGGCAGAACCGCCTGACGGTCACCGACGGCGTCTTCAGCATGGACGGCGATATCGCCCCGCTGCCCGAGCTGCAGCGCGTCTGCGCCGCCTACGACGCCTGGCTGATGGTCGACGATGCCCACGGCCTCGGCGTGCTCGGCCCCGGCGGACGCGGCTCGGTGGCCCACTTCGGCCTCACCCCCGAGGAGGTGCCGGTGCTGATGGGCACCCTGGGCAAGGGCTTTGGCGTCTTCGGCGCCTTCGTCGCCGCCACCGACGAGGTGATCGAGACCCTGATCCAGCAGGCGCGCAGCTACATCTACACCACCGCCATGCCCCCGGCCCTGGCGGTGGCGCTGCGCGAGTCGCTGCGTCTGGTGCAGCACGAGGGGTGGCGACGCGAGCGGCTCTTCGCCAACGTGCAGCGCTTCCGCAAGGGCGCGCGCCAGCTCGGCCTCGGCCTGCTCGACTCGCCCACGCCGATCCAGCCACTGCTGCTCGGCGACGCCAACACCGCCCTCGTCGTCAGCCAGGCGCTGGAGGCCGAGGGGCTGCTGGTCGGCGCCATCCGCCCGCCCACCGTGCCCGAGGGCTCGGCGCGCCTGCGCATCACCCTCTCCACCGCCCACGACGAGGGGCATATAGACCGCCTGCTCGACGCCCTGGAGCGGGTCCTCGGCGGCATGGGGCTGCTCTCCCGCCCCGCCCAAGCGAGCGGTGCATGAGGCTGCACGTCGAGCGGCTCGGTGACGCGGGGCCCGACTGGGTCCTGCTGCACGGCTGGGGGCTGCACGGCGGCCTGCTGCGCCCGCTCGGCGAACGCATCGCCGCCCACGCCCGCGTGCACCTGGTCGACCTCCCCGGCTGCGGCGCCTCGCCGCTGCCCGAGGGCGACTACAGTGTCGCTACGCTGGTCGACATACTCACTGACGCGCTACCCGCCGGGGCCACCTGGCTCGGCTGGTCCCTCGGTGGCCACCTGGCCCTCGCGGCGGCACTACGCGGCGCCGTGGCGCGGCTGGTGATGGTCGCCGCCAGCCCCTGCTTCACCCAGCGCCCCGACTGGCCCTGCGCCACCGACCCCGAGGTGCTGGCCACCTTTGCCGCGAGCCTGGAGCAGGATTGGCAGGGCACCCTGGCGCGCTTTCTCGCCCTGCAGGCGCTCGGCTCGGAGCGCGCCCGCGACGAGGTGCGCACCCTGCGCGGCCAGCTCTTCGCCCACGGCGAGCCACAGCTCGCCGCCCTGCGTGGCGGGCTCGCGATCCTCGCCCACAGCGACCTGCGCCCCCGGCTCGCCGCCTGCCCCTGCCCGGTCACCCTGATCGGCGGGCGCAACGATAGTCTGGTCCCCGTCGCCGCCCTGGAGGCGACCGCGCAGCAGCTGCCCCAGGCCGAACTGGAGCTGCTCAAGGGCGCTGGGCACGCCCCCTTCCTCTCCCACCCCGAGGCGTTCCTCGACGCCCTCGTCGCACTGCTGCCCGGGGCCCAGGTGTGAGCGAACTGCCGCCGCCGGACAAACGCGCGCTGCGCGCCGCCTTCTCCCGTGCCGCCGAACAGTACGACGCCGTGGCGGTGATCCAGCGCGAGATCGCCGACCGCCTGCTCGACCGCCTCGACTACATCCGCCTGCAGCCGCAGCGCATCCTCGACCTCGGCAGCGGCACCGGCTACTGCACCCGTGCCCTGGCCGAGCGCTACCCCAAGGCGCAGTTGCTCTCCCTCGACCTGGCCGAGCCGATGCTCCAGCACGCGCGCGCCGCACGCCCCACCCTGCGCCGCCTCAAGGGGCGCGATGGCTACCTGTGCGGTGACGCCGAGCGCCTGCCCCTGGCCAGTGCCAGCGTCGACCTGATCTTCTCCAGCCTCACCCTGCAGTGGGTCGGCGACCTCGGAGCCACCTGTGCCGAACTACGCCGTGTGCTGCGCCCCGGCGGCCTGCTACTCTTCACCACCCTCGGCCCCGACACCCTGCACGAACTGGCGCAGAGCTGGGCCGCTGCCGACACCGAGCTGGGCCACCCCAGCCAGCACGTCAACCGCTTCCACGAACTGCACCAGGTGGGCGACGCGCTGCACGGCGCCGGGCTCACCGACGTGGTGATGGACCGCGAGCTGCTCACCCTCACCTACGCCGACCCGCGCCAACTGATGGCCGACCTCAAGACCCTCGGCGCGCACAACGTCAACCCCGCCCGCCCCCAAGGCCTCACCGGCCCCGCGCGCCTCAAGCGCATGCTCGCCGCGTATGAGCAGTTTCGCCGCGCGGATGGGCAACTGCCTGCCAGCTACGAGGCGATCTATGCGCATGCATGGGCGGGGGAGACTCCAGTGCAGTGCGCGACCGCCAATGGCGGTGTGGGGATCTCGCTGGAGGGGATTCGGGTGATGCTTAGGGGGCGTGGTGGGAAGGGTTAACTACGAAGGGATAGAAGGGGAAGCCGAGGGTGCGTCTCCCTGAGGTGCGTCGCATCAATGCAACTAAGCACCTAAATGATCACGGATGTATTCCGCCCAGAGCACGTCATTGTGCCAAGCGGTCGAATAGCGGTTGTAGGTCGGCTGGTAGAAGCAGTCGATGCAGTATCTTTATACGCCTTTCGCTCTCACTCATCGGCCCGAGCAGCTGATTCATGGCTGGGTTGACGACGTTCCTCCAGAATAACTTGCCATGTATCCAGTGGGCATATTGCTCATCTTTTGCCGCACTGTTGGCCTGTGTGAATTGTGCCTGAAAATCGGCAAAGATCCGCTCAGGGTCGAGTAGTGTGCCCCAGTCGCCCAGGATGCGACGAATTTGTGTGTCGTCCTGTGCTGCGCCTACCGAGCTCTCCGAGGCGAGGGCTTCCTTGAAGCCCAGAGCCCGAAGACCAGACCAGAGCGGCGTCACCACTCGCCAGAGCGCCCCGTGCCGAAGATAATCTCGGAGATCGAGTTCAATGGCAGCTCTTAAGGAGGCCTCTCCTCCACTCAGACCCGTTTGGCGATCCGGCGGGATGGCGTACCACAGTTCGGTGGGGTTGATCAGGTAGCTCTCCAAACAGAAGCGCGGAAGCACCATCAGATTGGTTAGCTCCGATGTCTTGGCGGTAATCGCGTGCTGATCCCACTCGTCACGGTCAACCACTCCCAGCCAGCCGGGTTCCAGCGCGAGTAACTTCTGCAGTTGGCGCTTATTTCCTGCTACCGCGATTGCCCAGCGCTGCTCCCAGCCGGGGACAAAACGCTCGAGCAATATCCTGAACGCCTGCTGGTCATCCATCCCCTCGACCAAGAACGCCCGTTTCGGCTGAGCGCTGATGAGCGCTTGATGAATTCGGTCCCGCGTTTCCTGAATACTCACCGCGCAGTCTCCAGCAGAATGCGCCGCCCCAGCGCCTCATATCGGCTCCATACCTCGGGGACGTGAGAGGTGATGATGAGTTGGCCATTACGGTTGGCCACCATCTTCTCCAGCTGCGCGAGAAAGCCCGATACTAGCGACGGGTGAAGATAGAGATCAGGTTCGTCGATGAGGGCGACGCCACCCTGCTCCAACCAGCGACTAATGAGGTAGAGCTGGATCAAGACTTGGTGCTCGCCAGCGCTCAGCTCATCGAGATAGTGAATCGAGCCATTGTCCAGCCTTACCCGCAGGCGGTTCTCCCCTAGCTTGATCTCAGTGAGGATCGCCTTGCCACAGAGAAAGGCGTTCATGTCGCGGATCAAGCTATGGAAACGCTGTAAGGCCGCCGACTTCATCGCCAGCAGCGCGGGCTCTAATTGGCCCTCCCACTGTTCGGTGACGCGATAGCTGGTAAGCCAACGCTGTTGCGGGTTTTCGGGGCGAATCTCACCGACACCGCGCCTGGGGCTGACCCAGCGGCGCTCCTCGGCATCGAGGAAGATCAGATTAGGCGAGTCGGTTTTGTCGGCGGAGACCAGCATTTTCTGACGTGCAGCGGTCCAACTATCTAACCAGGCAGATGGATTTGGCCAGAGTAGTTTGCGTGCAGGTGGCCCAGGCCTTCCGGTGCGCGCCACCCACTCGCCAACCATCGTGTGTTCGGGGTAGTCCTGTTGTAACTGCTCGACGAACTCTTGGACACCGAATAGCAGCACGGTCGGTGGTCCGTCGAAGGGGAGTTGTTCCAGCACCATTGCTACCCCGCCGCAGCGTTGTAGCCATTCACGTTCCGTGCTCGACTTGGGTAAGGTCTTACGATGGTGCAGCCAGTGGCCAAAGGCGCTCCAGAGCATCGCCACCGCACGCAGGACCGACGACTTGCCACAACCATTGGGGCCGCTGAAGAGGATGTTGGGGGCAACCTCGCCCCCCCACTCATCTTTGAAGTCGAACACCTGGGTACCGAGGGGCCCTGCTTCATGGGTATGGATGGCACGGATCTTCATTTAGTAGTCAACCACGAGGCGCCACTTGGTACCAGCTCGCTGCGCCTCCTTAAGCAAGCGCACCACATCCTCCAAGTCGACGATGACCCCCTCAGGATCAGGCACGCTGCTGGGATGTGCACGGATGTGTTCAAGGTAGGCCACAAAAACGGTTATCCACTTATCCGGAAGACGCCAATTCGGGATGCAGATCTTCGTCATCGTGGCAATGCCGATCTGCTCACCAATTAGATCTAGGGCATCCCACGATTTGGCCAGCGGCTTGCCGTTCATGAAGGTGTCCAAGCCGGAAGGGGTCTCCTTCAGCTCGACATACAACGCAGAACCCATATAACCTCCTGTTGATGAGTGAATAGTTGATCGTCTCGCCGAGTTCTTCTCGCCCGGCAGAATCTGCACGGTAAACCTAGAGAATATACCGACTCAGGTCCTCATCCTGCACCAATTCGCCGAGCTGCGCATCGACGTAGGCGGCATCCACGACGATCGCCTCTCCCCCTCGGTCGGCGGCGACGAAGGAGAGTTCGTCGAGCAGGCGTTCGAGCACGGTGTGCAGGCGCCGGGCGCCGATGTTTTCGGTGCGCTCGTTGACCTGCCAGGCGACCTCGGCGAGGCGCGCGATGCCGTCGTCGGTGAAGCTCAGGGTGACCCCCTCGGTGGCGAGCAGGGCGCGGTACTGCTCGGTGAGCGAGGCGTCGGGCTCGGTGAGGATGCGCACGAACTCGGGTGCGCCGAGGGAGTCGAGTTCGACGCGGATGGGGAAGCGCCCCTGCAGCTCGGGGATGAGGTCCGAGGGCTTGGCCAGATGGAAGGCGCCGGAGGCGATGAAGAGGATGTGATCGGTCTTGACCATGCCGTACTTGGTCGACACCGTGCTCCCTTCTACCAGTGGCAGTAGGTCGCGCTGCACCCCCTCGCGGGAGACGTCGGCGCCGCCGCCGCTGCTGTTGGCGCGGCGGGTGATCTTGTCCATCTCGTCGATGAAGACGATGCCGTGCTGCTCCACCGCCTCCAGTGCGGTGAGCTTGACCTCCTCCTCGTTGACCAGCTTGGCCGCCTCTTCGTCCACCAGATGGCGTAGCGCCTCCTTGATCGGCAGTTTGCGCGTGCTGCTCTTCTGCTGGCCGAGGTTCTTGAATAGCCCCTGGAGCTGGTTGGTCATCTCCTCCATGCCGGGCGGGGCCATGATCTCGACGCCCAGGTTGGGCGCGGCCAGCTCGATCTCGATCTCCTTGTCGTCCAGCTCCCCCTCGCGCAGCTTTTTACGGAATTTCTGCCGCGTGGCGTTGCCGCTGGCGGCGGGGTCATCCTCCCAGCCGCGGGCGCGCGGCAGGAGCACGTCGAGGACGCGCTCTTCGGCGGCGTCTTCGGCGCGTAGGCGCACCTGGCGGGTCGCCTCCTCGCGCTGCATCTTCATGGCGATCTCCACCAGATCGCGCACAATGGACTCCACATCACGCCCGACATAGCCCACTTCGGTGAACTTGGTCGCCTCGACCTTGAGGAAGGGGGCGTGTGCGAGGCGCGCCAGACGGCGGGCGATCTCGGTCTTGCCGACGCCGGTGGGGCCGATCATGAGGATGTTCTTCGGCGTGATCTCGTGGCGCAGCGCGGGCTCGACCTGGCTGCGGCGCCAGCGGTTGCGCAGGGCGATGGCGACGGCGCGCTTGGCGGCGGTCTGGCCGATGATGTGTTTGTCCAGCTCCTGGACGATCTCGCGGGGGGTCATTTCCGACATGGGTCTTCAGAGCTCTTCGATGGTGAGGTTGTGGTTGGTGTAGATGCAGATATCGGCGGCGATGTTGAGGCCTTTTTCGACGATATCGCGGGCTTCCAGTGTGGTGTTCTCCAGCAGCGCACGGGCCGCGCTCTGCGCGAAGGGGCCGCCGGAGCCGATGGCGATGAGGCCGTTCTCGGGCTCGATGACGTCGCCGTTGCCGGTGATGATGAGGGAGTTCTCCTTGTCGGCCACGGCGAGCAGCGCCTCCAGGCGGCGCAGGGCGCGGTCGGTGCGCCAATCCTTGGCCAGCTCGACGGCGGCACGCACCAGGATGCCGTGCTTTTGTAGCTTCTCCTCGAAGCGCTCGAAGAGGGTGAAGGCGTCGGCGGTGCCCCCGGCGAAACCGGCGATCACCTGGCCGCCGTGCAGGCGGCGCACCTTGCGCGCGTTGCCCTTCATGACGGTGTTGCCGAGGCTCACCTGGCCGTCGCCGCCGATCACCACCCTGCCGTTACGGCGCACTGAGAGGATGGTGGTTCCACGATACTGTTCCACTGGGTCTGGCTCCTGTTGCTGGGCAGGGGGTAGGTGTGGGGGCGCGCGGGCGACCCTACAAGCGGTGGGGGATCAACCGGCGGCGAGGCCGCGCAGGTAGTTGACCACCAGGGATTCGGTGAGTGCCTCGGGGCGGGTGGGGCCTGCGAGGTCGAGTTTGTCGTCCAGCGCCAGGCGGGTGATGCCGTGGATGCCGCCCCACAGCACGTGGCTGGCGAGGCGGCGCTGTTCGGCGCCGTGGAGCGGCGCAAGGGCCTGTTCGACCAGGCCGAAGAGGGCGTCGACACGGGCCTGGTAGCCCTCCGGCAGGGCCTCGTCCGCCGCCAGACGCACACTGTAGAGGGCGTCCCACAGGGGGCGTTCGTCGTGGGCGAAGCGCACATAGCCACGGGCCAAGGCGAGTAGGCACTGTTCGACCCCCTGGCACCCCTGCAGGGCGGACACCAGGCAGGTGTGGAGCTGCTCCAGGGTCTGTGCGTTGAGTTGCAGGATGAGGTCGTCGAGGTTGCGAAACACCAGGTAGAGGGTGCCGCCGGTGTAGCCGATGCGGGTGGCGATCTTGCGCACGCTGAGGCCGCTGAGTCCCTCTTCGCGGACAATGGCGCGTGCCGCCTCCAGGGCCATCTGGTGGATCTCGCTGCGGCTGTGGTCGTTGCGTCTGGCCATCGTCTCTCCCCGAGGTGCAGGGGGAGAGCATAACGATTTTGTGAACGTCGCTCAATTCCGTTGAGGTCGCCAGCGGGATGGGGACGCGGGGGCGTGGTATTGGCCCGGGGACGGTGGGCGTTCTGCGTAGAGGCGTGCCTACCCTCTCCCGTGTCGTCCGCCAGAGGCAGGGTTAGTGGCAGTCGCCGAGGCGTTTGCCGCTGAAGTGGTAGACCATCGGTGTCACCTCGCCGGAGGCGTTGGTTACCTCTACGGCGACATCGCCGCTGACGCTGTCGGCGCTGAAGGTGGCCTTGCCGCTGCCCTTGACCGACTCCTGCTCGCTGGAGCAGTTGACCTGCCAGGTGAGGGTGGTGCCGCTCTCTTGCACCTGGCTCTCGCTGCAGACGCGCCCGGCCTGGTCGATCTTGGGGGCGGGGTGGGCGGCGTCGACGCAGTAGGTGACGCTGTAGGCGGGGAAGGGGATCGGCACGCCGACCATCTCGGGGTTGATCTGATTCTCCCACTGTCCAGGGGTGAGGGCGTGCAGGGCGGTGCTGACGAGCAGCAGGCCGAGGAGGGCGAGGGGGCGCAGCATGATGGGTCTCTCGGGGGATCGGGGCTAGGTGTGTTCGCTACCCTTCGAACGGGGTGCTCCTTGGGATCATTCGCCACCGCCTGGGGGATTACAAGCGTAAGACACCGTAACCAGCGGGGGAAAAGCGTGAATAAGTGTGGCGGCAGCAGGGGGGGCGATCCGGTACCTAGCGCACACTTTGCGCCACTCCGATCAGAAGCTGCCGCTGGTGGAGAAGTAGGTGCGCCCAGCGCCGGTCTCGACGTTGTAGGCGTAGTCGGTGCTCAGGGTGATGTTGACGAAGCTCTGCATCTTCCAGCGCAGACCGATGCCGACGGAGTACTTGTAGCCACCGCGACGCAGGTCGTTGGGGGTGGGATAGGCGCGTCCGATGTCGGTGAAGGCGAGGCCGCGTAGCTGGGGGTAGCCGCCGATGCGGTGTAGGTACTCCAAGTTGAGCAGCAGGTAGGCGTTGCCCTTGTTCTCGTCTGCGGCGTAGCCGCGTAGCGAGTCGGCGCCGCCGAGGGAGAAGGCGTAGTCGTCGAACAGCATGCCGTTGGCGACGCCGAGCTTGAGCTGGGTGTGGAGGCTGTGGTGACCGTCGTCGGAGAGCGGCTGGTAGCGGCGCAGGTAGAGCTGGTTGCGGTGGTAGCTGTACTCGGAGCCGAGCGGGGGGCTGCCCAACTCCAGTTGGTAGCCGTAGGTGTGCCCGCTGCGGAAGTAGTAGTGGTCGTGCACCCCCTGGTAGCTCAGTTCGCCGATCAGGGCCATGGCGCGACTGTTGCGGTGGATGCCGAGGTCGCCGCTCAGGTGCTCGTAGTCGCGCTGGCGGTGTAACAGGCCGGTGGTCAGGTGCCAGCCGCGGCTCGGCCCTTCGTTGTCCAGCCAGCGACCGAGCTTGGCGTGGGTCTGGTGATAGTCGCGCAGGTACTGCGTCCCCTCGCTCGCCGCGGGCGGCTCGGAGATCTCGATGGTGCGGTCCATGCGCGTGGAGAGGTCGAGAGAGAAGGGGGTGTCGAAGGCGTAGGGGTAGTAGTAACCCAGCTCCAGTTCGCGCTGCATCGGCAGGTCATCGACCAGGCTGCGCTTGTTGCGGTAGACCAGTTTGACGCGCTGGTTGAGGCCACCGATGTTGTCCAGGCGCAGCTCGGCACCGTACATCATGTCGCCCTCGGGTTTGAGGTCGAGGCGCGGAATGGGCAGCAGGTAGAGCTTCTCCTCCACCTGGATCTGCAGCACGGTGCGCCCCTGCTCCTCCAGCAGCGTGCCGTCGACGCGCTGGAACAGGCCGAGATCGCGCACCGCCTGCAGCCCCTCGTCGAGCTGTGCCTGGGTGATGGGTGTGCCGAGTGGGAGGTGGAGTTCGCGGGTGATGACCCGCTCCTTGGTCACCTCGTTGCCCTCGATGCGTACGGCGTCGAGGGTCAGGGCCTGCGGGGTGCCGCCGAGGGGGGCGAGCAGCAGGGCACAGAGGGGGGCGAGCCGATTAGCCAAAGCGCTGTTTGAGGTAGTGGATGATGTCGGCGGATTCGTACATCCAGCGCACCTCGCCCTGCTGCTCGATGCGCAGGCAGGGGGCCTGGAGTTTGCCGCCGTATTGGCGCAGGTCACCCGCATGTCGTGGCTCGGAACTCACGTTGCGCACCTCGATGGGTAACCCCAGGCGGCGCATCTGCAGCAGCACGCGAATGCAGTAGGGGCAGCCGGACATGATGTAGAGGGCGTGACCGGCACTCGCCTCCAGCAGTGCCCGTTGCTGCTGCGCGCTGCGGGGGGCCAGGCCGAGGAGTGATCTGAGCTGCTTGAGCATGTGGGGTTCCGGGCGGCGGGGGAGCGGACTATTTCATCCCGCCGGATGGGCCCTTGGCAAGTGCGCCCAGCTCACCGGCGGGGTAGCTGAAGGCCTGGGCGAAGCCGCCGACCAGGCGCGCAGCGGTCGGTGTAATACAGAAGAGGGCGAAGTCACCGAAGGAGAAGAGTGGTTCGGCGTCGGGTAGGCGCGCCAAGTAGGCGGCGCGGTCGGTGGCGTAGTCGGCGGCCTCCGGGTCGACACGTCGTACCTCACCCTGCAGGGTGACGCGTGCCAGGGTCTGCGGGTCGCCGTGGCCGCAGTCCGCCTCGCTGATCACCAGGGCGACGCGTGGCCGTGCCTCCAGGTGGCGGGTGTGGGCCGCCAGACGGCTCAGGTGTAGCAGCAGCCCGCCCTCGGGGTTGACGGCGTAGGCGACCATCGAGGCGAAGGGTTGGCCATCGGGATCGAGGGTGGCGAGGGCGGCCCAGCGCTGGGTGTGGACCAACTCGACCAGGCGCGGCAGCTGTGCGCTGCGCCGTGCGGGCTCTTGCGCTTGCATGGGGTTACTCCGGAAAGAGGCCGCTCAGGGAGCGGTAAGTGAAGACGAAACGGCCCGCGTCGATATCGATGAGCAGACAGCCATCGTGACCGATAGCGTAGTCCTCCCACGCCGGGGCGGTGCAGTTTTCGTGGCACTCGTCGGAGCCGCGCGGGGAGATGAGGTCGCGCTCACGGTCGTACCAGGAGAGGCCCATGGAGAGCCCCTCGCCCAGGGTCGCCTCGGCCTGTGCATCGGCCAGGCGCTTGGCGGCGTTGAAGTCGAGCGGGGGCGTGCCACTGTGCAGATAGAGGCGCTGAAGCGGGTCTTGATAACTTTCGTTTATCGATTTCATAAGTTGAAGCGCTTTATCACAGTTTTTATGGGTCTATTAATAATTTAACCGCACTCCCGGGGGCCTTGGACGGTCTCGCTCGGTTGTCGATGCCAACGTAAATAGTCTCGTTAAATCATCCAGATAGAGCCAGCTCATGGGCCGATGCAGGGCGCTTGGAGGGCCCCCCGGGGAGTCCTACCCGGTAACGGTTTTTGTGTATAGTGAGCGGGATTTGCGTTTTATCGAAAAGAGTAAAATAACCCGCTAACCGCGACAGGAGAACAGAATGATCAAGCCGCACGGTTCCGATGAGCTCAATCCGCTCTTCGTCTACGACTCCCAGAAGCACCACGAGCTGACCCACGAGGCCGAGAGCCTCCCCTCCATGATGCTCACCTCCGCTGGCGCCGCCAACGCCGTGATGCTGGGTGCCGGCTACTTCAATCCGCTCACCGGCTACATGGACCTGGCCGATGCCATCTCCGTCGCCGAGAACATGCGCACCACCGACGGCCTCTTCTGGCCCACCCCGGTGCTCAACCTGACCGCCGACGCCTCCGTCGCCCAGGGCGCCAAGCGTATCGCGCTCAAGGACCCCAACGTCGAAGGTCACCCGATCCTCGCCGTGATGGATGTCGACAAGGTCGAAGAGGCCTCCGACGACGAGCTCAACCTGATCGCCCAGAAGACCTACGGCACCACCGACCCCGAGCACCCCGGCGTGGCCGCCTTCATGGCCCAGGGCCGCTTCGTCATCTCTGGTTCCATCCAGGTGCTGAACTTCTCCTACTTCCAGCAGGACTTCCCCGACACCTTCCGCACCGCCACCGAGATCCGCAACGAGATCGCCGAGCGCGGCTGGAAGAAGGTCGTCGCCTTCCAGACCCGTAACCCCATGCACCTGGCCCACGAAGAGCTGTGCCACATGGCCATGGAGCGCCTCGGCTGCGACGGTCTGGTCATCCACATGCTGCTCGGCAAGCTGAAGAAGGGCGACATCCCCGCCCCCGTGCGCGACGCCGCCATCCGCAAGATGGTCGAACTCTACTTCCCGCCGAACAGCGCCATGGTCACCGGTTACGGCTTCGACATGCTCTACGCCGGCCCCCGCGAGGCCGTGCTGCACGCCGTGTTCCGCCAGAACATGGGTGCCACCCACTTCATCATCGGTCGCGACCACGCCGGTGTGGGTGACTACTACGGCGCCTTCGAGGCCCAGGAGATCTTCGACGGCATCCCCGCCGGGACCCTCGACATCGAGATCTTCAAGGCCGACCACACCGCCTGGTCCAAGAAGCTCAACAAGGTGGTGATGATGTGCGAAGCCCCCGACCACACCAAAGAGGACTTCGTCCTGCTCTCCGGCACCAAGGTGCGCGAGATGCTCGGCAGCGGCATCGCCCCGCCGAAGGAGTTCTCCCGTCCCGAGGTCGCGCAGATCCTCATGGACTACTACCAGAGCCTCGACGCCTAAGTCCCCGCGCTTAAGTTAGGCCCTGAACGAGGCCCGCACCGTGTAGACGGTGCGGGCCTCGTGCGCTTTTAGAGTGCTGAATTGCTTATCGAAAGAGGGTCAAAGTGGCACAATGCGATGGTTCTTCCATCAATGCGTCTAGCCGCCTGAAGCCGAAGCAGCCCAGAGAATTGCAACATACTGATTATTATGAATAATTTCAGTGACGCCCGTTGCTAGACTGCCTCACGGACAGTAACGAAGCATAACTCACTTCCAATAAACTCCCGAACAGTCAGGAATGATCACTAAGCATGGCCCCAAATAGTTTTGACTATGGTAAATGCTACGCAAGTAATCTCTTACGTTATTTCAAGACCTGGTACCGTTTCTGCGACCGCACACGCCCCCATGCTGCTACAAGGATGATTTCTCGCTCCCACGCTCAGCGTCACGGCCATTAAGTTAAGGTGAATCCTCTGCTGGGCGTCCGGTGCGCCTCCTGCGTCGGCGCACCCTATGACTCTTGTCATTGGCTCGTACTGAATTCAGGCGAGGTCCGCATTCCTACGCGGAGCGTGGGAACGAGATAAACTGGGTGTCCTAGCTACTCTGGACCAAATTTTGGGTTAGCCGAAGAGGTGACCATTTCTTACTAGGGTGTCCTTGCTACTTCCCCGAACCTTGATAAAACTTCATATTCACAATAAAAACACCGTCAACTTCACACTCGACACCCCTTTCATAAAAAGGCAAATAACAAGCCAAAGGCTTTGTTTCGTTGAGCGAGATCTCAAAACCATCATCTTTCACCTCAAACCTCTGTATTGGATTATCTTTATCAAACCAATAAATTCCTCCTTCGCTCCCATTTATGCAGTCAACTTTCATTAACTCAAGATAATTGCAATCTATGCTTTTGTTGGCAAGCATGGTTCCCGTACGCCCCCAAATCACTATTTGGCTTGAGTTTCCAAATCGAACCTCAGAAAGACCAATAATATATTTTGACTCTTCGTCAATCCATATGCGCCTGAGTGGAGGAGATAATTTGAAAACACACTGTTCAATATCAGCCTTATCCTGAATACAGATATAGCTAACATCACCGCCATCCAACAAGTTGTGAGCATGATAAACCCTCAACTCCTTACTTTCAGCCAAGAACACATTGATTGTTTGGTTAGGGGCAACTGCATGTACACAGTCAATCGGAAAAAACACAGCGACCATTAATAATAACTTTTTCATGGCACTTGAATTGGCTTCTCTGCATTAGTAGACGATTCGTTCCCTATGGCCACCATACTTCCCGTTGGGTGTCCTGGCTGTCGTATCCCGTGTGATTATGTGCCAACAAGGAGCTATCGGTGTTTTTCAAGATAGTTGTCGCGTCACCTATCAAGCAGCGGCTTTGCTCTCCAGCCGCGGCTCGCTTCGCTCCGGGTTCAACCGAACCACCGGCTCCAGTTCCCAGTTCCTCGTCTTGCCGCTCCAGCGTTCTGGATAC
>QKED01000018.1 GCA_003252455.1 Gammaproteobacteria bacterium
GGCGGCCTGCCCCTCTTGCAGCGCCACGCCGGTGGTGCCGGTGACACCGTCGGCCTGGACCCAGTAGGTGGCGCTGGAGAGCGAGGGCTGGAGCAGTTGGTAGGCGGGTCCACCCGGCAGGCTGCCGAGGCCGTCGGGGTCGTATAGCGCCAGGTAGCCGATGGTCTCGCTGGCGTGGGCGCTGAGGTCACCCTCCGCGTGTTGCAGGCTCACCTGGAAACCGCTGGTGGTGACGCCATCGACGCGCAGGGTCGCAGGGGTCGCGCTGTTGTAGCTCTGCTGCGTGACGAAGACCGCAGGCACGGCGGAGAAGGTGCGCCCGAAGGCGACATACTGGAAGTCACTGGCCACTCCAGAGGCCTTGGAGAGGGCGAAGCTGGCCAGCTCCCACTCGCTACCGTCGGCCAGGTCGAAGCGACCCGGGTCGATGGCGAGCCAGGCGACAGACTCGTTGGCATGCAGGCCGTCCTGATAGGCCCACTCTTTCATCTCGATGCCGAAGTCACTCACCGAGTGGGCGCACAGCTGCCCCCAGGCCGGGTCGGCGTCGTTGCTGCCGAGCGGACCGAGGAAGACCAGGTGCGTCAGGCCGGTACCGAGGGGGGTCGAGACCGGCACGCACCCACCGTTCAGGCTGTTAGAGAGGGTCTTGGTGCCGCTCAAGAGCGCGACGTTGTCGTCGGTCACCGTGACACCGATGGAGGCGCCGGTGTAGCCGCTCGCACTGGCCGAGAGCGTGACGCTCTGGTCGCCGTCGAGCAGGTCGTCGTCGATGCCGGTGAGGGTCACCTGGGCGCTGGCCGCGCCGTCGGCGATGACCACGCTGGCGGGCACGCTCAGCTCGCTGCCGTCGTTCACCCCCAGGGTGACGCCGAGTACGCCGCTGGTGGGACCGCTGCGGCTGACGGTAGCGGTCGTGGTGCCGCCGTTCTCGCTCACGCTGGCGCTGGAGAGGGAGAGCGAGAGTTCGAGGGGTGCGCCGACGAAGGTGGCACTCACCGTGCAGTCAGTGGTGATCAACGCGGTGAAGTAGATGGTGCCGTAGAGGGTGCCGCCGCAACCGGTGACGCCAGAGATGCTGTAACCGCTATCCGGTATAACGTCGAAGCCGAGGCTGGCCCCCCTGCCGACCACCTGCGGCGTGCTCGGCGAGAGCGAGCCGCCCGTCCCGGCGCTCGGCGTGACCGTGTAGCTGGTCACCGCCACGCTGAAACTCTGCTGCACCTGCGTGGCGGCGAGGTAGTTGCTGCTGCCTGCCTGGTTGGCGTTGATCACACAGCTGCCCACGCCGATGAAGGAGACGGTGGTGCCCGAGAGTGAGCAGACCGACGCGGCGCTGGCGTCGATGCTCAGCGCCACACTCAGGCCGGAGGTCGCGCTGGCACTGACGCTGTAGGTTGCCCCGCCCATTCTGGCAGAGGCGGGGGCGGAAGAGCTGAAGCTCACCGTCTGACCCTGCTTGGCGATGCTGAAGGTCTGACTATCGCTACCGCTGTAGCCCGATTGGGTGACCGTACAGACCGCGGCATACGACCCCGCATTGGTCGGTGCGCTGGTGCCGCCGTTGTAGGTGAGGCTGGTCGCGAGTCCGCTCGGCGAGGTGGTGCAACTGGCCGACTTGGCACTGCCGTCGTAGGTCTGATTGAGGTTGCCGAGGGTGACGGTGGCCGCTGTCACGCCATCAAGGATGCCGACCTCGGCACTCGGGTGCGCGCCGAGGGCGATACCGCTGCTCGGGTTGGCCAGCGCGAGGGTGGCGGTCTCGGTGCCTTCGACCAGGGCGTCGGCCTGCACGGTAAAGGTCGCCGTGGCGAGCGAGCTCCCATCCAACAGGCTCAGGGCACTGGACGAGAGGAGGTAATCAGCGCTGGTGATGCCGCTGCCGGAGACCGTAAGGTCAAGGGTCTTCTCCCCCGCCACCGGCCAGGAGGCCTCTGCGGTGAGGGTGATCACCGAGCCCGCGCTCTCGCTGCCGCTGGTCGCCGAGAGGTGCAGGTTGACATCGGGCCAGACCGGGACCGGCACGCTGGACTGGCTGTTGAAGGCCGCCGAATTGATACCTAACTGGCCGTAGTTGTTGCGTCCCCAGCAGTTGACGCTGCCCGCATCGGTCAGGGCGCACGTAAAGTAGGTCCCCGTCGTGATGGCCGCCACGCCACTGCCGAGGCCCACGACATCCACCGCTGTCCAGTGCTCCGTGGTGGTGCCGTCACCCGACTGGCCCATACCGTTCTGCCCCCAGCATTTGGCCCTGCCGCCCGAGGTCAGGGCGCAGGTGTGGGTGCCGCCTGCGGAAATGGCCACTACGCCGCTACCGAGGCCCGAGACATCCACGGGCGTCAACCGGTAAGTGGTGCTGGTGCCGTCACCCAACTGGCCGTTGCGGTTGTACCCCCAGCATTTGGCCCCGCCCCCGGTGGTCAAGGCGCAAGTGTGAAAATCCCCCGCACTGATGGCCGCTACGCCGCTACTGAGGCCCACCACATTCACCGCCGTTCTCTGCTGCGTTACCGAGCCAATGCCCAACTGGCCTTGACTGTTCTCCCCCCAGCATTTGACCCCGCCGCCCGAGGTCAGGGCGCAGGTGTGGTAGCCGCCTACGAAAATGGCCGCTACGCCGCTACCGAGGCCCGAAACATCCACGGGCGTCAGTCTCTTCGTGATCGTGCCATCGCCTAACTGGCCCATACCGTTGAACCCCCAGCACTTGATGCCACCCGCCGTAGTCAAAGCGCAACTGTGGGAGCTGCCTACATCGATGGCCGTCACGCCACTCCCCAGGCCCACGACATCCACCGCCGTCAGTCGCTGCGTGGTCGTGCCATCGCCCAACTGGCCGTTGTCGTTCAGTCCCCAACACTTGACCCCACCACCGGTAGTCAGAGCGCAGCTATGCGACTCGCCCGAGGCGATGGCCGCCACACCACTGGTCAAGCCCGCCACATCCACCGGTGTCCATCGATTAGTGGTGGAGCCATCGCCCAACTGGCCCGAGCTGTTCAAGCCCCAGCACTTGACCCCGCCGACATCGGTTAGGGCGCAGGTGTGGATGTAACCGTTTGAGACCTGGACGGCCTCCCCGGCCACGGCCTCGCCCGCGACGAGCAGCGGCAGAAGGACACCCAGAAGCAGCAGTGTCTGGAGCAGGTTACGAGCGTGCGCCAGTGGTGCGCGGCTTGTGCAAGTTTGGGTCATGACGACGCCTCCTCGAAGTGTGCGGCATGCGGGTGTCTGAAGTACCGGGGCGACAGGGCCTGCGCACGCCTCGCGGGTGCGCACATGCGTCGGGTCGATATGCTCTCGGCAGGCAGCCTACCGAGGCAATGTCAACGGAACTTCCCGCGTTATCTTAACGGCGTGTTAATGGGGCAAAATTCCCCTTGAGAACCCTTCTGGAGTCGGGTAGAAAAGCTGAAAGAGACACTCGTCACGCTCTCCACTAACCCTCCGTAGAGCGGTGGCCTAGGTAACGCCAGAGAATCCAAGACACGCCTCGCCATGCATGCCTCCCCCGCCATCTTGATCGTCGATGACGAGCACATGACCCGCGATATGCTCCACCGCTACTTCGTGCAGGAGGGCTTTGTGACCGATCAGGCCCGTGATGGCGGGCAGATGCTGGAGCGGCTAATGGAGCGCCGTTATGACGTGCTGCTGTTGGATATCCTCATGCCGGGCCCGGACGGGCTGAGCCTGGCGCCGAAGGTGCGGGAACGCTATCCGGCCATGGGGCTAATGCTGGTGACGAGCAAGGATTCGGATCTGGACCGCATCCTCGGGCTGGAGGTCGGCGCCGACGACTACATCACCAAGCCCTTCAATCTGCGCGAGATCCTCGCTCGGGTTCGGGCGCTGCTACGTCGCTTGGAGCCACCGCCCGTGGTGAAATTCGAGCGCCTGATGCTGAACGGGTGGCAGTTCGACCCGGAGGCCGGGAGCCTGTTCGACGCCGTCGGCAAGGGCCAGTTGTTACCCAAGGGTGAGCTGGTGATCCTCAACGAGCTGGCGCGCCGTCACGGCACCATCTGCTCGCGGGAGCAGCTCCTCGGCGTGCTCGAACGGGCCCAGGGACAGGCCAGCACACGCAGTCTGGATGTGCAGATCAGTCGCCTACGGGGGCGAATCGACGATCTGGAGCACGCGGTCATCGTCACGGTGCGCGGTGTCGGCTATCTGCTGCGTAGCACCCCACGCAGGGTGGATTGAGCGTACCGCGATGCGATTATTCAGCTTCGTGTTGCTGCTGTCGGTCGTCTGCTGGGCCGCACCACTACAGGCCGACGCCTTCGGCCCCGTGGCGCTGAGTCGCCTCAACGACAGCGACGCATTGAGCCGCGCCATCCGTGTCGTTCACGACCCCACCGGTGCACTCACGCCGCTCGAAGCCATCCACCAGGCGACCGCACGAGGTCAGGGAGTCGAGAGCGTCGATCACAAGGGCAAGGGCTACTGGCTGGTGGTGCCGCTGAACAACGACACGGCCCATACGCAGTGGTGGTACAGCAACTACAACACCTTCTATTCGAGCCTCGACGTTTATCTCGTCGCCGATGGGGCGGTACGCGCGACCTACCTCGGAGGGCGCAAGAGCGCACCGATCAATAAGCACCTGATGCTGTTTTACGGCTGGCACTTCCCCTTCGAACTCGACCAAGGCGAGTCGGTCAGCCTCGCGATCTATATCCAAGGCAGCATCCTCAACTCACCGATCATGGAGCTGCATGACGCGCAGGCGGCCAAACTCGACCATCTGCTACGCCAGTACTCCATCATCCTGATGCTCGGGATGATCATCGCGCTGATCGTCTACAACCTCATGCTGAGTGCCGCGGTAAAGGATATCGCCTACCTCTGGTACGGATTGCACGGCCTCTTCTTGGTGTTTTGGTTCAGTAACACCACGGGGATCTTGCACACCCTCAACTTCCCCGATGTGTCGCTCCACTGGCAACGCACCTCGTTCGTCGGCCACGAGTTGTTCGCGGTGCTCTTCTGTTACCGCTTCTTGAATATCTCCGGGCGGAGCCGTGGGCTACGTCTGGTCTTTCAGCTGTTGATCGGCCTACTGGCGCTGTCCATGAGCGCGCTGCTGCTGCGCCCCGCCGACCCCGCCCAAGGCGGCATACCCCTACTCGGCCTACTGCTGATGTTATTGGCGGGATCTCAGGCCACTCTGCTGCTGTTCACGGGCATCCAGGCGAGTTGGAACGGCTACCGTCCGGCGCGCTACTTTGTCCTCGGCTGGTCGGGATTCTCCCTCATGACCATCGTCGGCGTGCTCAGCCTGATGGGCGTGATCACCACGACGAGCAATACCCTGCACGGCCTCATCGCCGCCAGTGCCTTTGAAATGCTGATGCTGGCCCTCGCACTCGCCGCACGGATACGCCAACTCCAGCTGGATAAAGGCGCGGCAGAGGCCGCCAACGAGGAGCAGAACGCCTTCATCGCCAACGTCAGCCATGAACTACGTACCCCGCTGCACGGCATATTGGGCCTTTCACGTCTGCTCGCGAGCACAACGCTGGATGCCGAGCAGAAAAAGTCGGTGGCGATGATCACGCGTACCGGCAATGCACTCCTGGGGCTGATCAACAACATCCTCGACTACACCCGCCTCACCACCCACGGCATGGCCTACCGGGCCGACCCCTTTGCACCGGGGGAGCTCGCCGTCGACCTGGTCTCGCTACTGGCGGTCGACGCCCAGGACAAAGGGATCAGCCTCTCCTGCCACGTCGATGCCGAGGTGCCGCCCGTCGTCAGCGGCGATCAAGACCGCGTGCGCCAGGTGCTGCTAAACCTGCTCTCCAACGCGGTAAAGTTCACCGACCACGGGTCTGTCACGATCGAGGTATCGGTACTCTCACGCTCGCAGGAGGCGATCGAGTTGCGCTATGCGGTGAAAGATACCGGCATCGGCATCCCCCCGGCCCTGAGAGAGCGGCTCTTTCAGCGCTTCAGTCAAGCCGATGCACGGATGGGGCGGCGCTTTGGCGGTACCGGTCTCGGGCTTGCGATCTGCAAAGAGCTCGCCGAGGGGATGGGCGGACGGGTCCACTTCACCAGTGCCGCCAAGGGGACGACCTTCTACTTCGACCTGCCACTGGGTCGGTGCGAAGTAGCGCTGCCGCCCAACCCGCCGCGCAGCGAGAAGCCAGCCAAAGATTTGGCCTTGTTGCGTGACAGACGCCTCCTCATCGTCGACGACGTGCCGCTGAACCTATTCATCCTCGAACAATCGCTGAAGGATAGCGGTAGCCTCGTCGACCTCTCGGACAGCGGTCGCGATGCCGTGGTCAAGGCCGGCAACCAGCACTACGCGCTCATCTTGATCGACATCAACATGCCAGAGATGGACGGTATCGCCGCCACACAGGCCATACGCGCCCATCACGACCCCGAGGTGGCCGCCACCCCCATCATCGGCGTCACCGCCAGCGTGCTCCCGAAGGAGCGACAGCTCTATATCGAGCGGGGGATGAACGCCGTCCTGGCCAAACCCTATACCCAGGACGACCTCGCGCGAGTCATCCGCCAAGTCCTCGAAAGGGAGACAGAGCCAGTCGTGCCCCACACATCGGGGCACACACCACCGACGCAGGCGTTGCTCGATGACGAGTACTTGGTTCTCCAGCAACAGGACATGGGTATAGAGGCGCAACGCGCGCTCTTCGGCCAGTTCCGCGAACAGGGGCGCCGCTATCTCGACGACGCCGAGCAGGCCCTGGCGAGCAACGCGGCGCAGCTGTTCCGCGAGCATCTCCATCGCCTACGCGGGATGGCGTCGATGTGCGGCTGTATCCAACTCGCCGAGGCCACGTCACGCTTGGAGCATAGGTCCGAAGAGCATCGGCCCGAGGAGCATCGGCCCAAAGGGCAGAGTAGCCGAGAGGCGTGCGAGGCGGATCTCGCACAGCTCCGCCAGCTCTTCGAGCAGAGCGCCGACGCCCTGCTGGCCACCTACGGCGACCACCGCGCCAGACGGGGGGATACACCCGTCAAGCCGAACTGACCCGCTACCCCGATCTGTCGCCGCATCGAGAGAGTACGCCACGGGCGCATCCAGCAAGAGGCTGGGCGTTGGTGTCCGTGCGACACTGACCCACCCGACAATCACACCGATGCCACTCCCACCGTGGCGTGGCGCCCGTCCGTCGACCACAACCACACACCGTCGTGCTCGTCCCCGACTAGAAGAGCAGATCGCCCCCCGCACTGAGCGTTGCACAGGCGGTGCCGAGCACGAAGGCGAGCTGTCGCGGCTGATAGAGCGTGCCGCTGCCGTCGCGGTCGACACCGACGTAGCAGCCGTAGGCGCCGTAGTCGGTGAGGGTGACATAGCCATCGGCCACGGGGTCGCTCCCGGCGTAGCCGAGCTCCTCGGTGAGCACCAGATGCAGGTCGATGCGGTCCGTGCCGCTGACGAAGTCCATGAGGAAGTCGAGCCCCTGGTCGGCGGCGGTGTAGACGAAGGTGTCTGCACCGCTGCCACCGGTGAGGTAGCTGTTGCCGACAGAGGCGACCAAGGTGTCGTCGCCGTCGCCCGCGTTGACGCTGGTGTTGCTGCGGTCGGTGAGGATCAGGTCGGCACTGGCGCTGCCGCTCACGCTGGTCCCTGCCGAGGCGCCGTCGAGCAGATTCGAGTCGCTGTTGGGGTCGGTGCCGTAGCGCAGCTCGTCGGC
>QKED01000104.1 GCA_003252455.1 Gammaproteobacteria bacterium
AACGCCAAGGGCCCAGTTTGGGCCCTTGGCGTTTCTGGGGGGTGATGTAACGAGGCTAAACGGCTTCTACAGACGCACCCTTCGCACAGGTTCGACGACGACGCAACGCCCCGAGCAACCCACCCGAGAGCAGCAGCATCGATGCCAGGGCCGCCTGCGGCTCGGGGTCACCTGGATATCGCTGGCCGAGACAGAGAAGATCTGAGGAGCTGCATCGGCAAAGGGGTACGTAACCCCCTCGTCAAAACTGTTGGCGTGTGCGTTACCGATGCTCCACCCTGCCTGCGCACCCGCATCCTCAGACGTAGCATAGGTGTAGTTCCACGCGGCGGCACTACTACCCGTAGGGTTACTCCCGGCCAGCTAATAGACGGTATGCGCCGAGAGCAGCACGGACCCTCCCGTCACCGAGTAGGTGTAGTTGCCACTCTCGCCGCTGGTAAAGGTGCCCTTACCACTGAGCGTAACCAACACGCTACCGGGTATCCCGGCGTTATCGGCGAGCACGGTGAAGGTCACGCCGCTGCCACCCGCCCCATTCGCCGCGAGCGAGATGTCGAAGCCGGTCAACCAGAGATAGGAGGAACCCGTGGTAAACGAAGTCGTGGTGACATAGGCCGAGCTGGGGGCAAGATAGTTATCCGATGCTCTGCCCCAGATTGCTCACCGTCGTGAGGATAGCGGCTGATGCACCACTGCTGAGCAGGATGAGGCCCAACGTAAGTGCGCTTTTACCAAACATCACCAATCCTCTTAGCTGGAATCCCATGAGCTATCTCACAGCACGATTCACACCAATAGATAGGCCGGCAATGTAACCTCAAGTCGCGTCATTCACATGTAGAACATAGGGTATAAAAGCGCACACACTCAAACAAACTCATTGAGTAATACCTGTCTTGTCTCGGCCTCCGCGGGGCACACGCCCCGGTAGATAGCCGCCATCCGCTCGGCCTTCGCCTCGGCACTCCACGACTGCACGTAGGCCAACCCCTGTTGGCGCATCCTCTCCCGCTTGGACGGGTCCATCAACAGGCCGACCACGGCATCGGCAAAGGCAGGCAACTCCTCGGGCACCACACAGGCACCACTCTGCTCCACCAGGATATCCCGCGTCCCCATCTCCGCCGTGGAGACCACCGGCACACCCAGGGCCATCGCCTCCAACAACACCAGGCCCTGCGTCTCGGTACGCGAGGCGAAGATGAACATATCCGCCGCACAATAGCAGTCGAGCAACTCGCCCAGGTGGTGCAGGTTGCCGACGAAGAGCACACTCTCCTGCAGCTCCAGCTCCGCCACCCGTCTGCGTAGACTCCCCTCCGCCGGACCTTCACCGGCGATGACGAAGAGGATGCGCGGCTCCTGCTCACGCACCCGACCGATCACCTGCAGCAGGAAACCGATGTTCTTCTCGTGCACCACACGCCCAACATAGAGCGTCACCGGGCGCGTGGGGTCGATACCCTGCTGTTCGCGAAAGCGCGCCCCGTCCCCGTGGCTGAAGCGACTAAGGTCGATCCCGGTGGGGCAAATATGCAGATTATCGTGGATCCCGTACCCCTCCAGCACCTGACTGAAGGCCGTCGTCGGCACCACCACCGCATCCACATCCGCGCACTGCTTACGCGAGAAGCGCCGCACCACCGGCTGAATCAGCCCCTTGGGCAGCCAGGGCAGGTAGTGGTGCAGATACTGCTCGAAGTAGGTGTGATAGCTGAGCACAGTGGGCAGGTCGAGGCGCCGCGCCAAGCGCAGACCGGCGTAGTGGGCGATGAAAGGGGTCTGGATGTGCAACACGTCGAAGTCGATATCGGCCAGCCGAGGCGTCAGCGCCATCAGATCGCCGAACTTCATCATGCGGTCCTCCGGGTCGACAATCACCGTGCGCGCCGGTACGCGGATGATCCACGACTCATCGTCGGTCACCTCGCCATAGTCCGGGGCGATGAGGGTCACCTGGTGACCCAAGGCGTTCAGCTCACGGCGAAAGGTGCGAATAGAGGTGGAGACGCCGTTAACGCGGGGGAAGTAGACATCAGAGACCATCAGGATATGCATGGAAGTGACCTCGACCTGGAAAATAGCAATCCAGGCTAAGGCGCCACAATGACCATGGCATGACCCCCCAGCGGCAGTCGAGTGACAGAGTGACGGGCCGCGTGGCCGTTAGTCCAGTGACACCAGCAACTCCCCACGCAGCACACTCACCGCCGCCCCACGCAGCAACACCCGCGCCCCCCGCACCTCGACCTCCAGCGCCCCGCCCCGCGCCGAGAGCTGTCGCGCCCTCAACGTCTCACGCCCGAGCCGCGCCGCCCAGAACGGCGCCAAGGCGCAGTGCGCCGAACCGGTGACCGGGTCCTCGTCCACCCCGACGCGCGGGGCGAAGAAGCGCGAGACAAAGTCGACCCCCTCCGCCCCCGGCGCCGTCACCATCACCCCGCGCGCCTCCACCGCCGCCAAGGCGCGCAGGTCAGGTACCAAGGCCGCCACCTGAGCCGCCTCCGCCAGCTCCACCAGCAGGTCACTCCCCCCGCGGTGCAGCGACACGGGCACCACCCCCAGCGCCGCCCCCAACGCCTCCAGCATGCGTGCAGCGTCCGGCAGCGGCGCAGGCGGATTGGCAGGAAAATCCAGCTCGATCAGCTCACCGACACGGCGCGACGTGAGCAGCCCACTGCGGGTATGAAAGCGTGCAGGCTCATCCAGCGCCAGCTCCCCCGTCGCCCACAGCACGTGCGCCGAGGCGAGCGTCGCATGGCCGCAGAGGTCCACCTCCACCTTCGGCGTAAACCAGCGCAGGTCGAAGGCGGTGGGCACCTCGCAGCGGCGCCGAAACAGAAAGGCCGTCTCGGAGAGATTCATCTCCGCCGCCACCTGCTGCATCCACCCCGCCTCGACGACGGTATCGAGCAGGCAGACCGCGGCGGGGTTACCGCTGAACGCGCGGTCGGTGAAGGCGTCGACAGTGTGCAGGCGAATAGGCATGGCGGTGACTCTTGAGGTGGAGCCCCCGATGGTACACCACCGTGCCAGAGCGCCGGAGCTTCAAGCCAACGGCTTGAACAACCCACCCGAACAAGCCCCCCACAAGCCGTTGGCTTGTGGCTCCAAAAACGCAGCCCCACCGGAGCTTCAAGCCAACGGCTTGAACAACCACAGCCAGAACAACACCACCTCTCACAAGCCGTTGGCTTGTGGCTCCAAGAATGCAGCCCCCACGGAGCTTCAAGCCAACGGCTTGAACAACCCCCACCCGAACAGCGCCACCCCGCACAAGCCGTTGGCTTGTGGCTCCAAAAACGCAGTCCCACCGGAGCTTCAAGCCAACGGCTTGAACAAACACCGCCCGAACAATCCCGCCCACTCACAAGCCGTTGGCTTGTCTCTCCAAACCTTCAAAACCCATCCTCGTCCAACGCCAACCCGCGATACCCACCAAACACCCGAAACTGCTCTGCCAATCCGCTATACCCCGACTCCGCCAACCGCTGCGGGAAACTCGAATAGGGATAATCCCTCAAATCCTGCACATAGCCATGCTTGATCGGATTGAAGTAGAGGTAGTTCTGCCGCACACGGAAGTCCTCCTCATCGCGCGGCGAATAGTCCCAGTAGTTTCGCCACACCGGCAAGGCGCACCCCGTCTGCTGACTGATCCATTTGGCCGAGCGACTATGCAGGCGCGTGATCAGCTGTGAGAGATCAGCCCCCTGCGCACTCACACCGAGTAGGTGGTAGTGCTCGTCCAACACCACCCAATCGTGCAGCGTCCAGCCGTAGAAGGTGAAGGCCTCCTCGATCATCAGGATGAACGCCCGTTTAAGTGCGTCATCGCGCAGTAGTGGACGCCGCCCTCGGATCGCCCCAGTGATGAAATAGGGCGTGTGATCCAGCAGCAAATGCGGCGGCGTGTGTAGACCACGCTTGAACATGCCAACCTCCTTGTTAACTCTCTTGCCCATCCTCCCAACTCGCACCGGAGCTTCAAGCCAACGGCTTGAACTGACACCGCTCGACTAACACCTCCCCACACAAGCCGCTGGCTTGTGGCTCCAAAAACGCAGCCCCACCGGAGCTTCAAGCCAACGGCTTGAACAACCCCCACCCGAACAGCGCCACCACGCACAAGCCGTTGGCTTGTGGCTCCAAAAACGCAGCCCCACCGGAGCTTCAAGCCAACGGCTTGAACAACCACCGCCCGAACAGCGCCCCCCCACAAGCCGTTGGCTTGTAGCTCCGAAGTGAGCGACTCCAAACCAGGGCCGCCTGACCGTGCCGCGCCGCTGCGGGCCTACGCTCCGCTACGGCGCGCTGCGTCGCCGCACGGCCAGGCTCGTACCTATGCGCCTCCGGCGCCCCGCCCTCCGGGCCCTGTTCGACCTCGGGCAAGACGGAAACCGATGTCGCTGCCACGCTTGCCGGGCCCCCAGAAGTAGCGAACGGCGGCACGGCAGTACTGGCCAAGGACGTCCCAGGCGCCGCCGCGCAGCACGCGCGCAGTGCCTGTTGCCGGACCCTCCGGGTCACTGACCGGCTCCGCCGGATACCCGCCGAACCAGTCTTGGCACCACTCCCAGACGTTGCCGTGCATCTGGTAGAGGCCCCAGGCGTTGGCCGGGAGGGCCTTCACCGCCACCGTCTCATGCCGATACTCGCCCTTTGCTCCATTGTTATAGGGCTCAGAGCCGTCGTAGTTAACCTGCTCTGGGGTGATGTTCTCGCCGAAATGGAACGGCGTGGTCGTCCCCGCGCGGCAGGCGTACTCCCACTGCGCCTCCGTCGGCAGGCAGAGGTCCAGCTCCGGCTTGAGCTGGTTGAGGGCCTCAATGAGGCGCTGGGCATCCTCCCAACTCACGCTCTCCACCGGGCGCTTCTCGCCCTTGAAGCGACTGGGGTTTTCGCCCATCACCACCTGCCAGAGGGCCTGGGTGACCGGCGTCTCGGCGAGCCAGAAGCCCTCGCTGATAGTCACCCGGTGTTGCGGGCCTTCATCACTGAATCGCTCAGGTTCATCCTTCGGCGAGCCCATCATGAACGCGCCGGGCGGTATCCAACGAAAGGCGAGGCGCACCCCTTTGTAGGTGAAGGCCATCCAGAGGCCGTGGCGGTCCTCGCCCCAGTCGCTAGCCCAGGGTTCGGGGAAGATGTCGGGCCAGTCAGACATGCGCCACTCCTCGTAGCCCGGATGGAGCGCGAGCAGAATCCGGGGGAACAGCGCTACCCCACCCCGGAATCCGCTGCGCTCCTTCCGGGCTACAGGACAACGGGAGAACAGAACCGGGATGGGAGATAAGAATAGGCGGGCGACCCGGCCAGCCTTCGCGCGGCCTCCACCGCGCTACCAGCAGACCGGGGCCCTGGGCTTTTCGCCGCCCCACGGGGAGACGGACAGGATGGGGGTCTGGTCGAACGGGGCGGCTGCCCCCCTCGGGCTCGGGCAAGACGGAAACCGATGTTGTTGTCACGCTTGTCGGGCTTCCAGTTGTTGCGATAGGCGGAACGGCAGTTCTGGCCATTGTTGAACCAGGCGCCGCCGCGCAGCACACGCGTATCACCTTGTGTCGACTCCCCACCCTACACCTCCGGCGCCGGGTGGCGTCTGAGATACTCTTTGCGCCAGCCGAGGGCGTCGGCGTGGCAGACGATGCCATGCACGCTGGCGTGGGCCTGTTGCAGTTGCCGCGCGTCGATTTCACCTGACCGCCAGAGCCCCTCCCAGTGGGCACGACGCGCGGTGTAGCGCTGTTTGCGCCGCCGTGTCAGGCGCAGCGCACCAGGGGTGATGCGGTAGCCGCAGAAGGTGACGCCGTGGGCGCTGCGGTTGATCTGCACCGAGGGCTTCACCTCCAGTCCACGCGCTTCTGCCAGCCAGGCGCGCACCTGCGCGAGGGTGGCGACGGCCTCTTCGCGGCTAGCGCAGAACCAGAGGGTGTCGTCCATATAGCGCAGTTGCGGGCAGCCGAGGCGTTCGAGCAGCAGGCGGTCGAGGCCGTCCAGATAGAGGTTGGCGAAGTGCTGCGAGGTGAGGGCGCCGATGGGTAGGCCTCGTCCTGGTGTGGTCTGGTAGGCATCAATCACCCGCCACAGCGCGGCAAGGAATGCCTCGCCCTTGAAGCGGCGCTGGAGCAGGGCGAAGAGGCGCGGCTGGTCGATGGAGTCGAAGTAGGCGTCGATATCCGTCTTCACGTACCAGGGGTGGCGACGCAGGAGCTGTTGCGCCCGCTGCACCGCCGCCAGCGCGCCCATCCCCTCGCGACAGGCGTAGCTGGTGTCGGTGAGTGAGCGCTCCAGCACCGGCCCGGCGTGGTGCATCAGCGCGTGGTGGAAGATGCGCTCGGCCAGTGGCGGGGCGTGGATGGTGCGCCGTTTGGGGTCGTGGATGGTGAAGCGGCGCAGCATGCCGGTGGGTAGTTCACCGGCGCGGATGGCCGCACTGATGTGGGTCAGGTTACGCTCCAGGTCGGCGAGCAGGCGCACCACCTCGGGTTGCTGGCGGCGGCCACGTATGGCGCGCTGGGTGGCGATGGCCAGGGTCTGCGTTGATGCGACCTCGGTGAGTTCGATTCGCGTGCGGCGCATTAGCGCACTCCGCGACGGTGGTAGCCCGGATAGAGCGGGGGCGCAATCCGGGGGAACGGTGCCACCCCACCCCGGAATCCGCTGCGCTCCTTCCGGGCTACGGGAGAGCCAGGCTCACTTGGCGGGTGCATCGACGCCCTCCAGGGTGACGACCCCATCCGGGCCGCTGAGTATTTCGAGCATCGCCTCGGCGTAGGCGTCGAGGCGGCCCTCGCCGACCCCGTCGATGGTCGCCAACTGTTCGCGGGAGGTGAGGCGGCGCTGGACCATGGCAGCGAGTTGATCGTTGGTGAAGACCTGATAGGCGGGGATGCCGCGCTCATCGGCCAGCGCCTTGCGCTGGGTGCGTAGGCGGGCGTAGAGGGCGAACTGATCGGCGGGGAGAGACTCGCGGTAGTCGACCTTACCGCCGCCCCGCTTGTTGCTGGCATGGCTATCGGCAGCGACCGTCAGGCTGACCGACCAGTACCCCCCCTCCCCCGCCGCGATGAAGCGCCGCTCCACACCGAGCACCGTATGCGCCGCACAGAAGGCGTTGAGCGCCTCAGTGGCGGGGCCGAGGTCAGCGGCGGGGATGGTGAAGAAGTGGAAGCGCATGGGGGGAGTGTAACCGATACGTTGATGCGCGTGGTCTGCCTGCGCCGGGCCGGAGCTTCAAGCCAACGGCTTGAACAACCACCGCCTGAACTGCGCCGCCCATCACAAGCCGTTGGCTTGTGGCTCCAAGAACGCAGCCCCACCGGAGCTTCAAGCCAACGGCTTGAACAACCACCACACGAACAGCGCCCCCCCGCACAAGCCGTTGGCTTGTGGCTCCAAAAACGCAGCCCCACCGGAGCTTCAAGCCAACGGCATGAACAACCACCACCCGAACAGCGCCGGCCCCCACAAGCCGTTGGCTTGTGGCTCCAAAAAAACGAAGCCCCCACCGGAGCTTCAAGCCAACGGCTTGAACAACCACCGCCTGAACTGCGCCGCCCATCACAAGCCGTTGGCTTGTGGCTCCAAGAACGCAGCCCCAC
>QKED01000048.1 GCA_003252455.1 Gammaproteobacteria bacterium
CTGCGTCGCCTGAGCGTGAGCTAGCGAAGGAGTTCCGAAAAATCCCCGAAGAGGAACAGAGTGGTTAGAAGAGAAGACTCATAACTCACTGAATTTATTGGTGGGCCCAGTAGGACTCGAACCTACGACCAAGGGATTATGAGTCCCCTGCTCTAACCGACTGAGCTATAGGCCCTGTGAGATGGGTCTGACGGTGCGGGCTGGATGCCCGGTGACCCTAGGGCCCTGAGTGAGGGCCGGGAGCGATTATAACCGCTCCCGGTGGGTTTGGCATTAGTCGTCGAGGAAGCTGCGCAGCTGGTCGCTGCGGCTGGGGTGGCGCAGCTTGCGCAGGGCCTTGGCCTCGATTTGACGGATGCGCTCGCGGGTGACATCGAACTGCTTGCCGACCTCTTCGAGGGTGTGGTCGGTATTCATGTCGATGCCGAAGCGCATGCGCAGCACCTTGGCCTCACGGGGTGTAAGTCCTTCGAGGATGTTCTGGGTCGCCTCACGCAGGCCGTGGATGGTGGCCAGCTCGACGGGAGACATAACGTTGGAGTCCTCAATGAAGTCACCCAGGTGCGAGTCTTCGTCGTCGCCGATGGGGGTCTCCATAGAGATGGGCTCTTTGGCGATCTTTAGGACTTTGCGCACCTTGTCTTCGGGCATCTCCATGCGCTCAGCCAGCTCCTCGGGGGTGGGCTCGCGACCCATCTCCTGCAGCATCTGGCGAGAGATGCGGTTGAGCTTGTTGATGGTCTCGATCATGTGCACCGGAATGCGGATGGTGCGCGCTTGGTCGGCGATGGAGCGGGTGATGGCCTGACGGATCCACCAGGTGGCGTAGGTAGAGAACTTGTAACCGCGGCGGTATTCAAACTTGTCCACCGCCTTCATCAGGCCGATGTTGCCCTCTTGGATGAGGTCCAGGAACTGCAGGCCACGGTTGGTGTACTTCTTGGCGATGGAGATCACCAGTCGCAGGTTGGCCTCGACCATCTCCTTTTTCGCCCGACGTGCCTTGGCTTCACCGATAGACATCTTACGGTTGATGTCTTTGATCTCGGCGATGGTCATGCCGCACTCGTCCTGCAGTTGGATAAGCTTATTCTGCATGCGTAGCACTTCGTCGGCGTTGTCCTGCAATAGCTTGGCGTAGGACTTTTTACCCTTGCTGACGGAGGCGAGCCACTCGGTGTTGGTCTCGTTGTCGGGGAAGGAGGAGATGAACTCCTTGCGCGGCATCTTGCAGCGGTTGACACAGACGTCGAGGATGGAACGCTCGGTGGCGCGGATGCGTTCGATCAGCTCGCGCATGTTTTCGACCAGACCATCGACCAGCTTATTGCTGAGCTTAAATTCAAGGAAGGCTGCGGTCAGCTCGCGGCGTAGGGCGAGCGTGTCGGCGTGGTCCTTGCCCTTCTTGGCGATGCTGGTGACGACCTTTTCGTGCTGTTCACGGATGGCGGCGACGCGCGCGCGCACCTCCTCGATATCGAGGCTGTTGTCGTCGTCGACACTGCTGGTGGTGTCGTCGTCGTCGTCGCTATCGCTCTCGTCGTCGGCGCCGCTGTCGGTGGTATCGGTGTCGTTACCGCTGGTGGCGGCATCGGGCTCAGCCTCGGCCTCGGGGTCGACGATGCCAGTGACGAGGTCGACCAGACGGCCTTCACCGCTTTCGATCTTGTCGAACTCGCCGAGGAAGGTGGCGATGGTCTCGTGATGCCCTGCGAGGGATTCGAGCATCTGGTTCATGCCCTCCTCGATGCGCTTGGCGATCTTGATCTCGCCCTCGCGGGTGAGTAGCTCCACGGCGCCCATTTCGCGCATGTACATACGCACGGGGTCGGTGGTACGGCCAAATTCGCTATCGACGGAGGCGAGGGCGGCTGCGGCCTCTTCGGCGGCGTCTTCATCGGTGGAGACGGTGTCGTCGCTCAGGATCACACTGTCGGCATCGGGTGCCTGCTCGTGCACCATGATGCCCATATCGTTGATCATGGCGATGATATCTTCGATCTGTTCGGGATCGACGATGTCGTTGGGGAGGTGGTCGTTGACCTCGGCGTAGGTGAGGTATCCCTGTTCCTTGCCCTTGGCGATCAGCAATTTGAGTTGGGACTGCTGCTCTTGGTCAAATTGAGACATGGGTGTTGGCTCCTGGCACCGGTGGATTACGTAAGACTATGTTTAATAAGGTTGTCATAGTATAGACGGTGAATTTTCACTTGCTCATGAAAGTGGGGACTTTTTCCGTCTAATTTTCCCCGCGCTGCTGTAGCAGGCGGCTGTACTCCTCACGCTCTTGTGCGCTGAGGCGGCGGAAGGGGATGCGGCTGAGTTGTTCGAGCCGCCGCTGACGCTGTTGGCGCTCTAGCGTGGCAAGGGTGTCGGTGAATTGGCGCTCCAGGTCGGGGGCCTCTTCTCCGTCGATGGGTACGACCTCCAACTCGGCCAGTTGATAGAGGGCACGGGCGTGTTCGCTCTCGCGCCAGTGTTCGAGGAGGGCGGCGGTGGTGAGATGTGGCCGCCCCTCCAGGAGATCAAGCAGTTCACGTAACAGCCCCATGCCGGGCTCCTCGATCCCGGCGAAGCGCACAGCCCCCCCCGCTAGTGGCGCCAGTTGCGGCTGCTGCAGGAGCAGGGCGATGGCATCACGTAGTGGTGTGCGTGTGAGACGAACTGGCCCACGCGCACGCGGCGGCACTTGGTTGTGACGCAGTGGCGCCGGGCCCTTGCCGAGGAGTTGCACCACCTGACGTAGGTCGAGGCGGGTGATCTCCGCGAGCCGTGCCTGCAGCATCACCCGATAGGCCCCTTGCGGCAGCCGTTCCAGTAGTGGCTTGGCCAGTTCCACCATGCGTGCGCCTCCCTCCAGGCTGGAGAGGTCCACCTGCTCACGCAACTGGTTGATGAGAAACTCGCTCATGGGCGGCGCATCGGCGATACGCGCCTCGAAGCCTGCACGACCGATCTGGCGCACTAGGCTGTCCGGGTCTTCACCCTCGGGTAGAAACATGAAGCGTACCTGGCGGCCATCGCGCATCTGCTCTAGGCCATTCTCCAGGGCGCGCCAGGCCGCCTTGCGCCCAGCGCGGTCGCCATCGAAGCAAAAGACCACCTCGTCGACCATGCGAAACAGCCGGTCGAGGTGCTCCGTGGTGGTGGCGGTGCCGAGGGTCGCCACCGCATAGCGGATGTCAAATTGGGCCAGTGCGACTACATCCATGTAGCCCTCCACGACCAGCAGACGAGGTAGGTCGCGCAGTGCCATGCGTGCCTCGTGCAGGCCGTAGAGTTCGCGTCCTTTGTGAAAGATGGGCGTCTCGGGCGAGTTGAGGTATTTGGGTGTGCCGTCGCCGAGTACCCGTCCGCCGAAGGCGATGACTCGGCCGCGCCGATCGCGGATGGGGAACATAACCCGTTCGCGAAAGCGGTCGTAGACCTTGCCGTTTTCCTCCTTTTCGATCACCAGTCCAGTGGCGATCAACTGCGCCTTTGGGACGTCACCGAGGGCATTCAGCAGGCCGTCCCAGCCGGGCGGGGCGTAGCCGATGCCGAACGTCTTGGCCACTTCGCCAGAGAGGCCGCGCCCCTTGAGGTAGTCGATAGCGACCTGCCCGGCGGGGGGGGCGAGTTGCTGGCGAAACCAGAGCGCGGCACGCTCCATCACGGCGTAGAGGGCTTTGCTGGGGGGGCCACTCTCTGTCGATTCGGTGGCCTGACTCGCCGAGTGTGGGTGCGCACCGTTCAGGTGCAGTGTCGCGGCCTCGCGTGGCACCTCCACCCCGAGCTGTCCGGCGAGTGACTCCACCGCTTCGACAAAATCGAGGTGCTCGTAGTCCATGAGAAAGCCGAGTGCGGTACCGTGGGCGCCACACCCGAAGCAGTGGTAGAACTGCTTACTCGGGCTCACATAGAAAGAGGGGGTCTTTTCGTCGTGGAATGGGCAACAGGCGGAGTACTCGCGCCCCTTCTTTTTGAGCGGCACGCGCCGGTTGATCACCTCGACGATGTCGACGCGACTGACCAGGTCATCGATGAACTCTTGGGGGATCCGTCCGGCCATGCCTGCAGCCCGCCGTGCTCCGAGTCAGACGCGAAGAGACGACAAAAGCAGCCGCTCCCGTGGGGGGAGGGCTGCCATATCGTCATGCCTTGGGGTGGGCACCGAGGGTGCCCGTCGGTCGTCAACCGCCGATGCGGCCTTTGACCATGGCGCTCACCGCGCCCATATCGGCCCGCCCCTGCACCAGGGGGCGCAGGATATTCATCACCTGCCCCATATCCTTGAGCGAACTAGCACCGGACTCGGCGATGGCCGCATCGACCAGGGTGGTCAGCTCCGCCTCATCGAGGGCGGAGGGCATGTAGCCCTGGATCACCTCGGCTTCGGACTGCTCCTGGGCGACCAGATCGTCGCGCCCGGCCTTTTCGAACTGGGTGATGGAGTCGCGGCGTTGTTTGAGCATCTTGTCGAGCACGGCGAGCACGCCAGTGTCGTCGAGCTCGATACGCTCATCCACCTCGCGCTGCTTGATAGCGGCGCGAATGAGGCGGATGGTCGCCAGACGCTCTTTCTCCTTGGCACGCATCGCCGCCTTCATATCGGCCTCGATGCGTTGGCTCAGGGTTTCGCTCATGGGGCTGATGCCTTGGGCTTGCTTGGACTTAGTAGAGGCGCTGAGTCTTCAGCAGGGTACGCTGCATCTTCTTCTGCTGGCGCTTGACCGCCGCTGCGCGCTTGCGCTTACGCTCGGAGGTGGGCTTCTCGTAGAACTGACGGCGACGAACCTCGGAGAGGACACCGGCCTTTTCGCAGCTGCGCTTGAAACGACGCAGGGCAACGTCAAAAGGCTCGTTCTCTTTCAGGCGTACAGAAGGCATGCAGATCTCAACCTCATTTCTTGGTAGGGGTAATGGCCCAGGGCGCACTCCAGGCCGAGTAAAAGCGGCAATTCTAGTCGTACTCCCTTTGAATTGCAAAGCGTTGCGGACACATGAACCCAATGTCTCTGCCTAAGTCGTTGATGCTGTGTCGTGACCCCGCTCAATGGGGTGTGATCGGGGCGGGGCATCGGGGTATCCTTGCGCTTTTCTGTCACGAGATGGGCGAACAGCATGCGTGTACTGGGTATCGAAAGCTCCTGCGATGAGACCGGCGTCGCCCTCTACGATAGTGAGCATGGCCTGTTGGCCCACGCGCTGCACAGTCAGGTAGCGATCCACGCAGAGTATGGCGGGGTGGTGCCGGAGTTGGCCTCGCGCGACCACGTACGCAAACTACTGCCGCTGATCAAGGCGGTGCTGGCACAGGCCGGGGTGGCGCGCGACGCCATCGATGCGGTGGCCTATACCGAGGGGCCAGGGTTGGTCGGTGCGCTGCTCGTGGGGGCCGCGGTGGGGCGCTCGCTGGCCTGGACACTCGGTGTGCCGGCCCTGGGTGTGCACCACATGGAGGGGCATCTGCTCGCCCCCCTGCTGGAGGCCAACCCCCCCGCGTTTCCCTTTGTTGCCCTGCTGGTCTCCGGTGGTCATACCCAACTGGTGCGGGTCGACGGCATCGGTCGGTACCAACTCCTCGGCGAGTCGCTGGACGACGCCGCTGGCGAGGCCTTCGATAAGACCGCCAAGCTGATGGGCCTCGGCTATCCCGGTGGTCCAGAGTTGGCGGCCCTAGCGGCCCAGGGGAGTCCGGGGCGTTACCACTTCCCCCGCCCGATGACCGACCGTCCTGGTCTCGACTTCAGCTTCTCCGGGCTCAAGACCTTTGCCCTGACCACCCTACAGGGGCACCCGCAGGTCGAGGAGCAGGCGCACATCGCCTACGCATTCCAGGAGGCGGTGGTCGAAACCATGGCCATCAAGTGCCGCCGCGCCTTGGAGCAGACCGGGCTCAAGCGGTTGGTGGTGGCCGGTGGGGTGAGTGCCAACCGCGCCCTGCGTGAGCGCCTCGACCTGCTCGCCGTGCAGCGTGGTGGCCAGGTCTACTACCCCCGCCTGGAGTTCTGCACCGACAACGGCGCGATGATCGCCTTCGCCGGTGCGCTCAGGCTGGTCGCGGGTGAGCAACGCGAGGCGCACAGTTTCGGTGCGCGACCGCGCTGGCCCATCGACCAGCTCGCCCCACCGGTGGCCTGAGGCGCGTTACCCCTCGCCCTCGTCCCCTGCGGGGGGGGAGGCCTTACCCGCTTTCTCGCCGATCTTCCCCTCCGCACCGGAGAGCAGCTTCTGGATATTGCTGCGGTGGCGCCAGATGAGCAGCAGGCTCATCACCGCCATCATGATCATGTAGGCGGTGTCGGGGGCGAGCAGCCAACAGTAGAACGGTGCGAGTACGGCGGCGGTGAGCGCGGCGAGGGAGGAGACCTTGAACACCTTGGCCATGAACAGCCAGGTGAGGAGCGCGGCGATAGCCACCGGCCAGGCGAGGCCGATGAGTACGCCCATGGCCGTGGCCACCCCCTTTCCACCCTTGAAGCCGAAGAAGAGCGGGTAGAGGTGACCGAGGAAGGCGGCCATGGCCACCAGTGCCAGGGTCGTGGAGTCGTTCGTGAGAAGGCGTGCGATGAGCACTGGGACGAGCCCCTTGACCATATCGCCGAACAGGGTGATGGCCGCCGCCTTTTTGCCTCCGATGCGCAACACATTGGTCGCCCCCGGGTTGTTCGAGCCCTGGGTGCGCGGGTCGGGCAGACCCATGAGGCGGCAGACGATGATCGCCGCCGAGAGCGAGCCGAAGAGGTAGGCGAGGAGGATGAGGCCGGGGTCGAGCAGGGGCATGGTGTTATCGCGCCGCGAAGATGGATAAACGGCCATTATACCGGTCCGCGCCTTGGCTGGCACGGTGCCGGGTGAGCCGCTATAGTGACCGGCCACGTAACAGGGGGAGTACCCATGGATATCATCTATCTCAATGACTTGGCCATCGAGACCGTCATCGGCATCTACGACTGGGAGCGCGAGATCAAGCAGACCATCATCCTCGACCTGGAGATGGGCACCGATATCCGTGCCGCTGCCGCCAGCGACGCCATCGACGATACCCTCAACTATAAGGCGGTGGCCAAGCGCCTCATTGAGTTTGTCTCTGCCGCCGAGTTTCAGCTGGTCGAGACCCTGGCCGAGCGCTGCGCCGAGATCGTGCTGGGCGAGTTCGGTGTGCCTTGGGTCCGCCTCAAGGTGAACAAGCGTGGGGCCGTGCGCTATGCCGGCGACGTGGGGGTGATCATCGAACGTGGGACCCCGCGCTGAGATGGCGCGTATCTACATCAGCATCGGCAGTAATATCGACCGCGAGAACCGCGTCCGCGCCGCTGTGCGGGCACTGCGCGAGCAGTATGGCGACCTGGCCGTCAGCTCGGTCTACGAGAGTGAGGCGGTGGGTTTTGCCGGAGACCCCTTCCTCAATTTAGTGGTGGGGTGCGACACCGAGCAGACGGTATTCGAGGTGCACGCGCGGTTGCGTGCCATCGAGGAGGCCAATGGTCGGGTGCGGGGTGGGGAGCGCTTCAGCGCGCGCACGCTGGACCTGGACCTACTCACCTACGATGCGCTGGTCTTGGACGAGCAGGGGGTGCAGATCCCCCGCGACGAGATCACCAAGAATGCCTTTGTCCTTTGGCCCCTTGCCGAGTTGGCGCCGATGACCCCGCACCCACTGTCGGGGCAGCGCTACGGCGCCCTCTGGGCGGCCTACGACAAGTCACGCCAGCCACTCCACCCCATCCCCTTTTGCTGGGATTGAGGCGCGGCTATCGGGCCGATCAGGCGGCGGCGTGGGTCTCGGCGAACGGAGCGGCGGGCAGGGAGCAGTCGACCGGCAGGCCAGCGAACTCGTTGAGCACGACGACCTCCAGTAGATCGGCGACGCTCTCGATGCCCACCAAATCCACCTCCAGGCCATCGAAGTACTCAGCGATCCCCTCCTTGAGCAGTTGCGCCTTGTCGGCGTCCATACCCAGATCGGTGACCAGACGCAGATGCGGGTGGATGGCGTCCAGCTCCACCTCCAGGGTGTCGGCGATGAGCGCGTTGAGGCTCATGCTCATGAGGTTCTTTACGGTATCCAGTTCATCAATGCCAGCCTTGAAACACATCGCCTGCTCCTCGCTACAAGTAGACCCGGTCACGGACCGAGCAATTTCGTTGATTAGTAGATACTAATATATTGAACCCTCTTTGCATTGATCTAGATCGGGTAAAGGGGATCTTTTATCACTCGAATGCGGCGAATCCCGCCGAGAGGTCGGTGGCGGTGGCTTATGGATAAGTCAGGCGAAATGGTCTGGCCGGTAGGGATAAGCGAGGCCCCGCCGCTTAAGGGTCAGGGCCTCGCTATGGGGCGGGCTATTTGGCGCTCAGGGGGCGGCCACTACCCCGCAGGTTAGAGAGCTTGTTGAGCAGGTCGAACCAGAAGGGGGCCCCCTGGGCGATGGCCAGCACGCTGATGATGATGCCGAGCACCTTCAGCAGCCAGCCCATGGCATCGCCCGGCAGCCCCTGGGTCTCGCCCTTCCAGCCGAGCGGGAAGGGGATGCCCTTGATCATCGCCGCCGCTGCTTTGGCCTTGGCGATCGCCTCTTCGGCCTTCTCCTTCACCTGCTCCGGGGCGATCTCGGTGGTGGGTTTGGTCGGAGCCTCCATCTGCGCGCGCGCCTGCTCCGCTGCCATCACCAGCTGACCGCGCAGCTGTGGGTCCTTCCACAGGGTGTCGATGATCATCAGGGTGTCCACGTTGAGCGCCAGGCAGAAGAGCAGCGCCAATCCCATCAGCCACTTCTGGGCGTTACGTTTGTACCAGCCCGAGGCGCGCGCCATGGTCTGGTTGAACCACACCTCCATCTCCGTACGCAATTGCACCGGGTCGTAGCCGCTCTGTTCGGCCAGGGCCAACATCACCTCACGCCCGCGCCCTTCGGGCATTGCCTCGATCCATGCCTTGAGTTCCGCACCGGATTTGCCGCTGCTCTGCACCACGCGGGCGAAGGTGGCGGCATCGAGGTAGGAGGGGCGCCGACCGGGCAGGGCCAGGCTCAGTAAGAGGGGACTCTGGCTCACCTCGGCGTAGTGTTTCTCGCCGAGCATGTTGTGTAGTGCGCGGCTGAGGTTGTTGGCGCGTAGCTGAAAGAAGCTGGCGAAGAGCTCGAACAGGGCCGAGCAGGCGAGGCTGAGGGCGAGGTAGATGAAGACGAGGCCGGTGGCCACTTCGAGGACGTTGGAGCCGAACATGCTTTACCCCTTCAACGACGTGGTGGTGTGACCCGCCACCGGCGGGCGGCGGGTAGGGGGCAAGGCGGGGGCGGTCTACTCGCCGCGCAGCTTGGCCCACTCACGCTCATAGTATTGCAACGCGTCACCCACGTCATAGGTGAATTCGGCGTTCTCCAGGGCCACCTCGGGGGGGTAGGCGATGGGGTTGTTGCGCACATCGGGGTCTAGGAGCTTCATCGCCGCCTTGTTGGGGGTGGCGTAACCGACCCCTTCGGAGAGCGCCTTGGCCACCTCGGGGCGCAGCAAGAACTCCATGAGTTTGTGTGCGCCGTCGGGGTTCTGTGCGCCGACCGGGATCACCATGTTGTCCATCCACATCACCGCCCCCTCCTCGGGATAGATGTACTGGATGTTGGGGTTCTGCTTATTGGCCAGGTAGGCCTCGCCGTTCCAGAGCATGCCGATGGCCACCTCGCCGCTGAGGAAGTGGTCCTTGGGGGTTTCGGAGTCCCACACCTTCACGTGTGGGGTGAGCTTACCGAGCATCTGCGCGGCGGCACGCAGCTCACGTGGCTCCAGGCTGTTACTGGAGTAGCCCAGCGCGCGTAGGCCTACGTGCATCACCTCGCGCATGTCGTCGATCATGAGGATCTTGCCGCGATACTCCTTGGCCCACAGGTCGCTCCAGCGCTTTACCTTGGCAGGGTTGATCTTCTTGGCGTCGACGGCGATACCGGTGGTACCCCACAGATAGGGCACGGAGTACTTGTTGGCCGGGTCGGCGGATTTGCCGAGCAGGGCGCGGTAGAGGTTGCGCAGCCCCGGGAGCTTCTTTTTGTCCAGCGGTTGGATCATCTTGTCGCGGATCAGCCGGCTGACGAAATAAGTGGAGGGGACGGCGATGTCATAGCGGCTCTGCAGCCCCTTGAGAGTGTCGTACATCTCCTCGTTGCTCTCATAGGTGGTGTAGACCACCTGGATGCCGGTCTCCTGGGTGAACTGGTCGAGGATCGCCTGCGGCATGTAGTCGGACCAGTTGTAAAAGTTGACCACCTCTTGCGCCTGGGTAAAGTAGGGCAGGGTCAGAAAAAGGGAGACGAGTAGAAGGCGTCGCATGGGCACTTCTCCTATAAGGAAGGGTAATAAAACCGGCGTGAATGGAGCGAACGATTATCTAGACGAGAGGTTCATAAATCGATTCGAGGGGGTACTATTATGAGAGTGCAGTCAATAATTGGCTACTATTGAGCCCACTTTCTTTGTGGTATTGGCCGTTGAGTAAACGGTAGAAATGGAAGATCTCATATGTGTGTAGGGCCGAAAGGCGACGGCGTAGACGGATCGGTGTTAAACGCTCGCCAAAACGCAGGGTCAAGGTGTCGTAGAGGATGGTCGGATCGCGCGGGATGAGCAGGATCGGCTTGCCTGCGCTGTCGACCCCGGCCATGGCCGCCATCGGCGGGCGCGCGTCACCCTCCTCGGAGATGCGCTCAAGGCTCACCGGAAAGGTGCGGTTGAGCTGACGCTGGATGCCGAACTGCAACTCCTCGGGCTGGGCGCGCAGCCAGCGCACCTCACCCACCGTGTGCATGCCGACGCGCGACTCCTGGAGCACCACCAGCTCCCCGACCGTCAGGTGCATCTCGGGGTCGAGGCGACAGCCCAGACGCAACCCCGTGTTGCTACGGTCTTTCACCTGGGCCGACCAGAGACGCGATGTGTTCGGTGCACGCACATATGCGGGGAGTACCCCCCAGTGGGCCAGCGCCGACTCCAGGCCGATGGTGAAGGGGATCTGCCCTTCGGCATGTTTGCGCTCGGCGCCACGAAAGCGTGGTTGGCACCAGGCACGATAGAGACGCTGCAGGGTGCCGAGTGAGACTGAGGCGTTATTGCGCGTGAGGGCACGCACGCCCCCCTCGCGGCAGACGGCGATATAGCCACGCAGGTGGGTACCGAGCGGCTCCAGGTCGACGAGCCGCTCGCGCCCCTGCATGGCCCGCGCCGGGGTGTGGTTGGGCAGGGCGTAGGGGGCTGCGTCACTCTCCAGGTCCACATAGTAGTGGGTTCCCTCGTGCGCCTCCCAGTTTTCCGCCAGCTCGACCAGATCGACCCACTCGTCGAAGGCGCGGCACGCCTCCTGCTGTTGGTTGGGCAGCAGCCGTTCGGGGCGCATCAGGGCGCGCAGCAGCACACGCTTGTAGGCCTGGTCGAGGGTGCCGGGTTGGTCACCCTGTTCGCCTTCGTGGGGTAGCCCCAGTCTCAGTAGCTCACGCCGTTGACTGTGGTGATAGAGCTGGTGCACCAGGCGCCAGAGGCCCACGGGCAGGTCGCGGTTGAGGAGCAGGTGGGTGCGCACCAGCTCGCCGAAGTAATAGAGCATACGCTGACCGGCCAGCAGCCAGACCGGTACACGGGCCTGTAACAGGCTGTCCGGCTTCTGCATCTCGCTCTCGATGCAGAGGCTGTATCCGGTGTAGAGCGCCAGCTGAAACGCCACCAACTCGTCGGCCAGGCGCGTGTTGCGCGGGGTGAGGGGAAAGCTGAGGCCGACGATCTGCCGATTGAGCACCGGCAGCAGGGATAGGGCGATCTGAGTGAGAGGCTCCAGACCATCGAGGCGCCGACGCGGCGTGACCTCCTGCCCGTTCAGCTCCTGCAACTGCGCGGTGAGGCGGCGGGCCTGGCTGTGGCTGTCTTGGGCGAGACTCGGGTTGGTCGGCATGCTTCGGGGGAGTGCGGCGCGGAATGGGCCCATTTTAAACGTGGGCATCCCCCCCTGGGTATCGTGGAAACAACGTAACTCGTTGATATTAACTGTGAAATTGTGTGGCTATTGGTCCATATGCTGAATCGGTCGAAAATATGCCCAAAAGGCGAGATATGCGTCACGAAAGATCGCCAATCAGCCACCGTTACCGAGCTCGCGGTGGGCGGAGAAGCCCGTCAGGCATCGGGTCTGCGGTGGGGCCATGTGTCGTCAGCGGACGTGGTGAATGGGCTACTCGCTGTCGTAGCGGATGTCGACTAGATAGAAGCGGGTCGCCCCCCGGGGGAGCTCCACGCGCACCTCGTCGTCGAGGCGCTTGCCCAGCAGTGCCTTCGCCAGGGGGCTGTCCATGCTGATGTAGCCTGGCTCGCGGTCGAACTCGTCGGGGCCGACGATGCGGTAGTGGTGCAGCTCACCGCCCTCATCCTCCAACTCCACCCAGGCACCGAAGAAGACCCGCTGCAGGTCACTCGGGCGCTGGCGTACCACCGTCATGCCATCCAGGCGACTGCGCAGAAAGCGCACCCGCGAGTCGATAGCGCGCAGCTGTTTCTTGCCGTAGATATACTCCGCGTTCTCCGAACGGTCGCCCTGCGCCGCCGCCTCGCTCACCGCCTGACACACCTTGGGCCGCTCGTGGCGCCAGAGCTGATCGAGCTCCGCCTCCAGGCGGGCGTGGCCTTCAGGGGTGATATATTTCGAACCGGGGATGCGGGGTGGACGCCAGCGGCCCATGGGGAGATTCTCGTGCGGCTGGGGGCTCAGTGGGGCAGTGTGTCCGGCGCATCGGCCTCGATCACCGCACTGAACAGCTCACCGAGGGTGCTGTAGTCGCTCGGCTCGACGCGCAGGCCATCGAAGTAGTCGGCGATCAACTCGGCCAACTCGCTACCGAAGGCGCCGTTACGCGCCAACAGCGGGGCCAGGGGTTGACTCTCGTCCAGGGCGTCGATATCCACCTCTAGGGTCTCGCTGATAAGGGCCAGCAGACTCATACGCATGAGGTTGCGGACGGTATCGAACTCGTCGTCGCCAATCTTGATGCACATTGGGCCAGCCCTGCCTCTCACTTGGAAATAAGTGGTTATCGTGGTCTCGTTTCACCCTGTCAGAATCGTCGCGTCGTGTCCAGGACACACCTCACACCCGGTGGCGGCATGAGGCTCGCAGTGCTCTCCGATGTGCACGGCAACCTCCCCGCGCTGGAGGCGGTGCTGTACGACCTGAGCCACTGGTCTCCTGATTGGGTGGTGGTGAACGGCGACCTTATCAACCGTGGCCCCGACAGCCTGGGGGTGTTGCACCTGCTGCGCGAGCACCACCCCGACGCCTTCTGCCTCAAGGGCAACCATGAGGGCTTCGTGCTGGCCATGCGCCACAACCAGGACCACCCGGGCACCCCCGCCTACGAGGTGCGTCGCTTCGCCCACTGGAGCGTGGCGCAGCTCGGTGCACGGCTCGATCAGATCGCCCTCTGGCCCGACCACCTCGACCTCGACTCCCTCGACCGGGGTAGCTTGCACATCACCCACGGCAGTCGCCTCGGTGACCGCGAGGGGATCTTGCCGCAGACCGAAGGCGCTGAGCTGGCTTTGCGCCTAGGTGAGCCGCGCGACCTCTTCATCAGTTCCCATACCCACCGTCCGTTCCAACGCCCCTTGGCGCATGGTTTGTTGGTCAACACCGGCTCTGTGGGGGCCCCATTCGATCGCGATCCGCGCCCCTCCTACGCCCGCTTCGTACTCGCGCGCCGCGGTTGGGAGGGGGAGGTCGTGCGGGTCGACTACGATCGCAGTGCCGCCGAGCGCCTGTTCGAAGAGAGTGGATTCCTCGAAGGTGGTGGACCGCTGGCGCGGGTGATGCTCGCCGAATTGCGCCTCTCCCGCGGCCTGATGGGGCCCTGGATGCGTAACTATCACGCCGCGGTGATGGCCGGTGAACTGAGTCTGGAGTGCTCGGTGCAACGCCACCTGGCGCAGTACGGCCTTGTGTGAAGTGGTCGGGGCGGGCGCCAGAACGACCAAAGGGGCCTGCTGGCCCCTTTGGTCGTTCCAACTGTGTGCGGCCTACTTCAGGTTGTAGGAGTAGTTGAGCTGATAGGAGTCGATGTTGTCGCGGCTGACATACTCGGCGCGCAACTGGTTGCGTGCGTCGAGGGTGTAGCTCAGGCCAGCGCCGACCATCGCCCCGTCGTCGTCACCGAAGTCGAAGCCTGCGCGCCCCAGCAGGCCGAATTGAGAGTTGAGCGGTACCGCCGCGAGTAGGGTGGCCCAGGCGCCGGAGGCGCTGCTGGAACGGCAGCTACCCACTGCGCAGGAGGGGGTGTCGAAGCTGCCGGTGTCGAGATAGCCCACCTCGATGGTGGGGATGAATAGACCGGTATCCAGCGCTAGGGGGACACCGACGAAGACCTGAAAGCCGAGCGCATCATCGTACCCGGAGAGGCTGTTGACGCCGAGACCGCCACCGACCGAGAGGTCGGAGAGCTGGAGGGCATGGGCGGTGGGGGCGAGGCCGAGGGTGAGCAGGGCGCTGGCGAGTAGGGAGTGACGCATGGGGACCTTCTTCTCCTTGGGAAGCGTGATTACTGACTGACCAGTCGGATGTACAAATAGTTCGCGCGATTGTTTGCCAGCAGGTGGCCGTCGCCGGTGTAGAGGACCCAGGCCTGGGTCGGCTGCCCCGCCACCGGTGAGCTGGTCCAGAGATTGACGGAGCCGAGCCCGGGGAAGACCGTGGTGTTGAACGCGGGGCTGGAGCAGCTGTACTCCACCAGGGCGGCCAGCTCCTTGGCATTGGGTAGACGCCAGCCAGGGGTCAGCTCGCTGAGTTGCAGGGCGTACTCCCACTGCAGTGAGGTGAGGCCGGGTGTGCAGGTGTCGTCGGTGTAGACATCCGGGGTGCCGCCGTCACTGAAGGTCTGGCCCACCAGGCAACGCTTCCAGGTGAGACCGGTGGCGTTGTGGGTGGCGCTGTCGCCGCTGATGGTGAAGTCGCTCAGCGGGGTGGTGGTCGGGCTGCTGCTGACACAGCTCTGCGCCAGCGCGGTGCCTGTGTGCAGGCCAGCGACGAGGCAGAGGATGCGGACGGTGCTGTGCATGTTCACTCTCCTGATGGGGGCGGCGGCGCTCACTGCGCCTCCCGCACGAGGCGCACGGCGTGGCCGGTGACGCGGTTGAGATCGGTTTTTGTGCTACCGTCGCCGAAATCGAGGCCCCAGCTGTAGAGCTGCGGCGCGCTGGCCTTGGGTACACTGCTCCAGTAGACCCCGGAGACGGTGCTGGGGAACCAGAGGCTGTCGATGGCCGGCTCGCGCATGCCGAGGTCGGCGAGGCCGTGTAGCTCCACCAGGGTCGGCAGACGCCAGTCGTTTGCACCGCACAGGCCGACAGTGTTGACCCGGGCGACGAACGCCTCGGTGTTGCAGTAGTCGGCGCCGCTGAGGTAGCCGTAGCAGACATCGCCGAGGGTGTCGGTGATGCCGCTGTCGCCGCCGTTGGTGGTCGGGTCGCTGTCATACCAACTGAAGAGGTCGTCGCTGTCGTGCAGCCCCTCGTCGCCGGTGATGCCGTTGCCCCCCTGCTTGGCCTCCCACACTAGACCGGTGACGTTGTCACGCACGCAGGCCCAGTTGCCGCTGCTGGCCGGTAGCGGGTCACCGTTGGTGTCGAGCTTGGTGAAGGCGAAGCCCTGGTTGCCGTCTTCGCTGCTGTCGCCCTCGGCGTCGCGGCCGTTGCCGCAGTCCTGCTCGGCGGGGTAGGCGCCGCTGCAGTCGCTGTTGTTACCGTCCAGCGCTGCGCCGCCCCAGCCGATACCGGTGTCGTTGAGGGTGTGGAAGAGGTCGTCGGTGAACAGGGTTCCGAGCGCCTCGCTGTTGTCGAGGATCAGGCCGCTGGGGTTGCTCAGGGTCAGGGTCAGGGTCTCGTCACCCTCGGCGTTGGTGTCGCCGTTGACCAAGATGCTCACCTGGGCGTGGGTCTCGCCCTTGGGGATGAACAGCGTGCTGTTGACCGCCTGGTAGTCGTCGGTGGCGCTGGCGGTGCGATCGCTGCTGAGGTAGTCGACCTGGGTGTCGGTGTGGGCCGGCCCCTGCAGGGTGACCTGGAACAGTAGCGCCTGGGTACCGCTGTCGCCCTCCAGCACCTGGGCGTCGTCCAGGGTCAGGCGTGGGGCGTCGTCGTTGAGCAGGGTCCCGGTGGCACTCAGTCCGCCGCTGCCGATGTTGGCCCCCTGCAGCCCGCTCAGGGTGATGCGGAAGGTCTCGTCGGCCTCGTAATCGGTATCGCCGTGCAGGGCGACGTCGATCTGTTTGCTGGTCTCGCCCGGGGCGAAGGTGAGCGAGCCGCTGGTGGCGCTGTAGTCGGCGCTGCCAGCGGTGATGTCGAGGCTGGTGTAGTCGACACTGATGTCGGCCACGCTCGGCTGGTCGAGGAGCAGGGCGAAGCTCAGGGTGGTGTCACCGCTGTCGCCCTCGTAGGCCTGGGCCCCACTCAGGGTGAGCACGGCGGTGTCGTCGTTTTGCAGGGTGGCGAAGGCGCTCAGGTCGCCGCTGCTGGCGCCGACGATGTTGCTCAGGGTGAGGCTGAAGCGCTCGTCGTGCTCCACCGTGCCGTCACCGCGTACCATCACCGGTACGGTGATGCTGGCCGTGCCCGCCGGGATGGTTACATCGCCGCTGGCGGCCAGGTAGTCGTTGTCGGCGGTGGTGGCGCTGTCGTCGGCGGTGGCGTAGTGGAAGCTGATCGCCTCCACCCCGGGCTGGTCGAGGCTGACGGTGAAGTTGATGTTGTGGTCGCTGGCCCCCTCGGCGCCGCTGGTGTCGGCCACCGAGATGACCGCGCTGTCGTCGTTGAGGATCAGTAGACCGGCGTTACCGGTGTCGATCTCCAACCCCTGGGGGTTACTCAGCGTGAGGAGCAGGGCCTCGTCGTGCTCCACCGTGGTGTCGCCGAGGATGCTCACCGGTACCTGCATCTGGGTGGTGCCGGGGAGGAACGCCAGGGTGCCGCTGGTGGCGGTGTAGTCGCTGCCGGCGCTGGCGTCCAGGTCGCTGGTGGCGTACTCCACATAGACCGTATCGAGGGCGCGGCGGTCGAGGTTGACGGTGAAGTAGGCCGACTTGCTGCCGCTGTCCTCTTCGTTGGTCTCACTGCCGCTGACGCTCACCTGCGGGATGTCGTCGTTGAGGATGGTGCCGTTGGCCTGGGTTATGCCGGTGTAGGCGCCGTCGACGCTGAGGATGGTGAAGACCAGGGTCTCGTCGCGCTCCACCACGGTATCGCCGTTCACGCTCACCTGCACCGTGTGGCTCAGGTTGTTGGTGTCGATGGTGAAGCTCCCCTGGGTGACGGCGGTGAAGTCGCTGGAGGCGCTGGCGGTGCCGGGGGAGACGGAGTAGGTGGCGGTCACCGGGGCGAGTGGGTAGTCGTTCAACGTGACGTTGAAGTTGAGCAGGGTCGTGCCGCTGTCGCCCTCGTTCACCGAGGCGTCCTGGGTGACGCTGAGGGTGAGGTGGTCGTCGTTGACGATGGTCGCGCTGGCCTGACTGATGTTGAAGCGGCCCTGCGTCGGGTCGAGGTTGTCCAACGTCAGGGTGAAGGTCTCGTCGGTCTCTACACGGGTGTCACCGTGGATGGTCACCGGGATGGTCTTGGCCGTCTCACCGGCGGCGAACAGCAGGGTGCCGCTGGCGAAGACATAGTCGCTGCCGGAGCTCGCGGTGCCATTGCTGGTCATGTAGTCGACGCTCAGGCCGGTGACCGGCGCCTGGTCGAGACGCACGAGGAACTCCAGGGTCTGGTCACCCTCGTTACCCTCCACCAGGTTGGCGCCGGTGAGGGTGACCACCGGCAGGTCGTCGTTGCGCAGGGTGCCGCTGACGCTGTTGTTGGCCAGCGTCATCCCCTGCGGTGTATCGAGCAGCAGACTGAAGCTCTCGTTGTGCTCCACCTTGGTGTCACCCAGGTAGGTGACGTCGATGCCCTTGCTCTGGTCACCCTCGTTGAAGGTGAGGGTGCCGCTGGTGGCCTGGTAATCCTCACCCGCCAGCGCGGTGATGTCGGCGGTGCTGTAGTGCACGCTCACCGGGTCGGCGGCGGGTTGGTCGAGGCTCACCTGGAAGGTGAGGGTGGCGCTGCCACTGTTGCCCTCGTCCACCTGGGCGGCGCTGAGGGTCGCCTGCGGCAGGTCGTCGTTGCTCAGGGTGATGAGGCCACTCAGGTCACTGCTGCCGGCGCCCACCAGGTTGCTCACCTCCAGGGTCAGGCGCTCGTCGTGCTCCACCTTAGTGTCACCGAGCAGGGTGAGGTTGAGGGTCTGCTCGGTCTGACCGACGTTGAAGGTGAGGTCGCCGGCCATCAGGCTGTAGTCCTCACCCGCCAGGGCGGTGCCGTCCTGGGTGGTGTAGTGCAGCGTCACCGGGGTGATGGTGGGGCGGTCGAGGCGCAGGGTGAGGTTGAGGGTGTTGTTGCTGTCGCCCTCGGCGACGGTGACGTCGCTCACCAGCAGCTGTGCCTGGTCGTCGTTGAGGATGGTACCGGTGGCGCTGGCCATATCGAGGACGCCATGGCTCGGATTGCTCAGGCTGAAGGTGATCCGCTCGTCGCCCTCCACCGTGGTGTCGCCGAGCAGCGGCACGCTGATGTTGAAGTGGTCGGCCCCGGTGGGGAGGGTCACCTGGCCGGAGATGGCGGTGAAGTCGACCCCGGCGGTGGCGCCGTTGGCGCCGTCGGCCCCGGCGACGGCATAGTCGAGGGTGAGCGGGGCGGGGGTGGGCTGGTCCAGGGTGATCGTGAAGGTGAGGCTGCCGTTGCTGGCGTCGCCCTCCTGCGCCTGACTGTCGGCGGTGCTGATGTGCACCGGGTCGTCGTCGCTCAGGGTGGCGGTGACGCTGGTGCTGGCCGGGTCGATGATCGCGCCAGTGGCGCCGCTGAGCTTGAAGCCGAAGCTCTCGTCCAGCTCGGCCACGGCATCGGCCAGCACCTGTATCACCACCTCCTTAGTCACCTCGCCGGCGGCGAAGGTGATGAGCCCGGCGGCGCCGGTGTAGTCCTGCCCGGCGAGGGCGGTGCCGTTCTGCGTGGAGTAGTTGACGGTCACGGTGTCGAGGGCCGGACGGTCGAGGGTGACGGTGAAGGTCAGTGCGGTGGGTTGCAGGGGGTCGGTGCCCTCGGCGAGGGTCACCGAGTGGGTCTGCACGCGGGCCACGTCGTCGTTGAAGATCACCAGTTGGGCGTTGTTGGCGGGTGGATTGGCCCCCTGCACCTCGCTGGCCTGGATGAAGAACGACTCGTCGCGCTCCACCTCGGTGTCGCCGAGTAGGGTGAGCTGGACACTTTTGCTCATCTCGCCCACCCCGAAGGTGACCTGCTGGTCGAGCGCCTGGAAGTCGCTGCCGGCCACGGCGCTGCCGTCGAGGGTGGTGAGGCGCAGGCTCACCGGTGCCAGCGGGATCTGGTCGAGGGTGAGACCGTAGGTGACGCTGTTGCTCGCGTCGCCCTCGACCAAGTTCTGCGTGCCGAGTACCAGGGTCGGGTGGTCGTTGTCGTGGATCAGCGCCACGGCGTCGAGGTCGGTGGCGATCTGTGCCCCGACCAGGCTGGTCAGACGTAGGATGAACTGCTCGTCGGGTTCGACGCGGTCGTCCCCCACCAGCACCACATTGATCTGCGCCTGCTGCTGTCCGGCGGGGATCACCACCTGGCCGTTGGCGGCGGTGAAATCCCCGGGGGCGAGGGCGCTGTCACCCAGCGTCGTCCAGTTGAAGCTGACCGGGTCGAGGGTCGGGCGGTCGAGGTCGACGGTGAAGGTGATGGCTCGGTTGATCTCGCCCTCGGTCTCTTCGAGGTCGCCGATGCTGAGCAGGGCGTAGTCGTCATTGCGCAGGGTGCCGACCGCGAGCATGTCGCCGGGCAGGGCGCCGCTGAGGTTGCCGAGCTGTAGCTCGAACGCCTCGTCGCGTTCGATGACGTTGTCGTCGTTGAGGGAGACACTGACCTGCTTGACGAGCTCGCCGGGGGCGAAGCGCACTTGGCCACTGGTGGCGCCGTAGTCGCTACCGGCCAGGGCCGGGTTGCCGAGAGGGGCGTCCTGAGTGGTGTAGTCGACCACCACCTCGCCGAGCGCGGCCTGGTCGAGGCTGAGGGTGAAGGTGAGGGTGCCGCTGGCCTCGTCGGCGGCGGCATCGGCCACGCTGAGGGTGGCCTGATCGTCGTCGATGAGGGTGACGGTGGCACTGGCGTCCACCAGGTCGATGCCCTGGGCATTGCTCAGCGCCAGGGTGAAGTGCTCGTCGCCCTCGACGCGGGTGTCGCCCTGCACGCTGAAGGGGAGATCGAGACGACTCTCGCCGGTGCCGAAGGTGAGGGTGCCGCTGGTCAGGGTCAGGTCATCGTCGTCGGTGGTGCCGTGTACCAGTTGGTAGTCGACGCTCACCGGGGCGAGTGCGGGGGTGTCGAGGGTGAGGGTGAAGTTGCCCTGGTGCGGGCCACTGCTACCCTCGTTGATCGACAGGTCGGCGACACTGAGTACCGGCGGGTCGTCGTCGCGCACGGTCCCCGTGGCGGTGACGCGGCCCGGTTCGGCACCGAGCAGATTGGTGATCTGCAACCCCAAGGTCTCGTCCAACTCGTAGCGGTTGTCGCCGTTGATCTCGACGCTGAGCTGGATGCTCTGTTGTCCGACGGGGATCTGTACGCTGGTGACGTTGACGGCGTTGTAGTCGCCATCGGCGGTGGTGGCGCTGCCGTCCAGGCTGGTGTAGCCGAAGCTGACCGGGGCCACCGGGGGCTGGTCGAGCAGCGCGGTGAAGGTGAGCAGCTGCACGCCGCTGTCGCCCTCCACCGTCTGGCCATCTTGCAGGGTGAGGGTCAGCAGGTCGTCGTTGCGCAGGGTGCCGACGCCGTTGGCCACGTCGATGAGGGCACCCACGGGGTTGCTCAGGGTGACGTAGAAGCGTTCATCGAGCTCCACCAGGGTGTCGCCGAAGACCGGTACGCGCACCAACTGGGTGAGGGTGCCGGCGGGGAAGGTGAGGCGCCCGGCCACGGCGGTATAGTCACTGCCGGCACGGGCCGCGTCGGCGCTGGCCAGGTCGGCGGTGGCGTACTCCACGGTCACCTCCTCCTTGGCCAGCTGGTCGAGGAACACGGTGAATTGCATCTCGCGGCTGCCGCTGTTGCCCTCCACCAGGGCGGCATCTCGTACCGAGAGGCGCGGGCGGTCGTCGTTACCGATGGTGCCGATGGCGCTGGCGGTGCCGAGCGAGGCGCCGCGCGGGTTGCTCAGCACGACGGTGAAGGTCTCGGAGTTCTCGGTCAGGGTGTCGCCGAACAGGGTCACCGGGATGGTGGCGCTGGTCACCTTGGCGGGGAAGGTGAGGGTACCGCTGGTGTGCTGGTAGTCCTCACCGGGGGTGGCGGTGCCCTCCACCGTGGTGTAGTCCACCAACACCTCACTCGGTACGGCGTGGTCGAGGCGCACGCTGAAGGCCAGGTCGGTGGTGCCGCTGTTGCCCTCGTTGACCCCGGCGGGGGAGATGCTGATGAGGGCGAGGTCGTCGTTGATCAGCGTGCCGGTGGTGGTCAGGCCGGTGACGTCGAGGCCGCTCGGACCGCTCAGCACCAGCTCGAAGCTCTCGTCCAGCTCCACCACCACGTCGCCGAACAGCGTGATGTCGAGCCCCTTGCTGGTCTCGCCAGCGGCGAAGGTGAGGGTACCGCTGGCCGCTTGGTAGTCGCTGCCAGCGCTGGCGGTGAGGTTGCGCGTCAGGTAGCTGATGGTGATCGGCTCTTCGAGTGCCTGGGAGAGGCCGACGGTAAAGTGCAGGCTCTGGCTGCCGCTGGCCCCCTCCACCATGCTCTGCGGCGCGGCGCTGATGCGCAGGGTGTCGTCGTTCTCGATGGTCAGCGGCACGCGCGCCTGGGTCAGCTCCACGCCGGTGGCGTCGCTCAGGTCGAGGTAGAGTACCTCGTCGGCCTCGAAGCGGGTGTCACCCTTGATCGGGATGGAGATACTGCGCACCAGATTGCCTTTCTGCACCGTGGCGGTGCCCGAGACGGCGGTGTAGTCGCTGCCTGCCTTGGCGGTGCCGTCGACGGTGGTGTAGGCCACCGAGACATCCTTGGTCAGCACCTGGTCGAGGGTGAAGGTGACGATGAGGTTACGGGTACCGCTATTGCCCTCCGCCAGGCTGGTGCCGGTGACGGTGATGTTGGGGAGGTCGGTGGCGGTGCCGCCACCGTCGCTACCCGAGCTGGTGTCGCTGGCACCGCCGCTACAACCGGCGAGGATGGCGGTGACCAGGGCGAGGGTGGGCAAGTGCACCGGCAGGGAGAGGGCTTTCATGGGCATAGGGGTGGTCCTGCACTTCATCTTATGTATCGAGGTACGCGCCACCGCCGCGGAGGGGACGCGGGGGGAGGGCGCACAGGCAACCCTCAGTATATCGAAGAGGATGAGGTCAGATAGCACTCAAGCGCACAAAATTTAGGTATTTAGCGATGAAAGTTGGGGTGATTTGTGAAGATTAAGCCGCCTCTGTGAGATTTGATTGCGTTAGCGTGTCGGTAATCAGTGTGCCTGTTCCCAGTTGCTGCCGAACTGCGCCTCGACCAGCAGCGGCACGCTCAACCCAGCAGCGCCCTGCATCAGTTCGATGATGCGGGCCTTGATCGCCTCGGCCTGGGTCTCGTCGTCCACCACCTCCAGCACCAGTTCGTCGTGCACCTGCATGATCATCCGCGCGGGTTCGCCGCTCTCGCTGAGCCAGGCGTCGACGGCGAGCATGGCGCGTTTGATGATGTCGGCGGCGCTGCCCTGCATGGGGGCGTTGATGGCGGTGCGCTCGGCGTATTGACGGCGCTGGGCGTTGCGGGTGTTGATCTCGGGCAGGTAGAGGCGGCGACCGAAGATCGTCTCGACGTAGCCCTGTTCGCGGGCCTTGTCGCGGGTCTGGTCCATGTAGGCCTTCACGCCGGGGTAGCGGGCGAAGTAGAGGTTGACGTACTCCTGGGCGGCCATGCGGTCGATGCCGAGTTGTTTGGCCAGGCCGAAGGCGGACATGCCGTAGATGAGGCCGAAGTTGATCGCCTTGGCGCTGCGGCGCTGTTCGCTGGTGACCTGGTCCGGGGCGGTGGCGAAGACCTCGGCGGCGGTGGCGCGGTGGACGTCTTGCCCGGCGTTGAAGGCGGCGAGCAGGCCTGCGTCGGCCGAGAGGTGCGCCATGATGCGCAGCTCGATCTGCGAGTAGTCGGCGGCCAGCAGGCGCTGGCCCTCGGGGGCGATGAAGGCCTGGCGGATGCGGCGACCTTCGGCGCTCTTCACCGGGATGTTTTGCAGGTTGGGGTCCGACGAGGAGAGGCGCCCGGTGGCGGCCACCGCCTGGTGGTAGGAGGTGTGTACGCGCCCGGTGTGGCGATCGATCATCTCCGGCAGTTTGTCGGTGTAGGTGGATTTGAGCTTGGCCATGGCGCGGTGTTCGAGGATCAGGCGCGGCAGCTCGTAGTCGAGGGCCAGATCCTGGAGCACGTTTTCGGCGGTGGAGGGTTGGCCCTTGGGGGTCTTGGCGATCACCGGCAGCTGCATCTGCTCGAACAGGATCGCCTGGATCTGCTTGGGTGAGCCGAGGTTGAAGGGCTGGTCGGCGACGCGGTAGGCCTCCTGCTCCAGCTCCTGGATGCGCACGGCCAGCTCGCCGGACTGGGTGCGGAGCATGTCGCGGTCGACCAGTACGCCGGTGCGTTCGATCTTGCCGAGGATGCGTGCTAGGGGGAGTTCGAGATCCTGGTAGAGCGCGGCGAGGGCGGGCTCGGCCTCCAGTTTGGGCCAGAGCACCTGGTGCAGGCGCAGGGTGATATCGGCATCCTCCGCCGCATAGTGCGCGGCCTCTTCGATGGCGACCTGGTCGAAGGAGATCTGTTTGGCGCCTTTACCGGCTACGTCTTCGAAGCTGACGCACTTGTGGCCGAGGTATTTGAGCGCCAGGGAGTCCATGTCGTGGCGGCTGGCGGTGGAGTCGAGCACGTAGGACTGGAGCATGGTGTCGTGGGCCACGCCGCGCAGGTCGATGCCGTAACGGGCGAGGACGTTGGCGTCGTACTTGAGGTGCTGGCCGACCTTCTTCTTGGTCTCGTCTTCGAGCAGCGGCTTGAGGCGGGCGAGGGTGGCGTCGCGGTCGAGCTGGTCCGGGGCGCCGGTGTAGCTGTGGCCGAGCGGCAAGTAGGCGGCCTGGCCGGGGGCGTCGGCGAAGGAGATCCCCACCAACTCGGCCTGCATGTAGTCGAGGCTGGTGGTCTCGGTGTCGATGGCGTAGAGCTCGGCGGCCTCTAGGCGGGCGATCCAGCGCTCCAGGGCCTCGTTGTCGAATATCGTTTCGTAGCTCGTTTCGTGCTCGGGGGCGTGGGCCTGTTCGGCGACGGCTTCCTCGGCCCCTTCGCCGTCGAGCAGTTCGGCGAGCCAGCTCTTGAACTCCAGCTCGGTGTAGAGCTGGCGGAGCGTGTCGCGGTCGGGCTGGGCCAGGGCGAGGTCGTTGGGGCCCTGGTCGAGGGGTACGTCGAGCTTGATGGTGACCAGTGTGCGCGAGAGCGGAAGCTGCTCCAGGCTCTCGCGCAGGTTCTCGCCCACCTTGCCTTTGATGGCGTCGGCGTTGGCCATGATGGCGTCGAGGTCGCCGTACTCGCTGAGCCATTTCACGGCGGTCTTGGGGCCGACCTTGGGCACGCCGGGGACGTTGTCCACCGTGTCGCCGATAAGGGCGAGGTAGTCGATGATGCGCTCGGGGGGCACGCCGAACTTCTCGACTACCCCGGCGGGGTCCATGCGCGTGTCGGTCATGGTGTTGAGCAGGGTGACGTGGGCGTCGACCAACTGGGCCATGTCCTTATCGCCGGTGGAGATGAGCACCTCGCGCCCCTGCGCGGCGGCCTGGGTGGCGAGGGTGCCGATGACATCGTCCGCCTCGACCCCCTCGACCATCAACAGCGGCAGGCCGAGGGCGCGCACCAGGGTGTGCAGCGGCTCGATCTGGCTGCGCAGCTCGTCGGGCATGGGCGGGCGGTGGGCCTTGTATTGGTCGAACAGGTCGTCACGGAAGGTCTTGCCCTTGGCGTCGAAGACCACCGCCATGTGGTCGGGCGCATACTGGCGCAGCAGGGCACGCAGCATGTTGGCCACCCCGTGGATCGCGCCGGTCGGTTGGCCCTTGGAGTTGCTCAGGTTGGGGTAGGCGTGGAAGGCGCGGTAGAGGTAGGAGGAGCCGTCGACCAGGATCAGCGGGGGGGTATCACTCATGGGGTAGGGTCTCGATTCGCCGGGGCGGGATGCTTTTCCGTTTGCCGGCATTATGTCTAAAATGGCCCACACCCGCACGCGGCGGACGCCCCCACCAGGCCTCGCCCCAGCCCATCCCAGCGCAGAGCCGAGCCCATGGCAGACCAGCCCGAACGCCCGAAACGCCCCTCCATCTCCCCCATCCACGAGTCGATGCTCAACCGCGAGTCGTGGCGCATCTTCCAGATCATGGCCGAATTCGTCGAGGGGTTCGAGCGGCTGGCGGAGATCCGCCCCTCGGTGAGCATCTTCGGCTCGGCGCGCTTCAAGCCGGACCACCCCTACTACAAGCTGGCCGAGGAGATCGCCCTGCGCCTCTCCAACGCGGGCTTTTCCGTGGTCACCGGCGGTGGTCCCGGCATCATGGAGGCGGGCAACAAGGGTGCCTACCACGGCAAGTCCCCCTCCATCGGCCTCAACATCCAGCTACCGATGGAGCAGGCCGGTAACCCCTATCAGGACATCCGTCTCACCTTCCGCCACTTCTTCTCGCGCAAGGTGATGTTCGTTAAATATGCCAGCGCCTATGTGGTGCTGCCCGGTGGCTTCGGCACGCTCGACGAGCTGGCGGAGATCCTCACCCTGATCCAGACCGGCAAGGCGCCGCGCATCCCCATCATCTTGGTGCACGAGCCCTTCTGGGCCGGTCTCATCGACTGGATCAAGGCGAGTATGGTGGCCGAGGGGACCATCAGCCCCGACGACCTGGAGCTGTTCCAGATCGTCGACGACCCGGAAGAGGTGGTGACGCGCATCTTCAACTACTACGAGCACTGCGGTTTCGAGCCCTCGGCCGAAGACCAGGCCATCATCCTCGACCTCTGATCGGAGCCACCATGCAGCTTAGCGCGATCGCCCTCCTCCTCAGCACCCTCGTCGTCAGTGCCGCCCAGGCCAGCGAGGGGGAGCCTCTGCCACCCCCGCACCACGCCGATGCCCCCGAGGCGAGTGCCCCCATGCCGCTACCGCCCGCACTGCCCGAGGAGGCCGAGCCGGTGCAGATCCAGGGCGATGGTCACAGTGTCGAGCAGGTGAAGGGGGCGAAGGTGGAGCGCTTCATGCGCAACGGCATGGTCTACATGCTGCGCATTACCCCCGACAAGGGGCCGCCCTACTACCTGATCGATCAGGATGGGGATGGGAGTTTCG
>QKED01000022.1 GCA_003252455.1 Gammaproteobacteria bacterium
GAAGGCCAACACGGTCAAGCACCGGACGCACTCACTGTTCAATCAAGGCTGCATGCTGTACGACAAGATCCCGAGAATGCCGGAGGAGTGGTTACGGCCCTGATGGAGAAATTCTCAGAGCTTATCTCAGCCCAGACCGTCTATAAGCAAATTTTTGGCATTATTTGAAAATATGAGGGGATGCCTGAGGGGATAATCACAAAGGGTTTTGTGTTGAATATAATATTGTTAGCGACAAGTATGTGGGCGAGCTTTTTCAGGTGAACTACTCAGCGAATAACTATCAACCATTTCCCATGGAGCTGCTTCTCTTTCCGCATGAAGTTTTGACTAGAGTTTTGACGACAAAAAATATTGATTGGGCTTACCAGAAGGAGGTTAGAATCATAAAGATTGTAGAGCCGAAATCCCCGTCGGTGGATGGTGAGTCGTATGATGCTAGTCGATATCTGGCACCTAAGAGAATCATTGCAGGATATAGACTAAAGGATGATCAGAAAAAATACTCTGATGTTATGAAGTTGGCGGGTGTTCTAAAAGTTGAGTTTTGTGAAGTTGTCAGGCAAGGTCACTCCTTGAGTATCGAAAAAGTTAATAGTCTGTAGGTCGATTTAGCTTAGCGTAAGTCTATGTTTGACTACGTGCTGCCATTTTCCCACGCTCCGCGTCACTGCCGTTAAGTTAAGCTTGGCCGGACGGGTGTTGCACACCCGTGCAACTCGTTGTCCACTCCACCGGGTCCGGCTAGAAGCAGATCATTGCTGGGTGGGTGGACGGCAATGGGCCTGTCGGGTTACGTGGCGCGCTGTGTGTGGTGCACGCATAGAGCCCCGTGTATGCGCCACTAACCCGACCTACGTCATGACCAATTCCGTAGGTCGGGTTGGCGAAGCGTAACCCGACATTGAGGCCCCTCCCATCAGCGGATCTTGCCCGGCTCGTCGTGCTCCAGATAGGCCTCCTCCTCCGGGGTCAGCTCCACCTCGTCGAAGCCGTTGACCATCGGCATCACATGCTCGCGGAAGGAGTGGCCGGTGGTCAGCAGGTAGACGTGGGTGATGACGAAGGCGAGGATGGCGAAGGCCGCCGCGGTGTGCACCACGGCGATCCACATCAGGCTCTCGCTGCTCCCCGCGCCGCCCCAGAGGCCGTAGCCTAAGTAGAGCAGGCCGCTGATCCAGATGGCGGGGAAGAGCACCACCTTGAGGCCGAGGTAGGCGAGCGCCTGGAGCGGATTGTGCTTGCGCCGGTAGAGCTTCTTGTAGGGGTGGTGTTCGCCCTTGAAGATGCCGAAGGCGTAGTAGCGCGCCACGCTCCAGAGCCCCTTTTGCGTGGGCAGAAAGTGGCGCCAGGTGCCGGTGGTGAAGAGCCAGAAGGTGGCAAAGGCCCAGAGCAGCAGCAGCGCCAGCGCGGCGGCGGTGTGCCAGGTGACCGCCACCTCGAAGCCGATGGCCTGGTGCAAGCCGTGCACGGCGAAGCCGGTGACCAGCAGGGTCATGATCAGGGCCATCTGCGACCAGTGCCAGAGGCGCTCGAAGCGGGTGAAGATGAGGACGCGACGCTTGCTCATGAGTGGGCTCTCCGGTTGCGGGCGATGAGGCGAATGAGGGCGTGACCGAGCACGCCGAGGAGGGTGGCGGCGATGAGGGCGAGGCCGAAGAGGTCGAGCCACTTGGGGCTGTCGCGGCCGGGTAGGTAGACGCCGGGCAGCGCGCCGAGGCGCCCATCCTTGGCATGGCACTCCTGGCATTCGAGGGCCTGCTCGGACGGGGCCACCATGTGGGTGATGGGCCAGTAGGAGACTGTCTCGACGAAGCCGTGCTCGCCGCTGTAGGGCAGCCCGGCGTCGCTCATGCCACGCGCGATGGCGCGCTCGAAGTTGTAGTTGCCCCAGAAGGCGTCGGCGTCGTCGCCCCACAGGTGCATGTAGACCAGGGTGTTGTTGCCTTTGTCGAACGGCTGCACCGTATGCATCGGCTTGAACGGCCAGATGCGCGCCTCGGGGTCGCTCGCCTCGCCCTGGTACTGGTTGATGGCGATGGGCGCCTGGGTGGGGTCGAAGACGGTGTCGATGGTGGTGTAGAGCATCTCGCCGTTGAACCAGCCGTACTCCGGTTGCAGGTTCTCGCCGTAGACGAAGCTGCCCTTGATCGACTTGTAGGTGGCGCGGTGTTCGCCGTTGCCCTGGGTGTAGCCCTTCTCCTTGTAGCCCTCGCCGTCGCGCAGGCGCCCAGCGGTGCGCCAGTCCCAATCCACCTTGGTGGCGACACCGCCACGGGCGTACTCGGGGATGTGGCAGGTCTGGCACGCGACGCGCTTGACGTGGTCGTTGAGCTTGATCCCCTCGATGCTGTTGTTGGCGTGGGGCGCGGTGCTGTGGCACGACTCACAGCTGGCGGCGTCGCGTGCCTGGCCCGGCTTGTGCCCTTCGAGCAGGTCGCGCGCGTCCATCTGGTAGCGGCTACCGGCCCAGACGTGTTCGGTGGTGACGTGGCACTCGGTGCAGGCGAAGCCGAGCCCCTTCTCGTCCATGTGTACGTCGAGGGCGTGGTCCGGGTGGATCAGCGAGGAGTCGAGGTCGCCGTGCTTCACGCCGTCGCCGCCGCCACCGTAGAAGTGGCAGCCGCCGCAGTTCTCGCGCCCCGGCAGGCCGACGCTCTGCGCCACCTTCTCCCACTGGATCGGCTGCTTGCCCTCGAACATCACCGAGCAGGCCTTGTTGCCGCCGCTAGTGGGCGTCTTGTAGTAGGTGCCGGTGCGGTCGTGGCAGACCACGCAGTCGATCTTGCTCTGGTCGGTGAAGTCGAAGTTGTCGTCCTTCCAGCCGTAACCGGCGTGGCACTGGGCGCACATCCCCTCGTTGCCGCGCGCGTTGGTGCAGAAGTTATTCACCAAGTGGCGTTTGCCGAGCTGCTGGCCGGTCTTCTCGTTGACCGTGCTCCAGGTCCAGTGGATGTTCTGCTGGAACTGGTGGCCCGCCTCGGTGTGGCATTCGAGGCACGCCTTGGTCACCGCCGGGCCGTCGGCGAAGGGCCCTTGCAGCTGGGTGAACTTGCTGTGATCGGCGGTGCTGTGGCCGGGGCGGCCCGAGGTGGGCTGCTCCACCAGGGTGTCAAGGCGGTAGTTCATGTCCACGTCGAGGTCGGCGGTTGTGCTCGCCAGCGCTGGACTTAACCAGAGCAGGGCGAGGAGCAGCACGCCGGTGGGGGGGAGGCGGGAGGGCATGGGGGTCTCCTAGGTCGGTATAGATGCGGTGTGTGCGGGGGCGAGGCGCAGCGTGCGCGTGCAGGCGGCCCAGTCGTCCGCCTGATGGCTGGCGACGATGAGGCTGCGCCCGGCGAGCCAGGGCTCGATGGCGGCCCAGAGCTGGTTGCGCGTGCGCCTATCGAGCCCCTCGGTGGGCTCGTCGAGCAGCAGGATCGGCGCCGGTGAGAGGAGCAGACGCCCGAGGGCGATGCGTCGTGCCTGACCGCCGGAGAGGCGCTCGCCCTGGTGGCCGAGCCAGGTGTCGAGGCCGTCGGGCAGGTTGGCGAGCCAGGCGCCGAGGCCGAGGGCGTCGAGCAGCTTCAGGAGTTGTTCGTCCGGCAAGTTAGGACGCGTGAGCAGTAGGTTGTCGCGCAGGCTCGCGGCGAAGAGCGGCTCCTGCTGGGTGAGCAGGGCGATGTGGCTGCGCAGCGTCGCCTCGTCGAGCTGATTGAGGCGCAGGCCGCCGAGGGTGATGCGCCCGCCGCTCGGGTCGAGGTCGCGCACCAGGGCGGCGAGCAGGCTGCTCTTGCCGCTGCCGCTGGGCCCGGCGAGGGCGACGCGCTCACCGGGGACGAGGTCGAGGTCGAACGGGGCGAACAAGGGGGCGCTGTCGCCGTGGCGCAGCTGGACCTTTTCGAGGAGAAGGCGGCTATCCATCGGGCGTGCCCCTTGGCTGGGGAAGCTCACCGTCGGGGGCTGGTCGCAGAGGGCGTTGAGGCGCTGCGCCGCCGCGTGGCTGCGACCATAGGCGGCGAAGGCGTTCACCAGCGGACCGAGCGCCTCGAACGCCGCCAGGGTGCCGAGGCCGACCAGGGCGAGGAAGGGGCCATCGAGGGTGCCGCTCTGCCACAGCCCCAGCGCGTGCCAGAGGGCGCCGAGGCTGGTGATCGCCGCACCTGCGCCGATGAGCGCGGTGGCGGCCCCGGCCAGGCGGCACTCACGGCCCTGGGCGTCGAGCAGTTGCTGCTGCTCCGCGTGCAGCGCCGCCGTGTGGCGCTGCCAGGCACCGTAGACCTGGAGTTCGTCGAACCCCTCCCAGCCTGCCAGCAGGCGTCCACGCAGGGCGGCGATGGCGTGGGTCTGGGCGGCACCGGCACGATTGCCGCGCAGGCTCACTAGCGCCGAGGCGATCGCCGTGAGCAGGTAGCCGCCACCGGCGATGAGCGCGAGCTGCGGGTCGAGCCAGGTGAGGGCGAGGCTCAGGATCATCCCGCCGACCAGGGCCAGGCCCAGCGGCTGGAGTAGGCGCAGGTAGAGGTTGTCCAGCGCGTCGATGTCGCTGGTGAGGCGCCCGAGCAGCTCGCCGCCGCGCTCGCGTAGCAGCTGGCTGGGGGCGAGCGGCAACAGCCGCTGCCAGGTGTGCACGCGCAGCTCGGCGAGCAGGCGGAAGGTCGCCTCGTGGGTGGTGAGGCGCTCGCCGTATCGCCCGGCGGTACGCAGGATGGCGAGCAGACGCACCATGGCGCCGGGGTGGAAGAAGTTGAACGCCTTGGCCGAGACCACCGTGAGCCCGGCGAACGCAGTTGCCGAGAGAAACCAGCCGGAGAGGGCGATGAGGCCGACCCCGGCGAGCAGGGTGAGCAGCCCGAGCAGGCCGCCGAGGGCGACCCAGCCGAGATGGCGGCGGTAGTGCTTGAGGTAGGGGAGCAGGTCATGCATGGATAAGACCCTCGCGGTGTAGCGCCTGGGTGATCGAGGCGTCCGGATCGCTCAGTTCTTCGCGCTGACCCTGGGCGACGATGCGTCCACCCTCCAGCACGACGATGCGCTCGGCCAACGTCAGTGGGGCCGGGCGGTGGGTGAGGATGAGCATGCCGGTGGTGGCGGGTAGGCGTGAAAGGGCGGCCACCAGCTCCGCCTCGCTGTCGATATCCAGCGCGGCGCTCGGTTCGTCGAGGAGCAGCAGTGAGGGGCGCTTTAACAGCGCGCGGGCCAGGGCGAGGCGGCGCAGCTGCCCGCCAGAGAGGCCGTGGCCCTGCTCGCCGAGGGGCGTGTCGAGGCCCTGGGGCAGGGCTGCGATGGTCTGGCCCAGACCCGCCTCGGCGAGGGCGGCGTAGAGGGCGCCGTCGTCCGCGCCGGGGGCGGCGAGCAGCAGGTTGTCGCGCAGGCTGGCGTGGAACAGGTAGGGGTGTTGGCCGAGCCAGCCGAGCTGCGCGTGCCAGCTCGGCGGATCGAGTTCGCTCAGCGGTAGCTCACCTAAAAGCAGTTGCCCCTGCTCAGGCTGGATCTGCCCAAGCAGCAGGCCGAGCAGGGTGCTCTTACCCGCGCCACTGGCGCCGACCACAGCAATGCGCTCACCGGGGGCGAGCGTGAGGTCGATGCCATCGAGTGCCGTTTGGCTGGCACCCGCATAGCTAAACGAAACACCCTGAAGTTTCACTGCCTGCACACCCTCCACGCGTTCAACTCCGTGTCCACCGTGCCTCCGTGGCGCATTCATCAGCGGCATTAGCTCTTCCGCTGCACCGACCGCAGCTGCGCGGTCATGGTAGTAGGCGCCCAGCTCGCGCAGCGGCAGGTAGAACTCGGGGGCGAGGAGCAGGATGAAGAGACCTGTCTCCAAGGTGATGGGGGCGCCGTAGTGGCCGAAGTCGAGATAGCCGAGATAGCTCATGCCCAGATAAACGGCGAGCACGGCGATGGCCACCGAAGCGAAGAATTCGAGCACCGCCGAGGAGAGGAAGGCGATGCGCAGAACGGCCATGGTGCGCTGGCGAAAGCCCTCGGCGGCGTGGGCGATGCCTTCGGCCTCGGCGCTGGCGAGACCGAGGCGGCGCAGGCTCGGGAGGCCGCGCAGGCGGTCTTGGTAGTAGGCGCCGAGGCGGGCGAGGGCGCGGAAGTTCTGCCGGTTGAGCGCCGCCGCGCCCATGCCCACCAGGGCCATGAAGAGCGGGATGAGCGGTGCAGTGACCAGTAGGATCACCCCACTGGCCCAGTTGAGCGGGAAGACCACGACGAGGATGGAGAGGGGCACCAGCAGGGCGAGGCCCATCTGCGGCAGGTAGCGCGCGTAGTAGCCGTCCAGCGCCTCGACCTGCTCGATCCAGTGGCTGGTGAGGGCGGCGGCGGGCAGGGCGGCGCGCTGTTGGCGGTCGCGCTGGGCGAGGCTGTCGAGCAGGCTGGTGCGCAGACGTTGGCGCACCCCGGCCCCGGCGCGAAAGCCGCTCTCGCTGCGCAGCCAGGCGAGCAGGCCGCGCAGGGTGAGGAGGAGGGCCGCGCCGATGAGTGGTGCAGCGAGGGTGTCACGCGCAACCTGTTCGATGAAGGCGGCGTGGATCGCCCTGGCCAACAGCCAGGCGGCGGCGATGAAGGCGAGCGAGCCGCCCCACCCGGCGAGCAGGGTGAGCAGCAGCGCGCCGCGTACCGGGTGCGCCTGCTGCAACAGCCAGCGGCCCGGTTTTTGGGTGGGGGTGGCTGGGGTGCTCATTAGTGGTGGTGATGGTGATCGTGGTGCTGCAGGTCGTGCAGGCGCTGCGCCTCCTCCGGGCTGGTGCCGGGGAGATTGCCCGCCATGAAGGCGAGTACCGCCTCGCGTGGGTCGGTGAGCTCGGTGATGGCCAGCTGGATGCCGCGTGACTGGAGGCGTTGGGCGAAGCCGCCGCCGCATCCGGCGGTGATGACCACGTCGACCACATCCACCGGGTGCTCGCCGCTGCCGTGCCACTCGTGGAAGCTCATCTCTTTGGGCAGATCGATGCGGGCGATCTCGTTGGCCTCGGTGTCGAAGACGAGAAAGCGGCGCGCCTTACCGGCGTGGCCGGTGATGGTGCGGAAGTTTTGACTGGTGACGGCGATTTTCATTGTGTGTCTCGTTTGTGTGCGTTGTCGGTTGGGGTTACCTGATGGCGCCGGTGCGGAGTTGGGTCCCCGTATGACGCTATCGCTTATGCGGGCTACATGCGGGCTACATGCGGGCTACGTGCGGGCTACGTGCGGGCTACGTGCGGGCGTCATATGCGTCATACGGGTTGTGGGCGGTCAGTCGTCGTTGAAGCACTCGTCGGGTTCGCTCTCAAGCCAGAGGGCGTTGATGATGCCGAGGCTGACGGCGAGGGTGACGCCGAGGATCCAGGTGAAGTACCACATGGGGGTTGTCTCCTGTTTGTAGTTGGGTGGTGCGGAGGGCTCGACCCCTCACCCCAACCCCTCTCCCCTCCAGGGGAGAGGGGCTTTTTGCTCCCTTCTCCCTTTGGGGGAGGAGGGCTGGGGATGAGGGGGAGAAAGCCCTCCGACAGCGCATTTG
>QKED01000058.1 GCA_003252455.1 Gammaproteobacteria bacterium
TGCTTGCAAAACCCTATGCCGGTCAGAACCCGGTGGGCTGGATGATGAGTGAGAAGCTGGACGGCGTGCGCGCCGTCTGGGATGGGGCGGCGTTCAAGTCGCGTAGCGGCAACACCCTGCAGGTCCCGGCGTGGTTCAGCGCCGGGCTGCCACCGGATGTGGTGCTGGATGGCGAGCTGTGGGAGGGGCGCGGCCAGTTCCAGCAGAGCGTGGGCAAGGTGCGCTCGGGCAAGGGGGAGTGGAGCGGGATGCGCTTCATGATCTTCGATACCGTGTCCGACCAACCCTTCACCGCCCGCCTGCACGCCCTGCAGGCGCTGGACCTCCCGGCCCACTGCGCCATCGTCGAGCATGTGCGCTGTGAATCCGAGGCGCACCTGGAGGAGTACGAGCGCACCGTGCTCGCCCAGGGCGGGGAGGGCGTGATGCTGCGCCGGGCGGATTCGCCCTACCAGCACAAGCGCAGCGCCGACCTGCTGAAGCTCAAGCGCTTCCAGACCGACGAGGCGGTGATCGTCGGCTACAAGGACGGCCTGGGGCGTAACGCCGGGCTGGTGGGCGCCTTTGTGTGTGAGTGGATGGGCAAGACCTTCCAGCTCGGCGCCGGGCTCTCCGACCATGAGCGCGGCAACCCGCCCGCGCTGGGCAGCCGGGTGACCTTCTCGTTCTTCGACACCACCGATGGCTGCCTGCCGAGGCATCCGTCGTTTGTCGGGGTGCGGGACTACGAGTGAGGGGCTGGTGTAGCCCGGATGGAACGTAGTGGAATCCGGGGGGCAACTCACCCGGTTCCGCATGTTGATGGCACACATCACGGCAGGTATGTGCACGCTTGACGATTATGTCCCCCGAAGACATAATATGACGCTTGAGCTCACAGTTTTAGGAGAACGATACAGCTCACGCGCAACGCGGATTTCAGTGTAATCGCCATGATAATCAGAGACATAACTAATTGTAATCGCTATGAATAATCAAATGCATAAGTTAACAGTTAGGGTCTCAGCGCGTGAAGCACGGTTGGGACTCTCGTCACACACAGTGGAGTCCCACCATGTATTACCTACTCAGCATCGTTCGAGATAGTCTATCGGACGTGTTAGCCAGCTTGCTGGAAACCAGACTACACGCGCTCCTCCCTGAGGCATGGGAGAGCAGTCTATCCTCGGTACTCTTGACCCTTGCAGTGACAGTTCTTGTTGCTGTCATTGCCAAATGGGGTTCTAAGCCTGTATCGAAAGCTGAGCGGCCCGAGCCTCAATGTTGCTGCTGTTGCTGCCAACGCAGAAAACGACGATGCAGGTAGACTGAGCGATTCCTGCTCAGGCGTGGAGCCCAGGCGTAACCAGCTTGGGTTCCACGTCGCTTTACTCTTCCCACCTTATCATCTGGAAATGTGCCCTGACGCCGCACAGTGGACCTAGAGTGCATGCCCTTCAGGATGTCACGTTAGCGCCATTCGTGCTACTGGATATCACCCGTGCCGATCAGCCGGGCCAGGAACTCGACCTGGGTGCGGCTACCCTCGTCGGTCAGGCTGTGCACACCGTCCCGGCAGGCGTACTCCTCGTAGATGACGCTGCCTTCGTACATGGCGTCTTCCGCGTCGTCCCAGCCCATGGGGTTGGCGTACTTCACCCGGAGCACGCTGTCGCCGTTGCGGGCGTGGATGATGTCGGAGTCCTTGAAGCGCAGCAGGGGGCCTTGGGTCCAGGTCATGTAGGGCTTCTTCTCCTTTACCCGCTCTTCGAACTTGAGGTCGAGCGCATCGCGGAAGGCGTAGGTGACGTCGTAGGCCCAGTGGGGGTTCACCAGTCGGCCCTTCCCATCTTCATAGACCACGGCGTCCACGATCAGATCCAGACTCCGCTTGCTGCGTTTGGACCACATGGTCTTCAGGTGTTCGATCTCTTTCACGACTTCCCTCTCTGAGATTCAACGGCTGGGCGCTGGGCGCGCTGGGTGAGGTTTGTGATGGTACACCAAGCTCAGAGGGTGTGCCGTGGCCACCTACTGCCCTGGATACGCGCACCCCATAGCCATGCTCCACTGCACCCTGTTGTCGCCGGCCACAGCCCATCACAGCGGAAATAGTGAAATCCTCTGCCATGAGATTTCCGGCCTCTTTGCATAGCCTGCTCCTCTACGCAATGAGGAGCGCTATTCATGTCCAACGCCACCACCATGCTCGCCCAGTACCTGGCCGCCGAGTCTGCCCTGCTGCAGGGTAAGGAGATCACCTTCGAGGGCCGCCGCCTGGTGCGGGCGGACCTGCCCGACATCCGTAAGGGCCGCCAGGAGTGGGAGCGCCGCGTAGAGGCCGAGCGCCATGCCACGGCAGGCACGCCCACCGTCGGCGGCCTCGGCTACTCCGTGGCGAGGCTCGACCGCTGATGGCCCGCCAGCAGAAGCCCCGGGCCAACCGTCTCGACCGCATCATTGCCTACATCTCACCGCTGGCCGCGCTCAAGCGGGCACAGACCCGCCACGCGCTCGCCTACTACGAGGCTGCGCGACCTTCGCGCCAGCGCAAGTTCCGCACCGACAACGCCGGGCCTAACACCCAGGCCGGGCAGGGCGCGGTTGCATTGCGCATCCAGGCCCGCCACCTGGAGCAGAACCACGACATTGCCCGTGGCATCCTCCGCACCCTGGTCAACAACATCATCGGTCCCAGTGGCGTCGGCATCGAGCCCCAGCCACGCCGTGCCGACGGCACCATCCATCAGGAGTACGCCAAGGCCTTACTCGAGGCCTGGCGCGACTGGAAGCGCCGCCCCGAGGTCACCCACCAGCACCACTGGGCCCGCTGCCAACGCCTGCTGTGCAAGACCTGGCTGCGTGACGGCGAGGCCTTCGCCCAACTCCTCAGCGGCCCCATCCCTCAGCTTGACCACGGTACCCGCGTCCCTCTCAGCCTGGAACTCTTCGAGCCCGACATTGTGCCCTTTACCCTCACCGACATCGCCAAGGGCATCGTCCAGGGTATCGAGGCCAACGCCTGGGGGCGACCGCGTGCCTACTGGGTGCACAAGCACCACCCGCACGACAACCTCACCCCCGGCAACGTCACCGCCCTCAAGCGCATCCCCGCCGAGCGCGTCATCCACATCGCCAGCACCGACCGCATCGGCCAGCGTCGGGGCGTCTCCGAGTTCGCCAGCGTCATCACCCGCCTGGAAGACATCAAAGACTACGAAGAGTCCGAGCGCGTGGCGGCCAAGATCGCCGCCATGCTCACCGCCTACGTCAAACGTCACGCCCCCGACGGCGTCGACCCAGACTCACTCCCCCGCGACGAAGAGGGCCATATCCTCCCGCGCGAGATCAGCCTGGAGCCCGGCGTCATCATCGACACCCTCCAGGTCGGCGAAGAGATCGACCTCATCGACTCCAAGCGTCCCAACCCCAACCTCGTCACCTTCCGCCAAGGCCAGCTCAAGGCCCTGGCCGCCGGTGTCGGTGCCAGCTACAGCTCTATCTCCCGCGACTACGATGGCAACTACTCCGCCCAGCGCCAGGAGATGATCGAACAGTGGGTGCACTACGCCACCCTCACCGACGAATTCGTCGGTGCTGTCGTCCAACCCATCTGGGAAGCCTTCGTCGACGCCGCTGACCTCTCCGGCGCCGTCCCCAGGCCGCCGGACGTTGCTCCACTTACCGCCGAAGACGCTCTGTACATCGGCCAGCAGATGCCCTGGATCGAACCCCTCAAAGAGGCCACCGCCTGGCTCAAACTCGCCCGCGCTGGCTTTGCCTCCGAGACCGAGATCATCCGCAAGCGCGGCGCCAACCCCGCCGATGTGCTGGAGCAGAGCGCCTCCTGGCGCGATCTGTGTGAGGAGCGCGGCGTCGTCTTCGACTCCAATCCAGCACAACGGACCACCGAAGGCACGCCGGTTGAACAACCGCCCGACGATGCCGAAGAAAAATAGTGAAATCCTTTGCCAAGCTATTTCCAGGCTTTGTTGTTGTACTTGCTCGCAAGTCAATGAGGAGCCGTCATCATGCCCACCCACAGCAACTTCCGCATCCAGGCCGCTGCCGACCCGCGCAGCGCCGAGGTCTTCATCTACGGTGACATCGGCGAGAGCTGGTGGGGCGATTCGGTCGAGGCCAAGACCTTCGTCAAGGAGCTGGCCGCGCTCGATGTAGATACCCTCACCGTGCGCATCATGAGCCACGGCGGCAGCGTCACCGACGGCATCGCCATCTACAACGCCATCAAGCGCCACCCGGCCACGGTCACCGTCGAGATCGACGCCATCGCCGCCTCCATCGCCAGCCTCATCGCCATGGCCGGTGACTCCATCCGCATGGCCGACAACGCCCTGTTGATGATCCACGCCCCCTGGGGCCACTCCGCCGGCAACAGTGCAGAGATGCGCCAGTTCGCCGACCTGCTCGACACCTACGCCGAGGCGATGAGCACCAGCTACGCCACCGCTACCGGCAAGGAGCAGGCGGAGATCCTCTCTCTGCTCACCGATGGTGAGGACCACTGGTACACCGCCGAGGAGGCCTTGGCCGAGGGCTTCGTGCATGAGGTGACCGCCGCCATGCCGCTGGCCGCGAGCCTGGAGAAGACCTTCGACCTCAGCCGCTATCCCCGCTTCAACACTCAGGCATCCGCCACCCACAAGGAGCCCGCACCCATGCCCAAGCCCAACAGCCCGGCAGAGCCCTCAGCGCACAAAGAGAATGCCGCCGAGACCCCGGAACAGATCACCGCCCGCGTCCGCGCCCAGGAGAAGCAGCGCCGCGCGGACGTGGCCGCCAAGTTCGACATGATGAGCAAGCACACCGAGCTGCTCGCCACCCTGCGGACCGAGTGCCTGGAGGATATGGACTGCACCGCCGCCCAGGCGGGCGAGAAGATCCTCGCCAAGCTGGCCGAGGGGGCGACGCCCGTGATGGGCAACCTCTTCATCGTCGAGGAGGAGGCCGACCGCAAGCGCGCCGCCGCCGTGGATGCGCTGCTCGCCCGTGCCGGTGTGCCCGGCTACAAGGTGGACGCCGCGAACCCCTACCGTGGCCACAAGCTGCTCGACCTTGCCCGTGCCAGCGTGGAGCGTGGCGGGGTCAGCTGCGCCGGGATGGACCAGCTCAAGGTGGTGGCCAACGCCTTCACCCAGTCCACCAGCGACTTCCCGCTGCTGCTGGAGGAGGCGATGCACAAGACGCTGCAGCAGGCCTACGCCACCGCCTCGCTCACCTGGAGCCGCTTCTGCGCCATCGGCAGCGTGAGCGACTTCCGCAAGCACAACCGCTACCGCGTCGGCTCCCTGGGCAACCTGGACGGCCTCAACGAGCTGGGCGAGTTCAAGAACAAAGCGATCCCCGACGGCGAGAAGGCCAGCATCAGCGCCGCTACCGTGGGCAACATCATCAACCTCAGCCGCCAGGCGGTGATCAACGATGACCTCGGGGCCTTCATCGGCCTCTCCAACATGCTGGGCCGCTCCGCTGCGCGCACCATCGAGGCCCATGTCTACGCCCGCCTAGCCGAGAACAACGGCATGGGGCCGTTGCTGGAGGACGGTAAGGCGCTGTTCCACGCCGACCACGGCAACATCGGCGGGGCCGGTGCCCTCTCCGTGGAGCTGGTGGACGCTATCCGCATTCTCATGGCCAAGCAGAAGGACGTGAGCGGCAACAACTTCCTCGACCTGCGCCCCGCCATCTGGCTCGGCCCCATGGGCAGCGGCTCCACCGTGCGCGTGCTCAACGGTGCGGAGTACGACCCGGAGACCGCCAACAAGCTGCACCGGCCCAACGTGGTGCGCGGCCTCTACCGCGACATCGTCGACACCCCGCGCCTGACCGGCACCCGCTTCTACACCTTCGCCGACCCCGCCGAGGCGCCGGTGCTGGAGGTGGCCTTCCTCGATGGCAACCAGGAGCCCTACCTGGAGCAGCAGCAGGGCTTCGACGTGGACGGTGCGCGCTACAAGGTGCGCCTCGACTTCGGCGTGGGCGCCATCGACTACCGCGGCGCGGTCACCAACGCCGGGGCCTAAGCCTGCCACGGGCAGGGACGCCCTCACCATCTGATTCAAGAGGAGCAAGCCAACCATGGCTACCAACTATCAACAGCCTGGCAATGTACTCACCCTCACTGCCCCGGCGGGCGGGGTGCTCTCCGGTACTCCATACCTCATCGGCGGTCTGCTGGTCGTCGCCCTGCACAGCGCCGCCGAGGGCGCGAGCTTCGAGGGGCAGACCGTCGGTGTCTGGTCCCTGCCCAAGGTGAGCGCCCAGGCGTGGACCGAAGGCGCGGCAATCTACTGGGACGACACCGCCAAGGTGTGCACCACCGATGACGCCGCTGGGGCCAACCCGCTGGTCGGTCATGCCACCGCAGTGGCTGCGGACCCGAGCGCCACCGGCCTCGTGCGCCTGCGTCAGTAAGGAGAGAGCAATGAGCGACCCCAACAACCCGCAGCAGTGCAACCCTGAGCAGTGCCGCTACGCCAACCAGATCGTGCAGATGGCCACCAAGCAGGCGCAGCACGACCTCTTCCATTCCCTGGGTATCGATGCTGACCGTCCTGAGCAGCTGGAAGAGCTGCGCAGTGACATGCGCTTCGGTCGCATGATGCGCAAGGCGGCCAACAAGGGCTTTACCACGGCGGTCATGCTTGGTCTTACCGCCATCCTCGTGGCGGCGCTGATGTCCGTCTCCTCCAAGTTCGGCGGTGGCGGCTGATGGACATGGCCGCCATCACCGCCGAGGCCTCCTTCGGGGCCTTCGCCGAGGAGGTGACGCTGAACGGCGTCACCGTGCGCGGCATCCCCGAGTTCGGCGTGGCCATGGTCGGCGAGTTCGACCAGGTCACCGAGCGCCGCACCCTGCTGAGCCTGCTCAAGAGCGAGTGCCCCGCCGTGGCGCGCGGGCAGTCGGTCACCCTGCGCGGTGAGGCCTACACCGTGGACCAGATCGAGAAGGACGACGGCGCCGTGGTGCGGGTGGTGTTGCGATGAGCGCCGTTTCCCAAGCAGACGACCTCACCGTCGACCTGAGCTTCTTCCATGAGCTGCCCGCGCAGCTCCAGGCCATCGGCACCGCCGTGGTCAACGCCGCCGCCGTGCAGGGCCGCACCGAGGCGGTGAAGCTGATGCGCGAGTCGGTCAACCTCCCCGAGACCTACATTCGCGACAAGCTGCGCATCGTCAAGGCGACCCGTGGCGGCAACCCGGAGGCAGTCATCCGCGCCGAGCGCCGCCCGGTGCTGCTCTCCCGATTCGCCTCCCGCCAGCTGGTGCGGGCTGCCAAGCGGGCCAAGGGCGACCCGCTGCGCGGCATCGCCAAGGGCCGCAAGCAGGCGGGCATCTCGGTCAAGGTCAAGCGCAGCGGTGGCCGCGCCAAGATGCCCGGCGCCTTCTTCATCCCCATCCGCGCCAACAAGGTCGAGGGCGGCAACGGCATGGCGCTGGCCGTGCGCACCGGCACTGGCCGCGACGATTACGAAATCAAATACGGCCCCTCGGTCGACCAGATGTTCCAGTCCGTGCGCGACCAGGTCGGCCCGGAGCTGCTCGACCAGATGCTCGATGCGTTCCTCGCCCGACTGGAGAAGCTGGCATGACTGAACCACTGGACGAGCAGATCGTCACCGCCGTGGCCGCCGCCCTGGCTGAGATCACCCAGGCCAACGGCTACCACCACGACCTCGGCCCCGAGCGGGTCTTCACCGAGCAGGACGGCGTGGGCGAGGAGGGCGTGCTCGACCTCATCGTCTTCGACCGCTCGCTCACCTTCGACGAGCAGAACCGTGACCGTACCCGTGGCGTGCTGGAGCTGCTCATCGACTGCGCCCTGCCGCTGGCCGATGTACGCACCGCCCGGCGCACCGCGCGCCTACTCGGCGCCGATATCCGCCGTGCACTGCGTGAACAGCCCGAATGGCCCGTGGGACTGCTCGAACTGACCCTGACCAACCAACTGACAACCGCCCGCGATCCGGGCGCCAAGCACATCCACCTGAACGTCAACCTCTCCGCCAAGTTCGCGGAGTCACACAAGAGGTAAACCACCATGGCAGGCATGATCCTGGCTGGAAACTCCTACCTGAACCGTAAGGCCGCCGATGGCAGCGCCACCGGCTACCTCGGCCCGATGAACGCCAAGAAGCTGGCCATCACCCCCAAGGGGGTCACCACCAAGAACCGCGTCTCGAAGATGCGCGACAACTACGGCGAGGTGCTGCAGAGCGTCTCGCTGCCCAATGGCTCCGACACCTTCGAGCTGGTCATCGATGAGGCCGAGCGCGAGCACATAGCCATGGCCCTGATGGGCAGCGCCGCCGCCCTCGCCGTGAGTGCCGGCACCGTCACCGACGAACCGCTCACCGCCATCCATGACAGCTGGGTCCCCCTGGCCAAGGGCAACCTCACCGCTGAGAGCGACGTCATCACCTCCGACGACGGCCTCACCACCTACGTGCGTGGCACCGACTACCTCATCGACACCGTCGCCGGTCTGGTGAAGGTGCTCTCCTCCGGCAACGTCGCCGACGGCGCCAGCCTGCTGGCGGACTACGGCCACGGCGCGGTCAGCGGCGGCGAAGTCGTCGCCGGTAATGGCCAGCCCTTCACCGCCGCGCTGCTGTTCGACGGCAAGGACATCTACACCGGCAAGCGCGTGGTACTGCGCATCCCCGAGGCGGTGGTCTCCCCGACCGGCAGCCTCGACCTGCTTGCCGATGACTGGCTGCCGCTGACCCTCAAAGGGGAGATCGTCGGCACCTTCTCCATTGAGCATCACGACTAAACACAACCGTACCCCATAAGGAGCACATCCCATGAGCGACGAGAAGAAGCCAGCCGAGGTCGACCCCGTGGCCGTGCCCGAGCCCAAGCAGGAGCCCAAGCGGGTGACCGTCACCCTCAAGCAGGCGCATACCCACAAGGGCACCGAGCACCCGGTCGGCGCCCGCATCGAGGTGCGCCAGGACCAGATCCCCTGGCTGCGCCAACAGGGCGTCATCGCCTGACCATCAGGCCCCGCCGCGCGCGGGGCCACTCCATACCCCACGGAATAGCTGACTGATGGCCGACCTCAAGACCAAAGCCGTCGAACTCTGGCTGCGCGCCAAGGACCTCTTCACCGCGCCGACCAAGGCGGCAGGCAAGTCCGCCGCCGCCCTCGGCGAGGAGGCCCGCACCCTGCGCTCGCGTCTCTCAGAGCTGAAAACGCTCGACGCAGAAGTGGGCTCCATCGTCAAACTCAAGGCCGCCACGGCTGACGCCGAGTCGACCCTGAAGGGACTCACCGAACAGCTCACCGAGGCACAGGCTGAGTCCGCCACCGCCGCCGAGGCCTACGTCGGTGCCACGCGCAAAGTCGAAGCGCTGCGTGAGGAGCAGGCGCGCCTCAAGGAGGCCCTCGGCGACTCGGCAGCCGCTCAGCGGCGTGCCACTGAGGTGAGCCAGCAGGCGGCGAGCGCCGCCCGTGAAAATCAGACTCAGCTCGACGCGGCCTGGCGGTCTGTGGCCAAGCTTGGCGACCAGACCGAGGCCGCCTCGATCAAGGTGCGTGCGATGCAGCGCGACCTGGATGCCCAGCAGCAGGCGATCACCACCCTGGGGCCGCGGACGGCAGAGACAGCCAAGGCCCACGACAAACTCACAGAATCGATTGCATCGCTCAAGGGTAAGCTGGGCGAGGCGCAGAACAGTGCCAGCGGCCTGAGTGACGCCTATCAACGCCAGGTGCAGCAGACGCGCGACCTCGGCCAGCGCCAGCTGGAGTTGAACCAGGGTGCCAAACAGGCGGCCCAAGCCGCCACCGATCAGCGTGCGGCTCACGCCGACCTCAAGAGCGCACTGTCCAGTACCGGTGCCGCCCTGCGCGAGGCCTCAGCAGAGGAGAGGGCCGCAGGCAAGGCCAGCAAAGAGGCCGACAAATCCGTCGCCGACCTAACCGCTCAGGTCGAAAAAGCGAACGTCGCCTGGATCGCCCAGCGTCGGGAGCTGCGTGAGGTCGAGGGCTCACTCCAGCGCGCCGGGGTCGACCTCACCGACCTGCGCGCCGCTCAGGAGAAGGTCGGCGCCCAGACTGACGAGGCGCGAGAAGCCTTGGGCCGACACCAGAAGGAGCTGCGCGAAAGCGGTGAAGCCACTGCATCACTGACCACGCGCACGGGCGGTCTTGTCAAGGGCCTGCTCGCCACGGCGGCGGCTTACATCGGTCTACGCGAGCTGGCAGGCTTCTTTACCGACAGCGTCAAAGAGGCCGCCGCCTTTGAGCAGCAGATGGACGCCGTGGCCGCCGTCTCCGGCGCCGTAGGCTCCGAGTTCGAAGCGATGGCCGCCGCCGCCCGCGAGGCCGGGGCCAATACCACCTTTACCGCCACCGAGGCGGCCCAAGCGCTGGAGAACCTGGCGCGTGCAGGTCTGAAGCCCAAGGAGTCCATCGAGGCGCTGAACCCCGCCTTGGCCCTGGCGCGCGGTAACTCGCTCGACCTCGGCGAGGCGGCCTCGTACCTGACCACCGTCACTGCCGCCATGAACCTGCGCTTCGAGGAGAGCGGGCGTGTGGCCGACGTGCTCACCAAGGGCGCCGCTTCGGCCAACACCACGGTCGAGCAGTTGGCCAACGCCTTGAGTTACGCCGGGCCGGTGGCCGTCACCGCCGGGATGAGCATCGAGCAGGTGACGGCCATCATCGGCGTCTTCTCGAACGCGGGCATCCAGGGTGAGCGCGCCGGTACGGCCTTCCGCTCTATCCTCGCCCAGATGAGTGACCCGGCGAGCCAGGCGAGCCGTGCCCTACGCGAGCTGGGGATCGCCACCGACGACCCGACCCAGGCGCTGATCCAGCTCGCCGAGAAGGGCGCCGCAGGGCAGAGTGCCGTGCGCGCTTTCGGCATGGAGGCCGGTCCCGCCCTACAGGCCGCTCTCAACCAAGGTACCGAGGCGCTTGAACGCCAGCTGCGCGAGATCGCTGCCCACAGCGGCGCCGCGCAGAACGCTGCCAACATCATGAACGATAACCTCTCCGGGGCTGTGACCGCCTTGGGGTCGGCGTGGGATGCGCTGCGTGAGCGGCTGGTGCGGCCTCTGCTCAAACCGTTGCAGGGTGAGGTCGAGGGGCTGACTACCTACCTGCGCGACCTGGCGAAAGACCCCAGTGTTGACGAGTTCGGCAGGCGCCTGGTCGAGATGTTCAAGAACGGCGCTGCCGCCGTGAAGAGCTTTCTTAGCGGGTTCGACTTTGCTGGTGCAATGGATGCCACAAGTGAGTTCGGGAAAACGGCAAGCGAGTCATTCCGATCCATCAGCGCGGCAGCAACCGGTGTAACAGCGGCGTTCAAGATCGTGTTCAACATGATCACCTCGAACGTCAGCCGGGTCGCGGGTGGCATTACAAGCATGGTGGCGACGGCGCTTGATGGCGTATCCAAGCTGGCCGAATGGGCCGGTCGTGATGAGCTGGCGAAGTCCACCAGAGAAACAGCCGAGGTACTCAAGACGATTTCCGACGGGTATCGCCAGCAAGTAGAGCAGGACACGAACGACATAAAGGCCGCCTGGAACAGCCTGACCGAGACTCAAGAGACCTCGGCAAAGGTCGCTAAGGCCAGCGCGGATGAGCACAAAACCGCCGCCGAAACCCAACTCACCGCGACCCAGCAGCTCGCGGCAGGCACCGAAGCGTACGCCACCAAGGTCGAGCAGGCCCGCGCCAAGCTCGCCGACCTGGCCGCCTCCGGCACCGCCAGCGGCGCCGAGCTGGAGGCCGCCACCCGTGCCGTGGCTGCTGCCGAGGCGGAGCGCCAACAGGCCCTCGCTGTTACTGCCAAGTCCATGAGCGCCGCGCAGGCCGAGGAGAAGGCCGCCGCCGACAAGGTGGCCGAGGCCCGCGCCAAGCTCAACGAATTGGTGAATAGCGGTATCGCCAGCGCCGAGCAGCTCGCCCTGGCTGCCGCCAACGTCACCGCAGCAGAGGCCGAGCAGGAGAAGGTCGCCGCCCGCGTCGGCGCGGCCCTCGCCGAGGAGCAGGCCGCCACTCAGACCTTGGCCGAAGCCAAGGCGAAGCTGAGTGCATTGATGCTGGAGGGGATCAGCAGCAACGAGCAGCTGCTCGCCGCCCAAGAGGCGGTTACCGCCGCAGAGCAGCGCCTCGACGCCGCTCGCGTCCAGTCCGCCGAGAGCAGTCTGGCGGCCACCCAGCGCGCCACCGAGGCGAGCGCCAAGGCCATCGACGCGGCCCAGCAGCTTGGTGTGGACGTGGCCCTGGTCACCACCGGCATCAGCAAGGCCGGAGCCGAGGCCATCGGCCAGTTCAGCAACGTGGCCTCAGGTGTGCTCAAGGGGTACGCAGGGGGTAGCGAGATCATCATCAAGGGCTTCGAGGCGGCCCTGGCCAAGATGAGCCGACCCAAGGAGGTCGCCGAGCTGGAGAAGGCGCTGGAGTCCGCCTTCAAGGCGGGCAAGCTCTCCGCCGAGCAGTACAAGAAAGAGGTGGAACTGGCCAAACAGCGCACCCAGGAGCTGGCCGCCACCGCCGACGATGAACTCAATCGCGCCTACGAGACCCTGAACGTCACCACCACGGCCATGCTCAAGGCCGCTGCCGCCAAGGCCGTCTCCGCCTACGAGACGATCAAGGCCTCCGGTACCGCCACTGCGGCGGACCTTGAGAAGGCGTGGCTGGCTCAGGCCCGCGCACAGGTCGAGGCCTACGGTGAGGTCAGGGCCGTAGGCCTTCAAGCGGCCGCCGACGTGATGGGGATCGGCGATGAGTTCCGCAAGCTCACCGAGGCGGTGCTGGGTACCGGGGACGCCGCCGAAGAGAGCGGCGACAAGATAACCGAAGCCAACGAGCGCACACGCCAAAGCACCCGCGACCTACGCGAGGAGATGCGTGGCCTCAGTGACGACATCCAGCAGGTGGAGGGGTCGCTGTACTCCATGGCCGCTTCTGCGGATACGGCTATCAGCCGCCTGCGCGATGGCGTGAGCGTCGCCAACACCCACGTCCAGGGCTTCACCCAGGAGATGATGACCTACTACACCGAGCTGACGACCCGCTCCAACGCACTCACCTATTCCATCCAAGCCCAGCAGTCCCTCTGGGAGAGCGCCGCCCGCCAGACCCGTGAGCGCAATGCCCAAGAGCAGGCCGCCGCCGAGCGCCTCGATGCGCAGATGGACCGCACCCTCGCCTCGATTCAGGCGCAAATCACCGAGCAGCAGCGCCTCGCCGAAGTAGGCTCACTCACCGCTGGGCAGTTGGCGCAGCGCATGGCGACGCTCAACGCCCAGGCCGAGGCGACCCTGCGCACCTTCGAGCGCCAGATTACCAGCCTCAAAACCCTTGATAGCAGTTCACTCGCCTCACTGCGCTCCACCTTAGAGAGCCTCAAGCGCTCCCTGGCCACGGACCTGGGTAACGAGCTACTCGCCTCCATCGAGAGCGCCGCGCGCCTCTCCTTCTCTCACGCCTCCTCAGGATTCCGATGAGCACCATCACCCTCTCCGACGGCACGACTACCCTCGACCTTGGCGATATGCGCTGGCTCGACCGCCTCTGGTCGCCGGTGCGTCACGCCTCGGTCCCATCTCTCACCGGCGCGCTGCTGCTAGATGTGGCCACCCTCCAGGCCGGGCGCCCCATCACCCTGCAGGGCGGCGAGGGCTACGGTTGGCTCACCGGCGCCCAGCTCGAACAGCTGCTCGCCTGGGCGGCGCTGCCCGAGGCGTTCCTCACCCTGAGCCTCGACGGCCAAAGCCGAGAGGTGGTCTTTGACCACGCAGGGGAGGGCGCCATTCGCGGCGAGCCGCTCTTCCCCGCCATCGTCGACCCGGATGAGGCGCAGGACCAGCACCTGCTCACCCTGCGCTTCGTCGAGACCATCCCACCCAGTGTGCTCGCCGCTGCGGTAGAGCCCCTATGGTGGCTGCGCGCCAGTGACCTGGCGCTCGGTGGCGTGAGTGTCTGGCCGGATGCGGGCTCACTCGGTATCGCCCCCTATCAGGGCAGCATCGACCTACAGCCACAGGCCGATGGGTCGACCGTATGGTTCGATGCAGTGGACGACGGACTCGTCATCCCACTGCTCAACGGTGCCGGGCATATGGCCGGAGCCGCGACCCTGTGCGTGACATTCGTCCTCAGCGTGCCGCAGCTTACCAACGCGCTGAACGTCCTACACGACAACATCGGCATGGCGCCTTGGTATCGCTACGGGTGCAGCATCAGCACGGCGGGCGCCATCACATTCAAAGTTGCCGACAGCCTTGCGGCACTCATCTCGGTGACATCGGCGGCGGGCGTCGTCACCCCTGGGCAGGTCATCGTGATATCGACTGTGCTCACGGCTGATGGATATCTACACCTCTACGCCAATCGCATCGAGGTCGGCCTCTCAGCGGTGGCCGCGACGGGCGGCATCCTCCCGGCCACGACGTTCAGCAGCGCGTCGCGGGTGCGCTCCGCATACGGGAGTTCGTCCCAGATGGCGCTCAAAACACTGCGCCAGTTCCCCATCACGACCCTCGACGAGGCGATCGCCGAACACACGTCTATCTGCGATCAGGAGGGGATCGCATGAGCCCCTTCGCGATGCACGTCGACGGCTCGTTGGTCGATGCGGCCCGGCGCCTCTCCGCTGCCACGGGTTGGCCGCTGGCTTGGTCGGTCTGGCTCAGCCCCGACGGACACCCCCCGGCCATCCGCTTTGGCTGCAACCTCGCCCATCCTCCCGCCGCGCTGCGCGAAGGGTTGCTCGCGCTCAAGGTGCTGCCACTGGCCGAGGCGCAGGCGCGCTATAGCGCCGTACTCACCGCCGAGGAGGTCGAGCGGCTCATCGCTGACGTGGCCATTGGCGATGGGCTGACCCTGAGCGCGCTGTGCGGCACCGCCCTCAAACCCATTGACCGCACGCACAACCCCCTTGAGGAGTAACCCATGCCCGACCTGGTCCTCTATCGGCCTGCCGAACTGAACGACACCTCCACCGGTGGGGGCGGCGCCACCGGCGAACTCATCACGCCGGGTGAGCTGCGCAACCTCTTCTCCGACCTCGCCAGGCTCGACAGTGCCCAGGGCGACATCAGTCTGCGCAAGGCCTTCGCGGGCGTAGTGAGCGCCGACGCATCAACGCTGCTCGGCGCCATCGCCTGCATCCTCGCGCGCCCGGTGCACGCAGGCAGCGAGGTGCTGCTTTACGCCCGTGGCGATGCCTGGGATACGCGTGCCGACCTCGCCGCGCTGCTCGCCAGTGAGACCCGTATAGAGGCTGAGCGGCCACCCCTGCGCGGCTACGGCATCGCCACGCTCGCCACCCTGGAGGCCGATGGTACCTATCAACTGCTCGAAGGGGCTGACGTCGACATCTGGCTAGGGGATATCCCGGTGGTGACACGCCCTGAGATCAGCGCCATCGACCGCACCCATCTGGTGGGCCTGCGCGAGCCCATCGTCATGGCCGGAGACACTGTGCTTGCGCACCGTACGCGCCGTGAGGAGCTGCCTTCGACCCTGGTGGCCGGGCAGGTGGTGGTGCTCAACCAGAGCGACCTCGCCGCCCTGGTACTCACCGACCAGGACGGCGTCGAGGTCGACGCGGCGCACTACAGTATCGACCTCGACGCTGGCGCGCTGACCTTGAGTGACCCGCTCGACCTCAGTGGCTACACCGAGCCGCTCATCGCCAGCCACCGTATCGAGCATCTAACTATGGCCACAGAGCGTGTTTTCGAGACGCAGCGCTATCGCCTCAGCGATCTCTTCATGCTGGATGGCGGTGATAGCGCCGACCTGCTGCCGCTCTACTACGACAGTGCCAGCGGCAGCGGCGTGGAGGTGATCGAGGTGGTCGACAGTCTCGATGCGGTGCTCGATGAGGCGCTCTATACCATCGGCTTCGGGAGTGATGCGACCAACGGCCAGTATCCCATCCTGCGTATCCAGGAGGGCGCCGACCTCAGCGGTTACGCCCAACCCTTGAGTGTGTACTACCGCTACATCGACCAGGCGGCCGCGCGCTGGCCGCCGACGCCGGGTGTCGCCTCCTGGGTCGGACGTCCGGTGGGCCTGCGCCTGGCCTATCCACCCGACCCCCTGCGCTTCCCAGACCTGGCCGACGCTGAGGGTGAGCCGGTGCAGCTCTCCGCCTGTGTCGACCTCGGCGATATGCAGGCGAGCGTCACGCGCCTGTTCGACCAGTACACCTGGTCTGGCGTCTGGGCCGATGCACCTATCGGCGACAGCGCAAACGCCACCTTCAACGACACCCTTTACCCTGTTGCCGTGACTAATGCCGGGGCGATCACGGAGCGCTGGCTGTGTCGGTTCACCTCATCGAGCACCTACGAGGTCTACGCCGAGCGCTGGGGCTACATCGGCACCGGCCTGATCAGCGTCGACTACGCCCCGGTCAACCCAGAGACCGGCGAGGTGATGTTCACCCTCCCGGCGCTGGGGTGGGGCGGCGGCTGGGTCGCCGGTAATGCTCTGCGCTTTGACACCCAGGCCGCCCAGGCCCCGCTCTGGCTGCTGCGCGCTACGCGTATCGGCCAGCGCCTCACGGGCGAGGACGGCATCGCGCTGCTCTTCTCGGGGGATGGCGCGTGAGTAATCCAGACTTCAACAACGTCCGCCTGTTGATCAACGCGGATGGCAGCTACCAGGACCTGAGCACCTACGCTCACGCCGTTTCCAAGGTCGGCACGGCGGCCATCGCCTCCGGCGTGGTGAAGTACGGCGACGGTAGCCTGGCCGCTCCGGCGCTCGGCGATCGCTTCATCACCGCCGACCTGCCCGAGGTCGCCCTCGGCGCCAGCCCCTTCTGCCTGGAGTGTTGGCTCTACCTGACGGGCAATGAGAGCTACGGTCGCGTATTTCAGGGTGGCCCCTTCTGGCTGAACGCCAACAGCTGGGCGCTCATCCCGCGCGATCTGGATGTGGGTGGGGTGCTCGCATTCTCCTGCTATAACGCCGTTGGCGCTGGGGTGCCAAACGGTCGCCTGCTCAAGGCCACTGCGCCGGTCCCCTATGGGGTATGGAGCCATTTGGCCGTGACCCGAGACGTCGACGGCGTGCTGCGCCTGTTCTTGAACGGCGTGCTCGAGGATGTGAACCTCGCCCATCCGACGCTGTTGATCGACTCGGGGATCAGCAATTTCATCGGACTCTTCGCCCCGGTCACCCCGAACGGCGCCGACCGCATCACTGGCTATGTGGACGAGGCGCGTTTGGTCATCGGCGAGCCGGTCTACACCACTGCATTCACCCCGCCCGATAAACTGCCTACCGCCGCAACCGACCACTACGTCGCCTCGCCCGGCGAGCCTGAAGGCTCGGCCCTGCCGGTGCGGGTGGTGGTTCAGCGGGCCGACACTTACGAGACCCTGGGCGAGACGTCGCTCATCGGCCCGACCGGTGCCTGGCAGGTCACCTTCGCCTACTCGGGCGCGGTCTACGTCATCGGTGAGTTCGCGGACGCTCGCGAGGCGATCCACGGCCCACTGCTACCCCTGGCCCTGTGAGCTACACACCTCCGCCTGCCGATGCCGTGGTCTTTGCCGTCAGCTCGGGCGGCTACACGCCGCCGCCCGCCGACGCGGTGGTGTTTGGCGTGCCGCTCACAACGCGACGGCGCCTCACGGTGGGGCTGGCGTGGGGGGTGGGCACCTCGCGTCGGGCTCAGTTCCGTCCAGGTTGGCGCGCGCGTGTCACCCACGCCTCCCAGGCGGCATTGGGCTGGGGCGCCGGGGCTGTCAGGCGCGAGGCGCTGGGGCTGCGCTGGTCACCGCGCATGCCGTGGAGTAGCACACTCACCGCGCCTTGGTCACCTCGGGCCTTGCACACCACTAGCGCCGAAACCCCTTGGAAGGAGGCGGCATCCCGACAGAGCGCCCCGCGCCTCGCCTGGCAGGGGGCGCTCGCCCAGGCCGAGCCCATCGCCTGCCCCGGCAGCGAGCCCACCGGTTACACCCCGCCGCCCTCCGATCGGGTGGTGTTCGCGGTCACCGCTGGGGGCTACACGCCACCGTCCGCCGATGCCGTGGTCTTCGCCGTGCCGCTGGTCACGCCGTCGGCGCCGACCCCATGCAACGGCCCGGCGCGGGTGCGCCACCTCGCCGCAGCACTGGGCTGGGACAACCCGCAGGCCCGCTATGCCCAGCTGCCGAGCCGCTGGGCGGCAGGCTCCACGCAGTGCGCCGATCCGACCCTGCCCTGGGGCAGCGCCGGACAGTCACCGGCGAGCCGCCGCCCCGGTACCGCTGCGCCCCTCGGCCAGAGGCCCATCCTCATCCGCTACCCCGTCGAGAGCAGCACCCAAACCATCCCGGTACTCAGGAGATACCTCATGCTCAACACCGTGGCCGTTACCCGCCTCACCGACGGCGCACCCATCGAGGCGGTCACCCTGCAAATCGGTACCGACCGCGACAGCTGGGCGTGGTCGGGCTCCATGACCCTGCGCCGCAAACAGGACCTCGATGCGCTCTTCGCCCCAGACGGCTCGCCCCTCATCGAGGCGAGCGTCAACGGCTTCACCTGGCTGCTGGAGGCCGAGCGCTACCGCGAGCAGCGCCGCTTCAACCAGCGCACCTATCGGGTCGAGCTGCGCTCACGCTCCATCGAGCTGGCCGCCCCACGCGCCGCGCTCAGCTCCGGCGTCCAGCTGGAGGCGCGCACCGCCCAACAGCTGGCCATCGAGGCGCTCGACCTCACCGGCTGGGTCATCGAGTGGGGCCTCACCGACTGGCTAGTCCCTGGCGGCGTGCACACCTGGGCGGACGCCGCACCGCTCGATAGGGTCGGGCAGGTGGCCACCGCCGCCGGGGCCATCGTCGCCACCTACCCGAGCGCACTCTCTCTCAGTATCCAGCCCCGCTACTCAGTGGCGCCCTGGGATTGGGCTAGCGCCCAGCCCCATGTCAGCCTGCCGCTCGACGTGGTCGAGGAGCTAGGGCGGGAGGTCAACCCCGGCCCCGGCTACACCGGTGTCTTCATCGCAGGCAAAGCCCAGGGCGTGCTCTGCCAGGTGCGGCGCAGTGGCACCCAGGGCGAGCGCCTCGCCCCGCAGGTCATCGACCCGCTCATCACCCACGCCGATGCCGGGCGCCAGCGCGGAACGGCGCTCCTTGGCGCCGCCCACATCCAGGGGCGCGTCACCCTCTCCCTACCCCTGGCCAAAGACCACGCCACCCTCCCGGCGCTGCTGGAACTCGGCCAACTACTGGAGACCGTCGAGGGCACCGCCACCGAGCGCGGCCAAGTGGTGGGCGTGCAGGTGTCCGCAGAGAGCAGGCCCGACGGTGCCCTAATCGTCCGACAGAACGTGGAGGTGGAGTATGCCTAACCCGTGGAGCCGATTTGAGGCGCTGGTGCCGCTCGCGCCGACCCTGGTTGGCACCGTCAGCGCACACAACGCCGACGGCACCAGCGCCGTCACCCTGCCCGGTGGCGGGCAGATCACCGCCGAGGGCCAGACGGTGGCCGTCGGGCTACAGGCTTACATCAAAGAGGGGAGGGTAGTGGGCGAGGCGCCGAGCCTGCCGATAGAACTGATAGAAGTATGAACCGCTGAAAAAAGTAACCCCCACCGTCCTGCAAGACATCAGTGGGGGCTCGTGAAGCAACGTCTAAAGGTAACTTCAACATGCAAGAGCATAGTCGAATCAAGATCAAATTCAAAGAGAGTTTCCTGATCCAGGTAACAACCAGTTCTGAAAAGGTCGCACACAAGGCGCTGTGGATGATCATCCTTGTCGTCATAGTGCTGGCGGGGGCCGATGTGGTCACCACGCTCATCGAGCACCTAGGCCCATAGGCTGCTCAGGCACAGGAGGCACATCGATCATGTGCTACAGGGCTTACATCAAAGAGGGGAGGGTAGTGGGCGAGGCATAGAGCCTGCCGATAGAGCTGATAGAAGTATGAGTCCCAGAAATAAGTAACCCCCTCAGTCCGGCAAGACATTCGAGGGGGCTTGTGAAGCATCAAGCAAAGGTAACTTCAACGTGCAAGAGCATAGTCGAATCAAGATCAAATTCAAAGAGACGTTTCTGATCCAGGTAACAATCGGTTCTGAAAATGTCGCGCACAAGGCACTGTGGATGATCCTTCTCGTCGTCCTGGTGCTGGCGGGGGCCGATGTGGTCACCACGCTCATCGAGCACCCCAGCCCATAGGGTGATCCGACGCAGGAGGCGCACAATCCAACTAAGGCAACGGCTCCAAACAAGGGTCTATAGCCGCCGCCAGGGTGCGCACGATAACCAGCAGGGGAAAAAAAAGGGCTACCTTGCGGTAGCCCCCCGATGGCTTTAGCCATCACTATCCTTGTTGTACTTGGGATTTTTCCCACCGTGGTTCCTACGGTAGGTATCGAGCTGCTGGGCTTCTTTCTTCTTTGCCCCTTCGCTCGTCATCCGCCTGGACGTAGGGGTCATGCTAGTAAATTGCTTACCAGCATCGCGGTGCTCCCTTTCGCGCCGTTCCAGGTCATTGGTGGTTCCACGGTACACAACCTCTCGGCCCTGCCGCAGTTCATAGGTCACAGTATCTCTAGGCTTAGACGCCATTTTCATGTCTCCAAGAAAAAACTAGGTTTAGGTGGCTGGACGGCTGAGCCGTCCAGCCAGGTCACTTACGCACGGACAAGAAAGGCCCAGCTCTCGTACCCATAATCATGGGCGTCGAGCACCTTGTTGCTGGAGCCCCTGACGCGACGATAGCGGCAGAACACCCACTTGAAGCCTTTCGGGGCCGGTTTGGTTGCTACACTTTTAAGCACATAGATCACCTCCTTTCCGGGAGGAGATTTTTACCTAGCCTTTTCTCGGAGCCATTTAATAGGCTATACTTTTCTTGCACAGAAAAAGTTGAGGGGCTAGGAACGATGTCCTCCCGGTACCATCGTTTTTCGCTCTTCTAAGAACGGGTTCGAGCGCCAACTCGAATCCGTTTTTTTATAGAAGTCTTTCTTTCTTCAGTTTTCTCCACCGCAGATCAGCGGCTTCCCATGAGACACCGAAGACAGTCATGATGTCGTGAGGCCCTGAGCAGTACTGTCTTACCAGCTCCACTGGCATCAGGAACTCAGCAGCGAACTGATTAGCCTGCCATTCGCTGTCTTCGTAGATCTCGTGAGGACCACTTCTCCTTGAGTACACAGGCTTGTGCTCCAGGAATAAGTGTCCGAATTCATGTGCCACCGTGAACCGTGCTCGACCGTTGTCATCACACGCCTCCAAGTAGACATCCTCACGAAGCTCAATGGTTGTATGACTGGGATAGGTGTTCCCTTCCACATCCCCCATCTCGCTCTCCTTCAGGTACTCCCAGTCCACTCCGAACTTAGGTAGGACATGTTCCAGAAGGCCAATCACGTCGACCCACGGCCCGACCACCCCAAGCCTCGTGCGCATCAGGTTCGCTAGCGCCCTGATTTTTTGAATGCTTTGCGGGGCTACAGGTGTACCCTTGGGCTTGTACTTATTTGTCGGCACCTTTCTTTAACATCTCCCATAGTTCGTTTTTCTCCTCCTCGGACATGCCTGGCAGCTTTCGAGCGAAAGCCGTCATCAGCATGCGCGACTCTCCATCCAAGCTGCCCATGTCTACCGCGTCCTTCGACAGAGCAGCGGCATTGCGCAGCTCATCGCGAAAGCCGGGCTTCTGGAGCCCCTTGGCACCGAAGAACTCCTCGGTCCCATGCAGGAGCGCATCAGTAATGCGCTTCTTTCCTGTCTCAACCGCTGACAAGTAGGCAGCCGTAACATCCAGGTACTCAGCCATCTCTTTCAGTCGCACCTCGAGATCGGTCCTGTAGTTCCGCACCAATTTCCCGAACGGTGTCAGTTGCATTTCTATACCTCCTGCCACGATGCCGCTCATTTCACGGCCTTCCTAATGATGTTTAAGTGGTGGCAGCTTCTTCCTTTACGTGCCACTAGCGCTAAAGATAGTGTGGATCGGCCACCGCGTCAACCATTTTGGTTAATTTATTTTCTGCCAGGAAATCTATTCTGTATCTGAGGTTATTTCAGTCGCCCCGCTGGGGAGTCCCGCTTGACAGATTTCCATCTCACTGCCACGCTTCAGTTACCGTCGCACATCGGCGGTCGGGTTTGACAGCCTGAAAGTTTCACAGGTGCGTAAGCGCCAACCTATCCGTTCGGGCGCTTTTTTTGTGTCCGCCGGATGTTCCTATGGTGGCGCGTGCGAGGAGGCCTTCGGGTCTGCCGGTTCCCTGTGACGCCGGTCTGTCAACCTTGTACGTGTCACCACCCTCTTTTTGACAGGGGAGGGCGGTGATTGGATGACCAGTCACAGGAGACATGCTATGGAAGCTTTCCCCTCTCTTTCGTCTTTCACCATCGGAGACGACACCCTCCCCACCGTCAACGCACGCGACCTGCATACCTTTCTCGATGTAGGCCGTGACTTCTCGACCTGGATGAAAACCCGGATCGATGAGTACGGATTCCAAGAGAATCAGGACTTTACGAGTTTTCCCCGAAATGGGGGAAAACCCCAAGGGGGGCGTCCTACAATCGACTACCACCTCACCCTCGACATGGCCAAAGAGCTGGCGATGGTCGAGCGCACCGAGCAGGGCCGCCGCGTACGCCGCTACTTCATCGAGTGCGAGCGGCGGCTGATGCAGCAGAGTGACCAACCCGTAGCCCTTACCGCCAGTGGCGCCACCGAGCGCACCCGCCTGAGTGAGCTGGTCGGCTACCTGTGCGAGCACCCGCAAGGAGTGGAGACCGACGTACTCCTGGCACACACCACCAGCCGCTACGGCCTCAAAACCTCCTCCGCACGCCGCCTGCTCTCCGCCCTGCGCAAAGTGCCGGGCGTGGTGCTGGCGGAGCTGGGCAAGGCCGTGGCCTACCGCGTCGTCGAAGGCGAGCTGGTGGACCCGCCCACCCTGGCACAACCCCTGGCCGACCTGCCCACCTTCAGCAAAGAGCAGCTCGAACACACCACCCTCGACCATCACACCCGTGTCGAACTCCACCGCCAGATGGACCGCTTCTTCCACGAACTGCGCAGCGCCGGTGTCCAGTGCGAAGGCGTGCACCGCGTCTGGGGCGCCACCTACCACCAGCTGGTGAGCCTGCAGAACCGCATCAGCGAGACCGCCCGCTTCCTCTCCCTGGGCAACCAGGAGCAGACCCCGCTCTGGCCGCAGTGAGGGCCATGCCCGCGCTCTAAGTCCGCTCCGGGCGCGGTTTTGAACGAGAGTGGACTGCTAACGTCCACCCTACTTACAATCCCCTTCGTCTGCATATCACTACAGAGTGAAGGGGATTGGCATGCGTAAATTTATGCCATGGGTTGGCAGTCGGTACCACGAGGGGCTGTTCGGAACCAAGGTCCTGATCTTGGGCGAATCGCAGTACGGCTCTCGCGATGAAACGCTACAGTTCACCAGCTATATCATTGAAAAATATGGCAAGAACAAGCGCAGCCGTTTCTTCACAGTGACACAGAGGCTTGTAACGTTGGACAAGAAGCGTGGATATATTCCGGCTGCCCAGCGAAGAGCATTCTGGGAAAAGGTGGCGTTTTACAATTATGTGCAGGAATTCGTCGGGACTAAGGCGAGGATGCGGCCAACAAGGGCGCACTGGTTGGCAGCACAGCAACCATTTCTGGAGACTGTCGAAGAGCTCAAGCCTGACGTGATCGTTGTGCTGGGAAAGGAGACCAAACGGAATCTCCCGAAGCCACTACCCTCTGGGAGATATGCCTATGTCTCGCATCCCTCGGGGCGTGGCTTCAGCTACAAGAAGTGGCAACCAGAGGTTGAGAAGGCTTTCGCTGCTGCTGGTGCAAATGTGGAGTTGTGAGTCAGGGTGGCAGTAAGGGGCCATTGCTGTTATAGCGCTAGATAAGAAGCTGAACCATGTGCGGTCGCTACACCCTAGAAAACGAGAGCGGAGATCTCTTCAGCCACTTCGACCTCGACGAGCCACCCACCCACTGGCAAGCGCGCTACAACGTGGCGCCGACGCAGCAGGTGCCGGTGATCTGCTCGGTGGAGGGTGTGGGGCGCCACTGGTATCTCATGCGCTGGGGTCTGATACCCGCCTGGGCCAAGGAGACGAGAATCGGCAACCGGCTCATCAACGCCCGCAGCGAGTCGGTGGCCGAGAAGCCCGCCTTTCGCACCGCCATCCAGCGGCGGCGCTGCCTGATACCGGCCACTGGCTTCTACGAGTGGCGCGGCCAGCGTGGTCACAAGCAGCCTTACTGGATCGGCCACCAAGCCCGCCGCCCCATCGCCTTCGCCGGTATCTGGGAGAAGTGGCGTGACCCGAACGGGGAGCAGGTGATTCAGAGCTGCACCATTCTCACCAAGCCCGCCAACCAGCTGGTGCAACCCATCCACGACCGGATGCCGGTCATCCTCACCCCGGACGACTACGGCCTGTGGCTGGACAAGATGGCTCTGCTGGAGGCGCTGCCGCCGCTCTATACCCCGCAGGAATACGACTGGCTGACGCTCTATCCGGTCTCGGCTGATGTGAACTCGCCCGGTGTGGAGGGGAGGCATTTGGCTGAGCCGGTGCCGGGATTGGTTTAGTCTCTAGGACGGACGTTTAATCAACGGCCCTAGCGGGCGCATGGAGGCAACGATGAGATCATCTGCGTACAACGGCATCATGTTCGATGTGTTCAACATGGAGCTTCGTGAGGGTCATCTGTGGAGCTGCAGATGCAGAATCCACATTCCGTCACTGGGAGATATGCCTCCCCACGAGTTCAAGTCTGAGTTCATGGCATCTAGCGAGCGGATGGCGTATGCGATGGCTCTGGATGCTTGTCATCGGTGGATTGATGCGAACCTCTGATGTGCTCTTCGAGATGTTTGGCTAGGTCCAGAATGTCGTTGGCGAAGAACCTCGACTCTGGGGTGAGATGCTCGGTGTATTTGATGATGATGGTCCGCTCTTTGTGGTCAGCGCTCAGCGAGTAGAGTTCCTTCACTGAACTCGTGTCGAGTGATTTCAGGTCGATGCCTTGGGTGATTTCGTCTAGTGAGTGCATATTTTTTGGGCTCCATTTTGTTCCAGAGTATTCAGGCTCTTTGCTGTCCCATAGGCGCTTAGCCGGGGACAGAAAATCAAGGAATTAGGCGCGGTTGGTGTGACCGCCTATGGGACAATTTTTGAGGGTGAAATTCCAGGCGTGAGAGTGGCTTAGGGCACACAGGGAGTCTCTCTACGAACCAGGCGGTCGGAGGTTCGAATCCTTCCATGCGCGCCAAATAGCAATAAAAATCAGGCCCTTACGATGCGTCGTGAGGGCCTTTTTTTGTCCTTGTCCCGTAGAATGTCAGTTTAGTGGGACGGTATGTAGCCTGGATGACGCAAAGCGTAATCTGGGGAGAACGTAGCCACACTCCCTGACTGCGCCATGTACTGCCCACACAACGCAACTGGCCCCAAACCACCCAAAGAGCTATATCCAGCCCCAAATAGTGGTCACATCAAGCCAGCCCCATGCAACAGATCCTCGCCGCACTCAGCGCCAGCATCTCTGAACTCAAGCGCAACCCCACTGCCCTCATCAATCAGGCGGAGGGCGCGCCGGCGGCCATCCCACAACGTTCCCGCCGCCTACCTCATCCCTGCCGAGACCTACGAGTGCCTCTTGGAGCGTCTGGAGGACGCCTGTAGTGGCAAAATGGACAAGCAGCGCGACCACGAACAGCCCGACGCCATTGAGATGAATCTGGATGACCTATAGGGTCAAGTTCATCCCCACCGCCCTCAAGGCGTAGAACAAGCCGACCTCACCATCCAGCTCAGGTCAAGAAGAAGCTCAATGCTCGCACCGAGCAACCCCAACAACCCCAACAACCCCAACAACCCCAACAACCCCGCCAGCCAGCTACGCGGCTGCCACAACACCCACAAGATCAAACGCCGACGGCAGGCTATCCCCCTGTATCAGGATAGTTGTCGCCTCCCCTTGATTTGAAAAACCGCAGGCAGGGGGCGGTGGAGAGAAAGGAATGGGTCGCTACTCAACAGAGCGTCGCGAGTGGGTGCTTCGGCAGATGATGCCGCCGCAGAGCCGCTCGGTGAAGGATCTTTCGGAAGAAACAGGGAT
>QKED01000004.1 GCA_003252455.1 Gammaproteobacteria bacterium
GCTGCATGCTGTACGACAAGATCCCGAGAATGCCGGAGGAGTGGTTACGGCCTCTGATGGAGAAATTCTCAGAGCTTATCTCAGCCCAGACCGTCTATAAGCAAATTTTTGGCATTATTTGAAAATATGAGGGGATGCCTGAGGTATGACGCCGAAGCTAATCGCTGGCCCTACACGATACAATCCAACAAGCTGCGGAGCTCCACCACTATATGGGTCAGCTTTTGATTTGAGAGAATCACAGAATGCACTAAATACGCTGCGACTCGTTCTTCCTGAGTTATGAGGATCCTTTATGGGAACCCCCACCCACTCGTCGTACCAAGTGTTTAGTGACGCCTTGCCACTCCCAGCACTTGCGATCAGTCCAGATGTCTCTGGAAGCTCAATAACTTCTGCAAGTATATTACTAGCGTTTACGTTAACTATTGCCGCATGGAAACTAGACCCCATCCTGATACCGATTCTAGTTCCATAGAAGATCTGACATTTTCCTTGCTGAGAAGATGGCAGCCTTTTATAGCTACTTTCTATTTGCAGCCTTATTTTGTTCAACTTCGTATCAAAAGTCTCTTCTTCTGAGAAAAACAAGCCATTGTCTATAAGCTCTACAAGTTGACCCAGTATCTGTATTGGGAAGGAAACAGAGCCACAATAACCAAATATTTCAGGGCTTGTCTTTGATGCAAATAGCTTCCTCCCAACATCCCATATGGTGCTTTCGCTACCCCAAGAGATACGACTATCGCTTGCGATGTAAATAGATGCTGGTCCATGCGTATCAATACCAGTCCATGAAAATAGTGTTGTCATCGATCTATACATATTCTCAAGATAGTAGTAGCCTAAACACATCTCAGGTGCTTCTTGCACCATAAATGAGCAACCCCGGGCCCCTCCACCATTTAACTTCTATGGGGGGGACAGGTAGAGAACATTTCCCCAGGTAAAACTGGGGAAGTCCCGGTTCCCCCCCATCCCACTTTATTTTCAGTAGCTAACATTGGTACAGCCAGAATGGCTAGATATAGGCATGCCTATATCTAGCCATTCTGGCTGTATCAACAGACAAGCGTCAAGCCGACACCACCCTACCCTGCTCGGTAGAGCATAGGCGCACCAGAGCACGAACGGGTACGGCGCTGCTGCAACGAGGTGGGCAGAGGCCCGGCCTCATTAAGAGCACACTGAGTGGATGTCACATCCAACCACCCACCAGCCCCCAAGCCCTCCATGACCGGGAGCGGAGCAGAGTCGCCCTACCCCTCCAAACTCTTACTCACCACCTCGAACACATCGTTCGACAACCCGGCGTGGGCCTGGATGCGCTCCAATTCCGCGCGCATCAGTGCGGCGAGGTTGGGGGCGTAGGCGCGCCAGCGGGTCAGGGGGCCGAGTAGGCGGGCGGCGATCTGCGGGTTGCGCGCGTTCAGCTCCAGCACCAGGTCGGCGAGCAGGCGGTAGCCTGCGCCGTCGGCGGCGTGGAAGCGCGCGGGGTTGCGCAGGGCGAAGGCACCGATGAGGGCGCGTACGCGGTTGGGGTTGGCGAGGGTGAAGTCGGGGTGTGACTTGAGTGCGACCACCTGCTCCAGGGTATCGGCCAGCGGGCTGGTGGCCTGGAGGGTGAACCACTTGTCGAGCACCAGGTTGTCGTGGCGCCACTGGGCGTGGAAGGCGGCCAGGGCCTCCTCGCGCTCGGCCTTGGCCTCTTCACAACCGACCAGACCGCTGAGCGCGGCCATCACGTCGGTCATGTTGGCGGCGGCGCGGAACTGCGCCACGGCGAGGTCGATCGCCTCGGCGTCACCCAGGGTGAGCAGGTAGCCGAGGGCGGCGTTCTTCAGTGCGCGGCGGCCCATCGCCTCGGCGGTGACCTGGTATTCGCCGGTGTCGTGCAGTGAGCGGTAGAGGGCGAGCAGGGCGTCGCGGTGCGCCTCGGTGAGCTGACGGCGCAGCAGGCGGCGGGCGTCGTGGATGAGGCCGGGCTCGATGGGGTCGAGGAACTCGCCGATGTAGGCCTCGTCGGGCAGGGTGATCGCCTTGGCGATGAGTGCCTGGTCGAGGCCGGGGGCGCTGAGGCTCTGGCCGAAGGCGGCGCTGAGCCCGGCGTCGAGGGCCGGGCGCTCGCCCTTGCGTAGCGCCTCGACGTGGGCCAGGAGCACGCGCAGGGCGAGGCGTTGGCCCGCCTCCCAGCGGTTGAAGGGGTCGTCGTCGTGGGCCATGAGCAGGGCCAGCTCGGCATCCGCCAGCTCGATGTCGAGGCGCACCGGGGCGGAGAAGCCGCGCAGCAGCGAGGGGACCGGCTCGGCGGGCAGGTCGACGAAGGTGAAGCTCTGCTCCGCCTCGGTGTGGGAGAGCACGCGGCTGGTGCCGCTCGCCTCGGTCTCCCCCTCCAGGCGCAGCGGTAGGGCCGCACCGTCGGGGCCGAACAGCGCGGTGGCCACGGGGATGTGGAAGGGGAGCTTGTCGGCCTGGCCGGGGGTGGGCGGGCAGCTCTGACGCAGGGTGAGAGTTAAGCTGCCGTTGGCGGCGTCATAGCGGCGCTCGACGCTCACGCGCGGGGTGCCCGCCTGGTCGTACCAGCGGCGGAAGAGGCTGAGGTCGACGCCGTTGGCGCTCTCCATGGAGGCGACGAAGTCGTCGGTGGTGACCGCCTCGCCGTCGAACATGTTGAAGTAGTGGTCGGTGCCCTGACGGAAGCCCTCGGCCCCGAGCAGGGTGTGCAGCATGCGCACCACCTCGGCGCCCTTGTTGTAGACCGTCATGGTGTAGAAGTTGTTGATCTCCACATAGCTCTGCGGGCGCACCGGGTGGGCCATGGGACCGGCGTCTTCGGCGAACTGGTGGGAGCGCAAAATAGCCACGTCTTCGATGCGCTGCACGGCGGCGGCGAGCATATCTGCAGAAAAACATTGATCACGGAAGACGGTGAAGCCCTCCTTGAGCGAGAGCTGGAACCAGTCGCGGCAGGTGACGCGGTTGCCAGACCAGTTGTGGAAGTACTCGTGGGCGATGACCCCTTCGATACCGGCGTAGTCGGCGTCGGTGGCGCTCTCGGGGCTCGCCAGCACATAGCGCGAGTTGAAGACGTTGAGGCCCTTGTTCTCCATCGCACCCATGTTGAAGTCGTCCACCGCCACGACCATGTAGACGTCCAGATCGTACTCGCGGCCATAGACCTCCTCGTCCCAGCGCATGGCGCGCTTGAGTGAGTCGATGGCGTGGTCGCAGCGGCTCTCGTTGCCGTGCTGCACGTAGAAGCGGATCGCCACCTCGCGCCCGCTGACGGTGGTGAAGCTATCTTCGACGCAGGCGAGGTCACCGGCCACCAGGGCGAAGAGGTAGCTCGGCTTGGGGTGCGGGTCGCGCCAGGTGGCGTAGTGGCGCTCGCCGTCCTCGGTCTCACCGCTGGCCATCAGGTTGCCGTTGGAGAGCAGGTGCACGTACTTGGGGTCGGCGATCACCGTGGTGGTGAAGACGCTGAGCACGTCGGGGCGGTCCGGGTACCAGGTGATCTTGCGAAAGCCCTCGGCCTCGCACTGGGTGCAGAAGTTGCCGCCGGACTGGTAGAGCCCCTCCAGCGCGGTGTTGCGCTCGGGGTGGATGCGGGTGGCCACCTCCAGGGTAAACATGGTAGGCGGGTGGGGGATGGTGAGGGTCTCGCCCTCGATCTGGTAATCGGCCTCGCCGAGGGGCTCGCCGTCGATGCGCAGCCCCAGCGTATCCAGCTCCACGCCGTAGAGCACCAGCGGCGTCCCCTCCTCTTCGCCCTCTTTGAGGATGAAGCTCAGGCGCGCGTCGACGCGGGTGCCGTCCTCGTAGAGGTCGAAGCGCAGCTCGGTCGCCTCCAGGGAGTAGGGGTAGGGACGATAGTCTTGCAGGCGGACGGTGCTAGGGGTCGGGCTCATGGGGCTCTCCGCTGTTCTTGTTGTTGTGTGAGTGGAAGGGTCACCGCTGGCTCAGGCGAGCACACCGGCGTGGAAGTGTAACTGCGGCAGGCGATAGCCCGCCTCCTCGACAAACTTCAATCGGGTAATATCGGCGTTACCCACCTGGATGCGATAGAGGGAGCGGTCCGGCAGGTCGAGGGTCCAGGCGATGCACATGCGGATCATCCCGGCGTGGCCGACGATCAACACCCGCTCCCCACGGTGGTGCGCCAACACATCTTCCAGGGCTGCGCCGATACGCTGGCGAAAGGAGTCCAGCGGTTCGGCCCCCTCGGGGCGCGCGCTCACTGGGTCGTCGGCGAAGCGCAGCAGGCGCTGCGCATCATCCGCGCTCACCTCGGCCTTGGTACGCCCCTCCCAACTGCCGAAGCCCACCTCCTTGAAACGCTCGTCGATGGTCAACGGCAAGCCGTGGCGCGCGGCCAGCTCCTCGGCGAAGGCGCGGCACCGGCGTAACGGCGAGGAGACGATGGCGTCCCAATCACAGCGCTCGCCCACGGCGGCACGCATCTGCGCCCAGCCCTTTTCGCTCAGCGGGTCATCGACCCAGCCGCGATAGCGACGCCCGCCCTCGGGGATGCCGTGGCGGATGAGATCCAGGGTGGTGGTGGCGGACGACGGGTTCAAGCGGCCTCTCCCCAATGGGTCAAATCATGCAAGGGGGCGCATTGTAGCACCGCCCTTGCGGGAGAGAGCCCCACAACGGGCGAACGGCCGTTCGGCGCCGTGCGCGAACCTATTCGATTGGCGCCTCGGCGAGGGGCAGGGTGAGGGTGACGGCGAGGCCGCCGTCGGGGCGATTGGCGGCGAGGATGGTGCCGTCGAGTGCCTGCATGGCGCGCGCGCTGATCGCCAGGCCGAGGCCGAAGCCGTCGCCGTGGCCGCGCGCCGGGTCGAGGCGGGTGAAGGGTTCGAACAGGCGCCCGAGATCCTCTGGCGGCACGCCAGGTCCCTCGTCCTCCACACAGATGCAGACGCGACCGTCGGCGCAGCCCAGACGCACGTACACCGCCCCCGCCGCCGGGGTATGCCGCAAGGCGTTGCGCACCACGTTCTCCACCGCCGCACGCAACACCACGGCGTCGTAGTCGGCCACGCCACCGTGCCCCTCCAGGGTGATGCGACGCTGCTCTAACTGCGCCTCGAAACGGGCGTCTTGCACGATGGCGTCGATCAGCGGGTCGATGAGTTGTGGCTTGCGCGCCAACGCCACCTGGCCCGACTCGAGACGCGCGAGGGAGAGGACGTTGGTCACCAACCCCTCCAGCCGCTCGCTCTCGCGCTCGATACGCACCAGGGCCTGGTCGCAGTTGCCGTTGTGGCGCGCCAGCTCCAGCGCCACCTTGAGGCGTGAGAGGGGCGAACGCAGCTCGTGGGAGAGGTCGCTGAGCAGCTGACGCTGGCTCTGCAGCAGGGCGCGGATGCGCTCGGCCATGAGGTCGAAGTCGCTGGCCAGGGCCGCCACCTCGTCGTGCCCTTTGTAGCCCACACGCACCTCAAGGTCGCCCTCGGCGAGGCGCTGGGCGGCGTGGCGCAGGCGACGGATCGGGCGGGTGAGCAACAGCGCGAGGATCAGGCTAAAGAGACCGCTCACGGCGATGGCCAGTGCCAGACGCTGGATCGGCAACAGGTGCATGTGCGGCACGCGGGTGATGGTGACCAACCACTCCCCCCCCTTGAGTCGCTGGCTCAGCAGCAGGCCGCCGCGTGGCAGCTCGATCGGTTCAGTGGGGATACCTTGGGTAAGCAGGTCGCGCAACGGGCCACGCGGGCGCTCACCGAGCAGCAGCTGCCCGTCGGTGGAGAAGAGCCACAGACGCGGAAACTCCGCCTCCAGCCAGGGGGCCAACCCCTCCAGGCCGTCCGTGGCCAGCAGCACCTCCACATCGCGCGCCTCCTCGTCGAGGCGCTCCATTGCCTTGGCGATGCCATCTTCGCCGGTGTAGTGCTCGACCGTCCAAAGTGCGCCGCCGAAGAGCAGCGCCGCGACCCAGAAGGAGAGGAAGATCTTACCGAACAGCCCGCCCATCAGCCGGTCACGTACTGATAGCCGACGCCACGCAGATTGCAGATGCGCGGACCACCGTCGGGCAGGTCACCGAGTTTGCGGCGGATCTGGCTGATGTGGGTATCGACCCGGCGGTCGTGGGCGAGTAGTGCGCGCCCGAGCCCCTCGGCGGCGAGGCGCTCCTTGCTCACCACCTCCCCCGCCTCTTCGAGCAGCATCGAGAGCAGCTTGAACTCGGCGCCGGTCAGTTCGATGGGTTCACCGGCCAGGGTCACCTTGCGCCCACCGGGGTCGAGGGTGAGGTCGCCGACGCGTAGCAGGCCGTCATCGACCGTCTCCTCCTCCTCTTCCGGCCCCCCGCGGCGCACCAGGGCACGCAGGCGCGCGGCGAGCACGCGCGGATTGGCCGGCTTGGCCACATAGTCATCGGCGCCCAGCTCCAGACCGACCACGGTGTCGGTATCTTCACCGCGTGCGGTGAGCATCAGCACCGGGACCTTGCTCTGTGTGCGCAGCCGACGCAGCAGCTCGAAACCGCTCATGCCGGGCAGCATTACATCGAGCACTACCGCGCTCCATTCATGCTCGCTGGCCTGGACCAGGCCGCTCTCGCCGTCGTGCACACAGGTGGCATTGAAGCCCTCGATAGAGAGGTACTCGGCGAGCATCTCACACAGGGCCACGTCGTCGTCGATGATCAGGATCGGGGTCATTGCACTTCACCTCTGTGCACATTGTGCGACAGCCCCGACGGGGCTCGCCACGGCCTTTGCATTTCCTTGCATTTGCTCACCCCCTCACCACCCACCCTGACAAGGGGGATGGCTAGAGTTGCATGCAACGGGGCACCACACCCCGCGACTCACACATTGCAGACACAGGAGAAACATCATGTCACCGATTCGCTACTGGAAACCCCTCGCCCTGACCCTGGCCCTCGGCCTTGGAGGCCTCGGTATCGCCCACGCCAAGGGCTACGGCGACCACTGCGGGGGCCACGACGGCGAGCCCGGCGGGCGCCACTTGATGCACGCCATCACCCAACTCGACGACCTGAAGCCGGAGCAGCGCGATGCGCTCAAGGCGCTGTTCGAGCGTCACCGCGAGGCCGCCCAGTCTCTGCGTGACGCGGCCCGCGACGAGCGCGATACCCTGCGCGAGGTGCTCGACGCCGGCGCCGCCGACGAGACGGTGCGCCCGGTGGCCCAGCGTATCGGCGAGCTGATGACCCAGCGCGTGTTGCTACGTGCCGAGCTGCGCCGTGAGGCGGGCGCGATCCTCACCCCCGAGCAGCTGACGCAGCTGAATCAGATGCGCGACGAGCGGCGCGAGCGCTTCGCCGAGCGCCGTGACGGCGATAACGAGGGGCGGGGTCCGCACCGTGGCGAGCGCTGCGACAAGGGCGAGCGCGGCCACGACAAGGGCGGTGACGACGACGGTTGGCAGCCCAACGGGCAGTGGTAACCGCTCAGTGTGCGGGGCGGTCGAGCCGCCCCCAATCGAACCGTGGCCCCGGGTCGCTCTTGCGCCCCGGGGCTATCTCGTTGTGACCGACGATACGCTCGACCGTGATGGCCGGATAGGCCGCGCGCAGGCTCGCCACCAGTTCGATCAGCGTGGCGTACTGCGCCTCGCTGTAGGGGGCACTGTCGCACCCTTCCAACTCGATACCGATGGAGAAGTCGTTGCAGTTGTCGCGCCCAGCGTGGTGTGAGACCCCCGCATGCCAGGCGCGCCGGGAGCAGGCGACGTACTGTACCGGCCGACCGACACGGTCGATGACGAAGTGGGCCGAGACACGCAGACCGCGCAGTGAGGCGAAACTGGGGTGGGCATCGGGGTCGAGGGTGCCGAGAAAGAGGGCCTCGATGTGGGGCCCACCAAACTCACAGGCAGGCAGGCTGATGGCGTGGATCACCAGCAGGTCGATGGGCAGCGCGGGGCGCTCGTTGTGGTGGGGCGAAGGGCGCCGCACCATCCCCGTCAGCCAACCCTGCGCATCGACCGTCCACACCACCCTCAGGGCAGCTCTTGGGCCGGGTCGGCGAGGGCGCTGTCGATGGTCGTGCGCAGCGCCGCAGGGGTAGGCTCGCTACTCACCACGGCGTGAAACTCACCGTCGCGGTAGAGCAGCATGCCCGGCAGGTGGAAGATCTCGAACTCCTCGGCGAGGCCTTGGTCGGTACCCACGTCCAGCTCGAAACAGGCCACGTCGTCGAGGTTCTCCGCCGCCTCGATCACCTGTTTGAGCAGGCGGCAGGCACCACACCCCTCGGCGGTGAAGAGGGCCAGGGCGGTGCCGCTGGTCTCTGCCAGGGTGTGGTGGAAGGTGAACTGGTCAAGCGTCTGGAACTGGGGCATGGATCGCTCTCCACCGGTCAATGACCGGTCAGGTACTGATGCATCATGGCGAACAGCTGGCTGCGGCTCACCGGCTTGGCGAGAAAATCGTCGCAACCGGCAGATTGGGCGCTTTCCCGATCGGAATCAAGTGCCCCGGCGGTGAGCGCGATGATGGGCACAGGGGCCGCCCCCACGTGCGCCTCGTGCTTGCGGATGGCGCGTGTAGCCTGGCGTCCGTCGAGCAGCGGCATCTGTATATCCATCAGGATCAGGTCGTAGCGCTGACTGGTCGCCTTCAGCACCGTCTCCTGCCCGTCGTGGGCGAACTCGACCTCACACGGGGTGGTGGAGAGAAACTCCTTGATCACCACGCGATTCATCGCCACGTCATCGGCGATGAGCACGCGCGCGGCCGGCAGCGACTTGGGGTCTACCTCGCCGGAGGCGCTCAGCTCCACGTCGACCGCCGGGGCGCTGGCGCGCTCCACCGGCACGGTGAAGTGGAAGGTGGTGCCCTTGCCCAGTTGGCTGTCGAACCAGATCTCGCCGCCCATCGCCTCCACCAGGCGGCTGACGATGGCCAGACCGAGACCGGACCCGCCCAGGTCGCCCTTGGAGATGTTGCGCTGTACCTGGAAGAAGGGCTCGAAGACGTGTTTGGCCTGCTCCGGCGCGATGCCGATGCCGGTATCGCGCACGGTGAAGTGCAACTGCTCGCGCACATCTTTCTCGATGGAGACCATCAGGGTGATATGGCCACGGTCGGTGAACTTGACCGCGTTGCGCACCAGGTTGACCAGGATCTGGCGCAGGCGCTGGGCATCGCCCTTGAGCCAGGCGGGCAGGTCGGGGGGCTGGGTCAGGGCCAGCACCAGCCCCTTGGCCTCGGCCTGCATGCGCAGCAGGGCGATCACCCCGTGCAGCAGCTTGTCGAGGCTGTAGACTTTACGCTCCAGGCGCAACTCACCGCTGCGGATGCGGCTGAAGTCGATGATGTCGTTGAGCAGACCGAGCAGGTGGCCACCGGCCTCGAAAGAGGTCTCGACATAGAAGCGCTGCTTCTCGTTGAGCGGGGTGTCGAGCAACATCTCAGCGAGGCCGAGGATGGAGTTCATCGGCGTACGGATCTCGTGACTGACGCTGGCGAGGAACTGGTCCTTGGCACGCAGCGCCTCCTCGGCGGCGTCGCGCGAACGGCGCAGGTTCTCCTCCATGGCCATGCGTTCGGTGACGTCACGCGAGTTGAGGACGAAGAGCGGGGCGCCGTTGTACTCGACCCCGCACAGTAGGCGTCCCTCCCCCTCCAGCAGCAGCCACTGCCCCTGCTTGTTGCGGCGGCGCACCACCCCGCCGACCACCGCGTTGGGATCACTGCGCAGTTGGGCGACTCCGGCGGTGATCTGATGCACGTCATCGGGATGGATGTAGTCCACCAGGGCGTGCCCGACGATCTCGTCGGGGGTGAAGCCGAGGACCTTGATGCTCGCCGGGCTATGGAAGCGCAGGATGCCCTGGTCGTCGATCACCGAGATGAGGTCCGAGGAGTTCTCGATCAGGGCGCGGAAGTAGTCCTGCAGCAGCCCCTGAATCTTGCTGAAGCGCTCCACCTCCAGGCGGTTGGCGATAGAGTCGCGCACCGTCACGTGGCTGCGCAGGCCGGATTGGATGATGTAGGCGGCGTAGATGAACATCAGCAGCGCCAACACCAGCGGACCGTGCTTGAGGTCCTCGCCCAAGGGCTGTACGTAGGCCCATTTGGGTACCGCGCGCTGCGCCACGTCCAGCAGCAGGGGCGGCGGGGTGTCGGGCGACGTGGCGAGCCGCACCACCGCCTCGCCCACGCGGGCAGTGTCGTTGATGCTGGCCAGCTGATCGGCGGTGATGTAGATGGCCAGCGGCAACATGCTCAGACAGACGTAGCCGACCATCACCCACTTGAGGGTCACGCGACTACCGGTGACCCCGGCGGCCAGGCCGGCGAGCAGCAGTACCACGATGCTGTTGCTCACCTGCGCGGCGGCATCGAGTTGGGTGTTGTAGAGGAGGATGCCGCCAGCACCCCATGCGATGGCGCTCAGCAGTCCACCAGCGGCGAAGGTGAGGCACCAGTGGCGTACCTGCCCCTGCGGGATCGTCTTCGCGGCGCGAAACGAGGTGAAGTTGCGCGCGTTACCCAGGGCGATGAGGCAGACGGCGAGAAACCAGGCGAGGAGGATCCCGTCGCCCCGCTCCAGCTCGTAGAAACGGGTGATGAGCACCAGCGCGCCGGCGAAGAAGGGGTTGAGCAGGAGGTTCCAGTTCGACAGGCTGCCCTGGTAGGCACTGACCATCTCGAACTCCAAGCGCGCCTTGGTGTTCTCGGGGATGGTGCTGATCAGGAAATCAATGACACCTTCGCCTTTGGGCGGGGTATGGGCCACTCGATCCATGGGGGTCATCCTTAACAGGTCGTTTCGGTTGGAACGTCTCGTTATCAACCCGGCCAGCGCCTGACCGGGTTCACAGGTCGCGCAGCAGCCCCTTCATCACCAAGTCGGTAAAGCTCACCACACCGACCACCTTGCCGCGCTCCACGACCGGTGCACGCGAGAGTTCGAAACGGTCGAACAGACGGGCACAGTAGCGGATATCCATCTCGGGATCGACACTGATGACCGGCTTGGCCATCACCTCGTAGACGTTGACTCGGTCCGGCGCCCGGTCTTCGCCGAGCACGTGGCGGGCCAGGTCGGAGAGCAGCAGCATGCCGTACTCGTCGTCCGCATGGCGCTTCTCCACGATGAGACACTTGTTCTCCACATGACGCATCATCTTCAGCGCATCGCTGACCCGCATCATGCCGTCGACCATGTCGACCTCACTCTTCATCACGTCGCGCACACGCACGATGTCGCTCATAGCTCCTCCTCGATGACGGTGGTGAGCTTACGTACCTGATGGGCCACCCCTACCGCATCCTCCACATCGATCTGGAAGGCGATACCGGTACCCGGCTGTTCGTCGAACTCCCCCACCTGGGCAATCTTCTCCAGGATCTTACGACTCAAGTGCTCTTCGACCAAGAACATCACCATGTCTCGGCTGGTCTCCAGCGAGAGGCCGAAGAAGGTCTTGGTCTGGCGCAGCCCCTCACCCCGCGCCTGATTGAGCACGGTGGCCCCGGTAGCCCCCTCCTCGCGGGCCGCCTTGAGCACCAGGTCGGTCTTGGTATCGTCGACCAGGGCGATGAGGAGTTTGAAGTGCATGGATTAGTCTCCCTCGGGCTGCAGGCGCGAACGACGGGCCCGCCAGGCGCTGATCTGCGCGTAGCCCATCACGGTAATCATGGGAAAGAGGCTGGCGAAGGCGATAAGGCCAAAGCCATCGAGCAGGGTGCTGCGCCCAGGCACGGTGCTGGCGAGCCCGAGCCCCAGGGCGGTGACCAGGGGCACGGTGACGGTCGAGGTAGTCACACCGCCCGAGTCGTAGGCCAGTGGGACGATCATTTTCGGTGCATAGACGGTCTGGATGATCACCAAGATGTAGCCGGCGATGATGTAGTAGTGCAGCGGCGTGCCAGTGACGATGCGATAGGTGCCGAGGGCGATGCCCATGGCCACGCCAAGGGCCACCGCCGAGCGCAACCCCATCACACTGATGGTACCGCCCGAGACCTCGCGCGCCTTGATCGCCACGGCGATGAGCGAGGGCTCGGCCATGGTGGTGGAGAAGCCGATGGCCGCGGCGAAGAGGTAGACCCAGTAGTAGTCCTGCCAGGCCAATGCCCGCGGCACACCCATCAGGCTGCCATGGATAAAGGCGGGGTCGGTGAGCTGCTTGGCCATCAACTCGCCGAGCGGGAAGAGGGCCTTTTCCAGGCCGATGAGAAACAGGGCCAGGCCAAGCAGCACATAGACGAACCCCATCACCACGCGGGGCAGGTTCGGCACCGGGCGGCGCAGGACGAGGAATTGAAAGCCGAAGATGATCGCGGCGATGGGGATCACATCGCCCATGGTCGCCACCAGGGTACTACCGAACTGCTCGAACAGCGGGGTCATGCCACCACCATGCCGTAACCCATGACAAAGATCATCGGCGTGAGTGAGGCGAGCGCGATGAGGCCGAAGCCGTCGATCATCGGATTGCGCCCGCGGATGCTGGAGGCGAGACCTACCCCCAGGGCGGTGACCAGCGGCACGGTGATGGTGGAGGTGGTGACACCGCCGGAGTCGTAGGCGATGCCGATGATCGACTCAGGGGCAAACATGGTCATCACCACGACCCCCACGTAGCCACCGATAATCAGGTAGGGCAGCGGCCACCCCTTGAGGATACGCAGCACGCCGAGGACGATGGCAAAGCCGACCGAGATGGCCACGGTGAAGCGCAGCCCGGTGGCATAGTCGTCACGCGAAGCGGGGGTGTTCTCGATCATCCCACCGCTGGCCGCCACCTCCGCCGCCTCACCGGCCACGGCAATGAGCGCCGGCTCGGCCACCGTGGTGCCAAAACCGAGGGCGAAGGCGAACAGCATCAGCCAGGTGACCGACCCCTTGCGTGCAAAGGCGTGGGCCATGCTCTCGCCGATGGGGAAGAGCCCCATATCGAGGCCGCGCACGAACAGGGTGAGGCCCAGCACCACCAGCAGGGTACCGAGGAGGATCTCGCCCAGGTTGGGGATCGGCTGGTGGAGCACCACCAACTGAAAGAAGCCGATCACCAGGATGATCGGCAACAGGTCGCGCAGACTGTCGAACAGGGCCCGTACGAACGGGGGGACTCTTACATACACGGCGAAGCGGCCTAGGATTGGGATACCATGGGGGGCATGGAGAGGGCCGTACCCCCCATCTCGAAACGCTACGTATAACATGGAGATATGACATGCAGGAACAGCCCGGACGAGATAATCCCCCCCCATCCCCCCCCGGGCAGGGGGCAGGACGCCTCATGTACCTGCTGCTCTGGCCACTGCTGCTCGGCCTGCTCGGCTGGTGGTTTCAGCAGGGCCTCGACGAGCAGCACAACCCCAATCACGACCTGGCCGGGCGCACCACCCAAGATGGCGCACGTGAGCTGGAGCTGCGCGGCAACCGTCAGGGCCACTACCTGCTGGAGGGGCGCATCAACGGCCACCCGCTGCAGATGATGCTCGACACCGGCGCCAGCGACATCTCCATCCCCGCCGCCCTGGCCGACACACTGGGGCTGGAGCGGGGGGCGCAGGTCACCTACCAGACCGCCAACGGCCCTATCGAGGCCTATCGCACCCTCATCGACCGTCTCCAGCTCGGCCCCATCGAACTCTACGAGGTGCGTGCCAGCCTCAACCCCAACATGGACGCGGACGAGGAGATCCTGGTGGGCATGAGCGCCCTGCGCCATCTGGAGCTGGTGCAGCGCGACGGGCGGATGCTGCTGCGCCAGCCCTGATCGCCCCTCCATTTACAGGGGGGTCGTGAGCCCTGCGGGCCCATAGACCGGGATCACCACCTGATGGAAACCGAGCCCCAGGGTCAGTTCCGGTTCGAAGGAGATGGCCCCATTGCCGTGCTCGGCGAACAGCCGCGCCAGGGCCGGTGCCATCAGCGGGAAGGGCTTGGCCAGCTCCTCTTCGCTCGCCCCCTTGACCCTCAGCCAACCATAGAAGCGCAGGGCACCGAAGTGGCGCGGGGCGCGCAGGGTCACGCGCCCGGTGGTGCGGCTATCGAAGGTGCGCTGGAAGCTGCCGTAGCCGTCGGCACGCCCGCTCACATCGGCCCGATCCAGGAGCAGCAGCGGTACCACGCCGGGTCGGCACTGCACACTGATCGAGGTAAGACCCTGCGCCAACCCCTTGACGCTCAAGTCGAACTCCAAGGTCAACTCGGTGATCTTCAGCGCGTAACGGTTGGGGGTGACCGAGCGCTGGATGCGCAGCTCGCCCCAGGCGGCGGGTTGATACTGCAGGGCCATCTGCGCCTGCTCTCCGGCGCCGATCAGCTGCCGCAGCCAGGAGCTGTCGGTGGGGCTCGGCATACGCGGGTTGTAGGCCGTCTCCACCCGATCGGCGGACTTGCGCTGGTAGGTGACCGTGGTGCCCCAGAGCATCCGATCGTTGAGCAGTGGCACACTCTCCGGCGCCCCCTCCACTTGGTACTCACCGGCGCGGAACAGATAGGGGATACCGCCGCTACGCAGCCGTGAGAGACCACTATGGCGATACTCCAGATGCAGGTTGACCGCCTCGTGTTCAGGCAGCCCCTCGACCGTGGCCGAGGCGGTGCGGATGTCGAGGATGCGCACATCCTCCACCGCCTCGTCGAGCGCCCCCATCGCCGCCAGGTCGAGGATCACCCGCCCGCTCGGTTGATTGAGAGCGGCCAACTGGTGCGGCTGGAGCGAGACCTTGACCCGGTCGTTGACCGCCAGCGGATGGGCGCTGTAGTGCTCCAACATCGGTTCGGTGATCGCCTTCAGTGACGCCTCGAACTGGGCCACCAGCAGGTCGAGCGCCGACGGGTCGAGGCGACCTTGCTGGTCGTCTTGCAGCATCTTCATCACCGCATCGACCAAAAACTGCGCCTGCACGTCCAGTGCGAAGGGGCGCACCATCTGGTAGCTGGCCGCCTTGGCCAGCCGGTACTGATAGCTGAGCAGGCGCTCGCGGGCACGCTGGGTGAGCCCCTGAAGCCGTGCCAGCACCGGCAGGTTGAGCCGCTTGAGTTTACGCAGCAGCGCCTCGCGCAGCTCGATCAGCGTCAGCTCGGCGGCGAGGTAGTCACTGTAGCCCTGCTCCATCGCCTGGGAGTAGGTGACCAACTGCTCGACCAACTGGGCCTTGGTCTGGTTATGGCGCTCGATCTCGGCACGCAGGGTTTCGAGTCGATTATCGGCGGCCAGCGCCTCGTTTAGACGTTGATGCACCACCTCGTCGGAGACGGTGAAGCGCCCGAGCCCCGCGTGGATGCTCGCCACCGCCGCCTTGTGGGTGGCGAGACCCGCCTTGGCGCGCTCTTCGAGGCGCTTCTTCGCCCCGGTGAGGGTCACCTCGTCGGGGGCGGCGTTGGCCGGGTCTTGGTTGAACAGGGCGATCTTCTTGTCCGCCGCGTCGGCGGCATGGTCGAGTGCCTGCTCCAGTACGAAGCCCACCGAGTCGGTCACTATCGAGCCGGGATTGTCGAAGTCCATATCCGCCACCAGGGTGGTGGCCGCCCCGATGAGACCGGTCACCGGCTGGCCCACCGGCAGCGCCTGGAGCACACCTCCGAGGAGCTTACCTGCGCCGCGTAGGGCATCCTCCAGGGTCAGACCACTCGCCTCACGCTCCAGGTCGGCGATCTTGCTACGCACCTGGGCCTCCAGCGCCTCCCCCTCGGCGGTGAGTTTGTGCAGCTCGGGGCGTAGCTCCAGCAGGCGTGCCTGGGCGCTGTCATGGCGCCGCTGCGCCTCGTCGCGTGCCGCCTCGGTCGCCTCTAGGCTCTTTTGCAGTGCGGTACCGGCGTCGGCGATGCGCTGCTGATTCTGCTCCAGCCAGAAGCCGAGATAGAAGAGGCGCAGGGCCGAGGGGATCTCCTGCTGATAGAGCTTGAGGCTGGTCTCGAAGGAGAGCATCGGCACCCACCCGGCGGGCTTGCCGAAGGCGTCGTAGGGCCCCTCGATACGCCGCACGAGCGACATCAACTCGCTGTGTGCCGCCTGTTGTTCGAGGTCGCCGCCGCTGGCCAGGGCATCGCGGTAGGCGTCGATGCGCGGCAACTGGGCGAGCCCGGCACCGGCGAGCTGGGCGTCGTGCAGGTAGCGGCTGAGGGCCAACATCAGTTGCGGATGGCACCAGTGTGCCCCCGGCGGCAGCGGCCTCACCTCGCCATCGCGCGGGCGTAGTTCGGGCTCGGTGATCGGCGTCACCGGGTAGCGCGGCGCCTGCACGTTCAGCTTCGGCTCGCGGTCGTAGGCGAACTCCAGCTCCACCTTGCCGCGGCGGTTGAGCTGGCTCTCCCCTTCACGATGGCGCGTCAGGTTGAACAGGTAGGCGTCGTAGTAGACCTTGACCCAGGCGCTGCGGCTGGGGCTACCGGGCTGCGCCCCCGGCAGGTCCTCGGCACAGGCACCTTGGGCCCCCTGCGGCAGGTGGACATGGGGCAAGACCCGAGCCTGGTGGGAGGTGTAGAGGTCACCACCCCGGCCACCAAACCCGGGGCCACCGGGGTAGGTGGTCGGGTCCTGCGGGAAACCCGGCGGCTTTGGCCGTCCGTTCTCATCCCAGCTACCCATACGCGCGACGATCCCTTGGCTACGCCCATCGTGCAAGGCGATCACCTCGGCGCAGACCACCGGACGGCCACCGGTCACCGGCGCGATCTCCTTGTCGAAGTCCCACGCCAGGGTGACGTTGATGCCGAGTCGGTCGTGGGTCTCGACCCGACCATCCCAGATATCCACCTTACCCGCCTTCGGCGCCGCCTCACCTCGGCGCGCCGCCTGCCCCCTGGCACCCTGGGCGATGAAACGCGGGGTGGCACCCTCGGGCAGTTGTAGCTCCTGCACATAGAGGTAGATATCACCCGCCGCCTCGCCTTGATGGGCGGCGTGCCGGCGGCTGAGGTCGGTGAGCACCATGGCGCTGGTGTCGATGGCGGCAGGCTCGCTACCACTGTCTTCGAGGCGCAGCACGCGGGCATGGATCCTCACCTCGGCACCGGGAAACGACAGGCGCCCGCGGATCACCAGCTCATCGGCATAGAAGTGGTAGGCACGGATGTGTGTCTGATGGCGATAGGGCGCCAATGGGTAGCTCTGATTCGCCGGGTCGAGGATCAACTTGACCGCCGAGATCGACAGACCGATGGTCTCCTGCTGCGCCTCCTCCGGGTTGCCGTAGTCGCGGGTGCGGTTGAACAGGGCCCGGCCCAGCGGGCGCTCCTCGATAAGGCGGTATTTGGGGTTCTCCGGCTCGGGCAAGGTGCCGCCGATGCCGACCACGTTGAAGCCGCTCGGCAGCGATGGGACGAGGTGGATCGGCACCTCGAACTCGCCGCCCTGATCGCCACGCAGGCGCAGCAGGAATTCGCCCCGCTCACCGTTGGCGGGACGGAAGGTGAGCCGTCCTGAGTTTGGGTCGAGACGCAGCTCACCGCGACTCGGTGGGTCGAGGCGCGCGCCCTGCACCCGCTCCCCATGGCTGGCCGGGGTCAAGGTGAGGTCGACGGTGGACGCGGCAGGGAACGAGAGCGCGGGGATCTGATCGAGCGGGTAGCTGGGCATGGGTGGCCTCCATGGCGTAGAGAGAGAAGATTCCTGACCGGGTTGGTACCACCACCCTACCACCCTTAAGGGGTCCGCTTGCATAGGCAAAAGGGCGTATTCCCTGCCCCCCAGCCGGTGGAAAAGTGGTGGTATGATGCCGTTTCGGTTCGCCCAAGCACTCGCAACAGCCCTAACCCCCACGGAGAGACCCACCCGATGCAATCCTGGATCGACACCCTCACCTCCTGGAGCGGCAGCCTCGCCGGTCTCCTCTGGGGTAGCCCCATCACCCTGATCCTGCTGCTCGGTATCGGTTTTTACCTGACACTGCGCCTGGGCTTCGTGCAACTGCGCGGCTTTCGCCACAGTGCCGCACTCATCAGCGGCAAGTACTCCGACCCCGAACACGTGGGTGAGGTGTCGCACTTCCAGGCCCTCGCCACCGCCCTCTCGGCCACCGTCGGCACCGGCAACATCGCCGGTGTCGCCACCGCCATCTCCCTCGGCGGTCCCGGCGCGCTGTTCTGGATGTGGATGACCGCCTTCTTCGGCATGGCCACCAAGTTCGCCGAGTGCTCACTGGCGCTCAAGTATCGTGAGGTGAGCCCCGATGGCTCCATCGCCGGCGGCCCCATGTACACCCTGTTCCACGGCCTGAAGATGAAGCGCACCGCAGTCGCCTTCGCCGCCTTCGCCCTCATCGCCTCCTTCGGTATCGGCAACATGGTGCAGGCCAACTCGGTGGTCGACGGCCTCACCTTCATCTGGCCGGAGCTCGGCGAGTGGGCCTGGTTGGTGGGTCTCGCCATGGCCCTGCTGGTGGGCATGGTGATCCTCGGCGGCGTGCAGCGCATCGCCAAGGTGGCCAGTGCCATCGTGCCGTTCATGGCCATCCTCTATATCGCCGCCGCGCTCATCGTGCTGTTCAGCAATATGAGCGAGATCCCCGCCGCCTTCGCCACCATCTTCAACTACGCCCTCAACCCCTGGGCCGTGGGCGGTGCCGCCGTGGGCGAGGCGATCCGCTGGGGTGTGGCACGCGGCCTCTTCTCCAACGAGGCGGGCCTCGGCTCCTCGCCCATGGCCCACGCCGCCGCACGCACCAACGAACCGGCGCGTGAGGGGCTGGTGGCGATGATGGAACCCTTTATCGACACCCTGATCATCTGCACCATGACCGGCCTTGTGATCGTCGTCACCGGGGTGTGGCAGAATGCCCCGGAGGGGGTCGTCGGCGCGGCCCTCACCGCCCACGCCTTCAGCCAGAGCCTGGGCGGCGGCGGGGCCATCGTAGTGGGCATCGGTCTGGCGCTGTTCGCCTTCTCCACCATGATCGCCTGGTCCTACTACGGCGACCGTTGCGCCCTGTTCCTGTTCGGCGAGAAGGCAGTGATGCCCTACCGTGTGGTCTATACCCTGCTGGTGGTGTTCGGCGCCGCCGTGCCCCTGAAACTGGTATGGAATATCGCCGACGTCACCAACCTGCTGATGGCCCTGCCCAACCTGCTCGCCCTGGTACTGCTCGGCGCCGTGGTCAAGGGCATCCGCGACGACTATTTTTCCCGTCAGGGCGTCTGAGCCCTGCCCCACCCCAACCCGATGACGAGGACAGCATGAGCGCACGCATCACCGACTCCGGCCTGAAGATCGAAGACCTCACCGAGGGCGAGGGCGACCTGGCCGTCGCCGGCCAGCAGGTCACCGTCCACTACACCGGCTGGCTCACCAGCGGCAGCAAGTTCGACTCCAGCCTCGACCGCAACGACCCGTTCCGCTTCAAGCTCGGTGCCGGTATGGTGATCCCCGGGTGGGACGAGGGGGTGGCAGGGATGAAGGTAGGCGGCAAACGCAAACTCACCATCCCCCCGCACCTGGGCTACGGGGCACGTGGCGCCGGTGGTGTGATCCCCCCGAACGCCACCCTGGTCTTCGACGTCGAGTTGCTGGCGGTCGGATGAGAGACCCCCAGCAGCGCCTCGAAGACGCCATTCGCGACGATGTACGCCGCGCCTTGGCCGAGGACCTCGGCAGTGGCGACCTCACCGCCGCCCTCATCCCCCCCGGGGTAGAGGCGGAGGCGATGGTGCTCAGCCGCGACAGCGCGCTGATCTGCGGTCGCCCCTGGTTCGACGCCGTATTCGCCCAGCTCGACAACCGCATCCGCATCGACTGGGCGGTGGCCGAAGGGGAGCGCGTACGCCCCAACCAGCGCCTCTGCACCCTCTACGGCCCGGCCCAGCCACTGCTCAGCGGCGAGCGCTCGGCACTCAACTTCTTGCAGACCCTCTCCGGGGTCGCCACCACCACTCAGCAGTTCGTGCAGGTGGTGGCCGACAGCGGCGTGCGCCTGCTCGATACGCGCAAGACCGTGCCCGGGCTGCGCCAGGCGCTCAAGTACGCCGTACGCATCGGTGGTGGCCACAACCATCGCCACGGTCTGTTCGACGCCATCCTGATCAAGGAGAACCACATTGTCGCCGCCGGCTCCATCGGCGCGGCGGTGGCGGCGGCACGCAGCCACGCCCCCCACGCCAGCTTTATCGAGGTAGAGGTAGAGAGCCTGCACCAGGTGCACGAGGCCCTGGCCGCCGGGGCCGAGCGTATGCTGCTCGACAACATGGGCCTCGACGAGATGCGCGAGGCGGTCGACCTGGTGGCCGGGCGCGCCGAACTGGAGGCCTCCGGCGGCGTCACCCAGGCCCAGCTCAAGGCGATCGCCGAGACGGGGGTCGACTTCATCTCCGTCGGCGCACTGACCAAGCATATCCAGGCCATCGACCTCTCCATGCGCTTCACCTACTCGCAAGGCTAGATGAGCGCGCGCCCCTCCCGTCGCACCCTGCAAAAACGCGCCCTCACCTGGCTGCTGCTCCTGCTCGTCACCGTGCCGCCGGTGCTCTGGTTGGAGCAGGCGGGTCTTCTACAGCGACTGGAGTGGATCAGCTACGACGCGCGCCTCAAGGCACACCGCGCCAACACCCACCTGCACCCGGATATCGCCGTGGTGCTGATCGACGAACTCTCCCTGGTAAAGATGGACCCGCTGGTGGGGCGCTGGCCCTGGCCACGCTCGGTCTACGCCAGCCTGCTGCAGTACTTCGAGTGGGGCGGTGCCGAGGCGGTGGTGTTCGATATCCTCTTCAGCCAGTCGCAAAAGGGGGACGACGACGCCCTCTTCGCCGAGGTGGCGGCACAGACGGGGATCGCCTGGCACGCCCTACAGTTTATCCAGGAGGTGCCGGACTTCGACGGTACCGCCGTGGTCGCCCCACCACTACCGGACGACATGCAACGCCACGCGCTGGCCGATGCGCAGGGCTTCGTCGACGGGCCAGAGAACCGCTACGAGCTGCCGCTGCCGGTACACCGCGACGCGGCACGTGGCCTCGGCGTGGTCACCCTCACGCCCGACACCGACAGCGTGCACAGGCGCTCACACCTCTTCTTCACCTACCAGGGTCAGACCTATCCGACCCTCTCGCTGGCACCGGTACTGGCGCACCTGCAGCCGCAGCGGATCGAGCACCTCGATGGCCATATCCGCATCGACGACCTCGACCTGGCGGTCGATGCCCAGGAGGAGTCCCTGGTCAACATGGTGGGGCAGTTCGACGCCTGGTCCATCAGCGCCATCTTCTCCTCCTACATGGCGCTCAACGAGGGTGACCCCGAGAAGGCGACAATCCTCCCCGACCAGTTCGCCGGCAAGATCGTCTTCATCGGCGCCAGTGCCGTGGGGCTGGAAGACGTCAAGACCACCCCGGTCTCGCGCCGAACGCCCGGGGTGATGATCCAGGCCTCCCTCGCCTCCAACCTGCTGAGCGGCGAGATCCTGCGTCCCGCCCCCGCCTGGCTCGCCCCACTGACCGCACTACTCCTCTCCGCCCTCACCGCCAGCGCCGTGCTCTTCAGCCAGCGCCTGCTGGTGCAGCACGGCACCCCCTTCGTACTCTTCTTCGGCTACCTGCTCATCGGCTGGTGGGCGTTCCACGCCCGGGAGTTCATCCTCACCCTCGCCGCGCCGATGCTCGCCATCCTGCACACCTGGCTGGTGGGCAGCGCCTGGATCGCCTTCACCGAGGGGCGCGAGCGGCGGCGCGTACGCACCATGTTCGGTCAGTACGTCTCCCCGGCGATGCTCGAACAGCTCGCCGAGAGCAGCGGCGACCACCTCACCGCCGGGGTCGGCACCACCGAGGAGCTGACCATCCTCTTCTCCGACGTGCGTGGCTTCACCAGCCTCTCCGAAGTGCTCCCCGCCGAGCAGGTGGTCGACCTGCTCAACATCCACCTCTCTACCATGGTGGAGATCATCTTCCAGTATCAGGGCACCCTAGATAAGTTCATCGGCGACGCCATCATGGCCTTCTGGGGCGCCCCCATCCGCCTCGACCACCACGCCGACCAGGCGGTGAAGAGCGCCATCGTCATGGCCCGTGAGATGGACACGGTGAACGCCCGGCTGGCGGAGAAAAACTACCCGCCCATCGCCATCGGCATCGGCCTCAACACCGGTCCCATGGTGCTCGGCAACATCGGCTCGGAGAAGAAACTCGACTACACGGTGATCGGTGACAACGTCAACCTCGGCTCACGCCTGGAGGGGCTGACCAAACCCTACGGCTGCCCCATCGTCATCAGCGAATACACCTATCACGCCCTCTCCGAGGCGATCCCCTGCGCCATCGTCGATCTGGTGCGGGTAAAGGGGAAAAAGGTGCCCATCGGCGTCTACTGGCCCATGGCCCTGCCCGACGACCCGGAGCGTGAGCGCGTCCACGCACGGGAGCAGGCGACCCTCGCCGAGACCGCCTTCGACGCCTACCGCCGCCAGCGCTGGGAGGAGGCGATCGACGCCTACAGCCGCCTGCATAACCACGACCTGGCGAAGGTCTTCATCGACCGCTGCCGCGCCTACCAGAGCAACCCGCCACCCGCCGACTGGGATGGCGTCTTCACCATGACCAGCAAGTAACCGAAAGACCCAGCATGGCCGCACAGACCCTCGACACCCCCTACCTCATCATCGGCGCAGGCCCCGCGGGCAGTGCCGCCGCCATCACCCTGGCGCGCGCGGGCAAGCAGGTCACCCTGGTGGACATGCGCGACTTTCCGCGGGAAAAGGTCTGCGGCGACGGCCTCATCACCGACTCGCTGAACGCCCTGCAAAGGCTCGGCATCGAGCTGCCCGCCGAGGGCTACTACCACTCCAAGGGGGTGCTGATGTACTCCCCCAACGGTAAGTATTGCGAGTTCGACACCGAGGCGCTCTGCTACCCGCGCATCGACCTCGACCTGCGCCTGCTGGAGGCGGCCAAGGCGGCGGGGGTCGACTTCCGCCCGCACTACCGCCTGCGCCGGGTCGAGCAAGCCGATGGTCGTTTCGGCGCGGTCGAATTCGTCCACACCGAGAGCAAAGAGTCGCTGACGGTACGGGCCGAGCAGCTCCTCCTCGCCACCGGCGCGCGCAGCGAACCGCTCAAGCTCTTCGGCGTCTGCCAGCGCGAGCGCCCCAGCGCCATCGCCGCGCGCGCCTACTTCCGCGTGCCTGCCGCGGTGGCGCGCGAGTTCGACAAGATCATCGTCGTCTACCACCAGGCGATCCTGCCCGCCTACGGCTGGATCTTTCCCCAGGCCGACAACACCTACAACATCGGCGTATGGGACATCTACCGCAAGGGCGACGACGGCAAAGGCGGGGAGATCCGCAGCGTCAACGAACTGTGGAAGGTCTTCATCGAGACCTTCCCCCCCGCCGTGCGCCTGCTCGCCAACGCCGAACAGCTCGGCCCGCTCAAGGGGGCGCCGATGCGCCTCAACCTGGAGGGGGCCGACTTCTACAAGCAAAATCTCCTCGTCATCGGCGAGGCGGCAGGCACCACCTACGCCTTCTCCGGCGAGGGTATCGGCAAGGCGCTGGAGAGCGGCATCCTCGCCGCCGAGTGCCTGCTGGAGGCGGCCCCCGAGGCCACACCCGAGCAGGTCGGCGCACGCTATGCGAAGCGCCTGGTCGCCCAGTGCGCGCACCGCTTTCGCACCTACGAGGTGGCCCAGCACTGGCTGAGCAAACCCTTCCTGTGCAACCTGGTCACCCGCCAGGTACAGCGCAAGGGCTACCTGAAACGGCAGATGGAGGGGATCTTCGAGGAGCGGGTCGACTGTGAGGCGGTCTTCTCCGTGCCGAGCCTGATCCGCTCATTCGTCAGCTGAGCATGGCCAGGCCGCGTGTTCTGGTCATCGGCGCCGGTATCGCCGGGCTCACCGCCGCCTTCGACCTACACCACGCGGGGGTCGAGGTGCAGGTACTGGAGGCGAGCACCACACCCGGCGGGCGCATGTGCAGCCCGTGCCTCGGTGGCCTCCCCGCCGATGGCGGCGCGCAGTTTCTCATCGCCAACTACACCGAGATCTTCCGTCTGCTCGACGCCACCGGCCTACGCGACGAGCTGGTCCCCTTCGCCCCCTGGTTTCGCGACTACCACACGACCAGTGACGGTCAACTGAGCCACATCGAATACAACCTCGGCAGCCCACTACAAACCCTCTTCAGCGGCCTCCTCGACTGGCCGACCCAACTGCGCCACGGCCCCGCCATCGCGCGCCTCTACCTCGGCCTGCGCCGCTATTCGAGCAGCGACTACGGCGACTGGCACGCACTCGACAGCGAAGAGGCCGTCCCCTGGCTGCGCCGAAACTTCGGCCAGGCGATCATCGACCGCGTGCTCGACCCGCTGATCGAAAACTTCTACTTCCAACCCACCGAGCAACTCTCCAAGGCCGCCGCCTGCGCGCTGATCCAGCAGTTCAACCAGCCCTGTTACAGCCTGCGCCGCGGGCTTGGCTCGCTCCCCGAGGCCTTGGCCGAGCGGGTCGACGTCAGCTACGGCGTGAAAATCGTCAGTGTCGAACAACGCGGCAACGAGGTGCTGGTCGAGACCGAGAGCGGCCAGACCCACCACGCCGACTGGGCCATCGTGGCAACGCCCGCACCCATCGCCAAGCAGCTGATCCGCGCCCCCCTCCCACTGGAGCAACCACTGCTGGAGACCCCCTACTCGCGCACCGCCACCCTCAACCTCCAGCTCGACCCCGCGTGGCGCCTCGACACGACCAATCCCATCTACACCCTACAACTCCCCCGCAACCAACGGCGCCACCTCACCGCCCTCACCCTCGACCCCAAATGCGCGCCGGGCGCGCCGCGCATTGCCGGGCTCTACCTCACCGAGGCCACCGCCGAGCTGCTCGACCGCACCGACGCCGAGGTTGCAGCGGCGATGCTGGCGGACGCCGACCACTACCTACCTGGAGCGAGCGGACACGTTCAACAGTGGCACCTGCACCGCTGGCCCCACGCCGTACCTTACTACCCTGTCGGGCGCAGCCGCGCCATCCACGCCTACCAGCAGGAGTGCCCGACACAACATCGTCTGCTACTCGCCGGTGACTACATGGGGCTGATTGGGGTCAACGGGGCCGCCTATGCTGGGGCATGGGCCGCCGGACGGGTGGCTCGTCACACGCCGAACATCTAGGCTGGCCAGCGCCTAACGCCATGGGGTAGGCTGCCCGACGTGGGGTACGAGACTCCCCTGCAAACATTTTGACCCAGCGTTAAAGGAGACAACGATGACCCGACTCAACACGGACTACCTGGAGATCGCCTTCCGCTCAATCCAGTGCTTCGCCGACGACGGCAAGCTGCTCGTCCACGAGCTAGAAGAGCTGATGGCGATCGCCCTGCGCGACGGTGTGGTGGACGAGGATGAAAAGCGGGTGCTGAAGAACATCTTCAGCAAGCTCACGCCCAGCGAACTGACACCGGAGATGCAGGAGAAGGTGCAGCAGATTCGCGCTGCCTATCTCGCCTAGTCTCCCCGGCGTTGGGCCACTCATGTCGGCCTGACGCCACACCCCTCCGACCACCATGGACACTTGTTCCTGGTCAACACAGACCTACTCCGTTCAAGGCAGAACAGACTATGTCAGCCAACGCTCTCAAACCCTACTCAACAATGCCACGGGTTGGATTATTGCTAGGTTCGCTGTTACTTCTCTTGAATACAATGGAAGTAAATGGACAAATCTATAATGACATCCATGCCAATGAATTCGATGAAGATATACTAAGCGCATGCCAGAACTTTCTGGATGGCGAACAGCTCAACGCAGACAAATGTTCCTTAATGATTGAGAGCATTGTCCTCTCGCATCAAGCAGCTGCTGTTTGGTACGGCATCAACAACGACCTAAAAAAATACTCTGAGCTTCCCCTCGTATTTTGCGTCCCAGGTGATGTATCGATGAAGGATCTAGCGGCCATAGCGGTGTTTTTCAAGATAGTTGTCGCGTCACCTATCAAGCAGCGGCTTTGCTCTCCAGCCGCGGCTCGCTTCGCTCCGGGTTCAACCGAACCACCGGCTCCAGTTCCCAGTTCCTCGTCTTGCCGCTCCAGCGTTCTGGATGCCT
>QKED01000076.1 GCA_003252455.1 Gammaproteobacteria bacterium
GTGGCCCTACAGCTCAATGTGGACGGGGTCGACAAGCCGGTACTCATCACCCAAGACCGCCTCGCCCGCACGCTGCAGGAGAAGGGCATAGACCCCATCGCCCGCCTCAGGCTCGATGCCGGGCAGGTGGCGGCCCTGCAGGGCGACAGCCGCCACGCCGAGCTGAGCCATATCGATGAGCTGGGGCGCTGGCTGGTGAGCATCTCCCTGCCGCTGGAGAACCCGATCCAGGGCCGCGCCGCACAGCTCACCGGGACCTTCGACCTGAGCCGGACCCTGGCACGGGTGGCCGAACACCCGTTCAACCGCACCGGCCACATCCAGATCATCGACAAGCGCGCCCAACCCCTGCTGGGCCAGGCCCAGGCCAGCGACAAGGCGCTGCTCGACAAGGTCTACTTCCTGCTCACCGCCGGCAACAATAGCGCCGGGGCGGTCACCTACAACGCCGCCGACGGCAGCGCGCACCTCGGCGGCTACGCCTTCACCACCCACCTGCCCTGGGCCGTGCTCGCCTCGCGCGACGCCGAGACCGCCTATCTGGCGGTACAGCGCATGCTCACGACCCTACTCATGTGGATGGCCTTCGGCCTCCTCATCGCCGTGGTGGGGGCGCTCATCTTCGCCCGGCGCATCAGTCAGCCCGTGGTGGCAATCACCAATGTGGCGCACCAGGTCGGGGCCGGTGACCTCGATGCCGAGGTGCCGCCACTCAATCGCGGCGACGAGATCGGTACCCTCGGCGAGCGCATCAACGAGATGATTGCTGGGCTGCGCGAGCGCGAGCGGGTCAAGGATATCTTCGGTCGCTACCAGACCCCCGAGGTGATGCGCACCCTCCTCTCCAGCCCCGAGGCGCTGGGCCTCGGCGGCGAGTCGCGCCGCATCACCGTGATGATGACCGACCTGCGTGGCTTCACCGCCCTCTCCGAGCGCCTCGCGCCGCACGAGGTGGTGCGCCTGCTCAACCACTACTTCGAATACATGGTAGAGATCTGCCAAAGGCACAACGGCACCATCAACGAGATCATCGGCGATGGCCTGCTGGTCTTCTTCGGTGCCCCCATGCGCAGCGACAGCCACGAGCGCCAGGCGATCGCCTGCGCCCTGGAGATGCAGCTGGCCATGGAACAGGTCAATCGGGAGAGCGCCGCCATGGGCCTACCCGCCCTGGAGATGGGCATCGGCCTCAACAGCGGCGAGGTGGTGGTGGGCAACATCGGCTCCAGCAAGCGCGCCAAGTACGCGGCGGTGGGCTCCGACGTCAACCTCACCGCGCGCATCGAGTCCTACACCGTGGGCGGCGAGATCCTCGTCTCCAACGCCGTACTCAGTCGCGCCGGTGAGGGTGTCGAGGTGGTGGAGTCACGCCAGGTGAGCCCCAAGGGGGTGAAGGAGCCGATGACCATCTACAGCATCGGCGCCCTGCGCGGCGCGGACCAGACGCTGGTACTGGCGCGCCAGGAGGAGGCGTTTCGCGAGCTCGCCACGCCACTGGAGGTGCTGTTCACCGCGCTGGAGGGCAAACACATGGGGGAGGCGAAGCAGAGTGCGCGCATCATCGCCCTCTCCGCGCAGAGCGCCCTGCTCACCGACTGTGTCGAACCGCCGGAGCGCCTCACCAATCTGATGCTCAACCTGACCCACGCGACCTGGCAGGGCCGCGACATCTACGCCAAGGTGATGGGCGAGAGGGAGGGTCGGGTAGAGGTGCGCTTCACCTCGCTACCCGAGGGTTTGGCCCCCTGGCTACTGGCCGCGCCATAGTCGTCGTCCCGCCCTTCTGACCAGCCCGTGCACGCCGCACGGTAGGGCCTCAGTCCGACGCACCATCGCACGCTGCCCCCGCCCAACAGAGCAGCGGATGACCGAGCGGCGACACCTCGATGCCGTTGAGGCGGGTCTGCAGCCGCTCCAGCAGGGCCCCGCCCGACTCGTCGCCCTGACGCAGGTCACCGACCACGGTCAGCGAGAGCGCCAGGTCATAACCCGGTAGGTCGAGTTCACGGCGGCCCAGCGCCGCCATCAGTTGCAGGGCCTGCTGCTGCGCCTCCTCGGCACTCATGTGGCCGAGCAGCAGGGCGAACAGGGAGCCACCGAGACGACTGGGAAAGACCTTCATGCCGACGCAGTCGCGCAGCGAGGAGGCGAAGTGGTTGAGCACCATGTCGCCATAGTCGTGGCCCAGGGCGGTGTTGACCGCCGCGACCCCTTCGAGGCGCATGAGCAGGATGCCGGTGCCCTGCCCGTGCGGGGTGTCGAACAGGTCGATGATACGGTTCTGCAGGCAGCGCATGTTGTAGAGACCGGTGAGCGGGTCGGTGTCCTGGGTGGTCACCGTCAACCCCAGCTCCTCACGGGTGCGGCGCAGGAAGTCCATGGCCAGCTCCAACTCGTCGCGCCGCGCCTCCAGCCCCTCGATGAGGGTCTGTTCGGAGGTGAGCAGATAGCGGCAGGTGTTGCGCAACAGGGCGAAGAGGGCATCGGGCATCTGCGCCGAGAGGGACTCGAAGCCGTGCTGGTTCAGCTCCCAGTAGCGCACCGGGGTGATAGCCAGGGCGGTGGCGCTGCGCTCGTGGTCGCCGATGACGAAGGCCAGCTCGCCGAACACCTCGCCCGCCTCCAGTCGTTTGGGCTCCTTGCCCCCCTTGAACAGCAGCTCGACACGCCCGTCGAGGAGCATGTACATGCTCTCGCCGCGGCTACCACGGGCAAACAGCGTGCTACCCGCATCGGCCTGGCCCTGACGCCCGTACTGCTCGAACATCTTGCGCAGCGCGGCGTGGTGGCCGCCTTGCAGCACCGCATGGAGTGGCGATTCGGACATGGCAGGTGCTCCCGATTACGCGGCCGAGGCCGGGGGCTTGTGGCGCAGCGGCAGGTTGACGATGAACAGCGACCCCATCCCCACCACGGAGGAGACATCCACATACCCGCCATGGGCACTGACCATGCGCTTGACGATGGCCAGGCCCAGACCGGTGCTCTTCTCCCCGGCGGTGGGCGTGGTGCTGGTGCGGCTGAACTCCTCGAACAGTTTGGGCAACTCATCGCGCGGGATGCCGCGCCCCTGATCACTCACGCTCAGCACCAGCCGCCCCCCCTCCACCGAGAGCGAGAGGGTGATGGTGGTGTGCGGGTCGGAGAACTTGATGGCGTTGTTGATGAGGTTGGTGAGCACCTGCTCGATGCGCTCCGGGTCGAGCCAGGCGTGCACCGGCTCCTCGGGGATGAGGAGTTCCAGCCGGATCCCCTTGGCCTCGGCCAACAGCCGCTGGTTGGCGGCGAGGCGCGTGAGGTAGTCGCACAACTCCAGCTCGCGCCAACGCAGGTCGAGGCGCCCCGACTCGATGGCACTGACGTCGAGCAGGTCGTTGATCATGTTGAGCATGCCGCCAGCGGTCTCTTTCATCAGCGCGACGAAGCCCATCTGCTCGCGATTGAGCGGCCCGACCATCTCTAGGGAGAGGAGGTCGAGATAGCCCTTGATGACGCCGATGGGGTTGCGCAGGTCGTGGGCGGCGATGCCGAGAAAGCGGTTCTTCAGCTCGTTGAGTTTGACCAACTGGCGGTAGAGGCGGCTCTTTTCGATCACCGTGGCCAGTTGGCCACTGATCTGGTCGAGCAGGTTGGCGTGGTTCTGTGTGTAGGCGCCGTGGTGGCGATGGCTCAGGACCAGCAGCCCCACCGGGCGCCCGAGGGCCACCAGCGGACAGACCAGGGCGCTGTGCATCCCCCCTTCACACATCAGGCGATAGAGTGAACCCTGGGCGCAGAGGTTGCCGAGCTGGGCGATCTCGGAGAAGGTCAGCGTGCGCCCCTCCTTGAGCAACCGCTGCATCTCCGCCGACATCAGATCGACACAGACAGGCGTCTCGGGCAGGGCCATCTCGAAGTCGTCCCCCAGCCACTCGGCACACGCCTGACCCTCACCACCATGTTCGGTGTCGAGGGTCAGGAGACAGATGCGCTGGTAGGGGATGATCGGGCGCATAGTGGCGTAGATGGTGCCCATCACCTGATCGGGCAGCAGGCCGGCGTTGACCTGTTCCATGATCTGGTTGAGCGCCTTCACATCGGCGTAGCGCCCCTGCAGGCTGCGGCTCATCTCCAGCACCTCTTGACCGAGGCGCGTGAGGTCACTGCGCAGATCGCCCGGGGGGTTCCCCGGCCCATTGGCTTTCATGGCTTATCCCCGAAATCGCCGTCGATTCGTAGCGATTATACGTCGAATGTCAGTGCAAAGTCAGCCAGTTACGAACCCTGCACCACCCGTTACCCGCTACAGATTACGCGCCATGGCGACCCCATTTTTCAGGTCTACCCGGCTCAGTAACCAGGCCCCGGCGATGAACAGCAGTAGCAGTGAGAGCATAGAGAGGCGCGGCTCGCCACTCCAGCTCGCCACCACCCCCACCAGCAGTGGACCGACCACGGCGGCGAACTTGCCGAGCATGTTGTAAAAGCCGAAGAACTCGGCACTCTTCTGCACCGGGATGAGGCGTGCATAGAGCGAACGACTGAGGGATTGGATGCCCCCCTGTACCAGACCCACCACCACCGCGAGCAGGTAGAACTCCCACACCTCGCGCATCTGCGCCGCCCAGATCACCACCAGCGAGTAGACGCCGATGGCGACGAAGATGCCCCCTTTGGGCCCGTAGCGCTCGCCCAGACGACCGAACAGGATGGCCGCCGGAAAGCCGACGAACTGGGTGATGAGCAGGGCGACAATGAGGCTCTCGGAGGGGAATCCAATGGCGATGCCGTAGTCCACCGCCATGCGGATGATGGTGTCCACCGCATCGATGTAGCACCAGTAGGCGAGCAGGAAGGTGAACACCACCTTCAACTCACGTACCTCGTCGAAGGTGCGCTTGAGCTGACGAAAGCCGGCACCGACGATGGCCAGGCCGATGGGGTGACCACGCTCGGCGGGCTCACGCACGATAAACAGCAGCGGCAGGGCGAAGAGGAACCACCAGGCCGCCACCATGAGGAAGGAGAGACGCACCGCCTCGGCGGCACCCGAGAGGCCGAACAGCGCGGGCTTGAGGGTCATGGCCACATTCACCGCGAAGAGCAGTCCACCGCCGAGGTAGCCGAGGGCGAAACCGAAGGCGGAGACGCGGTCGAGGCGTGCCGCCCCGGCCACCGCGACGATGAGCGCATCATAGAAGATGATACTGCCGCTGAAGCCGAGGATGCCGAGGGCATAGCAGATGGCCGCCGCCTGCCACTGCCCCTCGCCGACGAAGTAGAGGCCTGCCGTGGCACTCACACCGATGAGACCGAAAAAGGCGAGAAACGGCTTGCGCACCGCACCGCTGTCGGCGATGGCACCGAGCACCGGGGAGATGAGCACGATGATCAGGCTGGCCAGGGAGTTGACCATACCCAGATAGAGGGTCGACTCACCCGCCTCCACCCCGCTCGACCAATACTGCTTGAAAAAGACCGGGAAGAAGCCCGCCATCACCGTAGTGGCGAAGGCCGAGTTGGCCCAGTCGTAGAGGGCCCAGGCCCACACCCCACGCTCGCCCTGGGGGCGCTCGGCGTCAATCGTGTTCATCTGCGCCCTCCTGCTCACTCAACACCAGTGCCTGTGCCAACCGGTCGAGGCACTCACGCCTCGACGCACCCTCCTCACACACCAACGGCGCACCGAGGCGCAGCCGCGCATGCGACGGGGTCCAGACCGAGGCGAGCACCGCGCCCGCCGCCCCCACCCCGTCGATGCGCACCGGCAGCACGGCACAGCCGGCCAACTGCGCCAGGCGCACCACGCCCCCCTTGAGCGGGGGCGAGGGCTCACCGGGGGGCTGGATACGCCCCTGGGGAAAGAGCGCGACCACCTCGCCCTCGGCGAGCCGACGCAGCGCCTCCCGGTAGGCGCGCTGCGGATTGCCGCCACGGTCCACCGGGATGCAGCCAGCGAGGCGAAACAACCAGGTGAAGCCGAAACGGCGATACTCCTCAGCGGCGATGAGAAAGCGCAAGGGGCGCGGCGAGGCAGCGATGAGCAGCAGTGGGTCGAGGCCCGAGGTGTGGTTGGCGGCGACCACCGCCGGGCCGCTGGCGGGCAGCGCCAGAGGCTCGGCCTGGAGCTGGTGCAGGTGACGACAGAGCAGGGTGTTGAGCCCGGCGATGCGGTTCCGCCAGGGTCCGCCCCAGTCGGCGGCACTGTAGCGTGGCAGGCGCCAGAGCAGCAGCGTGAGCAGGGCGATGGGGAGTAGCCAGAGCACCGACACCAGCGCCCTCCCCGCTCAATCCTGCGCCGGCGTGTTCTTCGCCTGGGTCTGGTAGACCTTGCGGCGGAACAGGTCGTTGCGGCGGCTCACCAGGCGGTCGAGGAAGAGCAGACCGTCGAGGTGGTCCATCTCGTGCTGTACCGCCCGCGCCTCGAACCCCTCGCAATCGAACTCCTGGGTGTTACCGTCGAGGTCTTGTGCCACCAGGTGGATACGCTCGGCACGGATGACGTTACCCGTGTAATCGGGCACCGACATGCACCCCTCGCGCCCCACCTCCATCCCCTCCCACTGGGTCACCTCAGGGTTGATCAGGACCAGGTAGCCGTGGTTGGGCACCGGCTTACGTGTCACCGAGCAGTCGACCAGCACGATGCGCTGAAAACGCCCCACCTGCGGGGCGGCGATACCCACGCCGCCAGGGCCGGCGCGCATGGTCTGCTCCAACTCGCGGACAAAGTCGCGCAACGCCTGATCGAAGAGGGTCACCGGTTCGGAGAGGGTCTTCAGACGCTCGTCGGGGTACTTGAGGATCTCCAACGCCATCGCCTCACCCCACCAGGGTCTCGATGGTACGCAGACGCACCTCGACCCCATCCGCGCGCGCCACCTGATCCAGCGCCGTCTGCAGCGCCTCCACACCGTTGGCCGCGTGCCCCTCGATGTGTAGCAGATAGAAGGGGGCGTCGTCGCTGCCGCCCACATCGCTCTCCAGGTCGAGGATGTGCAGGCCCGCCTCGGCCAGGGCGCCGGTGACGCGGGCGACGATGCCGGCGCGGTCGGCACCGTAGACGGTGATACGTACGTCCGGCTCCATCTGTTCGTGCAACTGCCCCTCGATGGCATCCAGGTGGATGTGCAGTCCCAGCGCCTCGGCCACCGGGGCCACTGCGGCTTCGAGTGCCGGCCGCTCACCCTCGAACTGCACCATCAGCATGATGGTGAAGTTGCCCCCCAGGCGCATCATCGATGCCTCACCGAGGTTGCCACCGGCACTGAACAGGGCCGAGGTGACGCGGGCAACGATGCCGGGACGGTCGTTACCGACCAGGGTGAGCATGTACCAGTGGCGCATGGGGTTACTCCTTGAAGTCTCATTTGGGTCGATGCACGGGGCGGGAGAAGGCGCGCATGATAGTCCATGCCGCCCGCGAGGGCGAACGCCGAGCGCTCACTCCAACCAGATGAGGCTGGCCATACGCCCGGTCAAGCCATCGCGCCGATAGGAGTAAAAGCGCTGTGGCTCGGAGAAGGTGCAGTAGTCGCCGCCATAGGCGCTGCGCACCCCAGCCTGGGCCAGGCGCCGCCGCGCCAGGGTGTAGAGGTCCGCCAGCCAGCGCCCTTGGGGCGAGGGGCAAAAGGCGCAGTGGGCGCCGGGGTCCTGGGCGATAAAGGCGTCACGCACCTCTGTGCCCACCTCGAAGGCCGACGGGCCGATGGCCGGACCGAGCCAGGCGACGAGCTGCGCGCGTGGGGTCGCGAGCGATGCCAGGGTGCGCTCGATCACCCCGTCGACCAATCCACGCCAACCGGCATGGATCGCCGCCACCTCCCCGCCCTCGACATCCGCCAGCAGCACGGGCAGGCAGTCGGCGGTCAACACCGCGCAGACCACCCCGGGCGCGGCGGTGAAGGCCGCGTCGCCGCAGGCGACCTCGCCCAGGGTGTCGGCACGCAAGGCGGTGGTCCCGTGCACCTGCTCCAGCCAGCGTGGGGCCTGCGGCAGCCCCGCCGCCAGCGCCAGGCGACGACGATTCTCGGCCACCGCCTGTGGGTCATCCTGCACATGGGTGGCGAGGTTCAGGCTGGCGTAGGGGGAGAGGCTCACGCCGCCGACACGGGTGGTGACCAACGCGCGCACGTGCGGCGCCACCGGCCACTCGGGGGTGAGCCAACACAGGCCCGACTCAGGCATCGGCCACCTCGTCGCGGTCGTGACGCAGGGCGGCGATGAGCTGCTGCATATCCTCCGGTAGCTCGGCCCGCCACTCCATGTATGCGCCGCTCAGCGGGTGCACGAGACCCAGACGGGCGGCGTGCAGGGCCTGGCGCGGGAAGCCACGCAGCGTCTCGATGAGCGCCGGCGAGGCCCCGGGAGGCAGGCGCAGACGCCCACCGTAGAGCGGGTCACCCACCAACGGGTGATGGATGTGAGCCATGTGCACGCGGATCTGATGGGTTCGCCCGGTCTCCAACTGCAGGCGCAGCAGGTGGTGGGTACGAAACGCCTCGACGACACGGTAGTGGGTCACCGCCTCGCGCCCGTCACGGGTCACCGCCATGCGCTTGCGCTCCACCGGGTGGCGACCGATACGCGCCTCTACCGTCCCGCCGCCGGTGAGCACACCGAAGACCACCGCCAGATATTCGCGGGTGATGCTGCGCGCCTGCAGTTGCTGCACCAGCGAGTTCTGTGCCTCCAGGCTGCGCGCCACCATCAGTAGGCCACTGGTCTCCTTGTCGAGGCGATGCACGATACCGGCGCGCGGCACCTTGTCCAGCTCGGGGTCGTAGTGCAGCAGGGCGTTGAGCAGGGTGCCGTCGGCGTTGCCCGCCGCCGGGTGTACCACCAGGCCGGCGGGCTTGTGCAGGATAATGAGTGCCTCGTCCTGGTAGCGGATGTCCAGCGGGATCGGCTGGGGTTTGTGCCGCCCATCCGCCTCGGCCTGCGCCTCCAGGTCGATCTGTTCACCGCCGAACAGCTTGGTCTTACCGGCCAGCAGGGCGCCATCCACGCGGACCTTGCCCTCCTTGTTCCAGGCCTGCAGGCGCGAGCGGGAGTATTGCGGGAAGAGTTCTGCCAGGATCTGGTCCAGACGCCGACCCGCCCCCTCCACCGGCACCTGCGCTTGGGCGAACTGGGCGCCCGGCTCGTTGTCGAATTCGTTATCGTCCTCGGCCACCTCGGCCTGCAGGTCGTTTATTCCACTGGTGTGCATAGGTATACTTTGGACCTTGCCGCCGACCCGCCCATTGCCAAGCCAGCGACCTAATCAATGACCATCCAGCCCCGCCTCCTCCTCGCCCTGCTCCTCATTACCGGCTTCACCGGCCTCACCGGCTGCGCCGCGTTGGGCGAATACGACGAGAGCCGCTGGAGCGCGGAAAAGTACTACAGCATGGCGAAGGAGGCGATGGACCGGGACGACTTCTTGAGCGCCCTCGACCTGTTCAACCGCATGGAGGCGCGTTATCCCTACGGTGAGTATGCGGAGCAGGCCCAGCTCGACGTCATCTACGCCCACTACAAGGCGGACGAACCCGACGCGGCCATCGCCGCCGCCGAGCGTTTCATCAAGCTCAACCCACGCCACAAACATGTGGATTATGCCTACTACATGCGCGGTGTGGCCAGTTTTGCCCAAGGGCGCGGACTCTTCGAGTACTTCTCCGAGAAGGACCCCGCCGAACACGAGACCCTCGGCGCACGTACCGCCTATCACCACTTCGAGGAGCTGGCACGCCGCTTCCCCGACAGCAAATACCGCAACGATGCCATCCAGCGCATGATCTATCTGCGCAACATGCTCTCGCGCCACGAGCTGAAGGTGGCCGAGTATCAGATGAAGCGCGGCAGCTACCTGGGTGCCGCCAATCGCGCCAAGTACGTCGTCGAGAACTACCCGCGCACCCCCTCCGTGGCCCCCGCCCTGCAGTTGATGGTGGAGGCCTACCACCGCTTGGGGCTGGACGACCTCTCCGCCGACGCCGCCCGCGTGCTGGCGCTCAACTTCCCACAGGGGGCGGGGCTGAGCCCCTCGGCACAGGACAACAACGGTAGCGAGGTCGGTGACACACCGAGCGCCCCGGTACCGCCACAAGAGTGACCTAGCCCCGACGACAAGGCGGCGGTCACAGCATCACACAAGGGGGGAATAGAACGATGTGGGATTTCTTCGAGACCGTCCGCCACCGCCACTCGGTGCGCAAGTTCCAACAGCAGCGTCCGGTGGAGCAGGAGAAGCTCCACGCCATCCTAGAGATGGCGAGCGCGGCCCCCACCGCCGGCGACCTGCAGTCCTACCGCATCCTGGTGGTCCAGGATGCGGGCAAGCGCGCCGCCCTCGCCGCCCTCAGCCCCCGTCAGGCGTTCATCGCCGACGCCCCGGTCTGTCTGCTCTTTTGTGCCGACCCGCTACGTGCCGGTCACACCTTCGGTGAGCGTGGACGCCACCTTTACGCCCTGCAAGACGCCACCATCGCCGCCACCTACGCCCAGCTCGCCGTGGTCGCCAGCGGCCTCGCCTCCACCTGGGTCGGTGACTTCCCCGAGATAGAGACCAAACAGCTCCTCGGCTGCGCCCCAGAGCTGACCCCCGTCGCCCTGCTCGCCCTCGGCTACCCGGCAGAGACGCCCGGCGAGAGCCCGCGCCGCCCGTTGGAGCAGGTGGTGGTCTACTGCTGAGGGCGCGGTTCTCGCCCCCAACGGCCCCGAGTGCCCCCCTGAATCAAAAGGCCCCTCCCCACGGCGTGTGGGGAGGGGCCTTTTGCCGTCTGGGTGCTCGGCTGTGTCAGTCGCGCTCCACCACCGAACGCACCGGCTCCCGTGGGGCTGGTCGTCCCTCGACGAAGGTCGCCTTGACCCGCGCGGAGAGTCGCATATAGGGGATCCAGATGGCTGCGGCGATGGCGGTGCGCGCCAGCTCGCGGGTGGTGTCCGGGTCGAACATCGGCAGCTCGGGGATCACCAGACTACCGAGCCAGGCGTCGGCGAGGATGAAGAAGAGGTTCGCCCCCATGAAGGCGATATAGGTCATGGGGAAGCGGTAGCTCTTGGTGAAATAGAGCAGCGCCAGGTAGACCCCGAGGAGCATGAAGGCGAGATTGACGCCGATCTCGAAGATCAGGAAGGCGCCGAAGTAGGGGAGATAATCCTGGCTTCCGGGTGTGGTGAGGGTGTCCCAGAGGCCGCTCTCGAACATAGGCGGATAGGTCATGAAGAGCACCGCACCGAGGCGTAGCGGGGTGATCACCACACCGATGCCGACCAGGATCAGCCAGCCACCGAGCCCCTTCGGGCCCTCTGCGGACGCCGCCTTCGGCTCCATCTCGTGCATTGGGAACTCCTTACCGATACAGGGCCACAGTGGGCGGTGGCCAGACCGCGCATGGGCTTGAGGGGGTGACGTCAGCCGAGCGGCACACCACAGGCGAGCTTGGGTAGACGACCGTTGAGGCCCATCGCCTGTCGGGCGAAGCGGCGCTTGAGCGCGGGGAGTATATCCACTCCCACCAGTCCCAGATTACGCCCCACGACCAGCGGCGCGAAGTTGTTGGAGAAGAGGCGTGCGAGGCCGTCGGTAAAGGCCATCACCTTGAGGTAGTCGGCACGCCGCCACTGGGCGTAGCCCTGGAGACGCGCGCTCGCCCCTGGGTCCCCCCCCTCTTGGGCACAGGCGTGCAGCACCTCGGCGAGCACGGCCACATCGCGCAGACCGAGGTTGAACCCCTGCCCCCCCACCGGGTGGATGGTGTGTGCGGCATTTCCGATGAAGGCGAGGCGCGGGCGCACGTGGTCACGCACATAGTCGAGGGCCAACGGATAGCTGGCGCGTGGGCCGCAGTCGAGCAGGCGCCCGGTACGCAGTCCGAGGCGCTCCTGCAGGCGCTCCAGAAACTCCTCGTCCTCCAGCTCCAGATGCTCCTCCACCTGGTCGTTGCGCACGCTCCAGACCAACGACCAGCGTGCACTCTCGGGCAGGCCGGGGGCGTCGTTGGGGAGCATGGCCAGAGGGCCGGTATCGGTGAAGCGCTCGAAGGCGCGCTGCTGGTGCGGGGTGTCGGTGTAGACGTTGGCGATCACCGCGCTCTGGCCGTAGTTGAGGCCGAAGGTATTGGCCCCGAGCAGGGCACGCACGGTGGAGTGGCCACCGTCCGCCGCCACCAGCAGACGGGTAGAGAGACCGAACAGCCCGCCCTCACCATCGAGCGTGAGGTGGGCGGCGTCGGCCTCGATGGTCACACCGGTGAGCTGTGCGGGGGCGAACAGGGTGAGGTTCTCCAGGGTACCCAGCGCCTCCTCGAAGGCGCTGCCGAGCACCCCCGCTTCGGCCACGTAGCCGAGCGCCTCGACCCCCTCCTCCTCGGCCCGCAGTCGAGTGGCACCGAAGTGACCCCGGTCGCTGGTGTGGATGTAGCGGATCGGGGTGACGCCGTGCTCGAGCATGGTCTCCCAGACGCCGATACCCTGAAAGATGCGCCGCGACACCTGCGCCAGGGCGATGGCGCGGGTGTCGAAGCTGGGGGAGCAGCCCGAGCCGATGGGCACCGCCTCGACCATGGCCACGCGCAGCGGCAGGCCGCGTAGGGCGCAGGCAAGCGAGGCACCGACCATGCCGCCACCGACGATGACGATATCGAACTCTTGATTGGCGTTGGCCATGGGGCCCTCCTGGGTCAGGGGTTGGCCGGTGCGGCCAGGATCAGGGTCCAGTAGTTGTGTGTCTGCAGCCCGTCGCTCTGTGCCGCCAGGGCGCCACCGACCTCGCTCACGCCACTGCTCATGAGCAGGGTGCAGTCGTTCGGACTGCTCAGCCAGAGCGTGACCACCTGCTGCTCGCTCCCGGCGCTCAGGCTGTAGGTGACCAGTTCGCGCAGCTTACTCGCGCTGTAGCCGGCGGCGGAGACTCGCCCGGTGGTGAAGTAGTCGTTGAAGCCGTCGCCATTGGAGTCGAGATAGTTGGGGTCGCTGCTATCTTCGGGGGTGTCGGGGTCGGCGGTAGTCAGGTCGTCGGTGAAGTGGCCGACGAAGGTCTTGTCGAGCATGTTGTCGCTGTGGCTGCGCGCGGCGTTTTGCAGCAGCAGGTTATAGGCGACGAGGCTCACGGCGGGGGTCTCGCGGATCCCGTCGTTGTCGCAATCTTGGGCGCTGTTACGCGCCTGATTGACATAGCAGATCAGGCGGTTGTTGAAGCTGCTCTGGGTGCTGCAATCGATGCTCACTGGCGGCGCGTAGGGGGAGTCGCCACCGCTGTCGTCGCCACTACCACAGCCACCGAGGAGCAGTAAGGGGAGGAGGGTGTAGGGGATACGCATGGGGCCTCTGGGGTCGAAATTAGCGGGCCATGATCGCTTCGATCTCGGCGACGGTCTTGGGCGCGGCGTGGGTCAGCACCTCGCACCCCTCTTCGGTGACCAACACATCGTCTTCGATGCGGATGCCGATGTTCCACCACTTTTTCGCCACCCCCTTGCTCCCCTCGGGGATGTAGAGGCCGGGCTCGATGGTGAGCACCATACCGGGCTCCAGGATGCGCCAGTCGTCGCCCATTTTGTAGTCCCCGACATCGTGCACATCCATCCCCAGCCAGTGGCCGGTGCGGTGCATATAGAAGCGGCGGTAGGCGTGGGTTTCGAGCAGCCGCTCCAGACTGCCGCGCAGCAGGTGCAGTTCGAGCAGCCCCTCGGTGAGCACGCGCACCGCCGCCTCGTGCGGGTCGTTCCAGTGATTGCCGGGTTTCACCGCGGCGATGGCGGCGGCCTGCGCCTTGAGCACCAGCTCGTAGAGCTGACGCTGGGGGGCGCTGAACCTGCCGTTGATGGGGAAGGTACGGGTGATGTCGCTGGCGTAGTACTCGAACTCGCAACCGGCGTCGATGAGCAGCAGCTCACCGTCGCGCAGCAGGGCGTCGTTCTCGGTGTAGTGCAGGATACAGCCGTTGATGCCGCCGCCGACGATGCTCGGATAGGCGGTGTGGCGCGCACCGCCCATCATAAACTCGTGTAGCAGCTCCGCCTCCACCTGTAGCTCGCTGAGCCCGGGCCGGGTGTACTGCATGGCGCGCTTGTGCGCCTTGGCCGAGATGGCGGCGGCAGTGCGCATCGCCTCCACCTCCACCGGGCTCTTGAACAGGCGCATCTCATGCAGATGGTGGTCGAGGGCGACGAACTCGCCCGGGGTGTGGACGCCGGCGCGTGCGCGCTTGCGCAGCTCGTTGAGCCACTCCATCACCTTGCGGTCGAACTCCGCCTTGCAGCCCATGGTGTAGAAGACCCGCTCGCGGTTCTCCATCAGCCCGGGGATGATCTCGTCGATGTCGCCGATGGGAAAGGCATCATCGGCACCGTAGCGCGCCCGCGCCCCCTCAAGGCCAGCGCGTCGCCCGTGCCAGGTCTCCTTCTCCGGGTCACGCTCGCGACAGAAGAGCACGTACTCCCCCTGCTCGCGCCCCGGGACCAGCACCGCCAGCGCCTCCGGCTCGGGGAAACCGGTGAGGTAGTAGAAGTCGGAGTCGGGCCGGTAGGCGTGGTCGACGTCGCGGTTGCGCGCCTTTTCGTCCGCGGCGGGGATGATGGCGATGGCCCCTCGCCCCATCACATCCATCAGTTGCGCGCGGCGCTCGGCAAACTCTTCGGCGGGTAGGCTCATGGGGTCACCTCAGTGCAGGGTGGTCGCGGTGATGGGCGGGGCCTGGGTGGGGTGCAACTCCTCGTTGAGCAGCAACACACCGGTACGCAGGTACTCCTCCAGCTCGAACAGGGCCTGTTCGTCCTCCTCCCCCCCCTCCAGGTCGAAGCCGTCGGCACGGCTCATCTGTACCAGGTCGGCGAGGAACTCACGGCTGTCGCTCGGCAGCTCGGCCTCCTTGGCCAGCCCCCCCTCACCCATGCCGAGGAGGAAACCCTGGCACCATTCGGCGAGCCCATTCACCCGCCCCTCCAGCCCGGCATCGTCGGCGGCGAGCAGCGGGGCAAAGGCGAGATTGGAGTCCCCTAGGGCGGCCAGGGTGGTGGCGCGCACCCGCTCCCACTGTTCGAGGGCCTCCTTGGCCAACAGGTCGCCCACCGGGGCCTGCTCGCTCAGGCGCGCGCGCCAAACGGCGGCCTCCAATCCCCCCGCGGCGCAGGCCGTGCCACAGAGCAGGCCGTGGCACTCGGCCACCCCCATCTCCAGGTCGAGGGTCTGCAGGGCCTGATGGAGGCCCTGAAAGTCCAGCGGGGTATGACGCATGCGCGGCCCTTTCACGGTGGTGAGCGGTGAGTAAGGAGGTGGGGCCAAGGGGCCCCCATCCCTAGGCGGGCATGATACAAGGTTCCGTCGCTGCGCTCAGCATCGACCACCGTCACACGCTCACCATCCTCGCAACGAGGCGCCAAATCGTGCGCCAGGTAGCGATTTTTCCTCGCCGTGGCGGATCAGGCACGTAGGGAATTGACCCTGTCAGATACCCCCACTATAGTGATTTGCCGCGCAACCTATGCTGCGCGCACGATGAGCGTTTAGTCAGGCTGGGTACGCATGGATAACAGTGAGATCAAGGTGCTAGAGCGATCGGTGGATCAACTCCTGGGGTTGGTCCAGCGCCTGGAGCGGGAAAACGGCTCCCTGCGCACGCGCGAAGCCGAGCTGCTCGCCGAACGCGGTCACCTGATCGAAAAGACTGAGAAGGCCCGCGCCCGCGTCGAGGCGATCATCACCCGTCTCAAGGCGATGGAGAAAGAGTCATGAGCAGCAAGTCAGGTGAACTCCTGCAGACCAAGGTGCAGATCCTGGACAAAGAGTATGTGGTGGGGTGCCGTGCCGAGGAGCAGGACTCGCTCATCACCTCCGCGCACATGCTCGATCGCAAGATGCGCGAGATCCGCTCCAGCGGCAAGGTGGTCGGCACCGAGCGGGTGGCGGTGATGGCGGCGCTCAACATCGCCTATGAGCTGCTTGAGGAGAAAAACCGCGAGCACAGCTACAATGAACACATGGGCAAGAGGTTACAGGCGATTCAAGACAAGATAGAATCCGCCCTCCTGCGAGATGGGACGCGCGTCGGCGACGCTGACGCGGGAGAAGGTGGCGAGGGTGCCACCCCTGAAGTGGAATCAGCGAAAGATTGATGGGCGGGGTGCGCCGGGTCTTCGAGGCCCGGGGCGCCGCACCCGAACGGTTTGGGTATCCTCTGCAGTGCTCGCCAGTCGCTCGGCAAATTCTTGAGCCACTCTTTCTGCCCTGGGGGCGAGGCGACGTGGCTGTGTGCAGGTCCGCCTCGTAGCGGAAAGCCTTTTGTCACGACCCACGTCCCCACTTGAACCCTAGGTTCAAGAAGACGGCGACAGCGGTACGGCGGTCGATACCCTCTTATCACCCGCAAACGCGCGCTCCGGCGCGCGTTTGCATTTGTGCCCCACGCGTGCCAACAGGCCCGGCGGTCGCTGGGCCGAGGAGCTCTCCATGGACGCCGATGCCCGGCGCACGATCCGCCGCGACATGCGCGCCGCGCGCCGCGCCCTCCCCCCCTGGCAGCAACGTCTGCACGCGCGCGACTTGGCGCGGCGGCTGATAGGCAGCGCGCTGTTTCGCCGTAGCCGTCACATCGCACTGTTCATCGCCGCCGACGGCGAGCCCGACCTCGCGCCGCTCATCGCCCAAGCCTGGGCCATGGGCAAGTGCCTCTATCTCCCGGTGCTCACGCCGGAGCGGCGTAACCGCCTCTGGTTCGCCCCGTATCGACGCGGCGAGCCGTTGCGGCTCAACCGCTTTCGCATCCCCGAACCTCGCGCCAACTGGTCACAGATGCGTCGCCCCTGGGCCATCGACCTGATCCTCACCCCATTGGTGGCATTCGACGCGCAGGGGCACCGCCTGGGCATGGGCGGCGGTTTCTACGACCGCACCCTGGCCTATCTGAGCCAGCGTCGACACTGGCGCAAACCGGCCCTGTTGGGGGTGGCCCACGCACTACAGCAGCACCCCGCCCTGCCCCACGCCGCGTGGGATATCCCCCTGCACGGCGTAGTGACCGAACGCGAGTTGCTCCTGAGTACCACACGGGGGGATAAAGATTAGCGCACGCAACCGTTCTGCCTAGGCGGCAAGTGCCTCTGCGTGTGCAATAATTTGCCCTGGTCACTCTAACCTGCGGCGCCCGTCTCATGAACCACGTTGTCCCCCCGTCGATGCCCACACGCGCACTCCTTCCGCTCGGCGTGCTCCTGCTGTTCCACACGGCGAGCCAGGCACAGACCCTGGACGAGGCGGAGTACTTTCGCGACCTGCCGGTGGTCATCACCGCCACGCGTCTGCCGCAAAAACCGACCGAGTTACCGGCCGCGATCACCCTCATCGACCGCGAGATGATCGATGCCTCCGGCGCCACCGAGATCCCCGATGTGCTGCGCCTGGCCGCCGGATTTCAGGTCGGGCACTTCTGGGGCAACCTCACCTCGGTCACCTATCAAGGGATGAGCGACGAGTACGCGCGCCGCATGCAGGTGCTGATCGACGGACGCAGCATCTATCTGGCCGAGACGGGCGGGGTGAACTGGTCCGACATCCCCATCAGCCTCGCCGATGTGCACCACATCGAGGTGATCCGCGGCCCCAACGGCACCAGCTTCGGCAACAACGCCTTCCTCGGCACCATCCACATCTTCACCTACCGCCCGGAGGAGGTGCTCGGTACCCTGGTGCAGCACACCTACGGTGACGACGGTCTACGCCGCACGACCCTGCGCCACGCCGAGAAGATCGACGCCTACCAATACCGCGTCACCCTGGAGCGGCAGAGTGACCAGGGTTACGACGACTACTACGAACCGGGCAACCGCTTCTGGCAGTTCTACGACGCCAAGGCCTCCACCACTCTCAACTACCGCGCCGAATACGTCCCCCAGACCAACGACCTGCTCACCGTGCAGCTCGGCGCACGTAGCGGCTATCAACAGGAGGGGTACTACGGCAACCTGACCGAGGGGCCGCACGAGGACGAACACAAACGCTACTTCGCCCACGTGCGCTGGGCGCGCAAGCTGCTTGGCGGCAACGACCTGGAGGTCTCGCTCTACCACATCGACGCGGACTACAGCACCGTCTATCAGACCGCCCTGCTTTCGCAGATCTTCAACACCACCCCGGCCAACATCCTCGCCCTCACCGGGCACAACGACCAGGCCATCAACCTCGACCGCAGCCTGCACACCGAGCGCTACGACCTGGAGCTGCAGCACCGCTTCAACCCCTGCAGTGGCTGCCGCTTCGTCTGGGGGCTGGAGGCACGCATGGACCGCGTCGACGGCTACGGCTACACCGGGACCACCGATGTACTGACCAACAACTTCAGCCGCGCCTTCCTGCACAGCGAGTGGCGTCTGGGTGCGGAGAGCCTGCTCAACCTCGGTGCTATGTACGAGCGCAGCGACCTGGGCGGAGACCTGGTCTCACCGCGCATCGGCCTGCTGCACAACCTCAACCGCGAGCACACCGTGCGCATCGGCTGGACCCGTGCCTATCGCGCCCCGGTGATGATCGAGGAGTACGCCGACTACGCCGCACGTTATCCCGACGGTAGCGTCCTCGACCAGATCTGGTGGAGCCCTGGCGAGATCGACCCGGAGACCATCTCACGCACCGAGATCGGCCTCGCCGGTCAGGCGCAGAGCGGCCTCTGGCGCTACGACCTGAGCCTCTTCCGCAGCACCCTGCGCGACCTGATCAGCACCCCCACCGACCTCGCCTACGTGGAGCCCTACAGCTACCTCTGTGCGATCAACGGCCAGCTACACAACTTCTGTCGTTCCACCGTGGTGGGCAACGATGCCAGCGCCGAGGCCGAGGGCATCGAGCTACAGGCCTACCTCCACCCCAAGCCCGAGCAGCTCTTCAGCCTCGGCATCTCGCGCGTGCGGGCGGTGGATCACGGCATCCGCAACCTCAACCCCACCGACCTCTACGACAACGAGCTCACCACCCCCGAGACCACCCTCTCTATGCTCATGGAGCAGGGCTTCGGCGCGGGCTATCGGCTGAGTATCGGCTACTACATGATGAGTAATATGCTATTCATGGGCGGCGACGAGACCGGCCCCATCAGCCGTATCGACCTGCGCCTGGCGAAGCGTACCCGACTGTTCGGAAAGGCGGCCACCTTGGAGCTGATCTCACGCCACATCGGCGCGGACGATTTCGACTACATCTATCGCATCGAACAGAAGAACCGCACCTACCTGCGCCTGGGCATGAATCTCTAACCCATAGGTCGCCGATGGCGTCTCAAGGAGTCACATGAAGCCTCAAGGAGTGAGCCAGATGGTCAAGGGCCTGACCCGCCGCGTGGGCCCCCTGCTACTGCTCTTGTGTAGCCAGTGGCCGCACGCCTTCGCCCTCGACCTGCTGCTGGTGGGGGAGCGCGAGGCCGCCCCTCATCAAGAGGTGGCCAATAGCCTGCTGGAGATACTCGACGCCGAGGGCAACGCGCTCGAACACCAGGTCGTGTGGCTCGATGAACTTGAGGCGGCACGCGCGGAGGGTACGCTACCCGAGGCACCGCTCCTGGTCACCATCGGTTATGACAGCGCCCTGGCACTGCGTGCGCAGCCCAGTCAGGCGATCCTGCACACCCTCATCTCCCCGGAACAGTTCGACGAACTCTACCCCAGTGGTGCCCCGGCGCGGGTCGGCGCGCTCTTCTTTACCCAGCCGCTGGAGCGCCAGCTCAACCTCATCAGTCTGCTGCTACCCGAGCGCCGAGAGGTCCTCGCCCTACTCGGCCCGCGCAGCGGCAAGCAGTTGCCGGCCCTACTTCAGGGGGCGAACCAGCGCGGCATCCAACTGGAGACGGTGGAGCTGGTCGACGAGGCCGAACTGGAAGGGCTGCTGCGCGAGCACCTCAAGCCACGCCAAGTACTCTTCACCCCCGCCGACCCGAGCGTGGTCAATCGGCGTACTATTCAGACTCTGCTGCTCACCGCATTTCGCTCCGGCGCCCCGGTGGTCGGCTACTCCAATGCCATGGTCAAGGCGGGGGCACTCATGGCGGTGCACACCACCCCGGAGATGATCGGCGAGGACGCGGCAGAGATCATCCGCCGCTGGTTCGCACAGGCGGGGACGACGCCCCTGCCACGGCGCAGCTCGAAGCGCTTCGAGGTCGCCGCCAACTACCAAGTCGACGAGTTACTGGATATGGGCCTACCGAAGCGAGAAGTACTCAGAGAACGGCTGCAACAGCTCGAAACGGAGCACCAACCGTGATCAAACAGACCATCCGCGCGCGCCTCTTCCTGCTCGCCCTGCTGCCCGCCGTGCTCGCCAGCGGCATGCTCTATTTCTACTTTCTCACCAGCCAGTTGCAACTGATCCGCGACAGTCTGGTGGAGGCTGGCACCAGCAGTGCCGAATACCTCGCCGTCGCCAGCGAGTGGCATCTGATCGCCAACAACCAAGAGGAGCTGATGCGTCTCACCACCCGCCTGCTGAAGCGTGACGACCTCAGTGGGATCGCCATGGTCATCGGGAAAAACTGGCGCATCCGCGAGGGGAGCTTCAAGGGCGCCCCGCCACCCAACACCGAGCACTGCCTCAACGACTCGCCAGCCCCCGTCCTCGACCAGATCGACTGGGACGAGCCACTGCTCTTCTGCAGCCCGATCGCGCCCAATTGGCTACAGGTGGACGATTTCGATACCGGTCCCACGCAGGCGGAGCTCGGCAGGGTGGTGATCCGCATGAGCGCAGACCACTATCGCCAACTGCACCACGAGGCCCTGGCCCAGGCCACGCGCCTCGGCCTGGTGCTGTTTCTGGTGATGCTCGCCATCGCCTACCGCGTGGCGGACCAGATCGCCCGCCCGCTGGTCGACCTCGCCCGCCTGGTCGGTGAGGTGGCCGATGGCGACCTCAACCGCCGCAGCGAGGTGCGCGGCCTCGGCGAGATCGGCGACCTTCAGCGCGGCGTCAACCAGATGGTCGAGCACCTCGAAGCGAACCAACACGACCTGGAGGCACGCATCCAGGCGCGAACCGCCGAGCTGGAACAGCGCAACCACGAACTGGACGAACAGCGCCAACTGGCGCAGCAGGCGAGCCAGGCCAAGAGTCAGTTCCTGGCGGTGATGAGCCACGAGATTCGCACCCCCATCAGCGGCGCCCTGGGCATGCTGGAGCTACTCGGCAAGACCGACCTCGACCGCCGCCAGCAGCTCTTCTTCAGTAACCTCTCACTGGAGGCGCGGGCGCTGAAGGCACTGATCGACGACATCCTCGACTTCTCGCGTATCGAGGCGGGCAAGATGCCCATCGAAGCGGCCCCCTTCAGCCCCGAAGAGGTGTGCAACGAGGTGGTCGGCATGCTCGCCCCCAACGCCCATCGCAAGGGGTTGGACATCAGTCTATTTATCGACCCGACCACGCCGGGCCAGGTGGTGGGCGACGCCCAGCGCCTGCGCCAGGTGCTCACCAACCTCACCTCCAACGCCATTAAATTCACCAGCAAGGGGCGTATCTGGGTGGAGCTGGTGCGCCTCGACGCCCCCAACGGGCAGGCACGCATGCGCTGCACCGTACACGACACCGGCATCGGCATGAGCGAAGAGCAGTTGCAGAACATCTTCGATGGCTTTACCCAGGCCGACACCTCGACCAACCGCACCCATGGCGGCAGCGGCCTCGGCACCACCATCGCCAAACGCCTGGTGGAGCTGATGGGCGGCGAGATCGGCGTACGCAGCAAGAGCCAGGAGGGGAGCTGCTTCTGGTTCGAGTTGAGCTGGCCCTGCCTGGAAGAGGCGCCGCAGAAGGGCCCCGTGCGTGGGCGCATGGAGCTGCTGGAGCGAAACCCCGAGTGCGCCCACGCCACCACCAGCCTGCTCGAACGCGCCGGCTGGAGCGTGACCGTGCACACCAGCAGCGAGGGGCTCAAGGAGGCGCTGGAGCAACAGAAAAGCGACTGGGTCCTGCTCGCGGAGAACAGCAACGAGCCGCGCCACTACCCCCTTGCGGAGTGGCTCAGTGGCCACCTGCAGGGTTTGGGGACGCGCCTCTGTCACCTGATCCACTTCGGCAGTCCCATCGACACCAGCCTGTTCGACTACACCCTCTATAAACCGCTGCAGATGGAGGTGGTCGACGAGGTGTTCGGCGACCATGCCCATGACCTGCCGAGCACGCCGAGCGATCAACCCGACGCCGAGCTGCGCCGGGCCCGCGTGCTCATCGCCGAGGATAGCCACATCAACGCACTGGCCCTGCGCAACTTCGTCGAGATGGCTGGTCACGAGGTGGAGGTGGTGGGAGACGGGCACGCGGTATTGGCACGCATGCGCAGTGGTGATTACGACCTGGTGTTCATGGACATGCGCATGCCGGTGCTCGACGGCCTAGAGGCGACCCGCCGCTGGCGCGAAGAGGAGCCTGCGGGGAGTCACCTCCCGATCATCGCCATCACCGCCAACGCCACGGTGGAGGACCGCGACCTCTGCCTGGGCTCGGGGATGGACGACTTCCTGAGCAAACCGGTGACCCCCGTACAGGTGAGCGAGCTGATCACCAAGTGGGCGCGTAGTTAGCGCCCCGGGGCGGACGGTGCAGCGCTGCGGCTAGGCCTCGACCGTCACCTTGTCCACCCGCTGGAATCCGCGTGGCAGTTTGCTGCCGCGCCGCCCACGCTCCCCGGCATAGAACTCGATGTCGGTGGGCTTGAGGGTGAGGTGGCGCTTGCCGGCGTGGATCACCAACGACTGACCGGCGGCGAGTAGGGCCAGGGCCATGACGTAGTCCTCGCGCGCCGCCGCGCGCAGTGAGGAGATGCTGATGATGCGATTGCCCTTGCCGCGCGCCAGTCGCGGCAACTGCTGCACCGGGAAGATGAGTAGACGGCCCTCGTTGCTCACCGCCGCCAACAGCGCCCCCTGGTAGTCGGGCACCGGCATCGGCGTGAGCATGCGCGCGCCGTCGGGCAGGCGCAGTACCTGTTTGCCGACCTTCTGTCGCGCACTCAACTCTTCGAGGCTGACCACGAAACCGTAACCGGCGTCGCTGGCGAGCAGGTAGAGGTCATCGTCAGCCCCCATCAGCGCCGCCTCGAAGGTGGCACCATCCGGGGGTGAGAGACGCCCGGTGAGCGGTTCGCCATAGCCACGTGCGCTAGGGAAGGTGTGCGCCGGCAACGAGTAGGTGCGCCCGCTGGAGTCGATGAAGGTGGTGAGCTGGGTGCTCTTGCCGGTCACCGCCAGCCGGAACCCATCACCCGCCTTGTAGGCGAGACCGGCGCCGTCCAGGTCGTGGCCCTTGCCGGCACGCACCCAGCCTCGTTCCGAGAGCACCACGGTGATCGGTTCGCTCTGCACCAGGGCGCTCTCGTCGAGGGCCTTGGCCGCCATCCCCTCCACCAGCGGTGAGCGGCGTGCATCGCCGAACTTCTCCGCGTCCGCCTCCAACTCCTTGCGCACCAGGGTACGCATGCGCCGCTCAGAGGCGAGGGTCTTGGTCAGCCAGTCGCGCTCCTTCTCCAGCTCCGCCTGTTCGCCGCGGATCTTCATCTCCTCCAGCTTGGCCAGGTGGCGCAGTTTGGTCTCAAGGATCGCCTCGGCCTGGATATCACTGAGGCCGAAGGTGGCCATCAACACCGGCTTGGGCTCCTCTTCGGTGCGGATGATGCGGATCACCTCGTCGAGGTTGAGGTAGGCGATGAGCAGACCGGCGAGGATATGCAGGCGCTTCTCGACCTTGTCGAGGTGGTACTCCAGGCGCCGACGTACGGTGTCGATGCGAAACTCCAGCCACTCCACCAGCAGGGTGCGCAGGTCCTTCACGCGCGGGCGCCCATCGAGGCCGATGAGGTTGATGTTGACCCGATAGCTGCGCTCCAGGTCGGTGGTGGCAAAGAGGTGGGCCATCAGTGCCTCGGCATCGACCTTGCGCGAGCTGGGGACGATCACCAGACGGGTCGGGTTCTCGTGATCCGACTCGTCGCGCAGGTCCTCCACCAGGGGCAGCTTTTTGGCCTGCATCTGCGCGGCGATCTGCTCTAGGATCTTCGCCCCGGAGACCTGATACGGCAGTTCGGTGATGACGATGTCGCCCTCCTCCCGCTCCCACTTGGCACGTTGGCGCAGGGAGCCACTACCGGTACGGTAGATTTTCTGCAGTTCGTCACGCGGGGTGATGATCTCCGCCCCGCTGGGGTAGTCGGGGCCCGGGAGGTGTTCGAGCAGCTCGTCGAGGCCGGTGGTGGGCCGTTCGAGTAGGGCGACGCAGGCGTTGACCACCTCGCGCAGGTTGTGCGGCGGGATATCGGTGGCCATGCCCACGGCGATGCCGGTGATGCCGTTGAGCAGCACGTGCGGGACCCGCGCCGGGAGGATGGCGGGCTCCTCCAGGGTGCCGTCGAAGTTGGGCACCCACTCCACCGTGCCCTGCCCCACCTCGCTGAGCAGCAGCTCGGCGAAGGGTGAGAGGCGCGACTCGGTGTAACGCATGGCGGCGAAGGATTTGGGGTCGTCCTGTGAGCCCCAGTTACCCTGCCCATCGATGAGCGGGTAGCGGTAACTGAAGGGCTGCGCCATCAGCACCATAGCCTCGTAACAGGCGGAGTCGCCGTGGGGGTGGAACTTACCCAACACATCACCGACCGTGCGTGCCGACTTCTTGTACTTGGCGGTGGCCTTCAGACCCAGCTCGGACATGGCGTAGACGATGCGCCGCTGCACCGGCTTGAGCCCGTCGCCGATATGCGGCAGGGCACGGTCCATGATCACGTACATGGAGTAGTCGAGATAGGCCTTCTCGGTAAAGGCGGCGAGGGGGAGTTGCTCGACCCCCTCGTAGCTGATGGCGTTGGCTGGACTCACGGCACCCCCGATAACAGACGCGCCGGGTGGGCCCCGGCAGGGGCTTGGAGTATAAGGCTTTTAGGCCCGGATGGCAGGTGTGCGGGGGGGGGGGCCACGCCTACGGCGACGAACTAGCGCGAAACTCGCCATGCAGGTGCAATGCGTAGCGAGCGGCGTGTGGCAATGATCAGCGAGGTACCCGTGTGCCGAGAAGCCGCGTGGGTGGTGGCCCTGGTGGTGTATGCCGACGCGCGCCACGGGGCGGCGTCGGCCGCAGGGTTTCAGCCATTGGGCAGGTAGAGTCCGCTCTGCTCCAGCACGTCGAGCGACTGCAGATAGCTATCGCTGGCGCCGGTACGCAGCAGATTGAGGCCGTACTGATACGGCAGGGTACCGGAGTCGCGGATCACCTTTTGTCCAGCGGCAGAGAGGGCGAAGTCGACGAAGGCCTTGACCTGCGCATCACGCTTGTAGTCGGCCGGTGCAGTGAGGAAGAGGATGCGATATAGGGCGTACTTGCCGCTGCTGAGGTTCTGCATGGTCGGCGCCTGACCATCGAGGTTGAGCATGCGCACCGTACGGTGGCGGCTGCTGCTCACGCCGCTGACGGCAAAGGCGTCCACGTCCCCCTCCACGGCCTCCTCGATCTTGCCCGAGGAGGCGAGGCGCTGAGCGTCGGCACTGAAGACCTGGTCCGGGTCGTTGAACAACTGCTGACGCAGGGTCAGCCCCACACCCGAGATACCCCCGGCGCGCACATAGAGGTGGATGCGCCGATCCGGCGGGGCCACTGGGTTGAGCTGGAACCAGTGGGTGATCTGTCCGGTGAGGATGGCACGCAGTTGTTCACGCGAGACGTCACTCACCCAGGGATTGCGCGGATGCACGATGGGAGTGAGCACATCCCAGCCCACTGGGATCATCGCCACCGCCGCCTCGGCACTATGCACCTGGTAGTAGCCATCGCCATCCTTGAACACCAGCGGCATACGACAGCTACCACCCAGGTCACTCTGCCCCTCCGCCACGTCACGGATCCCCTTGGTCGCCCCGCCCCCTCTGAGCACCAACTCGACGCCACTCTTGGCCTTATAGGCCGCGGCCAACTCCTCCATGAAACCGAGCTTGGCGATACCGCAACCGGTCCACACCAACTGGCGGGCGTGTCCCACCTGGCTCAGGGTTAACAGGGTGACAATAGTCACACACTTGAACAGTTTGGCTCCCAGCATGTCGGCGCTCCCCTTCGGTGAATGGGCCCTGGGTGATAACCCCAGAGACGGGGAGGAATCTAGGCGTAGCGGGGCGCCATTACCAGTACACCAGATAGACCTCGGTCACATTTTTACGAATTATACCTACATCAAGTCCGACGCTTGTAAGCCTCGCTTAAGCAACACGTCGTCATTCCCATCGTGCAGGTAAGAAATAGCCGACATCCTATGGATATGCGTCATTAATATATTGATTTAACGGTCGGTAACCCTGCGCACACTAACTCGATGCGAAAGCGCACTCACGCTCTGCACCTCAGAGCAAGAGCCCCGCCAGGCCAGCCAAACCCACAGAGGGGACGACGCTTGATGTAGGTCAATTTATACGCCTACTAGGTCATCTGTCGGCTTGGTCATCGTTGGCCGGGAACGGTCGACCTCGGACAGCGTCGCCGTGCAGACATAGACAGGGTAGTCCCTGTCCCTGCGTCGCTCTTGGCGGCAAACCTGGGCGCTGGCCCTGCCCCCTTCGCAGCAGCCAGCGGCCAATGCCCATCTGGTGTAGAATCGCCCCTTTCCACTCAACGCCCCTTTGTCATGAGCAGCAAGTTGCAAAAAGAGCGCGCCCGTCGGCGCACCTTCGCCATCATCTCCCACCCCGACGCGGGTAAGACCACCCTCACCGAGAAGCTGCTGCTGTTCGGCGGGGCGATCCAGCTCGCCGGCACGGTGAAGGGGCGCAAGGCGGCGCGCCACGCCACCTCCGACTGGATGAAGCTGGAGCAGGAGCGCGGCATCTCGGTCACCTCCTCGGTGATGCAATTCCCCTACCGCGACGCGATCATCAACCTGCTCGACACCCCCGGCCACGAAGACTTCTCGGAGGACACCTACCGCGTGCTCACGGCGGTGGACTCGGCGCTGATGGTGATCGACGCGGCCAAGGGCGTGGAGGACCGCACCATCAAGCTGATGAACGTCTGTCGCCTGCGCACCACGCCCATCATCACCTTCATCAACAAGCTCGACCGCGAGGGGCGCGACCCCATCGACCTGCTCGACGAGGTCGAAGAGGTGCTCAAGATCAAGTGCGCCCCACTCACCTGGCCCATCGGCATGGGCAAGGCGTTCAAGGGGGTCTACGACCTCTACAACAACCGCACGCACATCTTCTCCGCCACCCACGGCGGCAAGATCCAGACCGGCGAGGTGATCGAGGGGATCGACAACCCGCGTCTCGACGCGGTGTGCGGCGTGCTGGCCCAAGAGCTGCGCGACAGCATCGAACTGGTGCAGGGCGCCAGCCACGAGTTCGACCACGACGCCTACCTGCGCGGCGAGTTGACCCCGGTGCTGTTCGGCTCGGCGATCAACAACTTCGGCGTGCGCGAGATCCTCGACGCCCTGGTCGACTACGCCCCCTCGCCCCTGCCGCGCGCCACCCTCACCCGCGAGGTGGGCGCCGACGAGGAGCCCTTCAGCGGCTTCGTGTTCAAGATCCAGGCGAACATGGACCCGGCCCACCGCGACCGCATCGCCTTCATGCGCGTCTGCTCCGGCCACTACAGCGCAGGGATGAAGATGCGTCAGGTGCGCCTCGGGCGTGATGTGAAGATCGCCAACGCCATCACCTTCCTGGCCCAGGAGCGCGGCCATGTGGAAGAGGCGTGGCCCGGCGACATCATCGGCCTGCACAACCACGGCACCATCCAGATCGGCGACACCTTCACCGAGGGCGAGGAGCTGAAGTTCACCGGCATCCCCCACTTCGCCCCGGAGCTGTTCCGCCGCGCCGTGCTCAAGGACCCGCTCAAGTCCAAGCAACTGCTCAAGGGGCTCGAACAGCTCTCCGAAGAGGGGGCCACCCAGCTCTTTCGCCCGATGCGCAACAACGACCTGATCCTCGGTGCCGTCGGCGTCCTCCAGTTCGACGTGGTCGCCCAGCGCCTGAAGGACGAGTACAAGGTGGAGTGCCGCTTCGAGCCGGTGGAGGTGGCCACCGCCCGCTGGGTGGCCTTCAAGGACGAGAAAACCCGCGACGCCTTCGAGAAGAAGGCCTTCGATAATCTGGCCGTCGACGGCGCCGGGGAGCTGGTCTACGTCGCCCCGACCCGCGTCAACCTCTCCCTGGCCCAGGAGCGCTACCCGGACGTCACCTTCTTCGACACCCGCGAGCACTGATCGGCGGGCCACAAACGTAAAAAGGCCCGGTAGGCAGCGCCTACCGGGCCTTTGACACCTCGACCGAAGCGGCTGGATTACAGCGCGCCGCGCTCCTCACGGGTGATATCACCGGTGTTGGTCAGGGCGGTCTCGAAGTCCATCTTCTCGCCCTTGGGCTTGTAGTTGGCCAGCAGCTCGGCGTAGACCTTGCTCACCTTCTCGCCGGAGGACATCTTCTTCATGTCGCTCTTGTCGAGCAGGGCGAAGTCCATCAGCTCGTTCCAGGAGACGCCCTCACGCATCGGGATGAGGGAGAAGGTGGTCCCACCCATCTCCACCTGCATGGTGGCGGTGGCGTTGACCACGAAGATGATCGCCAGGGTGTCGGCGTCGATGTTGGCCTGATACATCTCGACCAGCTTGGGCAGATCGGCGAGGCGATCGAGTGAGCCGGAGAGCAGCTTCAGCTTGTCGCCCTTGGAGAGCAGGGTGGTCTGCTCCATGACGAAGGGCGGGGTCTTACGGTTGCCGGAGGCGTCACCGACCTCGGCCTCGACCAGCGCCAGACGCCCACGGAAGCCGAGGGTATCGGCCTCACCGGCGGACTCGACAAATGCGACGTTGAGCAGCAGACCCTTATTCTCATATTCTTTGATGACCATGGCGAAACCCTTGTTTGGTTGTGGAAGTTGTGAATACAGCCCGCAACCAGCAATTACCAGGCCAACCAAAAAACCCGCATAACCACGCGGACTCTAGGCCCTTCACCCCCATACGAGTGTGGCCTCTCGCCCCGCACTTGTCGCATACCCTACAACGCCGAGCCCGTGCCCATGCAACACCTATCCATCACCCTCTACCAACCCGAGACCATCCTCAAGCAGCGCATGCCCGCTGGCGCCGCCCCGCTCAAGGCCTACATCGAGGCACTCGAAGAGCGGCTCTCGCAGCCGGAGTTCGGCCCCGATCAGCCCGATGGGCGCGCCCTCGTAGTGGCCCTGCACGCCGATGGACGCACCCTCGGTTGGGCCATCGACGCGCGCGGCCTCGGCCTCGCCACCGAACAGGGCTACCTAGAGCAGGCACTCTCCAGCCTGCCCCGACCCGAGGTGTGTGAGGGCCTGGTGATGTTCGCCATCCACTATGCCGCCGAGCCCGGTGTACCGCTCTGGTCGCCACTGCCGCGCAGTTGGTTCGCACTGGCCGGAGTGCCACAGGAGCAGACCGAGATCGAGGCGTTCGTGCTGCGCTGCTTCGACCCTCAACCGACGTCCTGAGCGTCACAGGGCGCCCGATGTATGCCAGCGCACACCCACGGCCCCACGGCATTTGAATGCCCCCCTTCGATTTGGCACACTCGCGCATACCATCCGACCTAGAGCAAAGGCAGCCATGGCCATAGAGGAGCAACTGATCGACCTTGAGAGTCGCTTCGCCTTTCAGGAGCAGACCATCGCCGAACTCAATCAGGTGGTGGTCGAGCAGCAGAACCAGATCGACCTGCTCACGCGCCAGCTCGCCCACCTCATCGCCCAGCTGCGCGCGGGCGAGGTGAGCCCCATCGCCAGACCCGAAGAGGAGCGGCCACCGCCGCACTACTGAGCGCACGCCAGACGCGCCACACCACACACGCCCCACCCGGGCCTCAGACGATATTCAGGACGATGACGAAAAAACGCGTACTCATGGTGGCCTCCTTCGGTGGCCACTGGATCCAGCTCATGCGCATGCGCAGTGCCTTCGCCGAGCACGACTGCTACTACCTCACCACCAACCCCGAGATCGCCCCCGACTACCCCACCGGGCGCTTTTTCACCGTACCCGACGCCTCGCGTTGGAACAAGTTGCGGCTGCTCTACCAACTGCTGAAGATGGCCACTATCCTGCTGCGCGTGCGCCCGCAGGTGGTCATCTCCACCGGTGCGGCCCCCGGCTACTTCGCCCTGCGCATCGGCAAGCTGCTCGGCGCACGCACCATCTGGGTCGACAGCATCGCCAACGCCGAGGAGCTCTCCATGGCCGGGCGTATCGTCCAGCCCTATGCCGACCTCTGGCTCACCCAGTGGGAGCACCTGGCCAGGCCCGAGGGGCCGCAACACAAGGGGAGCGTGCTGTGATCTTCGTAACCATCGGGGCGCAGCTCCCCTTCGACCGCATGCTCAAGGCCATCGACCGCTGGGCCGGGGAACACCCACAGGTGGAGATCTACGCCCAGATCGGCGACACCGACTGGACCCCGACGCACATGCCCTGGTGCCGCCTGATGAGCCCGGCGGAGTTCGACGCCAAGGTAGAGGCGGCCGACACCGTCATCGCCCACGCCGGCATGGGATCGATCATCTCTGCATTGATGAAGAGCAAACCGATCCTGATCATGCCCCGACGTGCCGACCTACGTGAGCACCGTAACGACCACCAGCTGGCCACTGCACGCCACCTGTTGCGCCGCGAACTGGTCACCGTGGCCGACGACGAGGCGCAGCTCTATGACTGGCTCGACCGCCTGCACGCCCTACCCGCGCCCAAGACCATCGGCGACAAGGCCCAACCGGCCCTGCTCGACGCCCTGCGCACCTTCGTCGACCAGGCCTGAGGCCAGAGACGCCAACGCCCCCGTGACCACCTCTGATCACGGGGGCGTTGTTGCGTCGGGGAGGGGAGCAGCGCGGCTCAGTCGCGCCGCTCACCTGCGCGTGACTTGGGATCGAAGTGCACCACCTGTTCACTCGGAGGCTTCGGCAGGCAGGCGTCACCGCCGCTGCAGCAGTCGTCACTGCAGCGGCGGCTGTCGAACACCTTGCGCACCCAGCGGTAGAGGTAGGCGAGGCAGATGAGCAGGATCAGCCCGAGCAGCAGCAGTTCGGTGACGGTGATCTGATTCATAGCAGCCAACCTCCGACCTTGATGACCAGGAATGCCAGCACCCAGGCGATGCCGAGGCTAAAGCCCATGGAGAAGAACGTCCAGCCCCAGGAGAGGGTCTCGCGACGGATCGCCGCGATGGTCGCCAAACAGGGCATATAGAGCAGGGTGTAGACCATGAAGGCGAAGGCCACCAGGGGACTCATGGCACCGGACATGGCCGCACGTAGCGAGGCATCCTCTTCGTCCACCTCCCCGCCCACGCGATAGAGCACGCCGAAGGTGGAGACCACCACCTCCTTGGCGACAAAGCCGGTGAGCAGGGCGATGGTGGCGCGCCAATCGAAGCCGAGCGGCTCGAACACCGGCTGGACCGCCTGGCCCAGGCGACCGAGGTAGCGCGCCTGCTGTAGATCGGCGTCGCGCTGACGCTCCAGCTCGGCGACCTGGGCATCGCGTTGCGCGGGCTCGCTCACCTGCGCCTCGACCTGGGCGATGGCGGCGGCGTAGTCGGTGTCGAGCTGCACGTCACGCGGAAAGGCCTGCAGGAACCAAATGAGGATCGAGCCGACCAGGATGATGCCGCCCATCTTTTTCAGGAACTGCACCGCCCGCTCCCACATGTGCAGCATCAGTGAGCGCAGGGTGGGCAGGCGGTACGGGGGCAGCTCCAGCACGAAGGCATCGGCCTCGCCCTGGAACAGGGTGCGCTTGAGCAGCAGCGCCGCGCCCATGGAGACCAGCACGCCGATGAGGTGCATGAGGAAGACCACCGTACCCGCCATGTCGGCGAAGAAGATCCCGGCGATGAGGACATAGACCGGCAGACGCGCCGAGCAGCTCATGAAGGGGTTGATGAGGATGGTCACCAGCCGGTCACGGGGATTCTCAATCGTGCGCGTGGCCATGATCGCGGGCACGTTGCAGCCAAAGCCCATGAGCAGCGGGATGAAGGCCTTACCGTGCAGACCGATACCGTGCATCAGCCGGTCGACCAGGAAGGCGGCGCGTGCCAGGTAGCCGGTGGTCTCGAAGAAGGCGATGAAGAGGAATAGCAGAAGGATATTGGGCAGGAAGATGACGATACCACCGAGCCCGCCGAGCACCCCCTCGATCACCAGGTCACGCACCAGCCCGGGGGTGAGGGTCGCCTGCAGCCAGTCGCCGAGGGCGCCGACCCCGGCGTCGATCCACTCCATCGGGTAGGCACCGAGGGTGAAGGTGCCCTGGAACATCAGCCAGAGCAGCCCGAGCAGGATCGGCAGACCGAGCACGCGATTGAGCAGCAGCGCGTCGATGGTGTCGGTGACGCTGGCGCGCGGCCCCTCGTGGCGGTGGACCTCGCCCACCGTCTCGCGGATCAGGCCGAAGATGAAGCCGTAGCGGGCATCGGCCAGGAGGATGCCGATCTCCTCGTCATAGGTGGACTCCAGCTCGTCACGCAACAGTTTGGCCTGGGCCAGCAGCTTGGCGTGGGCGCTGAGCTGCTTGATGATCACCTTATCCCCCTCCAGCAGCTTGATCGCCAGCCAGCGGTGGTTGGGTTCGTGCGCGCCGAGCTGCTCCAGCACCCCGGCGTGGATCTGCTCCACGGCATCGCGCAGGTGGCTCTCCAGCGGGATGGCGATATGGCGCTGCACACAGCCGCTCTCACAGCGCCCGACGATGGCGTCGAGCAGCTGATCGAGCCCCTTGCCGACACGCCCGACCGTCTCCACCACCGGGCCGTCGAGCAGTTCGGCAAAGCGCGCCGTGTCGATCTGGATACCCTTGGCCTGCGCCTCGTCGATCATGTTGAAAACATAGACGCGCGGCACATCCATCTCGATGAGCTGGGTGGTGAGGAAGAGGTTGCGCTCCAGGTTACCTGCATCGAGCACGTTGAGGATGATGTCCGGGCGCTCGTTGTGGATATACTCGCGGCAGACCAGCTCGTCCGGCGTCTGCGAGGAGAGCGAATAGGTGCCGGGGAGGTCGACAAAGGTGAGCTTCCACCCCTTGTGGTGAACCACCCCCTCCTTGCGTGTGACCGTGACGCCGCTGAAGTTGCCTACCCGCTGGCGCGCGCCGGTAAGGTGGTTGAACAGGGTGGTCTTGCCGCAGTTGGGGTTGCCGGCGATGGCGATAGTGAGCGCCTTGGGCGTAGTGGCCATCTAGCCCTCCTCGGGGACGGCCACCAGAATCTGCTCTGCCTCTTCGTTGCGCAGGCTGATTCGGTAGCCACGAATGGTGTAGATACGGGGATTGCCGAACGGTGCGGCCTGTTCCACGCGCACCTCGGCACCACGCACGAAGCCCATCTCCGCCAGGCGCAGTTTGAGGCGGTTGTCGCCGGTGATACGTACCACCAAGGCGACCTGGCCACGCTGCATCTGCGCCAGGGTCGGGGCAGAAAGGGCACTCATCCGCGCCCCACCTTGCGCTTGCGTTGCGCCTCCTTCTTCTTGAAGAAGGTGATGTTGCGTTGACGCTTGGCCAACTGGCGCTTATTGAGGGCGTTCTTGCGCCCGGCGTAGGGGTTCTCGCCGCCCTTGAACTCGATGCGGATCGGTGTCCCGACCAGCTTGAGCTTGTCACGGAACCACTTCTCCAGGTAGCGCTTATAGGCCCCGGGGACATCGTCGGTCTTGTTACCGTGGATGACGATGATCGGCGGGTTGCGCCCGCCCTGATGGGCGTAGCGCAACTTGATGCGCCGACCACCGACCATAGGCGGCTGGTGGGCGAACATGGCCGCCTCCAGCATCTCGGTCAGACGCGGGGTGGAGAGGTCGACCATGGCCGACTCGTAGGCCTTGTCGACCGAACCGAAGAGGTCGCCTACACCGCTGCCATGCAGGGCGGAGATGAGATGACGCTTGGCGAAGTCGAGGTAGGGGAAACGCCGTCCCAACTCCTCTTTGACATGCTCGCGCGCCTCCAGGGTCATGCCGTCCCACTTGTTAACCGCCACCACCAGCGCCTTACCGGCGTCCATGACGAAACCGAGTAGGTGGGCGTCCTGCTCGCTCGGCCCCTCACGGGCGTCGATCACCATGATCACCACATTGGCGTCGGCGATCGCCTGCAGGGTCTTGATCACGCTGAACTTCTCGATACCCTCACCGACACGGGCACGGCGCCGCACACCGGCGGTGTCGATCAGCGTGTAGGGTTTGCCGTCGCGCTCGAAGGGCAGATAGATACTGTCACGGGTGGTCCCTGGGAGGTCGAACACCACCACGCGATCTTCGCCGAGCATGCGGTTGACCAGGGTCGACTTACCCACGTTGGGGCGCCCGACGATGGCCACCTTACACCCCTCCTGCTCCTCCAGCGCCAGCTCCTCCTCGCTCGGCTCGGGGAAGGTTTCGAGGGTCTGTTCGATGAGCTGGCGCACACCGCGCCCATGCACGGCGGCGATGGCCACCGGCTCACCGAGACCGAGCTGGTGAAAATCGGCCAACGCCACATCGGCGTCGAGCCCGTCGGTCTTGTTCACCACCAGGGTGGTCGGCTTGCCCTGGTTGCGCAGGTGCTGGGCGATGGGGTGGTCTCTGGCCAGCAGGCCCTGCCGGGCGTCGAGCATGAAGAAGACGTGGTCCGCCTCGGCGATTGCCTGCAGTGCCTGGCTCGCCATGTGGATGTCGATCCCCTCCTCCTCGCCGCTCAGACCACCCGTGTCGACCACCAAATAGGGGCGGTCACCGACCCGCCCGGTACCGTACTGACGGTCACGGGTGAGGCCGGCGAAATCGGCGACGAGGGCGTCGCGGGTACGGGTGAGGGCGTTGAACAGTGTCGACTTGCCCACATTGGGTCGACCCACGAGTGCGATAACCGGTTTCATTGAGGGTCCGCTGTTGTGTCACTCTGCGGCGTTCAGGGGTGTGACCCTGTACGCCTCCAAAACACCGCGCTTGTCCATGGCGAAGACCTGTCCGTCGCCCACCAGGGGGGCCACCAACAGGGTGCGATCCTCCGGGAAGCCGTTGTCCGGCTGCTCCGAGTCCTGCAGACCGTGGCGCTCGGCCACCCGCTCCACGCGCGTGCGCGCCACCAAGCCACCATCACTGCGGCGCAGCCAGTGCAGGTAGCCGCCGTAGTCGCCCACCAGCAGGTAGTCGCCCTGCTGCACCGGGGCGCTCAGGTCACGGTGGGCCAGCGCCTCCTGCTTCCACAGGGTGGCGCCGTCACGCCAGGCGAGCGCCCAGAGGGTGCCATTGCTGTCGCTGACGTAGAGCGCCTCGTCGGTGAGCAGCAGGTCGTTGACCACCGAGAGGTCCGGGCGACTCCAATACTGGCGCCCGTTGATCAAACTATAGGCCCCCACCTGTCCTTGGTAGGCGGCAGCAAAGACCATGCCGTGGCCTACCTGCAGGCGTGCATCCAGATCGACCATGCGCTCCAGCTCGTTGCGCCCACGGGCGCTGGCCACCTGGGCGGTCCAAATGGGTTCACCGTCGTCCAGGCGTAGGGCGCGCAGGCGCCCGTTGGCAAATCCGGCGAAAACACGCTCACCGGCCACCACCGGCGCGGGGGCACCGTGCAGCGAGAGCGGCGGCATCTTCTCTTGTTGATCCCAGAGCGGGCGACCATCGATGCTGTCGACCACCTGCAGCGTACCGTCTACCAACATCAGCAGCAGTTTGTCGTCGGCGCGTATCGGTCGGCTGGCGAGGGCGCTGGGCAGACGCTTGCGCCACAGCTCATGCCCATCCGCCTTGGCCAGGGCGATGAGCTCGGCGCCGCTGCCGAGCAACAACTGGTTACCGCTCTCGCCGATGCCGACGCTGAGGTCGAGCCCGAGGTCGTGGCGCCACAGCAGGTGGCCGTCGTCGCTGTCACGGGCATAGACCCACCCGTAGCGGTCGGCCAGGTAGAGGCGTCCGGCATCGAGCAGCGGGGCCAGTGGGGTGTGGCGATAGCCGACGCCGTCGCCCACCTCGACACCCCAGTGGCTGTGCACCGTCAGCTCGGGGGTAATAGTGCCGAGTTCGACGGCACCACGGGGCACCAGGTTGACACTGCTGCAACCGCCGAGGCCAAGCGCTAGGGCGAGCAGTGCGAGGGGGACGAGACGGCGGCGCGGGGTCACGACTGGGCGTCCTTGGCGTCGGCCAGGTCATCTACCTTCATCTGCATCAGGTCACGCTTGGTCGGGTTGCTGGCGTAGCCGAACAGCGCCTTGGCGTAGGCGCTGCGGGCACCACGGCGGTCACCCTGACTCAGCAGCACATCGCCCAGGACCTCCTGCTGCAGGGCCGGCAACAGGGCGTCGTCGAGGCCATCGAGCACCCCCTTGGCCGCAGCGGCGTCGCCCTTGGCCAGCAGGACACGGGCCAGGCGCACGCTGGCGAGGGCCTGCAGCTCCTTGTGCTTGCTGTTGTCGGCGACGCTGTGCAGGTGCGCGGCAGCGGCCTCCAGGTCGCCCCCCTCGACCGCCTGCTTGGCGAGCAACAGCTCGGCCAGCTCGGCATATGTGCTACCGGAGTAGCTGCCCAGCAGTTGGCGCGCCTGCTCGCTGGCCTTCTCTGGATCGCTCTCCATCCCCTGCAGCACCACCTGATACTGCAGTGACGCGGCCTCGGCCTGGGCCAGTTGATGGCCCTGCCACCACCGGTAACCACCGACGCTGGCGAGCACTACGGTAAGTGCCACCAGGGCCTGCTTGCCGTTCTCGTCCCACCACTTCTTGATGGCCTCGACCTGTTCCTGTTCGGAGGAGTAGATTTCCACCGGCGACTCCTTAAATCGGCTGTATTGGATAGTTGAATCTGTCGCGCCTCAGGCGCCGAGCAGCCCCTGCAGACGGGCGATGAGGCCCGCCTCGTCCAGGCGCTCCTGTTCGCCCTCGCTGCGCAGCGGCTTGAAGACCACGCGCCCCTCGGCCAGCTCCTGCTCGCCGATGATCAGCGCCCATTCGGCACCGGACTTGTCGGCCCTCTTCATCTGGCTCTTGAAGCTGCCACCGCCGCAATGGGTCTGCAGGCGCAGGCCGGGCACTGCATCGCGCAGACGCTCGGCGAGCTGGAGACCGGCCCGCTCGGTACCCGTCCCGGCCAGGGCCAGGTAGAGTTGCGGCCTGTACTGACCACGCGGCACCTCGGTGAGTTCATCGAGCAGCGCCACCAGGCGCTCCACACCCATGGCGAAGCCCACCGCACTGCCGGGCTTACCGCCGAGCTGTTCGAGCAGGCCGTCGTAACGGCCACCGGCGCAGACCGTGCCCTGGGCACCGAGCTTGTCGGTGACCCACTCGAAGACGGTCTTGCTGTAGTAGTCGAGGCCACGTACCAGGCGCGGGTTGACGCGATAGGCGATACCGGCGTCGTCGAGGAAGGCGCAGAGCGCGGCGAAGTGCTCGCGCGAGGGTGCATCGAGGTGCTCCATCAGCTTGGGGGCCGCCTCGCACAGCGCCTGCATCTCCGGGTTCTTAGTGTCGAGGATGCGCAGCGGATTGCTCTCCAGGCGCCGACGGCTATCCTCATCGAGCTGGTCGTAGTGGCTCTTGAAGTAGTCGACCAGGATCGCGCGATAGGCGACACGCGCCTCGCTGCTGCCGAGGGTGTTGAGTTCGAGGCTGACGAACTCACTCAGGCCCAGGGTGCGCCACAGGCGCGCGGTCATCAGGATCAGCTCGGCGTCGATATCCGGGCCGTCGAGGCCGAACGCCTCCACGCCGATCTGGTGGAACTGGCGATAGCGCCCCTTCTGCGGGCGCTCGTGACGGAACATCGGCCCGGTGTACCAGAGACGCTGGACCTGGTTGTGCAGCAGGCCGTTCTCGATAGCGGCGCGCACGCAGCCCGCCGTGCCCTCGGGGCGTAGGGTGAGGGAGTCACCGTTGCGGTCGTCGAAGGTGTACATCTCCTTTTCGACGATGTCGGTCACCTCGCCGATGGAGCGTTTGAACAGCTCGGTCATCTCGACGATGGGCATACGCACCTGGTCGTAGCCGTAGGCGCCCATCAGGCGTAGCACGGTACCTTCGAGGTATAGCCAGGTGGGGCTCTGCTCCGGCAGCAGGTCGTTCATGCCGCGGATGGCCTGGATCTTCTTGGACACTGTCGCTCCGAATGAAATCTATGGTCGCAGGGGCGGGCCGGTTCAGCTCTCGGCCTGTTGGCGGGCGGCGATGCGGGCGCGGATCTGCCGCTCCAGCTCGTCGATGAGGGCGCTGTTGTCGACCTTGTGCGCGGGCTTACCGTCGAGGTAGAGCAGATTGGGCTGGCCACCGGTGACCCCGACGGCCACCTCTTTGGCCTCGCCGGGGCCGTTGACTACGCAGCCGATCACCGCCACGTCGATGGGCTCCAGGATGTCCTCCAGACGCTCCTCCAGGGCATTGACCGTGGCGATCACATCGAAGTTCTGCCGCGAGCAGGAGGGGCAGGCGACCAGATTCACCCCCTTGGCGCGCAGGTGCAGGCTCTTGAGGATATCGAAGCCCACCTTGATCTCCTGCACCGGGTCGGCGGCCAGCGAGACGCGGATGGTATCGCCGATGCCATCGGCCAACAACATGCCGAGGCCGATGGCCGACTTGACCGTGCCGGAGCGAAAACCGCCCGCCTCGGTGATGCCGAGGTGCAGCGGCTGCTCGATCTGCCCGGCCAGCGCGCGATAGGCGGCGACGGTCATAAAGACGTCGGAGGCCTTGAGGCTCACCTTGAAATCGGGGAAGTCGAGGCGGCTCAGGATGTCGATGTGGCGCAGCGCCGACTCGACCATCGCCGCCGGGGTCGGCTCGCCATACTTCTGTTGCAGCTCCTTCTCCAGCGACCCAGCGTTGACGCCGATGCGGATCGGGATACCCTTGTCGCGGCAGGCACTCACCAGACCACGCACGCGATCCTCTTTACCGATATTGCCGGGATTGATGCGCAGGCAGTCGACGCCCAGCTCGATGACGCGGTGGGCGATGCGGTGGTCGAAGTGGATATCCGCCACCAGCGGCACCTGGGCCTGGGCACGGATCTGCCCAAACGCCTCGGCCGCCTCCATGCTCGGTACGGAGACGCGCACGATGTCGGCGCCCGCCTTCTCCAGTGCCCGTACCTGAGCGAGGGTGGCGGCCACATCGGTGGTCTCGGTGTTGGTCATGCTCTGCACACTGATGGGGGCATCGCCGCCCACCGGCACAGCGCCGACCATGATGCGCCGGCTCACGCGACGTTTGATCGGGGATTCACCGTGCATCACGGTTGCGGCACCTTGTTGTCGCTCGCCTTGCCCACGGTGAGGCGCACCACGCCGCGACCGCTGTAGTCGAAGGCACTGCCGTTGAGGTAGACCTTGGAGCCGGCGGCATTGCCGAGCAGCAGTTTGAACGGTGCCGTGCCCTTGAGGGTCAGACGGCTGCCCGCTTTGGCCACGTTGAAATATAGCGCGCGACCGGCGTCGTCACGCACCTCGGTCCAGCAATCCTCGGCCATCTCTAGGCGCAGCTCGGCCTGGGCCTCGCCAGCGCGCAGCGACTTGGGTACCACCACGGTGGTCTCGCCACTGCTGGGCTTGGGTGCGGCGGCAGGTGCGCTGGCCGCTCCCTCGCCACTGGTCGGCGGATCCACCTCGACCGGCGGCTCCTCGGCGGGGCCCTCGGTGGTAGGCAGGGCTGGCTCGGCGCCACTCCCCTCCTCGACCGGTGCATCGGGGTTCTCGCTCGCCTCGCCCGGGACGCCGCTATTGAGCCCCGCCGGGTTCTCGCCCACCGGCGGCTTGGGCACCACGGGTGCCGGGGCAACGACGGGCGGCTTGGGGGTCACGGGGGGGGTGATGCGTGTGTTGCTATCGGCCGCACCACGCGGCGGGGTACCCACCGCGTTCTGTGCAGAGAGCATCTCCGGGGTCAGCTCGGCCGGCTTCTCCTGACCCAGCCACCAGACCGAGACCAGCACCATCAGCACCAGCACGATGAAGGCGGTGAGTGCCTTGACCGGGGTGCGCCGACCGCCCATCTCCTCGTCACTGCTGACGTTGGCCAGGGTGGGCATGCTGCCGCCGCCGCTACTGTTCGCCTCGCAGGCGTACACCACCTGTTCGCACGGCACACCCACCAGGCGCGCGTAGTTGCGCAGATAGCCGGTGATGAAGGGTGGTGGCGGCAGGCGTTCGAGGTTTTCGTTCTCGATATCGTGGATCAGCGTCACACGCAGGTAGAGCTGCGCGGCGATGTCATCCGGCGAGAGCCCTTTGGCCATGCGCGCCTCACGTAGGCGTGCACCGGCCCCCTGGGGGAATGAACCTGCATCCGTCGAGGCTTCGCTCATCGTTTCAATGACTCCTGATAGAAGCGGAATTCGGCGCTGTCACGGAAGTTGGCCTGGAGCAGCTTCTCGTAACGGGTCAGTGCCACCTGGTCACCCAACTTGCGCTCGATACGGATGCCGAGCCAGAGGGTCTGGGCGGTCTCGGGGCCGATGGAGAAGTAGCGCTGCAGGTAGGCGCGGGCGGACATGTAGTTGGCGCGGGCGAAGCTCAGCTCGCCCATACCGATGAGAGACTTGGGCAGACGCGGGTTGATCTGCAGGGCACGGCGCAGATAGTTCTCGGCGCGGTCGTAGTCGGGCTTACGCTGCCAGCAGAGACCGAGGTTCTCGTAGACATGCTCAGGTCCGGCATAGAGCGGGTCGCGCAGCACGGTCTGGAACTGCTCGTCGGCCTCGGCGAAGCGCCCGGTGGAGCAGAGGAACACACCATAGTTGTTGTGCAGCGCGGAGTTGTCCTCACCGTACTTCATCGCCAGGCGGTAGTGTTCATCGGCCTTCTCGCGCTCCCCCAGACGCCGATAGAGTTCGGCGATGTAGTGGTGGGCGACGCCGTACTTCTCGTTGTACTTGAGGGACTTCTGCAACTTCTCCATAGCCGTGTTGAGGTGGCCCTGCGCCATGTAACGCACGCCCAATTCGGCGTTCAGCTCGGCGGCCTTGTCGCGGTCCGCGTCGGGGCTGATCGTGTTACTGGCGCAACCACCCAGCAGCAGTGAGAAGAGCAGGATGCTGAACGTCCAATTCATGAGACACTCCTGATGTCGGCTCCGGCGTGACGGGCGGAGCGGCGTGTGCGGTCGAGCACCTTGCCCGCCAGCTGACCGCAGGCGGCGTCGATATCCTCGCCACGGGTCTTGCGCACCATGGTGGATAGGCCGCTGCGGATGAGGATCTCCTGAAACCGCGCCAGCGCCTCGGGGGTACTGGTGCGGTAGGGGGAATTGGGGAAAGGATTGAAGGGGATCAGATTGACCTTGGAGGGGATCCCTTCGAGCACGGCGATCAGCTTGCGCGCGTGCTTGGGTGTGTCGTTGACGCCATCGAGCATGACGTACTCGAAGGTGATGGCACGGTGCGGCTTGTCGTCGATGTAGCGTCGGCAGGCGGCCATCAGTTCGGCGATGGGGTATTTTTTGTTGATCGGCACCAGCGCATCGCGCAGGGCGTCGTCGGGGGCGTGCAGGGAGACCGCCAGACTCACCCCGCCGCCCTCCTGCAGCAGTCGGTCGATACCCGGCACCACCCCGGCAGTGCTCAGGGTGACGCGACGCTTGGAGATGCCGAAGGCGAGGTCGTCCTGCATGATGTTCATCGCCGGGAGCACCGCCTCCATATTGAGCAGCGGCTCACCCATGCCCATCAACACCACGTTGGTCAACACGCGTTCGCCACGGTTCTCGGGCAGGCCGACGCGGCGCTGGGCCACCACCAACTGGGCGATCATCTCACCGGCGGTGAGGTTGCGGTTGAACCCCTGGCGCGCGGTGGAGCAGAAGCTGCAGTTGAGCGAGCAACCGGCCTGTGACGAGACACAGAGGGTGGCCCGCTCGCCATCGGGGATGTAGACCATCTCCACGGCGTTGCCGTCGCTCAGGCGTAGCAGCCACTTACGCGTACCATCGCGGGAGGGTTGGTCGGCCTCGATGGTCGGCAGGCGCACCTCGCAGCGCTCGTTGAGTCGGGCACGCAAGACCTTGCTGAAGTTGGTCATGGCATCAAAGTCATCGACGCCGTCGTGGTAGACCCACTTCATCAATTGATCCGCGCGAAACCCCTTCTCACCCAGTTCGATGAAGAGGGCGTGCAGCCCGGCTCGATCCAGGTCGAGGAGGTTGATCTTGTCGCTCGGCTCAGCCATTGACCACCTGTGGTGCGCGTAGGTTGGCGTGTCCCGGCGCCGCGTGCGGGCGCCTCGATGTTCGGACTTTGACCAGGCAAAGGCGCGAACGCTCCCCATCGACAGACGGGGACCGCCGATTATACGCAGGCGCGCCGCGCACTACCAGTGACACGGGCCCCACACCGGGGGCCCGTAATAGTACTTAACTCGTTGAATTGTCACCGATTGGTGTCTTTGCGTCGGGGGAGATTATTCGCGCTCTTCGATCCATGCCATCTGGATCGCCTCCAGCACCTTCTCGCCACCGTGCTCGTGGTCGTCGTCGAACTCGGGCAACTCGACGACCCAGTTGTGCAGGTCGGTGAAGCGCACGTATCGCGGGTCCACCTCCGGGTGGCGCTCGTCCAGTTCGGCGACGATGTCGTAGATATCGGTCCAGCGCATGGGGCCCTCCTCTTAGTGGTTCTCGGAGACCATGTTGATGGTGTACTTGGGGATCTCGACCACCAGGTCGCTGTCACCCACCTTGGCCTGACAGGAGAGACGCGACTCCGCCTCCAGCCCCCACGCCTTGTCGAGCATATCCTCCTCCAGCTCGTCCGCCTCGTCGAGGGAGTCGAAACCCTCGCGGATGATCACGTGACAGGTGGTGCAGGCGCAGGACTTTTCGCAGGCGTGTTCGATCTCGATGCCGTTGGCATTGGCCGCATCGCAGAGGGTGACACCCGGTTCCACCTCGATCACCGCCCCCTCCGGGCAGAGCTCCTCGTGGGGCAGGAAGATGATTTGCGGCATAGGGGACTCCTCGACGTTCGGTACGCCGCCGATGGTTGGCGACGGCTCAGGGCATGGGGGTGACGGCAGGTCGGGACAAGGACGAGGGCGACTACTCGCCCCTTTTATCCTCGGGCGTGGCGGTGAACTCGTCCAGGGTGTGACCGGCGAGGGCCTGGCGGATGGATTGGTCCATGCGCCGTGCGGCAAACTCCCCGGTGGCCTCGTTGAGCTGCTCGATGGCCGCCTTGATGGCGTTGATGTCGGTGCCCTCGGCGAGGCGCGCCAGCTCCGCCGCCAGTGCGTCGATAGCGGCACGCTCGGCGTTGTCGAGTAGCGCGGCGTCCACCGCCAGGGCCGCGTTCAGCGCCTCCAGGCTGCGCTGGGCGTCCACCTGTTGCTCGCGCAGGTTGCGTGCATCCATGTCGTCGCGGGCATGGGTCATGGAGTCGCGCAGCATCTGCTCGACCTCGGCGTCACTCAGGCCGTAGCTCGGCTTGACCGCCACGTGCGCCTCGACGCCGCTGGTCTGCTCGCGGGCGGTGACCGACAGGAGGCCGTCGGCATCGACCTGGAAGGTGACGCGGATACGCGCCGCCCCGGCGGCCATCGGCGGGATGCCGCGCAGCTCGAAGCGCGCCAGGGAGCGGCAGTCGCTGATCAGCTCGCGCTCACCCTGCACCACGTGCACCAGCATGGCGGTCTGACCATCCTTGTAGGTGGTGAACTCCTGGGCGCGCGCCACCGGGATGGTGGTGTTGCGCGGGATGATGCGCTCGGCCAGCCCGCCCATGGTCTCGATGCCGAGGGAGAGCGGCAATACGTCGAGCAGCAGCATGTCGCTGTCGGGCTTGTTGCCAGCGAGGATATCCGCCTGCACGGCGGCGCCGATGGCCACCACCTTGTCGGGGTCAATGGAGACCAGCGGCTCGCGGGCGAAGAACTCGCCGACCTTCTCGCGCACGCGCAGTACACGGGTGGAGCCGCCGACCATCACCACCTCGGTGATCTCACCGACCTCGACCCCCGCATCGCGCAAGGCGCGACGGGCGGGGACCAGGGTCTGGCGCACCAGCGGGTCGACGATCTGATGGAACTGCTCGCGGCTCAGTTCGCCCTCCCAGTGGCTGCCATCGTCGAGCTGAAGCTTGATCGCGGCGCTCTGGGCGTCGGTCAGCGCCTCCTTGGCGGCGCAGGCGTCGCGCAGCAGGCGGCGCAGCTGGTGGTGCCCGGCGTCGTCACCGATGCCCGCCTGCTGCATGATCCATTCGGCCACCGCGCGGTCGAAGTCGTCGCCGCCGAGGGCCGAGTCGCCGCCGGTGGCGAGCACCTCGAAGACGCCGTTGTGCAGGCGCAGGATGGAGATGTCGAAGGTGCCACCGCCGAGGTCGTAGACGGCGATGAGGCCGTCTGCGCCCTGGTCGAGGCCGTAGGCCACCGCGGCGGCGGTGGGCTCGTTGAGCAGGCGGAAGACGGTGAGCCCGGCGAGGCGTGCGGCGTCCTTGGTGGCCTGGCGCTGGGCGTCGTCGAAGTAGGCGGGCACGGTGATGACACAGCCGGTGAGGTCGCCACCCAGGGCGGTCTCGGCGCGCGCCTTGAGGCTCTTCAGGATGGTCGCGCTCACCTCGACGGCGCTGAAATCACCACCGGCGGTGCGTAGGCGCGGCACACTCGCCTCCAGATCGACGAACTGATAGGGGAGCTGCGAACCGAGGGTCTTCAGGTCGGCCACCCCACGCCCCATCAGGCGCTTCACCGAGGCGATGGTATTGAGCGGGTCTTCGGCGCCAGCGGCGCGCGCCTCGAAACCCACCACCGGCTCGGCGTCGACCAGATAGCGCACCACCGAGGGGAGCAGGTGGCGCCCGGCTTCGTCCGCCAGGGTCTCGACCTGACCACTGCGCACGGTGGCCACCAGGGAGTTGGTGGTGCCGAGGTCGATACCCACCGCCAAGCGGTGCTCATGGGGGGCGGCGGAGAGTCCGGGTTCGCTGATCTGTAGCAGGGCCATGGGCGTCGATCCCTTGAGTCTGGAGTGGGCTTAGGAGTGGACCAGTCGCTCTTCCAGGTCGCCGCACTCTTCGAGCAGGCGCTGGATGAACTGCATCTTACGCACCGTCTGCTTGGCGGCACCGAGCGCCTCCGCAGTGGCACGCCCGAGGTCGACCGAGAGGCTGGCGACGAACGCGCGCTCCATCCCCTCCAGACGACCACGTACCCCGTCGAGGGCGGCGAACGGGTCGGCGGCCCCCCTCACCTCGGCCAGGGCCTCACGCAGCTCCATCTGCTCCATGAGGAACAGCGGGTCCATGGCCGTATCCTGGTCGTCGATCACCACGCCGTGCAGCGCCAGCAGGTAGCGCGCACGGCGCAGCGGCGCACGCAGGGTCTGGTAGGCCTCGTTGACCTGGGCGGTGAGCTGTACGGAGAGACGGCGCTCCTGGTCGGAGGCGCTGGCGTAGCGGTCGGGATGAACGGCCCGTTGTAGCTCGCGATAGCGAGCGGCGAGTTGGGCCTGGTCGAGGTCGAAGGCGGCGGGGAGCTCGAAGAGTTCGAAGTGGGTCTTCTTCAGGTCGGCCGTCATGGCGCTTGCATCCGGTTACGCGATGCGGGGGCCTCGGCCCCCGCTGCTAGGTCAGACGGGGCTCAGACGGTGAAGCTTTCGCCACAGCCGCAGGAGTCCTTGACGTTGGGATTGTTGAATTTGAACCCCTCGTTGAGTCCGTCACGGGTGTAGTCGAGTTCGGTACCGTCGAGGTAGAGATAGCTCTTCTCGTCGACGATGATCTTGATGCCGTCATGTTCGAAGACCCTGTCGTCTTCGTTCAGGTCATCGACGAACTCCAACACGTAGGCGAGACCGGAACAGCCGGAGGTCTTCACCCCGAGGCGCAGGCCGAGCCCTTTGCCCCGGTTGTCGAGAAACTTACGCACGCGCTCGGCGGCGGGTGGCGTCATGCTGATGGCCATGAGAGGTCTCCCCTGATATGGAGCGGAGGGTGGGCGCCTCAGGCGCCGCCTTTGCCGCCCTTCTTGGCTTGGTAGTCGTTGATGGCGGCGCGGATGGCGTCTTCGGCCAGTACCGAGCAGTGGATCTTCACCGGCGGCAGGGCCAGCTCTTCGGCGATCTCGCTGTTCTTGATCTCCAACGCCTGGTCGAGGGTCTTACCCTTGACCCATTCGGTGACCAGGGAGCTGGAGGCGATGGCGGAGCCGCAGCCGTAGGTCTTGAACTTGGCATCCTCGATGATGCCGTCGTCGCTCACCTTGATCTGCAGACGCATCACATCGCCGCAGGCCGGGGCGCCGACCATGCCGGTGCCGACATTCTCTTCCTCTTTTTCAAAGGTGCCGACGTTGCGCGGGTTTTCGTAGTGGTCGATGACCTTGTCGCTGTAAGCCATGGTTGCATACCTCGTCTGGCAGTTTGCCCCGGTCAGGGGCGGCATCTTAACTCAAAGCGGTGGGGGGGCTGAAGCCTCACCCCATTCGCCGCCCCTAGTGGGCGGCCCACTGGATCTTCGACAGGTCGACCCCGTCCTTGAACATCTCCCACAGCGGGGAGAGGTCACGGAGCTTGTCGATCTTGGCGCGGATCAATCCGATGGCGTAGTCGATCTCCTCCTCGGTGGTGAAGCGACCGATACTGAAGCGGATCGAGCTGTGCGCCAGCTCATCGCTGCGCCCTAGGGCGCGCAGCACGTAAGAGGGCTCCAAGCTGGCAGAGGTACAGGCCGAGCCCGAGGAGACCGCCAGATCGGAGAGGGCCATCATCAGTGATTCACCTTCGACGAAGTTGAAGCTGATGTTGAGGTTGTGCGGGATACGCGTCTCCATGGTGCCGTTGATATAGACCTCCTCGATCCCCTTGAGCCCGGCGAGCAGGCGGTCACGCAGGGCGCGGATGCGCTCATTGTCGGTGGCCATCTCCTCGCGGGCGAGGCGAAAGGCCTCACCCATGCCGACGATCTGATGGGTCGGCAGGGTACCGGAGCGCATGCCACGCTCGTGGCCGCCACCATGCATCTGCGCCTCGATACGCACGCGCGGCTTGCGTCGCACGTAGAGGGCACCGATGCCCTTGGGGCCGTAGATCTTGTGCGCGGAGAGCGAAATCATGTCCACCTTCATGGTCTGCACATCGATCGGCACCTTGCCGGCGCTCTGGGCGGCGTCCACATGGAACAACACCTTGCGCTTGCGACAGAGCTCGCCGATGGCGGCGATGTCCTGGATTACACCGATCTCGTTGTTCACATGCATGATCGAGACCAAGATGGTGTCATCGCGCATGGCCGCTTCGAGCTTGCCGAGGTCGACCATACCGTCGCTCTCGGGGTCGAGGTAGGTCACCTCGAAGCCGTCGCGCTCCAGATGGCGGCAGGTGTCGAGCACCGCCTTGTGTTCGGTCTTGCAGGTGATGATGTGCTTGCCCTTCTTCTGGTGAAACTGGGCAGCCCCCTTGATGGCCAGGTTGTCCGACTCGGTGGCCCCGGAGGTCCAGACGATCTCTTTGGGGTCGGCATTGAGTAGCGCGGCCACCTGGTTGCGCGCCTCATCCACCGCCTCTTCGGCCTTCCAGCCGAAGTGATGGGAGCGCGAGGCAGGGTTGCCGAACAGGCCGTCCTCGGGGATGAGGAAGCTACACATCTTCTGCGCGACCCGCGGATCGACCGGGGTGGTGGCGGAGTAGTCGAGATAGATTGGCGTCTTCATGTGCGTCCTCAAGCTATGTGTCGTGCTCTGTAATCGTGGCCGTTCATGCCCAGCCGACGGCGGCAAACGCCTTGAGCTGGGTCACCTGAGCAGCGAGCTGCTCGGTCGTCCGGTCGACCTCCGCCACCGTGCTCTGCGGCCCCAGGCTGATACGCAGGGCACAGCGGGCCAGCTCGGCGGGGATACCCATCGCCGCCAGCACGTGGCTCGGCGCGTCGTGGTGATGACCACAGGCCGAGCCACTGGAGAGGGCGATGTCGAGCCGGTCCAGGGCCATGATGAGGGTCTGCCCCTCCAACCCCGGCACGGCAAAGAAACTGGTGTTGGGTAGGCGTGGTGCCTCGGCACCGAACACCACCAACTCGGGGATGCGCGCCTTGAGCTGCGCCTCCAGCCGATCACGTAACTGGGCCTCGGCCGGGGCCGCAGCCAGGCGCTCGGCGGCCAGGGCCGCCGCCGCGCCGAAGCCGACGATGGCGGCCAGGTTCTCGGTGCCGCCACGCCGCCCGCGCTCCTGACCCCCGCCCTGGATGAGCGGCTCCAGGTCGACCGCCTTGTCGACCACCAGGGCTCCGGCCCCCTTCGGGCCACCGATCTTGTGCGCCGAGAGGCTCATCAGCTGGGCGCCCGTGGCGGCAAAGTCGATCGGCTGTTTGCCGAGCCCCTGCACCGCATCACAGTGGAGCAGACCACCCGCCGCATGCACCCTTTCGGCCACCTCGGCCAACGGCTGCACAACGCCGGTCTCGTTGTTGGCCCACATCAGGCTCACCAACCCGGCGGCCCGTATCGGGTCGAGGGGGTCGATGCGCGTCACCCCTTGGTCGTCACAGGGCAGCAGGGTGAGGTCGTGTCCCCTCCCCGCCTCGGCACGTGCGGCATCGAGCAGCGAGGGGTGTTCGATGGCGGAGACGCTCAGGCACAACCCCGGTCGGCGACGCAACACCCCGGCCAGGGCGGTGCTGTTCGCCTCGCTGCCACCACTGGTAAAGATAAGCTGTGAGGGGTGAGCCCCGACCAGGGCGGACACCTGCTCGCGGGCCCGTTCGAGGGCACGGCGCGCCTCGCGCCCTAGGCGATAGGGGCTGGAGGGGTTGCCAAAGCCCTCGCGCAACCAGGGCAGCATCGCCTCCAGAACCCGCTCGTCGAGCGGGGTGGTGGCATTGTGGTCGAGGTAGATCACATCGCCACCCGTACGGGCCTACTGCAGGGTGGCACCCTTGCCGGTGCCGCTCTTGGCGTCCTGGATCAGCGCCACCTCCTGGACACCCTTACGCGCCACCAGCTGGGCCAGGTCGATGGCCTTGAGGAAGTCGTAGATCTGGTTGCTCAGGTCGCACCACAGCTCGTGGGTGAGACACTGACCGTCGTTCTGGCAATTCCCCTTGCCGCCACAGCGCATGGCGTCGACCTTCTCGTCGACTGCAGTGATGACGTCGGCGACACAGATCTCACTGGCCGCACGGCTCAGGCGATAGCCACCGCCCGGGCCACGGGCGCTGTCGACCAGACCATTCTTGCGCAGGCGCGAGAAGAGCTGCTCCAGATAGGAGAGGGAGATACCCTGGCGCTTGGAGATATCGGCGAGGGTGATCGGACCATCGGTGTAGTGGATCGCCAAGTCGAGCATGGCGGTGACGGCGTAACGGCCTTTTGTGGTCAATCTCATGGCGAATTCCCTACCTGCGTCTAGCGTTGGGTTCTATATATGGTACGGGGTGCAAGGTATCAAGTCCGACTTTATTAGTCAACTATTCCCCGTCGGCCCTCGTCTGCCCCTCTTCATTGCGTAGTGCGGCCTCATCCTCGGGGGTGAGGAGTGCGCTACGGATCTCGCAGCGCTCCAGCTCGGGAAGCTGGCTGCCGGGGATCTCCGCTCCGAGCTGCTTGATGGCACCACACATCTGTTCCATGCGTGAGTCCATCAGGTGTACATGGTCGAGCAGGCAGTTGATGGCATGGGCTACGGGGTCGGGCATGTCGGCGGTGGTGCCGTAGGCGTCGAAGCCGATCTTGCGCGCGATGGCGTGGCGCTTCTCCTCCTGCTCATCGCTCGGCGGGGTGCGTCGCTGGACGATGCGCCCAGGGATGCCCACCACGGTGTTCTGCGCCGGGACATCCTTCACCACTACGGCGTTGGAGCCGATACGCGCGCCATCGCCGATGGTGATGGGGCCGAGTACCTTGGCCCCGGCGCCCACCACCACATCGTTACCCAGGGTCGGGTGGCGCTTGCCCTTCTGCCAACTGGTGCCGCCCAGGGTGACGCCGTGATAGAGGGTGCAATCGTCGCCGATCACCGCCGTCTCGCCGATCACCACCCCCATCCCATGGTCGATGAAGAAGCGTCGACCGATGGTGGCCGCCGGGTGGATCTCGATACCCGTAAACCAGCGGGCAGAGAACGAGAGAAAGCGCGCCAACCACTTCCAGTCGTGGCGCCACAGCACATGGGCGCCGCGATAGACCAGCATGGCGTGGACACCCGGGTAGGTGGTGAGGATCTCGAACAGGTTGCGGGCTGCCGGGTCGCGGTCGAACACACAGCTCACATCCTCACGCAGTCTCTCGAACATGGGCACCCTTACGTCGGCCTTTGCGCCGTCTATAACCGTATACTCTACTCATGTATTGTCGCATGCAGGGGCGACGCTGAATAGATCTCCTACCTGCACATAGGGACATTTTTCCGCCTTTAATCCCCACCCCTCCCATAGTGGATACCGCGCGCCTTCTTCTGCGCCGCCGTGAGTATCCCGCGCAGGATATTCACCTCCACCACCTGCAGTGCCGTACGGTTAAAGAGCCGTCGCAGACGGCGCATCAGCTGGCGCGGATTCTCCGGGTCGAGGAACTCCAACTCCACCAGGGTCTGCTCCAAGTGGTCATAGAAGCGCTCCACATCGGTGTGATCCGCCAGAGGCTCCCCCTCCGACGCCTCCTCGGGACCCGGCTCCAAGAGTGCCTGACGCAGCTCGTAGCTCACCACCTGCACAGCGGCGGCGAGGTTGAGCGAGCTGTAGTCCGGGTTGGTGGGGATGTGCAGCAGTGCGCTGCAGCGCTCCAATTCGGCGTTGGTCAACCCAGAGGATTCGCGCCCGAAGACGAACGCCACCGTCTCGTCACCGGGCACCTCGGCCACCTGGGCGGCACACTCGCGTGGGGAGAAGAGCGGCCACGGGATGGTGCGACTGCGTGCGCTGGCGCCATAGACCCGCGTGCATCCGGCCAGGGCGCTCTCCAGGTCCGGGCAGACCACGGCCCCCGCCAATAGGTCGTCCGCCCCCGAGGCGCGCGCCGTCGCCTCGGCGCTGGGGAACTGCTGCGGGGCCACCAAATAGAGGCGCGAAAGACCCATCACCTTCATCGCCCGTGCCGCCGCACCGATGTTGCCGGGGTGGGATGTCTCGATAAGCACGATACGGATCTGCGCCAAGGTCGCCATGGGACCCCTCCTCGATTACCTAGTGGGCGGCAAGGATAACGGATCCGCGCTTGCGAGGGGGACCACACAGGACCCCGCACGCGCTTGCGACGGTGACTCGGCGGATGTGGAGTGGACTTCAGGTACTCAAACCCTCCACTACCCACCTCGGCGGAGCCCCTGCACGGGGCGTGTAGGCACGACGCCATGTCAGTGGCTCGGTATAGGATGGTATTCCCAGGGGGGGGACAGGTTGGGGCACGCGGCATCGACCACGACGGGCCAGGCGGATGCAATGGGAGACGGATCGTCCCTCTGGGTGAAAGACCTACCGCTCATTCTGACTCTGACGGTATAATGTTCGGCTGATGTCCCGCAGTGGACCCGCTCTTTTCCCATCACCAGTTACGCCCCAAATTTGCGGAGGTTCTCCATGCTTCATCCGATGCTCAATATCGCCGTGCGCGCGGCCCGCGCCGCCGGCAACCACATCGCCCGTTCGATGAATCATGTGGACACCCTCACCGTCACCAGCAAATCGCGTAACGACTTCGTCAGCGAGGTGGACCGCGCCGCCGAACAGATCATCATGGCCGAGATCCACAAGGCCTATCCAAGCCACGCCTTCCTCGCCGAAGAGAGTGGCGAGAGCGGTGACAACGAAGAGTTTCTTTGGATCATCGACCCCCTCGATGGCACCACCAACTTCCTCCACGGCTTTCCCCAGTTCGCCGTCTCCATCGCCCTGATGCAGAAGGGCCGTCTGGAGCACGGCGTGGTCTACGACCCAGTCAGCCAGGACCTCTTCACCGCCACCCGTGGTGGCGGTGCCGCGCTCAACGAGCGACGCATCCGCGTCACCCCGCGCAAGGGGCTCGAAGGCGCGCTGCTCGGCACCGGCTTCCCTTTCCGTCAGCCCGAGATCCTCGAAGACTACATCAACACCTTCCGCGCCATGCATGAGGGCACTGCGGGCATCCGCCGCGCCGGTTCCGCCGCGCTGGACCTCGCCTACGTCGCCTGTGGCCGCCTCGACGGCTTCTGGGAGTTCGGTCTGAGCAAGTGGGACATGGCCGCTGGCGCCCTGCTCGTGCGTGAAGCGGGCGGTCTGGTCAGCGACATGGGCGGTGGCCACGACTTTCTGGAGAGCGGCAACATCGTCGCCGGCAACCCCAAGATGCTCAAGGCGATGCTGCAGACCCTGCGTCCACACCTACCGGAACATCTGCGCAAATAACCCCCCGTGAGCGTGGTGGCGGGCTCCCCCCGCCGCCTACACTCGATCCAAACCCCACCACCCCTATCCGTATCCCAGCACCACACACTCAGGCTGTTAGCGCGCGAAATCTCGTTTGCCACAGAGAGCGGATACCGTCACGGACCCCAACCTGCGGTCTCTATACCGCAACGACAAAGACCTCGATGTGCAGCCCGCACCAGGTGACTCAAGCTCCGTCGCTCGCACGCCTACACTCCGCCACCACGCGGCTCTTCAGTCCAGCCGTTGCGCGACTGATGCGCACCGATGGCATGACCTGCCCAAACAGGGCGTGCCGAGGCTCAACGCCTTCGGGCGCCAGTTCCAACCCACCGGCGCCACCCTCGCCACCAGTGACAAATCGCTGATCACCTGCAGGGCTCTCGACCCACTCACGCCAGCGGCGGCCAGCGCCGAAAGGACACCAACGCTATTAACAGCAGGTGATATCCCACAGCGCCAGGGGTATGCACGTCGGCAAAATACAACGCCACCAGCACCAAAGACCTTAGCGGGACCCTGCTTGGCCCTTTGACGAAACCTCGTGCATGCCCATCACGGGTGCGAGGAGGGCAACGCGACCCAGCGGTCTCACGGTGGGATCGTCGCTTCAGGTGTCACAGCTGATCCGTCAGTCAGCGCGCGTTAGCCACGCTCGACCAGGGTGTGCACGTACTCCAGAACACCATGGTGGTTGCCGATCACCGTATCGAAGGTACTGGAGAGAGCGGCGACCTTGTCGTCGGGCACCTCCAACGCGAGCAGGAACATGTTGGCGCGGTCGAGCTTGAGGCGCTTGCGCATCTCGACGTACTTGCCAATGGCACTGCGATATTCGCCGGATTTGCACTCGACCCAGAGTGGTACCTTGCCATCGATGAGAAAGAAGAGGTCGATCTCGAACGTATCACCGTTGGGCATCTGCAGGATGGCGTTCTTCAGACAGGAGAAGGTGTGGTTACCTGCGCTCAGCTGGGTGGCGATCTTCATGAAGGCGTACCACTCCAGCCACTCTCCTGCAAAAAATGCACGTAGGTTCAGCTGAATATTCACGCTCTTAACGAAGTCGTCGAGGATAGCAGAGTAGCCGTTCTGATCCACCGCACCCTGGCCAAAACGCAAGAGGCCCCGCGGGCGACCGGCGGGGCCTCTTTGTGTGCGACTAGGGGCTAGTCGGCAGGGGCTTACATCATGCCCATGCCACCCATACCGCCCATGCCACCCATGTCACCGCCGCCGGCCGGCTCGTCCTTCTTCGGCAGCTCGGCGACCATCGCCTCGGTGGTGATCATCAGACCGGAGACGGAGGCGGCGTTCTGCAGGGCAGAGCGGGTCACCTTGGTCGGGTCGAGGATACCCATCTCGATCATGTCGCCGTAGACGCCGGTGGCGGCGTTGTAGCCGTAGTTGCCCTCGCCTTCCTTCACCTTGTTGACGACCACGGAGGACTCGTCACCGGCGTTGTAGGCGATCTGGCGCAGCGGCTCTTCCATGGCGCGGCGGGCGATGTCGATGCCCACGTCCTGGTCGTGGTTGTCACCTTTCAGGCCGGTGAGGGCAGACAGGGCACGGATCAGGGCCACACCGCCGCCAGGCACCACGCCCTCTTCGACGGCAGCGCGGGTGGCGTGCAGGGCGTCTTCGACGCGGGCCTTCTTCTCCTTCATCTCGACCTCGGTGGCGGCACCGACCTTGATCACGGCGACACCGCCGGCGAGCTTGGCCACGCGCTCCTGGAGCTTCTCGCGGTCGTAGTCGGAGGAGGTCTCCTCGATCTGGGCACGGATCTGCGCCACGCGGGCCTCGATGTCGGCGGAGTTGCCGGCGCCGTCGACCACGGTGGTGTTCTCCTTGGTCACCACCACCTTCTTGGCAGTGCCGAGGTCGTCGAGGGTGGCCTTCTCCAGGGAGAGACCGACCTCTTCGGAGATGACGGTACCGCCGGTGAGGATGGCCATATCCTGCAGCATGGCCTTACGACGGTCGCCGAAGCCGGGGGCCTTCACGGCGCACACCTTGACGATGCCGCGCAGGGCGTTGACCACCAGCGTGGCCAGGGCCTCACCCTCGGTATCCTCGGAGACGATCAGCAGCGGGCGGCTGGACTTGGCCACGCCCTCCAGCACAGGGAGCAGCTCGCGGATGTTGGAGATCTTCTTGTCATAGAGCAGGATGAAGGGGTTCTCCAGCTCGGCGGACATGTTCTGCTGGTTGTTGACGAAGTAGGGGCTCAGGTAGCCACGGTCGAACTGCATGCCCTCGACCACGTCGAGCTCGTTGGCCAGGGACTGGCCCTCTTCGACGGTGATGACACCCTCTTTACCCACCTTGGTCATGGCATCGGCGATGATGCGACCGATCTCCTCATCGGAGTTGGCGGAGATGGTGCCCACCTGGGCGATCGCCTTGTCGTCGGTGCAGGGCTTGGAGAGGTTGCGCAGCTCGGCGATAGCGGCGCTCACGGCCTTGTCGATACCGCGCTTGAGGTCCATCGGGTTCATGCCGGCGGCGACCGCCTTCATGCCCTCGGCGAGGATCGACTGGGCCAGCACGGTGGCGGTGGTGGTGCCGTCACCGGCGATGTCGGAGGTCTGGCTGGAGACCTCTTTGACCATCTGCGCGCCCATGTTCTCGAACTTGTCTTCCAGTTCGATCTCCTTGGCCACGGAGACGCCGTCCTTGGTGATGGTGGGGGCGCCGAAGCTCTTCTCCAGGACCACGTTGCGGCCCTTGGGACCCAGGGTCACCTTGACCGCGTTGGCCAGGATGTTGACGCCCTTGACCATGCGGCTGCGGGCGCTGTCACCAAAACGTACTTCTTTTGCACTCATTGTCTGTTACTTCCTCAAACGGTTGCGTGTCGGATGTGAACGGTCAGCGCTCGGTTTACTTTTCGAGGACGGCCATCAGCTCGTCTTCGCTCATCACCAGCAGCTCTTCACCCATGTGCTTGATCTTGGTGCCAGCGAACTGGCCGAACAGCACGGTGTCACCCACCTTGACGTCCATCGGGCGCACGTCGCCCTTATCGTTCTTCTTGCCGGGGCCCGCAGCCAGCACCTCGCCCCAGTTGGGCTTCTCGGTGGCGGAGTCGGGGATGACGATACCGGCGGCGGTGGTGCGCTCCTCTTCCTTGCGACGAACAATCACACGGTCGTGTAACGGACGAATGTTCATGCTGTTTGAGTCTCCTGAAAAATGGATCTGGGTTGTGGTTGCCCCGAGGGGCGGTTTAAGGGGCGGGAGGGTGCTGTTAGCACTCACCCTTTGTGAGTGCCAATAATAATAACGAATCCTGCCGAGTCAAGGCCCCCGTCGGCAAAAAGTGCCTGACGGGGGGATTGGCTCAGTCATCCAGGTGGGTATATTCGCCCTCGATGGTGGTCGGGGTGTGTGCCTGCCCGCGCTCGCGACCCGCCTGAGGACGCTCAGCCGCGTGGTCGGTACGGGTCTGGTGCGGCGCCCCGCCCTGGCGATGGACTCCATTGACGGCACCACTGACCACGCGCCGCAACAGACCGGCCATCAGTGCCTGACGCACGGCGGGGATCAACAGTAGCAGACCGAGGGAGTCGGTAAAAAAACCAGGGGTGAGCAGGAGGGCGCCGCTCAACAGCAGGAGGATCCCCTCGAACATCGCCTGCGTCGGCATCTCTCCTGCGGCGATCTGCTGTTGCGCCTTGGTCATGGTGTAGAGCCCCTGGTGGCGCAGCAGCAGGGTACCGATGACGGCGGTGAGCAGGACCAAAAAGATGGTGCTGCCCGCACCGATCACGCTACCGACGCTGATGAGCAGGTAGATCTCCAAGATCGGGACGAGGATAAAGAGGATGAGCAGGGACTGAAGCAACGAGGGTCTCCTTGGTTTGCGCTGCATGGTAGCACAGCTGTTTATGCCCGATTGGCCGACCCGTGCGGGCCACAAATCGCCCTCAGGGCGGGAGGGCCGTTCACGTCGGCGTATGCCACGGATGTCCAGACGGCCATACTCCCTTCCCGACGCGGTCCGGCCCGTGATGACCGGTATATGGGGACATAATATGTCAGAAAAAGCCCTCTCATTGAGGGACTTTCCTACAGAAGTACAAAACCGGTCACCCTGGATGGGGTTTGCCCTACTCGTCATCCCCCCGCGCTTGCCTTACCCTATCTCGCTGTCCCCCTGTGACCGATGAGGGATGCCCGATGTCACCGCTGCTGCTCATCACCACCTGTCCGGACCAGGCCTCGGCGGAGCACCTCGCCGAGATACTGGTGCAGACACGCCATGCGGCCTGTGTCAGCGTCGTGCCCGGGCTCACCTCCTTCTATCACTGGCAGGGTGCGGTGCGACGCGACGCGGAGTGGCTGCTGCTGATCAAAAGTAGCGACTCGGCCTACCCGCAACTGGAGCAGGTCCTCCTCGCCCACCACCCCTACGAACTTCCCGAATTGGTGGCGGTCCCAATCGCACGGGGCCTACCCGGCTACCTCGATTGGCTCGCACAACAAGTAGAAGCACACGGATAATCGCCCATGAAGACCCTCAGCCGACTGCTCCTCGCCCTCCTTCTCCTCTCGCTACACGCCGTTGGCTGGGCGGAAGAGGAGCCTCTCGACCCCGAAGAGGCCTTCGCCCTCACCCTGGAGGCGAGCGCCCCGGATCAGGTGCGTGCCCATTGGGTCATCGCCGATGGCTACTACCTCTACGCCAGCAAGTTCAAGCTTCGCAGCCTCACCCCTGGGGTCGAAGTGGGCACCCTGGTACTCCCCGAGGGGATCCAGAAACACGATGAGTTCTTCGGCGATATCGTCATCTACAAACACGATGTGGCACTCACCGCCCCTCTCACCCTCCCCGCCGGGGTGACACGGGTCGAGCTGGAGGTGACCTCGCAGGGGTGCGCCGAGATCGGCATCTGCTACCCCCCCGTACGGGTCAAGCAGACGCTCGACCTACCCGCTGCCCGCACGGCCCCTGCCCTCGCCCCGCTCAACCCAGACCTGCTCGGCGGCGGTGCGGTCGAGGAGGAGGACGAGGTCCTCGACCCCGACGTGGCCTTCCCGCTGGAAGTGACCCCGACGGGCGATACACTCCGCGTGGTGTGGAACATCGCCCCGGGCCACTACCTCTACCACGACAAGCTGGAGTTCACCCTCAAAGGCGCCGGTGGTGCACAACTGGGCGCCGCCCAACTCCCTGCGGGCGAAGAGAAGCACGATGAGTTCTTCGGGCTAATTCGGGTCCATCATGACCGTTTGGAGGCCATCGTGCCGCTATCCGGCGCCCTTCCTGCCGTTGGTGCCCAGCTCGAAGTAAAGTACCAGGGTTGCTCTGAACGAGGCATCTGCTACCCGCCGATGCGTAAGAGCTTCGACCTGAGTTCAGGGGCAAACCATACTGAAACGACGGCTAAAGTGGCGGCAACCGCGTCGAACGGTGTGACCTCTGCTCCCACCAGCGCTGAGCCCCTGTCGGAGCAGGACTCCCTCGCCGCGGCCCTGGCCGGTGAAAACAAGGGGCTGACCATCCTGACCTTCTTCGGCCTCGGGCTACTGCTCGCCTTCACCCCGTGCGTCTTTCCGATGATCCCGATCCTGTCGAGCATCATCGTCGGCCAGGGCGAGGCACTGACCACGCGCCGCGCCTTCACCCTCTCACTCGCCTATGTCCTGGCGATGGCTGCCACCTATACCGTGGCCGGGGTTGTCGCTGGGCTATTTGGCTCGAACTTGCAAGCAACGTTCCAGAACCCCTGGATTCTGGGGAGCTTCTCCGGTCTCTTCATGTTGCTCTCACTCTCCATGTTCGGCTTCTACGAGCTACAGTTGCCGAGCAGTTGGCAGAGCAAGCTCAGCGACATCTCTAACCAGCAGCAGGGCGGCACGCTGCTGGGCGTGGCGATCATGGGGGCACTCTCTGCGCTCATCGTCGGCCCCTGCGTCGCCCCTCCGCTGATGGGCGCCCTCATCTATATCGGTCAGACCGGCGACGCCCTGCTCGGCGGTGGCGCATTGTTCGCCATGAGCCTCGGCATGGGCCTGCCACTCCTCGCGATCGGCTCCTCTGCTGGCAAGCTCCTGCCTCGGGCCGGGGCGTGGATGGATGCCGTGAAGGCGGTGTTCGGTGTGGCCATGCTCGCCGTGGCGGTGTGGATGCTGGAGCGCATCATCCCCGCTGCCGTCACCATGCTGCTGTGGGCGGGCCTACTCATCGTCTCTGCCATCTATATGGGTGCCATCGAACCGGTGCGTGAGGGGGCCTCGGGCTGGACCAAGCTGTGGAAAGGTTTGGGCTTCATCATGCTGGTATATGGCGTGATCTTGCTGCTCGGTACCGCCTCTGGCTCGCACAACCCGTTGCAACCGCTGGATAAGATGCGTGCAGGCGTGGCGATGGCCGGGGGCACCACCCCGAGCGAGCTGCACTTTACCCGTATCAAGTCGGTGGCCGACCTCGAACGCGAGCTGAACACCGCCAAGGCCGCTGGCAGACCGGTAATGCTCGATTTCTATGCCGACTGGTGCACCTACTGTAAAGGCTACGAACGTGACGTCTTCCCCCACCCCAGGGTGGTGGCCACCGCCGGCAACGGCGTGATGCTGCAGGCGGACGTGACCGACAACGACGACCTGGATCAGGCCCTGCTCAACCACCTGGGACTCACCGCCCCGCCCGCCCTGCTCTTCTGGGGCCACGACGGCCAGGAGCGCAAGGCGATGCGTGTGGTAGGCCCCATGGACGCGGAGGCTTTTGCGGCCCATATGGGGCGTGCCTTCGAGTAAATGAGAGACGTCTCACACAGGCGCAAAGACGACAAAGGGTGGTGAAACTGCGCTGAACTCCTTGGAACGGCAAGTATCTGGACTTTGGCACCGCTTTTGGTGCAGAATTCCGCCGTTCCCTGCCGAACGGTCGCTGGCCGTGTACGGCGACCGAACAACCCCCTCGGGCTCTTGCCGAGCACCCGAGGCCCGACAATCACCTCTCCCACCCCGCGAGGAGCAGTGCAGATGGCCCTGTTGCTGGTGTTGAACGGCCCCAACCTCAACCTGCTCGGCATCCGTGAGCCCGAACACTACGGGCGCGATACCCTGGACGATATCACCCGACGCCTGGCGCAGCGCGCCGAGGCGCTCGGGCATCGGCTCGATGCGCTGCAGAGCAACGCCGAGCACGTCTTGGTCGAGCGCGTCCACCAGGCCTACCTTGAAGGGGTCGACTTCATCATCATCAATCCGGCCGCATTCACCCACACCAGTGTGGCGCTGCGCGATGCCTTGGCCGGGGTGAAGATCCCCTTCATCGAGGTCCACCTTTCCAATATCCACAATAGAGAGCCGTTCCGACGCCACTCCTATTTCAGCGATCTGGCCGTCGGCCTGATCAGCGGGCTCGGTGCACACGGCTATGAACTGGCACTGGAGGCAGCGCTTGCGCGCCTCGCCACCCCCCAATAAACGAGAGCAGGTCACGACTATGGACATTCGCAAGGTCAAGAAGCTGATTGAGTTGCTGGAAGAGTCCGGCATCGCCGAGATCGAGATCCACGAGGGCGAGGAGTCTGTGCGCATCAGCCGTCATAGCTCCGGCGCCCCGGTGGCCTACGCCGCGGCCCCTATGCCCATGGCCGCTCCGGTCGCGCCCCCCGTGGCGACGCCAACCGCCGCCGAAGCCCCCAAGGAGGAGAAGCTCTCCGGTCACGCGGTCACCTCGCCCATCGTCGGGACCTTCTACCGTGCCGCCACCCCGGGTGGGCGCTCCTTTGCCGAGGTGGGTCAGCCGGTCAGCGTCGGCGACACCCTCTGCATCATCGAGGCGATGAAGATGATGAACCAGATCGAGGCCGACAAGGCCGGTGTGGTGAAGGAGATCCTGGTGGAGAACGGCAGCCCGGTCGAGTACGGCCAGCCCCTGTTCATCATCGGCTAATCGACTGCCAACGGGGTCTAATTACGCTTATGTTTGAGAAAATCGTCATTGCCAATCGCGGCGAAATTGCCCTGCGCATCCTGCGTGCCTGCCGCGAAATGGGGATCAAGACGGTGGCGGTGCACTCCTCTGCCGACCGTGATCTGAAACATGTCCGCCTGGCCGACGAGTCGGTCTGCATCGGTCCGCCCTCCTCGCTGGAGAGCTACCTCAACATGCCGGCGCTGATCAGCGCCGCCGAGGTGACCGATGCGGTGGCCATCCACCCCGGCTACGGCTTCCTCTCCGAGAATGCCGACTTCGCCGAACGGGTGGAGCAGAGTGGCTTCACCTTCATCGGCCCGCGCCCGGAGACCATCCGTCTGATGGGCGACAAGGTTTCGGCCATCGAGTGTATGCGCGCCGCTGGCGTCCCCTGCGTGCCAGGCTCCGATGGTCCGGTGGGCGACGACCCGGACGAGGCGGTACGTATCGCCCGTCAGATCGGCTATCCGGTGATCATCAAGGCCGCCGGTGGTGGCGGTGGTCGCGGCATGCGCGTGGTCCACAGCGAGGCCAACCTGCTCAACGCCATCTCCCTGACCAAGTCCGAGGCGGGCAGCGCCTTCGGTAACGATATGGTCTATATGGAGAAGTTCCTGGAGAACCCGCGTCACGTGGAGATCCAGGTGCTGGCCGACACCCACGGCAACGCCATCCACCTGGGCGAACGCGACTGCTCCATGCAACGCCGCCACCAGAAGGTGGTCGAGGAGGCCCCGGCCCCCGGCATCTCCCCCGAGCTGCGTGCCGAGATCGGTGGTCGCTGCGCCCGTGCCTGTATCGAGTTCGGTTATCGCGGTGCCGGTACTTTCGAATTCCTCTACGAAAACGGGGAGTTCTACTTCATCGAGATGAACACCCGCGTGCAGGTGGAGCACCCGGTGACCGAACTGATCACCGGCGTGGATATCGTCAAAGAGCAGATCCGCATCGCCGCCGGTCTACCGCTCTCCTACACCCAGGACGACATCCAAATCCGCGGGCACGCCGTGGAGTGCCGCATCAACGCCGAAGACCCGGCCACCTTTATGCCCTCCCCCGGCACCATCACCAGTCTGCACTTCCCTGGTGGCCCGGGTGTGCGCGTCGACTCGCACATCTATAACGGCTACAAGGTGCCGCCCAACTACGACTCCATGATCGGCAAGCTCATCTGCCACGGCGAGACCCGCGATGCCGCCATGGCACGCATGCGCACCGCGCTCTCCGAGCTGATCATCGAGGGCATCAAGACCAATACCCCGCTGCACATGGACATCTGTGCCGATGCCAACTTCCTCGCCGGTGGTACCAACATCCACTACCTGGAGAAGAAGCTGGGGCTGTGACCCGATGTGGGTGTGGGATCGCCCCACACCCACCCCGGCCCCAGCCAAGGAGCGCCCATGGCCTGGCTACAACTGATCCTCGAATCCGACAAGGCCCACGCCGAACCGTGGTCCGACCTCCTGAGCGAACTGGGTGCCGCCGCGGTGACCCTGCTCGACGCCGCCGACCAACCCCTCTACGAGCCGCCCCCCGGCGCCACACCGCTGTGGGATGCCATGCGCGTGGTCGGGCTGTTCGATGCCGAGACCGAGATGGAACCGGTTCTGCTGCAACTCGCCGCCACCCTCGAACCCGAACCGCTGCCGCCCCTGCGCATCGAGCAACTCGAAGAGAAGGACTGGTCGCGCGTCTGGATGGACGCCTTCAAACCGATGCGCTTTGGCCAGCGCACCTGGATCGTCCCCTCCTGGCACCAACCACCCGAGCCCGAACAGGTCAACATCCTGCTCGACCCAGGCCTCGCCTTCGGCACCGGTACCCACCCCACCACCCACCTCTGCCTGGAGTGGCTCGACGGCCTCGACCTGACAGGCAAGGTGGTGCTCGACTTTGGCTGCGGCTCCGGCATCCTCGCCATTGCCGCCAGCCTGCTCGGTGCCGCCTCTGTCTATGGCATCGACAATGACCCCCAAGCGCTCCTCGCCAGCCGCGACAACGCCGAACGCAACCAGGTCGAGCTACCCGTCTATCTGCCTGAGCAGGACCCGGGTGGCAAGGTCGATATACTGGTGGCCAACATCCTCGCCGGCCCCCTGGTCTCACTGGCCCCCCTGTTCGCCACCCGGCTCGATGCGGGCGGGCTCATCGCCCTCTCCGGCATCCTACCGACCCAGGCCCAGATGGTGCTCGACGCCTATGCCCCATGGTTCGACCTGGCACCGCCGGTTGAGTACGACGAGTGGGTACGCATCAACGGAGTGCGTAAATGAGCGAGCCGACGACCATCCACATCCGCTGCCCCGGCTGCGGCTCTGTCTACCAGAGCACGCCGGAGATGTGGCCACGCTTCAGCGGACATGTGGAGTGTCACGACTGCCATAAGGTGTTCACCGGACGAGCCAACCGCGTCCAACCAGACCCCAACGGCGGCTGGAAACGACAGGTCGTCGAGGAGCCCGAGCCTCAAGAGGCGGACGAGGGTGACGAGGTGATCACCCTCTCCGCGAGCATGGAGCTACCCGCCGATGAAGATATGACGGGGGCACTGCCGACACTCGGCGCACACAAGGCGAGCCCTGCCCCTGTGGAAGAGCTGGCGGGGCTGACCGCCGGGCGCGACGCCCCGAGTCTGGACCACCTCGACCCCATCGCGCCCCTCAGCGCCAAGGAGGAGGCCGACGTGAAGGGCGAGCGCACGCCGCTCACACCCATCCAAAATCCCCCGCCTGCGCCAAAGCGGCCTGGGACCAAGGCCGGGCACAGCGCCGCGCTTGGCGTGCTCTACTCCACCCCGAACATCCCCAAACGTACATCGGCCAAGCCGACTCTACCCGCCGGGGACGGCGCTCCGGGCCCCACGGACAAGGCGGGCATACCGAGAGAGGCGAACGCGTCAACGGCGCCGACCACCCCGGTCGACGCGGCCACGGTTGTGCAGGCTACCGCCCAGGCCCCCGTTACGCCGCCCGCACCCGTAAGTACGACCCCGTCGGTCATGCAGACCCCACAGAGCACTGGCCGACCGACCAAGACACCGGATGTCGCGCCCACCCCTGCCATAGCGGGTACGACGCAGCCGTTGAGCCTAGTCGCCCCTCCCCCGAGCCTACGTGAGCGCCTGGTCGCCTTCGATGGGCAGGTCGAGCGCGCCCTCGAACCACTGGCACGGCGCCCTTGGATGCGCCGAGCCCACGCACGCTGGCCACGCCAACGGGTGATGAGGTACGGCAGTCTGCTCCTCGGGTTCATCTTGCTGGCACAGGTCGCGCTGGCCGCCCTCTCGTACGCCCTGCTGGAACCGGAGTCGAACCAGAGTGTGGTCAACCTCTGCCGCGCCCTGGGTTGTCCCATCCCGGAGCGCTTCGACCCGCACTCTTTTGTCATCGATGGTGTGGCCCTCGGGCCACACCCCGATCACCCCAATGCCCTTCTGCTGGAGGCGGAGCTGACCAACGGGGCCCCCTTCGCTCAGGGCTGGCCGATCCTGGAGATGCAGCTGCTCGACGCCGAGGGTAAGACTATCGCAGGCCGCCTGCTTGCCCCTCAGGAGTACCTCGGCCACCCCGAAGAGGGACAATTGGCGCCCGCCCAGAAGAGCCATTTCGAGCTCGCCCTGCTCGCCCCACCACACCCGGTGGCACGGGTCGAGCTGCTCCCACGCTGAGGATGCGATGCGTCGTCATGGGCTGCGGACAGCCGCGCACGCGGGCCCGACGCCCACCCTGCCGGCGCCCCGAGTGACCTGCGTCAAGGTGTTCGCATCCTTTAGTCCGATCAAGGAGTTAAGCAGAAATATCGGCCTGTGAGGACTTTGCCAGCGGTAGGCAGTCGGGGTATGATCAGCGGTTCCCCATCTAGCCCAATCGGACGATGCAGCCCCATGCAGATCGGCCCCTACACCCTGGTCAATAATCTGATCCTGGCCCCTATGGCCGGGGTCACCGACCGCCCCTTCCGCCAGCTCTGTCGCGAGCTGGGGGCTGGGTTGGCGGTCTCCGAGATGGTCTCCTCCAACTCACTACTATGGGGCAGCGCCAAGACCCAGCGTCGCGCCGACCACAGTGGCGAGAACGAGCCCCGTTCGGTGCAGATCATGGGCGCCGACCCCGAGCTACTGGCCGAGGCGGCACGCCGTAACATCGCCAATGGTGCCCAGATCATCGATATCAACATGGGCTGTCCGGCGAAGAAGGTGTGCAACGTTCAAGCTGGCTCCGCCCTGCTGCGTGACGAAAACCTGGTGGGGCGTATCCTCGACGCGGTAGTGGCCGCCTCCGGCGACACGCCGGTGACGCTGAAGATCCGCACCGGCTGGGACAGCAGCCTACGCAACGCGGTCAACGTGGGGCGAATCGCCGAGGCCGCCGGGATCCAGGCCCTGGCGATCCACGGACGCACCCGCGCCGACGCCTATCGTGGCTCGGCAGAGTACGTCACCATCGGCGAGGTGAAGTCCGTGCTCAACATCCCGGTGATCGCCAACGGCGACATCAATACCCCGGAGAAGGCCAAGCAGGTGCTGGCTCAGACCGAGGCAGATGCGGTGATGATCGGTCGTGCCGCCCAGGGGCGCCCGTGGATCTTCCGCGAGATCCACCACTATCTCACGACCGGCGAGCACCTGCCCGAGCCGACGGTGCCGGAGATCCGCGCGATGCTCATCGGCCACATGCTCAACCTCTACGACTTCTACGGCGAGTACACCGGCGTCCGTATGGCGCGTAAACACATCAGCTGGTACAGCAAGGGGCAGCGTAGCGGCGCCATCTTCCGCGATGAGGTGAATCGTAGCGAGAGTGCCGAGGAGCAGATGCAGATGGTGCACGACTTCTTCGACCGCGTCATCGCCGAACAGGAGGCCGCCGCATGAGTGCCCCCATAGCCCTCACCGATCAGGTACGTGCCGCCCTGGAGCGTTACTTTGCGGACCTCGACGGACACGACCCGGCCGGACTCCATGCCCTGGTAATGCGCCAGGTCGAGCAACCCCTCTTGGAGATGGTGATGCAGACCACGGGGGGCAATCAAACCCGTGCCGCCGAGATACTCGGCATCAATCGAGGCACCTTGCGCAAGAAGCTCAAAGAGTACGGCCTCGGTTAAGTGGCATGCCACGCCCTGTGCAGGCCCGACCTGCACATGCTCTCGTCGCGATAGCGACACGCTCGTAATCTCCCGCACTGTACCCCATCCCCCCAAATAGCGCCTCACAGTCCTGTGAGGGAACGCCTCCAACCAGCGCCATACTCAGCCCAACCGCTGAGACCTCAGCCTTGTCGATACGACGATATAACTCCTTTACATACGCTATAACGACCTATGGATATATACCTATTTATTCAGCATTAAATCGATCTATTGTTTGTAATATATTCAACGATTAAACAATCAGAATTCACCTACGTCTAACATCATACGTCGAGGTTTATCTAATCACAGGATAAAATATCTATGCCTAACGTTAGATGCAACGAGTGCCTTTTCGCATAAAACTCCGCACCATACAGGCAATTAATCCGATATCCGTGATTTTGTGTGCATTGGTTCAAAGATCACACCTACCTACAATCCTGAAAATATATGGGTGATCGAGCGGTAATGGCGCCCGAGAAAGCAGGCAACGCATCATCCGACGTTGCCCTAGTTCGGCGCCGAACTCTACGCGGACAATACCGTCGTGGAGCGTTCGGCAAGGTAGATAGATACCCCTTCATCACCCTGTCGTAATCGAGTGAGAGAAGCTGACTCATTATTCGGTGATCCCCGACCATGTCACCCTTCCATTCACGTATCGAATATCCGCTTCATCTCTCTCTGTCTCGCCATGCAGAGCGTTATTCATCAGGCGTCTGGTTTGCACGTGCACTATGCCGACTCTACACGTGCCGACCCACTACTCACGGAGGGTGGTCATGACCAACAGCACTCTTTCTTTCGACTTTAATCTGGCCGAACATCTGCTCGGCATCAGCCACATGGCCGAGGATATCGCCTTTACCTATGGCGATACCCCCCTCTCCCGAGGCCAACTGACACGCAAGGTCGAGGGTATGGCGACGCTACTGCGCCGTGCCGGAGCGACGGAGTCAGACCGCATCCTGCTCCTGATGCTGGATACCCCCGCGTTTGTCGTCACCTTCATGGCCAGCATGGCCATCGGCGCCATCCCTGTACCACTCAACCCCAAGACCTCACCAGAGGTTTTGCGCCACATCATGCTCGACAGCCGAGCGCGCTATGCCGTGGTCGAGCTGGACAACCTCGACCTGCACGTGCCGGTACTGCGCGAATCCCCATACATCCAGCCCGATGGGCTTCTGGTACAGGTGCACGACCACCACGGCGAATCGGTCCCGCGTGAGCCACTTGAAGAACAGAGGCTCGCCCCACTCCCCCTTGAGGCCGAACACGCGGCCGATGACTTCACCGGCTACTGCATCAAGAAACCACAGAGCATCGCCTTCTGGCAGTACTCCTCCGGCACCACAGGGCGTCCCAAGGCGATCGAACACTCACAGATCGGCATGCTGGAGAACTGCGAGCTGTTTGCCAAACGCACCATCGGTATCCACGCCGACGACCGTATCTACTCCATCCCCAAGATGTTCTTCGGCTATGGCCTCGGCAACAGCTTCTTCTTCCCTCTAGTGCTCGGCGGTCAGGCGCTCATCGACGCCCACTGGCCTACCCCCAAGCGGGTGCTCGATAACCTGCGCCGCTACCGCCCCACCGTCTTCTTCGGCGTGCCGGCGATGTACAACGCCCTGCTCGACCCCTCCATGGGGGTGACGGACGAAGACCTGGCGAGTGTGCGTCTCTTCTTCTCCGCGGGCTCGCCGCTGCCCGAGCAGCTCTACGAACGCTGGCGAAGCCGCTTTGGCCGTCCCATCCTCGATGGCATCGGCGCCACCGAGGTAGGCCACGTCTTCCTCACCAACACCCCGCACAACAGTCGCCCCGGCAGTACCGGCACCCCGGTCGAGGCCTACCAGGTGCGCCTGATGACCGAAGAGGGCCGCGAGGCGGCGGTGGGCGAACAAGGTGTACTGCTGGTCAAGGGGCCGAGCCTCTGCTGCGGCTACTGGGAGAACCCCGGCTTGAACAACGACAAATTCCGTGATGGCTGGTACCGCACCGGTGATGTCTTCGTGCGTGACGAACACGGGCACTACCGCTGTAAAGGCCGCGAGGATGACCTGTTCAAGGTCAATGGTCGCTGGGTGGTGCCGATCGAGGTCGAGAGCGAGGTGCAACGTCACTTCCCCGAGGTGAAGGAGGCGGTACTGGTGGGTCGTGAGGGGGGCAGCGGGATGACCGAGCCAGTACTCTTTGTCAACGCCGCCGTGGAGGCGCACGCCCACGCCGCCCTCAAGGACGCCATCCTCGACCGCCTCGCCACCTCGGTGGAGAGCCACAAGCGCCCGCGTGCCTGCTTCATCCTCGACGAGTTCCCGCGTAACGACAACGGCAAGCTGATGCGCGGCAGACTCTCCGAGCAGGCCCGTCAGGCCCTGGACGCAAGTGCGACCAACGAAGCCCTCGCCTCATGAGGATCCTCGCTGCCGCCGCGCGCCTCGCACCGGACTACGCCGATCAGGTCGGCGCACAATTCATCCACAACGCCGAGCCGCTGTTCGGTACTCCCATGGCCATCGACTACGCCAAGGCCGCCGCCGAGCAGGCCCTCCGTGAGGCCAGTGTCGCAGCCGGCGAGCTGGAGCTGGTCGTGAGCCTCTCCATCAGCCCCGACCACCTCTCAGACCAGACCAACATCATGGGGCCGCGCCTCTGCCACCCGCTGCAGCGCGAGCTCGGCGCCGACCAGGCGGTGGTCTTCGACCTGCACGATGCCTGCTGGAGCTTCGCCCTGGAGACCACCTACAGCTTCATGCTCGGCCTGGGTTTTCGCACCGCCCTGCTGGTGCGCGCCGAGTGCCCCACGGGACTCGATACCCGCGCCGCACTGCCCCTCGCCTGGGGCGCCGGGGCCGGGGCCCTGGTGCTGCGCCGTGACGACGACGCGCCATGGCAGGCCGACTACACCGCACTCGATTGCGCCGACGACCCGGCACGCATGGAGCTGCTCGACCCACGCCTACGCTTTCGCGGCCCCTACCGCGCCGCCCTCTACTTCGACCCGACCGACGCCCTGCAAGAGAGCCTGATGCAGACCACCGACCGCCTCACCCGCGCTACCGATGCCCCAAGCGCCCCCTTCATCGAGCCGTGGGCCCTGCGTCCCATGCCCGACATGGCCCCGCTCACCCCCTACGCCTTCCCCCTGGCCCTGGCCGAGGGGGCTAAGCCAGACGGACTGGTCACCTTCGACCCTTTCCGTCTGCAGCTCGGTCTGTGCAAGGTGGACGTGCAATGAGTCGCCATGGTGTCTCTATCGCCGGGGTCGCCTACGCCCTCCCCGCACAGCTCATCCCCAACGACCACGCCATGTTCGACGCCATCCCCGAGGTGAACGAGAGCTGGTGGAAATTCTGGGGCATCGAGACCCGCTCCATGGTCGAAGAGGGTGGCTCGGAGCTGAGCCTCGCGGTCGAGGCGTGCAGCAAGGCGCTGGCCGCCGCCCAGGTGGCACCGGATGAGGTCGATCTGGTGCTGGCCAACACCACCAACTTTTTCCTCACCGCGCAAGAGAACGAGCCGATGACACAAAAGGTGCGTCGGCGCCTCTACCCGCGTCTCTCCAGCTCCTTAAAGCGCGCCCTCGGCCTCGACCAAGCACAGTCATGGGACGTCGAGGCGGCCTGCGCCAGCTTCCTCTTCAACCTCCAGGTGGCGGCCAACTACATCAAGCAGGGGCGCTATCGCACCGTGCTGGTCTGCTCCTCGGAGCAGATGTCGGCGATGCTCGACTTCACCTCCAAGTCCTCCACTACCTTCGGTGACGGGGCCGCCGCCGCGGTGCTCACCCGCGCCGCGCTGGAGGAGGCCGACCTGCTCGCCTCCTATTACTACAGCGACGCACAGAACTACCCGGTGGCCACCGGCCGCTGGCGCTACCCGGAGAATCTACCGGTGGAGCAGCGCCGCCCAGACCAGTTCAGCGTCTACTTCACCCTGGCGGGCGACGGTCAGGAGCGCATCGCGCGCATGATGCCGGAGACCGTGCCCAAGGTGACCGAGAAGGCGCTAGAAAAGGCCGGGCTTACGGTCGATCAGGTCCGCTCCTTCGTCTTCCACCAGCCCTCGGCGGTGCTGGTCGAGACCTGGGCGCGGCGCCTCGGCCTCACCCCGGAGCGCTACCAGACCAAGCTCAGCGACTGCGGCTGTCTGGTCTCCGCCTCCATCGCCGTGACCCTGTGCGAGACCGTGGCCAACCATGGTCTGCAGCCGGGGGATAACATCGTCCTCGCCGGGGCGGGCGCCGGTTGGAGCTTCGGTGCCCAGGTGTGGCGCATCGGCGCCATTGCCACCCAATAACGCTCGCCCAATGAGAAAGGCAATCCTGTGACTTCACTCGCCAAGGTAACCCTCGCCGGTAGCGGCTACTGCGTCCCGCCGCGCATCGTCACCAACCCCGAACTGGTCGCGCGCATGAACACCTCGGTGGAGTTCATCGAGAGCCGCACCGGGGTGATCGAGCGCCGCCACGTCGACCCCGGCGTCTGCCTCTCCGACCTCGCCGAGCGTGCCGCACGTGGCGCCCTGGCCGAGGCGGGCATCGCGCCTGAGCAGGTCGACATGCTCATCGTCAACACCCTCTCCCCCGACTACCACGACCCGGCCCAGGCGTGCGACCTCCAGCGCCGTCTCGGTCTTGGCACCATCCCCGCGTTCGACATCCGCGCCCAGTGCAGCGGCGGCCTCTACGCCATGGATATCGCCCGTCAGTTCCTGCAGACCGGGCGCTGCCGGAATGTGCTGGTGGTCTGCGCCGAGATCCTCTCACGGCGCATGGACACCTCCGACGAGGGGCGCAACCTCGCCATCCTCCTGAGCGACGGCGCCGGGGCGATGGTGCTGAGCGGTGGCGAGTCGGCCCTGGGCGGCGAACTGCTCGACGTTGAGCTGCGCGCCGACGGGCGCGAGTTCGAACTGCTCTACACCCAGGCCCCCGGCTCACGCCGACCGCACTTCATCGACGCCGACGACATCGCCCAAAGCGCCCACTGCTTTCGCATGAACGGCAAGGCGATGTTCGTCCACGCCGTGGCGAGCATGGCCGAGGTGGCCGAGAGCCTGCTCGCACGCCACGGCCTGACCCTCGACGACATCGCCCTGGTGGTCCCGCACCAACCCAACCTGCGCCTGCTCGAAGCCCTGCTGGAGCGGCTGCAACTCCCGCGCGAGAAGGCCTACCTGACCGTCGAGCGGTTCGGCAACATGGCCTCCGCATCCATGCCCGTGGCCTACGCCAAGGCGTGTGAAGAGCAGCGCATCGCCCCCGGCGATCGCGTGCTGTTTCTCGCCTACGGCGCAGGCGCAACCTGGGGGGCGGCGCTCTACCGCCGTTAAGCACTATGTGGCATCGCGACATCGGCCCGGTCGACCAAGACCTCTATCTCATCGGCAACCCGCAGATCCCGCTCTACCTGCTGCGCACCGGCAGCGAGTGGGCGCTGTTCGAGGGCGGACTCACCGCCATGGGGCCACTCATCCTGCAGCAGCTACAGGAGATAGTGGGTGACCTCGCACGCCTGACCCACTGGTTCATCAATCACGCCCACTACGACCACTACGGCCTACTCCCCTACTTAGCGCCGAAGTTGCCGCACACCCGAGCGTTACTCTCGCACGATGGCCTGCGCGCCCTGCACAGCGAGCGTGCCCGCGCCGTCTCCGCACGCCTCAACGCCGACATGGCCCCGGTGTGGAACTTCCCCCTCGACCACGACGCCATGCACGCGCTGTTCGAGCGCAACACCCTCGGCACCCTGGAGCTTGTGGCACTGCGGGACGACGAGACGGTGACCCTGGCCGACGGGCGCCGCGTGCGCTGCATCACCACCCCCGGCCACAGCCGCTGCTCCGCCAGCTACCTGGTGGAGCCTGACGGCCTGCTGTTCGCCTCCGACAGCCTCGGCGAGATGAGCCAGCCCGGAAGTTATCTGCCACTGGTGTTCGACGACTTCGCCGCCTACCGCTCTTCGCTGAAAAAGCTCGGCGAACTGAGCCCGGCGCGTATCGGACTCGGCCACCACGGCATCATCGGCGGTGACTTCGCCCGCACAGCGGCGCACGACGCCCTGCACGACTTGGAGCGAAGCCTGGCGCAGATCGATAGCGCCCATCAGCGCGGCGACGACCTCGCCGCCCTCACCGACCGACTCACCGATGCCAACTGGCCGCGCACCAACCAGGTGATCACCCGCGACCTGTTCCACAAGAGCATGCAACGCCTCATCGAGCGCACCCAACACTACATCAATCAGCCGTAGAACATCACCCAGTAAAGGAGAGAGAGCCATGGAGAGTATGCAGATCGATGTCCTGGTCAACGGCGGCGGCGTGGCCGGCGCCACCGCCGCCTACGCCCTTGCCCGTCAGGGCTACAAGGTCGCCCTGGTGGAGCAGACCGACGGTAACAAGATCCTCAACGGCGCCGACCTGCTCAAACCGAGCGGGCGCGACGTGCTGGCCGACTACGGCCTGCTCGACGCCGTACTCGCAGGCGGCGGACGCAAACGCAGCCAGGTGAAGATCTTCCACGATGGCGACTACGTCACCGAGGTCGACTACACCCAGCACGGCGACCTCGGCTACTTCGTGCTCATCCCCTACGAGAAGAGCCGCAAGATCATCCTCGACCAGCTCGCCGAGCTACCCAACGCCCTGGTCTACTTCAACAGCCGCATCGTCGAGTCCCACTTCGAGGGCGACACCCTGGCGCGCGTGGTACTCAACTCCGGTGTCGAGCTGCGCCCGCGCGTGGCCATCGGCGCGGAGGGCAACGGCTCCTACCTGCGCAAGGAGCTGGGTATCGAGGTGGAGCGCACCGTCTACGACCAGAAGATGTTCCTCGGTAAGTACCCCATGGTCCCCTCTGTGGAGGAGAAGAACCGCCTCTATGTCGACCACAAGGGCGGCCTCGCCTACTTCTACCCCATCGGTACCAGCCACTACCGCCTGGTCATCGGCTTCCCCCAGGAGGAGGCCAAGGCACTGCTGGCCGACGCCAGCGGCGCCGCGCTCAAGGCACGCCTCACTGAGTTCGTCAGTGAGAGCGACGACGCCCTGGCCCAGGTAGGCGACACCGCGATCTTCGATGGCATCCCCATCGCGCGCATGCACGCACCGAGCTACTACAAGGGCAACACCGTACTCATCGGCAACGCCATCCACGCCATCCACCCCATCACCGGCCAGGGGATGAACCTGGCGCTGGAGGATGTGGGTGTGCTGGTGCCTGCACTGAAGGCCTTCCTCGATGGCGACCAGGGGATCGAAGAGACCCTGCGACACTACCAGGAGAGCCGCTATGAGGTGAACGAGAAGGTGGTCAGCTACGGCCACCGCCTCGCCACCACCTACCATCAGCGCGACGCCTTCGCCGGCAGCATCGACCACAAGATCCAGGGCAGTGGACGCGACGCCGACGCCATGCGCGTATTGCAGTCACTGCCCGGCTGATCGCCTCACCCACGCAGCGAGCGGGGTGGCCCGGCCACCCCATCCCCATCACCCGCAGACAGCGGAGCAGTACCGTGTCCCACACCGCACAACAGATCCCCTCACCGACCCGTTTCAGCAACCTCGTGGCCGCGCTACGCGCCCAGGTGGAGCGACACCCCGAGAAGAGCGCCTACCTCTTTCACCCGGTAAAGGGTGAGCCCGTCAGCTACAGCTACGCCGAGCTGGACACGCGCGCCCGCGCCCTCGCCGTACAGCTGGAGATGTGCGCCGACCCCGGCGACCCGATCCTCATCCTCTGCCAACCCGGCCTCGACTACATCGCCAGCTTCTTCGCCTGTCTCTACGCGCACATGAAGGCGGTGCCCCTCTACCCGCCGCGCAACAACCGCCACATCCCGCGTCTGTTGGCCATCACCAAGAATGTCGGCGCCAAGACCCTGCTCACCACCAGCGCGGTGCAGGAGAAGATCAACCAGCTCGACTTCGACGAGCAGTGGTACACCGAGATGACCTCGCTGCGCGTCGACAAGGTGAGCAACGAGCTGGCCGACTACTGGGAGGAGGGCGAACCCGACGCCGAGAGCATCGCCTTCCTGCAATACACCTCCGGCTCCACCGGCACCCCGAAGGGGGTGATGGTGAGCCACGCCAACCTCTGTCACAACATCGAGGTGATCGGGCGTTTCCTCCCCGAGGGAGAGGATCTGCACATCGTCTCCTGGCTGCCGCCCTACCACGACATGGGCCTCATCGGCTGCCTCCTACAGAGCGCCTATCATGGCCACACCGGCGTCACCCTGCCACCAGAGGCCTTCATCCAGCGCCCCCTGCGCTGGCTGGAGCTGATCGCGCAATATCCCAACTCAGCCAGCGCCGCGCCCAACTTCGCCCTGGACCACTGTGTCGACAAGGTGAGCGATGCGGAGCTGGCCACCCTCGACCTCTCCGGCTGGCGACGCCTCTTCTGCGGCTCCGAGCCGATCCGTCACACAACCGTCCAGCGCTTCCAACAGCGCTTCGCCGCCACAGGCCTGCCCGACGATGCACTGCTGCCCTGTTACGGGCTGGCCGAGGGGACGCTGATGGTCAGCTGCCATCGACCGAACGCAGCCGTGCAGACCCTGGGCGTGTCGAAGGGGGCACTGGAGGAGCATCGCCTCGAACCCGCCGAAGAGGGGAGTAGCGACTGTGTCACCCTGGTCGCCAGTGGCGGCGTGGCGGGCGACCAGGGTGTGGTCATCTGCCACCCCGAGCATCTCACTCCGCTGGCCGAGGGTGAGGTGGGCGAGGTATGGGTCTGCGGCGGCAGTGTCGCCCAAGGCTACTGGCAGAACCCGGAGGCGACCGACGAGACCTTCCGTGCCACCTCACCTACCGCCCCCGGCGTGCACTTCATGCGCACCGGCGACCTCGGCTTCTTCGACCGGGGTCAGCTCTACATCACCGGGCGCATCAAGGACCTGATGATCCTCAACGGTAAGAACCACTACCCGCAGGATATAGAGTACAGCGTCACCCAGGCCCACGCCGCGCTGGTGACCGACGGCTGCGCCGCCTTCACCCTCGACGACGGCGCAGGCGAACGCGCCGTGGTGGTGGCCGAGGTGAAGCGCACCGAGCGCAAGGGCGACCTCGCTCCGGTCGAGCTGGCGATCCGCGAGGCCGTAGCACGCGAGCACAACGTCGCCCTCGCCGAGGTGGTACTCATCGCCCCCGCCAGCCTGCCCAAGACCTCCAGCGGCAAGATCCAGCGTGCGCGCGCCCGTCAACTCTATCGCGACGGCGAACTCGCGCGCCTCGACACCACACCCGCCACTGATGTCACGGCGAATAACCAGGAGCGCGCCGCCAACGACGCCCTGGTCGACGAGTTGATTGCCTGGGTGCGCAACTATGCCGAGACACGCATCAACTCGCGCCTGATCGACGAGCGCCGTTGCATCCCGCCACACATCGCCCTCGACTTCGGCGAGCAGGGGCTGCTGGGGATGCAGATCCCCAAACAGTACGGCGGCCTCGGCCTCAACAACGAGCAAGCGCTGCGCCTGGTCGAGCAGCTCTCCGCCATCGACATCACCCTGGCCGCCTTCGTCGGTCTCAACAACTCCCTCGGCATCCGCCCCATCCTCAATCACGCCAGTGAAGAGGTGAAGGCGGAACTGCTGCCACGCCTGGCCAACGGGCGCATGCTCGCCTCCTTCGCCATCACCGAGCCGGGGGCGGGCTCCAACCCGCGCGCCCTCGCCTCCAGCGCCGAGCGACAGCTCGACGGCAGTTGGCTACTCAACGGCGAGAAGAGCTGGATCGGCACCTCGGCCTGGGCCGGGGTCATCTCGGTCTTCGCCAAGAGCGGTAGTGGCATCACCGGATTCGCCGTCCTGCAGGGCAGTCCCGGCCTGCGCATGGGCCCGGAGGAGCTGACCATGGGCGTGCGCGGTATGGTGCAGAACAGCGTGCTGCTGGAGAACGCCCACGTCGATGGGCGCTATATCCTCGGCGAAGAGGGCAAGGGCATGGCGATCGCCCAAGAGACCATGAGCATGACCCGTCTCGGCTTCGGCGCCATCGGCCTCGGTGGCATGCGCCGTTGCGCCCAGCTGATGGCGCGCTACGCCGGACGACGCACCATCAGCAGCGGGCGCCTACTGGAGAACAGCGTCACCCTGCAGCGCCTCAACCTGCTTACTCAGCGCATCCACGCCCTCGACCACTACGTCTGGGACCTGGTGCGCACCATCGACCGTGGCGTCGAGGTGCCTGAGGAGACGCTGATGGTGTGCAAGGTGCTCGGCACCGAGTACCTGTTCGACGCCGCCGACGACGCCATGCAGATGCTCGGTGGGCGTGGCTACATCGAGACCAACCTCATCCCGCAACTGTTCCGCGACGCACGCCTGACACGCATCTTCGAGGGGCCCACCGAGACCCTGCAGATGCACATCGGCTCCGGTATCTTCCACACCCCCGAACCGTTGCTACAGTTCATCGAGCGCGACTGTCACGCGCCACAGGTGGCCGCCGAACTGGCCCCCTTCATCGCCACGCTGCGCCTCGCCCAGCAGGGTCAGGGCCAACTCGGCCTCGACCAGCTCAAGGACCAGCAGTGGACCTACTACCAGCTCGGCGAGGTGGTGCAGTGGGCACTGCTGCGCGCCGTGCTCAGCGACACCACCAAGCCCGACGGCGACACTCTGCATCGGCGCACCCTGGCCTGGGTCGAGGCGGAGCTGACGCGTGCCATGCAGGCCACGCAAGCGGGGAGCGGACGCCTCCCCTGGGAGACGGCCCAGGCCGACCTGGAGCAGGCCATCGCCGGCTACACCGGGATCATCGGCGACCTGGAGCAGCAGGCCAGCGGCGAACTGGCGGCCACCGACGCCCTGCTACGACGTGAGCAGCGGACCGAGGTGGTGGGACATGGCACAGGCCCCCGCACCCACCTAGATAACGCGGAACTACGCGCCGTGCGCGAATGGGTCGGCAGTTGGCTGGGCAAGCACCTGCGCCTCGACGAGAGCCTGATCCACGCCGAGACCCACTTCAGCGCCGTGGGCCTCGACTCGATCCAGGCCGCCGAGCTGATGATGGACCTGGGCGACGCCTTCGGCATCGACATCGACATGTCCGCTGCCTGGGACTACCCCACCATCGCCACCCTCTCCGCCGCCGTGGTCGAACTACGCGCAGCAAACCAAGAGAGCAAGCTCGACCCGGCGGTCAACGGTTGACCGCGACCACTACATTTTTCAGGAGATAGACCCGTGCAGCAATGGAACTGGGTAGAGAACGAACAGCAGCTCAACCTTCTCACCGGCGCCTTTCTCGGTGCCAACCCCGCCGACCTGGCCAGGGTGGTGGGGGCCGAGGTGGCCGCCCTCGACTGCCGCTTCACCGACGATGACCAGGCACAGGGCTGGTCGCTGCAGCCCCAGGGACTGGAGGTACGCCTCACGGCGCAGAGTGCCCGTCGCCTACAGGCCAACAGCCTCGCCTTTCGCTGGGCCAGCGGCGGCCTCACCGCACCGACCCTGATGGGGCTGCTACGCACCGGCATCCTCGACCGGGTACGTGAGGGACAAGAGAGTGTGGCCGCAATCGGCCAGCGCCTCGCCCGCCACCCCGACGGGCGTACCCACGGCAACATCTGGGGTGCGCTGCACCTGTTGGAGCTGCAAGGGTGGGCCACGCGCCGCGGCCAGGGTGAGGAGACCCGATTTGTGCTCACCCCCCTGGGGGTCGAGGTGGTCTACCTGGCCGAGACCCACCGCGCGACCCTCGAACAGCTGTGCGCCGACATCCCCAGCCTGCGCCACTACCACCCCCTGTGTCAGGGGCAGCGGCAGGAGGCCGCCGCCATCACCCGCTTGCAGGGCTACGTCGCCG
>QKED01000050.1 GCA_003252455.1 Gammaproteobacteria bacterium
TAAATTTGCGGCAATAAAAAAATTACCTACAGGTAAAACAAATGGCGCAGATTTGAAGTATGAGCGTGCCATTGGGGAATTGTTACCTTCACTATTCTACCCTTACCTTGATTTTGCGCAGGAACAAGCTCGTACAGACGACGGGGTCAGCATAAGAGATCTAATTTTCTATAACAGTCGAAGCCATGACTTCTTACGTGAGATCATGGATGATTATGGGTCTCGCCAAATAACATTTGAAATAAAAAACGTAGATCACATAACACGAAATCATGTTGATCAGCTCAATAGATACTTACATGATGAGCTCGGAAGATTCGGGGTATTTGTTACGCGCAACCCATTAAAGAAAGCTGAGTTAAAAAGGACAATAAACTTATGGGCGGGACAGCGCAAAGCAATAATTACTTTGACTGATACAGATTTGGAACAAATGGTTGAGGTGTTTGACAGCAAGCAGCGACACCCACTTGAGTTTATCATCAGAAGCTACACTCAATACAGAAGACAGTGTCCATAAAGAGGAAATAATGAAATCATCTGAAGATGTGGAAAAGTTAGAGAAAGTAATTGGCCAGCTCCAAGCCGCCCATACGGAAGTAGCAGCTCTTTCGAAAAAATCACCGACTGATACTCTCAACCCATTTAAACTCAAAATAATAAATGCCGTACTTATCGAGTCAAACAAAGTACTTGGCAAAAAATACAAGCCTTTTGTTGACTTCGAAATGTTCGACGAAGAAGATCTCCCAAGCAATAGTGATGTAATCATGATATTGGCTCAATACATGGGAGAAGCCGAACGATTCAGATCTGACAATGTAACCATGGAATACGGCCACTGGTATTATGTAGTAAATGGAGGGACAAGTGATATTGAATCAGGCGCACCAAGCAAGGTAGGGCGTAAATGATTAACTTACAAAATACAACAACAGAAGAAGCAGTTGCAACATATCATTCAACAAAAGATATTTTCTTAGGGCTTCTTAAAGAAATTCGGGAGCTATCAAAGAAAAAACCAGACGCGATAATGAGCACCAGCAAAGTCGGCATTATCAATCGGGTTCTGACTGATTTGAAGGTCATACTAAATGAAGAACCAGAGGGAAAATATCTCGATATTTTAGATAACGACAACTTGCCCCAAATGAGTGATGCCGTACTGATTATGGTGCAATATGAAACCGCATTATCCTCATTCAAAAAACGTTACTATCAAAGCTATGGGCATGGATACGCCAAGGAATGGACATGGATAACTACAGAATTTGTGAAGGAGTATCTAAGTGAAGAAAGTGAAGATAATGAATTCGAAGACGAGGAGACATCATAAACAATCGCAAGCACCGGGGTTAGGTCTTGAAGCGCCGTAAGATGCGGCTTACATCTCTACCCTATCGTTGAATCAACTTACATCCGATGCGAACCACCCTTATGGATAAGATTTCAGATTGGACAGAGAAAGACCTCCTTGCTCTGATCGACAACCAAGTAGAAGAGAACATCGAACTCGACTATAAGGCGTGCGGAGCGTTACAGAACACGGACAAGAAGAAGACTGAAATCAGCAAGGATGTCTCTGCGTTCGCGAACTCAGCAGGCGGGATTATCGTCTACGGCATCAAGGAGGAGGGCCACATACCCTCATGCTTGGACGATGGCTTTGACCCAGCGGAGATCACCAAAGAGTGGCTGGAACAAGTCATCCACTCCAACATTCAACGCAAGATCGAAGGCATCCTCATCAAGCCTATACCACTACACAAGACCCACCCCGGAAGGGTCGCATACGTGGTCAGCATCCCACAGAGCACACGCGCCCCACACCAAGCCTCAGATAAGCGCTTCTACAAGCGGTACAACTTCACATCCGCTCCAATGGAAGAGTACGAGGTAAGGGATGTATCACGCAGAAATGATGGCCCCCTGCTTAAGTTGTCTTTCACGTCAATGCAAGTACATCAATGGAGCACGCTAGATCAGAAAAGTGCTGTACAGTTAGAAATAAGTCCAACTATCGAAAATCACTCAGAGATCCCAGCTGAATACATATCCATACAAATATATATTGATCAAAGCATTTCTAAGTTAGTGAGTACCGGGGAATGCACCAAGACCAATACCGTCGTATCAAAACGTATCGACAAAAAGCAGATAGCGTTCAATACACTTCATATCAATCATCACACTCAGAACAAGTTACCTATCTTCAAAGGCACGGGATTTTCGTTGCTTTCGAGACCCATAATCATAAATGCTGAACTAGGCAATCCTTTTTATTTGGCATATGAGCTATTCGCTCCTCACATGGACATGGCCTCTGGAGCAACTAAAGTAATTCCTGAATCTAATTATTTCAGTTTTTCACCTGCTAGCATCGAAGATGTAGCGGAGTTTATAGATGACTAGAGCGACTGACCAATGACCTGAAATCTTCCGATAGTAGTCATCCTATCACCTTCAACCTAGCCCGCTCAGAAAGAATGAGAATTCCACTCTCCTCATTCCGGTAGTTCAACAAGCCGTGTCAGATCTCGAAACGCCGTAAGCTTCTACTTACGTAGCGGCCAGCAGTCAGATCTTTTTGTACCAGGAGTTGGTGCGGTTCTTGGGGTCAAAGTACCCAATGACGCAGTTGGGATTGATTACGCAGAGCTGAATGTGGTTTTTGGCTCTGAATCCGGCACCCTCGTAGAGCTCTTCTCCCTCAGGGAACATGCCTCTGACAGAGTCGATGAACTGGGGGTGATGCTGAATCTCACGTTTGTTGCTGCCTTCTGTGTTTGGCAGACCAAGCTCAGTCGCTATGGCTTCGTTATTGAATTGCTGAAGCCTCAGCATGACGTCGCAGTCCAGCTCTCGGCTCATGTCGATACCGTTGACCTTGGCTTTATTGGAGGGGAGTGCCTTGCCCAGCGCCATGCACTCTTGCACGAGGAGCTCGTGTGCCACTTTCACTTTAGCAAGGTCTTTGATATCGAGGAGCTCCAGGCAGTTGCCTAGTTTGATGAAGGCGCCTATGACGGCTGGGGTCTTGACGGTGTTGCTATTCTTGGCCCATTCCAGGGCCCGGTCGTAACTGCCTTCCCAGAAATACATGCCGTGGCCGAGCCAGTCGTAGTTGTTGACGCTCTCCTTCAGACCCTCACCGCGCTTGATGACCTTATTGAACACGGTCTTATCACACCCATGAAAACCAACGACGATCTCGGGTGTTACATGCATGGGAGGGCTCTACGCAGCGTCGTTCAGGATGCGACCTTTTTGATCATGGCACCCTTGCTGTTGAGGATGCCTGCTCGCTTGAGGCTGAGTTCGATACTGCTGTTGGAAGGACGTGCCGCACTCTTAACCCTGCCGCCGCCTTGCTTGAGGGCCTTGAGACGCTTTTCGAGTTCTTTCTGAAGGTCGTACATAGCGGCGTGCCTTTGGGTTGCTTGTTCGTAACAGCTTGATTTTTAGCAAGTTATACACGTTGACCGGGCGTAAAATCTTACACGTGGGTGCGTTGATTGTCCACTGGGATGCCGCGCGTGAATCACGGTGTCTGGTCTTGAAACCCCGTAAGCTACTACCTACGCCGATACAAGACTAAAACTCTTAGGCTCCTGTGTGCCTTAACCTATCGCCTTCAACCAACCCCGCTCAGACAGAATGAGAATCTCACTCCCCTCACTCCGGTAGTTCAACGCCTGCTCGATCTTCCGCCCGTGGCTGGTAAAGCGCCAGTCCCGGCTGGCGATAGTCCCCAGCACCAGCAGGTCGAGCTTCTTGGTGACCGTCTTGCTGACGATGCCGCCCCTGCTCTTGGCGAGGCTCTCACAGGCACTGCGGGTGCCTGAGACGAACTTGCCGGTGAAGCAGACCACCTTCCCGGCCAGCTCGATGCCGTCGACGGCATCCGAGAAGACCTCGGCCACGGCGCCGTCGGCGCTGCCGGTCTCGTCGAAGCGCTGGCCGGAGAACTGCTTGAGTGTTTCGAGGAGGTCTGAGCGCTCCTCTTCATCCAGCACGCCATCGGCCATGATGGCCTCGATGCGCTTGATGAGCTGGTTGGCGGGCCAGGTGTCGGCCACCTGGGGGTTGTCGGCCAGCCACTGGCGCAGGGCCTGGAACTCCAGGTCGGTGAGGCGGTTGTCTGCCGCCATGCCCATGAGCAGGCCGAGGAGTTGGTTGATGCTCTCCTCGGCGCCGCCGGTGCTTTGGTCGCCGTGGGCGAGGATGTCGTCAATCAGGGCGTGGAGTTGCTGGAGTTCAGCGGCGGTGATGACGCCGTCGGCAAGGATGCTGTCTACCGTTTCGAGCAGGTCCGAGACTTCGCCCTTGTCGGTGAGCTGCTCCTGGGAGCGCATCCAGGCGTCGAGGAAGAGCGCCTCGGCCTCGACCAGCACCCTGTCTGCCGTGATGCCGGTAAGGATGCCACGCAAGGCGGCAGCGGCCTTGTCGCGGTTGCGCTTGAAGTTGAAGCCGGTGAAGGCGGGTTGTCCGTCGTCGTCCATGCGGGTGGGGGTAGCCATGGTGTGTCCCTCTGTAGGTCCGTTTCCCTGGAAGCATGATACAGAGGTAATCTGTATAGTAACAGCTAACACCATAAGGGCCACGGGGTCATCGACCCGCCCAGACAAGGAGCAAGTCACCATGCAATACCTCATCCTCACCGAACGTGTCGCGGCAAAGAGCAGTGTTCTCAACGAGGACCGCCAGCGCCTTTACTTCAAGGACAACCGGGGTAGACAGATCGGCTTCTTCGGTAGCACCAGCAGTACGCACAATCTGGACGCTCTACGCGATCAGCGGCTGCCTATTCTGCTGGCCGTACCGCCTGATCCTAATGCGGCGCGGTACAAGGGCAAGCTTGGGCTGGACGTTACGGTCTCGGAATCCACTCCCATCGTGCTGTTCCCCTATGATGACCAGCTGTTGACGATAGCCAAGCTCGCTAAGGATCCGGCCTTCCTAGAGGAGTACTGTGCGGGGCGTTGGATGGCGCTGTTTACCGGCTCAAGTAGCTGATCTCCCACCATACGCACGCATACGCGCAGGTAATAGCTTGTTAATCACTTGGACGATAGACATGGTGAACCTCATGGAGATTTCTGTTAAGGCATTGATTACACGTAACAACGAATCCGGCGTTACGGGGTTTGGTTGCGGGGGTCAGTACGATGCTTAAGCTGCTGGAAAAACTGATCAACGAGCACGGCTCGTCTACGGTCCTGCGCCAGCATCTTGTTCTGCTCAAGGCGGAATACGAGGCTATAGAGCGTAAGTGCGCCGATCTTGAGGCCAAGAGCTGCGCGCAGGAGCTTGAACTTGAGCAGGCAAAGACGCGCGCGGAGGCGCTTCAGCGCGAGCTGGAGGTGCTGAAGTCGGGCGCGCTTGCTACGTATGTTTGTGATCATTGCGGTAGTCCTGATTTGACGCGGGTGGGTAGTCGACCTGATCCCATGTTTGGTGACCTGGGCATCAAGCAGAAGGTGTTCAGGTGCAACGCCTGTGGGCTGGAGAGTGCGTTCACTCCTGAGCGCTGACACCTCTGGTTTGTGATGATTCGCCGCGCCCGGCTGTTGGCGCGGCGTCATGCTACCCGCCCTCCCCGTTCCTGCCCTGTGCCCTCTTGGCACTCTCTCACTGCGCCCTCCCGAGCCTGCCCGAGAATATTCCGCACCTGCCGCTCACTGATCCCATAGCGCCGCGCCAGCTCGTGGTGGTTGTGGCCGGTGAAGTGGCGTCGGATGAGGGCGTTGCGCTGCTCGCGGGAGGGGGCCGGGACGTAGAAGCGCGTGCAGGCGTACTCCCGGCGCAGCTCCATGACGACGTCGTCGGCCAGGGCGGAGGCGGCGGACTCGCTGAGGCCGAAGGCGCGGCGGAGGCTGTCGGTCATGGCGCTGTGCAGCTCTACGGCGCTGTCGGTGTCGTGGGTGTGGGGCTGTTCTGTGGGCACGGTGGGTCTCCCTCTACTGGCTGGGCGGGGTGTGCGGATGCGGTTCGTGAGGCGGCGTGGTAGTTTTGGTGGTGCACCCGAGGCGGCGGTTCCAGGCGGCTTCGGACTCGTCATCATCGAAGACGCTGAGGTATGTGCGTACGGGACCACGGGCGCCGCAGTGGCCGCAGCTGATGAAGGAGAGTTCTCTGCCGTCGGGGTGGGTGCCGTAGGAGTAGCCGACATCATCACTGGCACAGAAGGGACAATTGTTCATGGTGAATACCTCTTGGAAGAATGAGATCAAGTACCCGGACCGGGCCTGCCGCCGTTGCGGCGGGAAGGGCTGGGGGATTGGGCATTACGTGGATGCCGGAGGGAACCCGAAGTATCCGTTTTACTGTTTGGGATGCGGCACGCGCATACCCGGCTTTGCCAAGCGCCGTGCGGTGGAGGCGTCGGGCGTGGCGGTGAAAGAGATGTTCCCGCTGACGCCGCCGTTTATCTGCGAGGTGTGTGGGGCCGAGGGGGCGGAGGAGCACCACTGGGCACCGACGCATCTGTTCGGTGACGAGGCGGACGGGTGGCCGAAGTCGTACCTGTGCCCGAGCTGCCATCGGCGCTGGCATGCGCTGGTGACGCCGAGGATGAGTGAGCGGTGATGGCGTCATAGCTTGCGGCTCCATTCTGATTTGGCGAGGCCGCTCCTGGAGGCTGGGCGTGGTTTGGGCCGGTGAGCGACTGGAGGCGTCTTGGTGGGCGCGGTTGCGGTTGATTCCGCCGCCTGTGTGGCGCTGACGGCCTCCTGGGGCGGTGTCCAGCGTTTGGGCTTGGCGCTGGCCGGGAGGGCGAGCAGGCGCAGGGCAGCGAGTGCGTACACGAGCGCATCAAGCGTCTCATTCCGAGGGCGAAGCTGGACCCACTCGTAGCGCAGGCGGTAGCCCTTCTCCCGCGCGACCATGCGCTCGGCGGCGAGCTGGGCGAAGTACTCTTCATCGAAGCTCTCGGAGATGGGGAAGTGGATGTAGCGCGGGCCGGGCTTGGGCAGGCGGACGCGCTGGTAGATGAGGGTCTTGGCCTGGTCGACGCCGATGGGTTCGATGGGGGCGCCTTTGCGGCGGCGGTAGCGCAGGCGCTGTTTGCGTTTGCGCTCGTCTTCCACCAGGGGGCGGTCCATGCCGGCGTTGCCTTTGATGGCACGGCACCAGGCGCGGGGCTGGACGAAGTCGGTGACCATGCTGGTGAGGTAGCCGGTGTCGAGGGCGGCGAGGTCTACGCTCCAGGTTTTGAGGCCCTCTTCGAGGTCGGCCCAGACGTCGGGCTCTTCGGGATTTCCCGGGAAGATGAGGTGTTCCAGGAGCCAGCACTCTTCCTCGACGCCCCAGGCGACGATGGAGGCCTCGATGCGGTCTTTTTGTACGTCCACCCCGGCGGTGATGGCGAGGATGGGCAGGGCGGCGAGGGTGTGGAGGTAGGGCTCGCGGCGGTTGTAGAGCGGGAGGTCGGCGATGTCGTCGCCGGGTTCGGTGTACACGAGGCCTAGGTGGGTGTTGTAGAAGGCCTTGAGTTTGGAGGTGTCGCCCTGGGCCTCGATCCAGTCTTGGGCGATGTCGGCCCAGGTGACGCCGAGGCCGACGGGGGAGTAGAGGGCGTTGATGTGGTAGCCGCGGTTGCGCTTGATGTGGGGGCGTGCGGCGATCCAGCGGCCGCCCTGGAGGAGGTCGGTCTTGTGGGTCTCGGGGATGCGCACGCCGCACTCGGGGCAGAGGAGCCAGGCCTCTTGGACTTGGGCGCCGAGGGTGGCCTCGTCGATGACCTCGGTGACTTCGGGGTGGTCGGTGCGCCAGCGGAGGTTGTCGAAGTCGAGGGTGTGTATGTGGCCGCAGTCGGGGCAGTGGATGTGGTAGCGGCGCTGGTCCGAGGCGCGGTAGAGCTGGTCGATGCGGGAGGCGCCCTCGACGGTGGGGGTGGAGATGAAGTAGCTCTTGGCGCGGCCGGAGAAGGCGCGCTGGCGGTTGGCGATGAGCTTCATGGGGTCGCCCTCGCCGCCGACGTCCCAGGGGTAGGCGTCGACCTCGTCGCAGATGACGTAGGGGAGGTGCTCGGAGCGCATGGAGTCGGGGGAGTTGGCGCCGGATTTGATGACGCGGGCGCCGCCGTTGTATTCGAGCACTTCGGCGCTGTTGCGCTTGTCGCGCTGTTTGGAGCTGACTAGGTCGTTGAGCACGGCGGTCTCGGCGAGCATCTTGCGCAGGCGCGGGTTGAAGGTGCGGTCGCGCACTTCGATGCTGGGGACGATGAGCAGGAGGTCTTTGTTGCCGAGGTGGTGCATGACGTAGCCGAGCCAGTTCCACATGGCCTCGGAGCCGCCGACGCCGGAGGATTTCATGAAGGTGACGGAGCGCACGGGGCTGTGCTCGGAGAGGGCGTCCATGATCTCGACGAGGTAGGGCGTGCGCTCGTTGCGCCAGGGGCCGGGGGCGTTGGTGCCGGTGTCGAGGTGGCGGTGACGCTCGGCCCATTGGGCGACGCCGAGGAGGTCACGGGGCTTGAGGCCACGGGCGAGGTGGTGGCCGAGAGCGGGGATGTGGCTGGCGCGGGTGGCCTGGACGAGGGCGGCGCCGGTCTCGCGCAGGCTGTCGAAGACGGTCTCGGTGAGGCGCTGGTGGAGGCGCTCGACGGTGCGCTCGCCCTCGGTGGCGTCGAGCAGGGCGGCGGGGAGGTCGGCCAGCAGGCGGGCGAAGGGGCCGAGGGCGTGGCGGGAGGCGGCGCGCAGGTCGGGGGCGAGGACGGTGCCAGCCTCGGCGCGCTCGTAGGCGGCCTGGGCGTCTTCGGCGCGCAGGCGGTCGCGTTCGAGCTGCTCTTCGGCGAGGCGGGCGGTGGTCATGCGCGGGGCTCCTGGTGGGCGCTGAGGGTGTTGGCGTGGTCGTCGAGGTGGGTGGCTGTGGTGTCGAGGTCGATGGCGATCTCGGCGCTGATCTCGTCGGCCTCTTGCTGGGCGAGGGTGTAGAGCGCGGCGGCGGTGTCGCCGAGCTGGGCGGAGAGGTCGCGTAGGCGGCGGCTGAGGCTCTCGCGAGTGATGGGGTCACTGGTGGTCATGCGGTTTCTCCGGTGCTGGCGCGCAGGCGGCGCTGGGCGCGGGCGTGGTCGCGTTGCAGGGCGGCGGCGAGGCGGCGCACCTCGGCGTGGATGAGGTGGGCGCGGGTGGCGCGGTCGGCGGCCCCGGCAAGGCGTGGGGCGAGTTCGTCGATGAGGTGCTCCAGGGCGGCGCGGGTGCGGGCGCCGAGGCCGTAGGCGGCCTGGGTGACGTCGTCGAGCGGGTAGCGGCGGTGGGCGGCGAGGTCACGTTCCAGGCGGGCCAGGGCGTTGGTGTAGCGCAGGGCGGTGGCCTGGTAGCCGGCGCGGGATTCGTTGAGGGCGATGTCGGTCTCGTCCGGCTCCTCGGTGGCGGTGTGGGCGCCCTGCCCTGCTGCCGCACCGCTGGCCTGCGGGATGGCGTTGCCCCGCTCGGCGGCGTGCTGGGCCTGCAGGTCGGTGCGGTGGCCGGTGGTGGCGTGCCAGCGCTCGAGGCTGGGCTCGACCAGGACGCGGCCTTGGTCGTCCAGGACGAGGCGGCCCTGGGCGGCGGCGCGGGTGATGGTGCTGCGGGCGACGCCCAGGCGGCGGGCAAATTGGGCTTTGCTTTCGGTGGTGGGGCTATCGATGGCCATGTTTTCAGCTCCCAGACGATGTGACAGGGGATGTGACGGGGTATGTGACAGGTTTAATCTCTTTAACCTTTTGATTTTTTTGATATGTGACAGATGTGACGGGCGTGACGGGTGGCGCGCGCGTAGGCGGGCGGGCGCGCGGGTGTGTGCGCACGCATGTGCGCGCATACGTGCGCGGGAGCCCGTCACGTCTGTCACATCCGTAACATGGCCATTAGAACAATGGGTTACGCACACAGAGCCCGTCACATACCCTGTCACATAGCCCGTCACATCCGTCACGTTGAGGCTCATTGGTCCCTCTCCATGGCGTTTTTGAACTCCAGGATGCGGTCGGTCAGCCACTGCGTTTTGGTCTTGGCGGTGGGTTGGGCGCGCCCGGCGGCTTCCAGCACCTCCTGCGGCGGGATGATGACGCGCCGTTGGATGGGCTGACCGGTGTAGTGGGCGGTCTCGTAGTAGCGCTGTGGTTTGTGCGTCCAGCCGGTGAGCTTGCCGACGGTGCCGAGAAACTGGTTCGACTCACGAGGGTGCTTGACGCCGTTGGTGCGGCAGTAACGCAGGTAGAGTGCGTAGAGGTCGGCGCTCAGGCAGGGGCCGATGGGGACGCCCAACTCGCCATCGAGCCAATCGTCGATGAAGCGCAGCTCCGAGGGCTTGGAGAAGTTGATGAGTTCCTGCTTGGCCTTGGTCATCGGCGGGCGCTTCTTGGGGTGGAAGTCGCCGAGGTCAATGTTGAGCAGAAAGTGGTAGAACGCCTCGATGCCGCCGTTCTCGATCTCCAGCCAGAGCTTGTCGTAGAAGGCCTCGGACTGTGCGGGCGGTGTCCAGATGACGAGGTGTGGCCGGTCATCGTTGTCCAGCGGCAGCGGCTGTGATTCGTTGGAGTTGAAGATGACGTTGATGTAGTTGCGCTGGCGGTAAGCTGGCGTGTGTTTGCCGTTGACGCGCAGCCATTCGCCGGTGACCAGCTCCTTGAGCTCGTTCTTGATTTGCCACATCTCGGAGCGGGTGACGACCTCCTCGGCCACCAGCAGCAGTTTGCGGTCTACCCAGTCGTCGTTGAATTTGTCTTCGAGGCCGCGCTGGTTGAGCACGGTGGCGTAGCTGCCGTAGATCTTGGCCAGGACGTGGCCGAAGATGGCACTTTTGCTAGTGCCTTGGGGGCCGTGCATGATGACCGCCGAGGCCATCTTGGCGCCGGGGTTTTGCAGTGGGTAGGCCATCCAGCGCAGCAGCCAAGCGGTGAGCGACAGGGGGTCGTCCTCTCCGCTGCAGAGAAACTGGATGGTCTGGAGGATCATCTCGCAGTCGCCCTCTTTGGGCGTCAGCTCCCAGCCGCTCCAGGTGTTGAGTTCGATCACCTCATCCTTGCCGGAGGGGTCGAAACCGATCTGGTCTTCGTAAAAGGCGCCCCGCTGTTGCCATACGGGATCACCCTTGATCTCGTCCCAGCTGACCTTGGCGGGCAGGAGCGCGAGCATCTGGTCACGATGCACGCGGCGCTGAGTCCAGTAGTCGAAGAGGTGCTTTCCGGTGCCGTCGTCGATGGGCACGAAGCGCGCGATGGCGGCGTCCTTGCTCATGACCGAGACGGCCTTACGGCGGCCCTTGGCGTCTTCCCCCTCCCCCTCGCTGTTGGGCGGCGCGGCCTGATGGGGCAGCGCCCAACCGGCGCGCTCGATGGCCTGCTCGATCTGCACGCGCACCTGGGCGAGGTCGCCCTCTCGGTGGGTGGCCAGATCGTTGAAGTCGGTGAGCTTCTTGCCGTCACGATCAAACGGAAACTGTGGGACGCACCAAGCCCCGGCCACTGCCAGGGCGGCAGCGGTGGCGGCCTTGACGCCGGTGTTCTCCTTGCCGTGCTCTTCGTCGCAGTGGGTGCATAACTCCTCGGCGACGTTGGTCCACTCGCCGCAGGCCCGGCACTTCTGGATGTAGTCGTCGTCACCGCAGACGAGGAGCTGTACACCCTTGTGCGCCTTGGCCAGCGCCATCACCACCGGCAGCAGATTGCCCGCATCGAAGGCAACGGCCACGGGCAGGCCGGTGGCCTCGTGCAGGGTGGCGGCGGTGGCGTAGCCCTCGGAGACGAGGATGATGGGGCCGATCCCGCCGATAAGGTGGTAGTGACCGACCTTGTCGACGCCCTTGGGCCAGTACTGCTTTTCGAGCTTCTTGCCGCGATTCTTGCCCCGGATGATCTCCAGGCCGTGAATGCGCCCGGCGGCGTCCATCATGGGGATGGCCATGGTGCCGTGGCCCTCGGGGTCGAAGCGGACACCGTAGCCGAGCACCTGTTTGCGTGCGAGGTAGTCCGACTGGCCCCGGCGCGCGTAGGCACGCCAGACGCGGGTCGCCTCAGCGGCGGCCTTGTCGGCCTCGGCCTGACGGATCGCCTTGGCCCGCTTGGCGTTGGCCTTGTGGCGCTCAGCCAAAGCCCGGCGCTCGGAAGCGGTCAGACGCTTGGCCGCCGCCTTGAGCTGCACCTTGCGTTTGCCGTTGTCGTCGCCCTCGTAGACGCCAAAGGAGCCGACCAGGTAGAGCTGGCCCTCGATGGGGAATTCACTCAGCCAGTACCAGCCGCGCTTCTCACTGCCACGGCCCTCGACCGTGACGCACTTCGGCCTCGGCGTGTCGACTTCCAGGTGGTCGATCTTCAGCCCGGCGGCGCGCAGCTGGTCGACCACATCGTCGTAGTTGACCCAACTCATGCAGTCGTCACCCTGTTGCTGTTGCCTGTACGCCGACACGAAACCCTAGCGATAGGCCGCGGCTCCACGCCCCCGCGTGCAACTGACTCCAGGGAGGACCCATGACCCGGAAGACCCACGCAACAACACGCGCTGTTGCGCCGAGGCACGGGCGAAACACGCAACGGGCGGCGGCCCGCCATCATCACGAGGGGAGCGGGGAACAGGAGGGGAAACTCAGGCATGCACCGCCCTCCCCTTGCGCTGTTCGCAGTCAGCACGCAGGCGAAAGACCAGACGCACATACGCCTCGACATAGGCGCGGCGCTCTTCGGGCACCTCGGCGAGACGGGCGCGACGCTCCTCTGGGGTCGCTCCACTGCGCACGTAGATATTCCACTGGCCGTAGCCCCACTCGCTGCGGTCCTTACTCATCACGCCCATGCTGCCTCCAGGCGATCCATCCAAGCCCCTCGATGAGCAGGCCGAGGACGAAGACGACCAGCGACAGGGGCACTCGGACCAGCAGACACAGCCCACGCATCAACCCGCGAACCATGCGAGCACCTCCAGGCCGAGGCCGATGAGCGAGAAGACGATGGCGGAGATCACCATCAGCCAGTCGAACCAGGTCATGGGTGTGCGGGGTAAACTCATCAGCCCACCACCTTGAGCTGCGGACAGGGCGGCGGCTCCACGCCCTCGGGGAGGATGGCGGTGATCCGGGCCTGCATGGTGACCAGGGCGGCCAGCGCCTCGTTGATCTCGATGAGCGCCCGCTTGGCGTGGGGGGCGTCGTGCTCGTCGACGCGCCCGTCGGCCATGATTGGGCCCAGCGCCTGAATCGCCTCGCCGGTCTCCTTGAGGATGCCCGAGAGGTTGGCCGCGTCATCACTCGGCGTCGGGTGCGGGATGGCGGCGGGCAGCAGGTCGTAGCGCTCGGCCAGCTCACGCAGGCAGGCGCCGCGCGGCTGCTCGGGCAGCGCCAGGACCAGCGCCTCCTCCAGGTCCACCGGCATCTTCACCGTGCGGTGGAGGATGCGTGCGATGAGCTGGCCGTTGGCCTTCATGTCCTTGATGGCATCGCCACCGCTGTGGAACTGCATCACCCGCGCCTTCGGGTCAGTGACCCGCGCGTGGTAGAGTGCGCGCACCTCCTCGGCATAGGTCTCCACGCTGATGGAGCTGGCCAGCAGGTGGGCCTGCACATGGCGCAGGACGGTGTGGGAACGGGGTTCGTGAAGATCACTCATCATTCACTCCTTGACGGCCCGGTGCTCTACTCCGGGGCATGGGAAACGAGTCAGATACAACCTGCAACCAACGGCGCTCTTCTGGTGTATCGTCAGTGTTCGGCAACTAACGCTTTCAGGAGACCGCCATGGATACGTTTGAAAGAGACGAACTGCTCCGCGAAGTCACACAGATGATTCACAAGGAATTTCTGAAGCCACAGTCTCAAGCGATGGCTGCACTGGCTGAGGCGCTTGCGAAGCAGCTCGACTCGGACAGGTTGGCTGCTGACATCGGTCACATCCTCGAAGAAAAAACCACAAAAGGGCTTTTGCCGCGTACTGCTCAGGCAGTACTTGCTGAGAGTTGGGCACGAGTGTGCGAACAACGCGACCGCGATCGAGCAGCGCGTAAGGGATAAACACCCACGGTGATCCGCAGAAATATTCGTCGTCGGCGTAACTCTTCATCGGCTAGTTAACCTCTGCTGTTGGTTTCGGCTGGCTCATGCGGCATCACCCTCCTCGGGGACAGGTGACCACCACTCGGCATCGAGGGGCGGCACCCAGGCGGGGTCTGGGTAGAGATCTGGGCGCATCTCGTGAGGGGTCACCGCGCCGAGGGTGGCGCGGTAGATAGGAAGAACTTTCTCGGGCGGGATGCCCTTCAGAGTCCATTTCTGGACAGCTTGGTAGGTCACACCACACGACCGCCCTAGGGCGGTCTGGCTCCCCGCAATCTTGATCGCCTTATCGAGTGCATTCATGCGGGAAAGACTACAACCGATAGTTGTTATAGTCAACAACTGATTATTGCCTTAAAGGTCAATAAACTACAACTCATGGTTGCGAATCAAAATGAAAAAGCGAAGTTTGCCCAGCGCCTCTCTCAGGCGCTCACGCATGCAAACATCCCCGATGATCGAGGCCGCCGAGCGCAGGTCTCGAAGATGTTCCGCGTCTCCACGGAGGCCGTCAGGAAGTGGCTCGCCGGTGAATCCATCCCGGATACGAAGCGAATTCCTGAACTCGCCAAGGCGCTCGGCGTCAGGGCTGAGTGGCTACTGGCAGGAGTTGGCGCGATGATCGAGGGCGAGATGCAGAAGCATGAACTGGTCGAGCACCAGTTGAGTGGAAGGTCACGTCACGTTCCAGTGGTTGGCATGGCCAGGATGGGCGCGGAGGGTTACTACGAGGAGATGGGATATCCAGTGGGGCATGGCGACGGTTTTGTCGATGTCCCCACCACTGACCCCGATGCCTACGCGTTGGAGGTGAAGGGCGACAGCATGATGCCTGCCTTGCGTCCCGGCTGGTTGGTGGTGATCGAACCCAATCAGGCACCTATCGTCGGTGAGTTCGTCATGGTCAAGACAAAGGCTGGCCAGGTGATGGTCAAGGAGTTGACCTTTGATCGGGACGACGAAGTGACGCTATCGAGCATCAACGAGACTCACGGGCGCATCACGCTCGATAAGGTGGATATTGAAAAGATCCACCCGGTAGCTTACATGCTGCCACCGAGTCGGCGCAGGTCAAGTTAGATATGGCAGCGCAAGGATGCGGCAACTCAATCGAAGATATCTGGCGACAAACAGAGATCCCAGTCATCTATCGCCCTCCCGATAGGGGCAAAGTCCTCCTAAAATTGCCCTACACCAAACGGCCTTACTCGCGCTCCCATCAGGAGTGGATACGAGCAGGAAACCAGCGCAAACCCGAGTGGCTACCTCGCTACAAATGCTGGAAAGTCCCACGAACTTGGTTTAATCGTCTGGTTGAGTCGACGCTCAAAGGATACAAACGCCTCTACATCATCCAACCCTATCGGGAGCAAGAGGTTTGCGCCGCAGCTTGCTGGAACGCCAAGGGCCATGAGTGTCAGTGCTCATGTATGGGAGCAAACCACGGAGGAGGATATCCTGGCGGCAACTGGTTTGAGGTCTCTGAAACCTTCGCCACTCGCTGGCGCGAGCAACACCTCGCCTGCCGCCTCCTCCAGGTCAATCACCGCCCCGCTGATTCCACAGCGCGATAGCCTTGGGTCTAGCCCTCACTGAATCGGCATCGCTATCATCATCGTCATCTTCTCTCAGCTCCTCATGGACCAATGGTCCCCCTCCAGAACAGCGCTCGCACATGACGTAGCCCGATCCGCATCTAAAGTGATAACTGACTAAACTGCTTCGGCAAAAAGGACAGGGCTTCATCTCACTGGCTCCTCCTTCGAGAGAGCCTCCACTCCCTACTGCTCTTGGTTGGTGTTCTGTCTCCGCATTCATCTCATTACTCCTGATTTGATACGCCCAGGAATATAACTATCGGTTGCATTGTGCGCAACCTTTAGTTGTTGACATGCGCAACTTTCGGTTGTACTTTTCCTCAACGGTCCCCACCGCTGAGGAGAACAGCATGACCCCCTACACCAAGATCGCCGCCCTCTACGCCTACCGCTGCACAGGTGGCGCCGTGGTGCGCATCACCCGCCAGGGCCACACCCACCGCTACATCGTCGGCCCGCGCCGCTTCGCCCAACTCAAGCGGATTGAGCGTGGCTACGGCGGCCACCCCACCCGCCAGACCAGCGGCTTCACTGGCGCCAGCACCATCGACCTGAACATCTGGGAACACCGGGAGGTGGCCCAGTGATCAAATACCTGCGCCTCCAGCCCATCCCGGGCTCTGCCGTCAACGGCCTGCTGCTCTTCCCCGGTTACCTATCCCACGCCGATGTCGCCGCCGGTCGCCCGGTGCTGAGTGCCGGTTTCATCGACCCATCCGACTGGCACTGCTTCGGCGAGTCCGACTCCCTTGGCATCGGGACAGACCCGGGAGACACCGCCCGTCTGCGCTCGCTCTTCCCCTATCCCGCCGCGCCCGTCGGGCAGCTCTATTCCGAGAAGGAGATCACCCCATGCGCCTGATTATCGACACCAGCTTCAACCACCTGCCCCTGCACCAGCTCACCGCCGAATACACCGCCAGGGGCAAGCGTCTGGTATGGCGCTGCGGTCCCCTGTTCCGCCCCACCAGCGCCGAGCGCCACGGCAACGCCACCGTCGTGCCGATGTTTTCCGGGAAACGTGGCCGTCTGGCCCAGCAGTACACTCCCGGCCCGGGAGGTGACGCCGCATGAACACCGCCATGCAACCCGGGCAGGTCGCCCAGCTCCCGCTGGCCATCATCGACCGCGACCCGCAGCAGCCCCGCACCGACTTCGACAAGGCCAGCCTGCGCGACCTGAGCGCCGACATCGCCGCCCACGGCGTGCAGCAGCCCATCACCGTGCGGCCACACCCGGAGAAGCCGGGGCGCTACTACATCGTCTACGGCGAGCGGCGCACCCGCGCCTCCAAGATGGCCAAGCTGGAGACCATCCCCGCGCTGCTGCTCGGCGAGCAGCAGCCCACCGACCCGTTGCGCCTGATGCTTGGGCAGGTGAAGGAGAACCACAACCGGCGCGACCTCAACGGCATGGAGTGGGCCGAAGTGCTCACCCGCATGCGTACCGACCACGGCATCAAGAGCCTGAAGGAGATCGAGACCACTCTGAAGGCGAACGGCATCCACAACATCGGCCGCTCCTACATCAGCAACCTGGTCAGGCTCGCCGAGTTGCCGCCCTGGGCCCAGGCGATGATCCGTGCCGAGCGCCTCAGCGCTGCCCACGGCAAATACCTCCTCACCGCCACCTGCAGCCCGCAAGTGATTGAGGCGCTGGAGGATGCCCTCACGGAGGATGACGGCGTCACCGTCCGCGGCCTGCAGAACCTCATTTTCAACTACTTCATGAGTTTCCATGAGGTGCTCGATGGCCATACCTGCCGCTTCGACTGGAAAGAGAGCTGCGTGGGCGTCGGGTGTCAGAAGATGCGCAAGGCCGCCCCGGCCGATGGCGACAGCTACACCTTCTGCCTGGATAGCGAGTGCTACCAGGGGAAGCAGCAGGCCACCGTCGATTCGCACAGGGAAGCGCTCGAAGCGCACAGCGACCATCAGGACGACGACCCGCCCGAAGCACCCGAGCGGATCGAACTGACACCCCAGCAGCCTGCAGAGCAACAGCCACTCACCGAACAGACGCCCGCTGCCCCAGTCGAGCGCGACCCCAACGACTACGTCACCGTCTCCATCGACCGCGACAACCCGCACGTGGTCAACGGCACGCTCGACCTCGATCAGCACGACAACCACCGCTGGGCCAGCCTCGAACCCGACTGGGTACGGTTCAGCCCACACGGCTGCACCGACTGTCCTCACCGCATCCGCGCCATCGGCGGCAAAGCTGGGGAGAGCGGCATAGACGCCTGTTTCAATCTCGACTGCTACAACGAGAAACATGGGCAAGGCGACGAGTTCAAAGACCGCGTCCTCGATGCCCTAGTAGTCCTGCTGGAAATGCACATCCGCGCCAACCGCGACCTGCCCCGCCGCCTGCTCACCTGGTTCGCCGCAGGCCGCCCGAGTTTCGGCAAGAAACGCCCCGGCAAGACCGACTTCGAGTACATCGTCAGCCCCCCGGAGAGCATGCGCGATCAGCTCGAAGAGGAGGGCATGACCACCCTCACCGCCTTCGTGCAGATGGGCAACCTCGGCCCCTCCTACGCCGTCGCCTGCGCCCTCCTCCAACGCATGGACCCAGACGAACTGGCCGAGCTGGCCACCGCCTGCGGCATCGGCGCCGAATCCCTCCCGCACATGGACAACCCCGACTACCGCCACGCCTGGCGCTGGCTCACCCGCAACCAAGGAGACGCCCCCCATGCCTGACGAAATAGACCGCGCCCAAGAGCGCACAGAGCAGGACCTCGCCCGCGCCATCGCCGCCGCCCGTGGCGACATCCCACCAGGCAAACCCGGCGAGTGCGACCTCTGCGGCGAGCACAGCCCGCGCCTCATCGACGGCGCCTGCGCCCCCTGCCGCGACAAGTACAAGCTGGGGTGATGGGATGAAGAGCTACCTGATCGAAGTGAAGACCAGCCGCGCCGCCTGGGCCCCACAGGTCGAGGGCTTCCCCTTCGCCTGGCGCGTACTCTGCGGCCAGAACACCCTCACCGGCGTCGGCACCAGCCGCGAAGACGCCCAGCGCCGTGCCGAGGCCGCCCGCGACCGCCAACTCGCCCAGCTGAAGCTCGACAAGTGCACCAACTACGGTCGCCAATCCATCAGCAACAGGCACAAAGCGGCATGATGCTGTTCAGGGGCCTATCCAGCCTTCTAATCGGGAAGAATCCATGACCACCAACACTCTCAACCTGACCGAATCGGAGATCCAGGAGATCACCGGCGCTGTCCGCCGCACCACTCAGGTCAAGCGTCTGCGAGAGATGGGGATCACGGTCATCGTCCGACCCGATGGGCGGCCCCTTGTCGCCCGTCAGCACTATCTGCTCATCACCGGGTCTGTCTCGACCAAACAGAAGGCCGCAGACAAGCCCACACCGGACTTCGGAGCACTCACGCATGTCGCCTAAAAAACGGCTGCCCAAGAATCGTCAGCACCCGTCAGGCTGGCGCTGGAAGAATGGCGCCTGGCGCTATCGTGTCCCCAAGGGGTTGGAGCACCTGTGGGAGGGCAAGACCGAGTACAGGCTGGGCAGCAGTGAGGCAGAGGCGTATCGCGCCTGGCATGAGCGGATCGACCTGCAGGGTGTAGACACCGACATCACCTCCATGGCCCATCTGGTCGACCGCTACCTTGCCGAGGTCGTGCCGGCCAAGTCACCCAAGACGCAGGAGAGCAACCGGATCAGCCTCACTCGGTTGCGCCCTGTCTTTGGGCAGATGAAACCCGACGACATCACACCGCGTCATGCCTACCAGTATCGAGACATCGTCTCACGGCAGAACGGCGCGACCAGTGCCAACCGTGACCTCGAGGTGCTCTCGCATCTGCTCAGCATGGCCGTCGAGTGGGGCGTGATCGACAGGAACCCCGTGAAGGGCCAAGTGAAGAAGGCCAGCATCAAACCGCGCGACCGTCTGATTGAAGACTGGGAGATTGCCGAAGTACTCAATCTGACAGAGGCCACGGATGCACGCACGGCGCGGAACGACAGGCTGGTCAAACTCTACATCCAACTCAAGCTCGCCACAGGGCTGCGCAGAGGCGACCTCTTGCGCCTGCGCCTCGGCCACCTGAAGGCCGACGGCATTCACGTCAAACCGCACAAGACCGCCGAAAGCAGCGGCAGGCGGCTGATCATTACCTGGGACGAGGGAGGAGAGTTGAGAGCTCTGGTGGATGCCATCCAGCAGATCCCACCCAGGCGTATCGGCGATGCCTATCTGTTCACCACCCGAGCAGGCAAGCCATTCATCAACGAAGAGGATGGCCGGGCCAATGCCTTCGATTCACTGTGGCAGAGATTCATGCAGCGGGTGATGACCAAGACACGGGTCCTGGAGCGCTTTCAGGAACGCGATCTACGCGCGAAGGTGGGGAGCGAGTCGGAGAGTTTGCAGGCGGCGTCGGAGCGTCTTGGGCACAGCTCCACGGAGATCACCAAGCGTGTTTACCGCCGCAAACCGGTGTCAGTCACGCCGCTCATCCGTAAGAGGAATGGGTGACGCTATGGGACAGCTGGCATTCTATGGGACAGGGGCAAAAAAAAGGCCCTCACGACGAATCGTAAGGGCCTGATTTTTATTGCTATTTGGCGCGCATGGAAGGATTCGAACCTCCGACCGCCTGGTTCGTAGCCAGGTACTCTATCCAGCTGAGCTACATGCGCTTGTCTTTGTGGGCGCAGATTATGCTGATTTACTTAGGGCTTGTCAACAAAATCTTTGCTTTTTTTTCACTTCAGCCTGTTGGGTTCCAGACCGAAAATGTTTGGCGGAGAGAGAGGGATTCGAACCCTCGATACCTTGCGGTATACGCCCTTAGCAGGGGCGCGCCTTCGGCCACTCGGCCATCTCTCCTTCAAAAGCGCGGCAAGGATAACCTCTTAGCGCTTAGGCGTAAACCCCTTTATTCACCGAATTCGGGATTTTCTGCCTGCTTCTCGCGCTGGATGCGCTCGTAGATCTCTTCACGGTGGACAGAGACGTCCTTCGGGGCGTTGACACCGATGCGCACCTGATTGCCCTTGATGCCAAGGACGGTCACGGTCACGTCATCTCCAATTACCAGGGTTTCGCCGACACGGCGGGTCAGGATAAGCATGCTCAAGTCTCCTTGTTCGATTCCTACAGAACGATTTGTTTTATTGTGCTCCCCCACCCCATCGGCCGGGCCTCTTGGGGCCCGGCTTCCCTAGGGGATACTTCACCTATTGGATAGGTTTCTCTATTATGGGTGGCATAGGCCTTAAATCAAGGCTTCTGCTCCAATCCGAAGGCGGCGTGCAGGGCGCGCACGGCCAGCTCCAGATACTTCTCGTCGACCACCACGGAGACCTTGATCTCGGAGGTGGAGATCATGCGGATGTTGATCCCCTCCGAGGCCAGTGTCTTGAACATGGTGGAGGCGATCCCGGCGTGTGAACGCATGCCCACACCGACCAGGGAGATCTTGACGATCTTCTCGTCACCGTTCACCTCACGGGCACCGAGTTCATAGGCGATACCGCTCAAAAGCTCTAGTGTCTTAGTGTAGTCGTTACGGTGTACGGTGAAGGTGAAATCGGTGGTCGAGCCATCGGGCGAGATGTTCTGCACGATCATGTCGACTTCGATATTGGCATCGCCCACGGGGCCCAAGATGCGGGCCGCCACACCGGGTTGATCGGGGACACCGGCGATGGTCAGCTTGGCTTCGTCGCGGTTGAAGGCGATGCCGGAGATCAGCGCGTCTTCCATTCCATCTTCCTCATAGGTAATCAGGGTACCGGCGCTGTCGCTGTACTCCTCGAAGGAGGAGAGGACGCGCAGGGGCACATTGTACTTGCCGGCAAACTCCACCGAGCGGATCTGCAGCACTTTGGAGCCGAGGCTGGCCAGTTCGAGCATCTCTTCGAAGGTGATGCGATCGAGCTTACGCGCCTCGGGGACCACACGCGGGTCGGTGGTGTAGACGCCATCGACATCGGTGTAGATCTGGCACTCGTCGGCCTTGAGGGCGGCGGCGAGTGCGACAGCGGTGGTATCCGAGCCACCGCGACCGAGGGTGGTAATGTTGCCCTCCTCATCGGCGCCCTGAAAACCGGCCACCACGACCACGCGACCCAATTGCAGGTCGGCACGCATCTTGGCCTCGTCGATTTCGAGGATGCGGGCCTTGCCGTGGGCGCTGTCGGTGCGGATGTGCACCTGGGTGCCGGTGTAGGAGCGGGCATCCTGGCCGCGCTGTTTGAGTGCCATGCAGAGCAGTGCGATGGTGACCTGCTCGCCGGTAGAGATGAGTACATCCATCTCACGCGGGTCAGGCTTGTCCTGAAGCTGGCTGGCGAGGGCGATGAGGCGGTTGGTCTCGCCGCTCATAGCGGAGACCACCACGACCACATCGTCGCCACGCTCCCGGAACTGGATCACCTTCTCGGCGACATTCTGGATCCGCTCGGGGGAGCCGACCGAGGTGCCACCGTATTTATGTACGATCAGTGCCATCGGGAACTATCCATTTATTGGCGTAAAAGTTGGAAATTAAACAGCAAAGTGTGCGCCGATTAAAGGATTCTGGTCACTCTTCCCTGCTTGTCCGCCCAGCTGTTACGACGGTTTGCATTCGGCCGGTGGCAAGCCGCCGGCCCCCTATAAAACCTCCAGAGAGATAGACGAAGGCCCACCATTGAGGTGGGCCTGGACGACTCTCCGGTTGGCGGCAGGCACGGGGCCCGCCGCCGAAAGAGTTAGCCGAGTTGGCCGCACAGCCACCCCTCGACCGAGGCGAGGGCCCCGTCGAGGGCAGCCACGTCGGAACCACCGGCCATGGCCATATCGGGACGACCGCCGCCCTTGCCGCCCACCTGGGTGGCCACCTGATTGACCAACTCACCCGCTTTTACCTGGCCAATGAGGTCCTTGGTCACGCTGGCCACCAGATTGATCTTGTCACCATTGACCCCGGCGAGCAGCAGCACCACACTCCCGAGCTTGTCCTTGAGCTTATCGGCGGTCTCGCGCAACCCCTTGGGGTCGGCACCGTCGAGGCGCGCCACCAGCAACGGGATACCCGCGACCTGTTTCACCTCGCTGGCGAGGTCGGCGCCCTGGGCACTGGCGAGTTTGGCCTTGAGTGCATCCAGCTCCTTTTCGAGCTTGCGCGCGCGATCATTCAGTGCACTAACCTTCTCCACCAGCTTGTCGCGGCTCCCCTTCACCAGCTCGGCCACCTGGGCGATCTGCGCCTCGGCTTCGGCGATGTAGTCGAGGGCGCGCTGGGCGGCCACCGCCTCGACGCGGCGCACCCCGGCGGCGACGCCGGACTCGGCGACGATCTTCACCAGACCGATGTCGCCGGTACGCCCCACATGGGTGCCACCGCAGAGCTCGACGGAGAAGTCACTCATGCTCAGCACGCGCACCTCACTGCCGTACTTCTCGCCGAACAGCGCCATGGCCCCGGCGGCCTTGGCCTCATCGATGGCCATGATGCGCGTCTCCACCGGGTGGTTGGCGCGGACCTGCTGATTGACGATACGCTCGATCTCGGCCAGCTGCTCGGCGGTGATCGCCTCGAAGTGGGAGAAGTCGAAGCGCAGGCGCTCGGCGCTGCACAGGGAGCCCTTCTGCGCCACGTGCTCGCCGAGCACCTGGCGCAGCGCGGCGTGCAGCAGGTGGGTGGCGGAGTGGTGGGCGGCGGTGGCGGCGCGCAGGGTGTCGTCCACCGTACCGCTCAGGCGGTCGCCGACCTTGACCGAACCGCTGGCGAGCAGACCGATGTGGGCGAAGGCGCTGCCGTGCTTCTGCGTGTCGCGCACCTCGAAGCGAGCGCCCTCCCCGGCCAGCACGCCACAGTCGCCCACCTGGCCACCGGACTCGGCGTAGAAGGGGGTGCGGTCGAGGATCACCATGCCCTTCTGCCCCTCGTCGAGCTGCTCGACCACCTGGCCGTCGCGGATCAGCGCGAGCACGGTGCCCTGGTCGGCCAGCTGGGCGTAGCCGGTGAACTCGGTGGAGGCGTCGATCTCCAGCGCATGGCTGGCATCGGCGGCGAAGTGGCTGGCGGCGCGGGCGCGCTGACGCTGGGCGTTCATCTCGCGCTCGAAGCCCTCGTGGTCGATGGTCAGCTCGCGCTCGCGGGCCACGTCGGCGGTGAGGTCGGCGGGGAAGCCGTAGGTGTCGTAGAGCTTGAACACCGCCTCGCCGGGGATCACCGTGCCGTCGAGGCCAGCGATGATCTCTTCGAGGTGGCTCATGCCCTGGTCGAGGGTCTCGGCGAAGCGCTCCTCTTCGAGGCGCAGCACCTTCTCTACCTGTGCCGCCACGGCGGGCAACTCGGGGTAGGCCATGCCCATGGTCGCGACCAGCGCGGGTACCAGTTTATGGAAGAAGGGCTGATTGCAACCGAGCTTGTGGCCGTGGCGGATGGCGCGGCGGATGATGCGCCGCAGCACGTAGCCACGCCCCTCGTTGGAGGGGAGCACGCCGTCCACCACTAGGAAGCCGCAGGAGCGGATGTGGTCGGCGATGACCTTGAGCGAGGGGTTGCCCATGTCGTCGCTATCGACGGCCTCGGCGGCGGCCTTGATCAAGGTCTGGAAGATGTCGATGTCGTAGTTGGAGTGGCCGCCCTGGAGGATCGCGGCGAGACGCTCCAGGCCCATGCCGGTGTCGACCGAGGGCTTGGGCAGCGGCTTCAGCTCGCCCGCCTCGTTGCGGTCGAACTGCATGAAGACCAGATTCCAGATCTCGATGTAGCGGTCGCCATCCTCCTCCGGGGTACCGGGCGGGCCACCCCAGATCTGCTCGCCGTGGTCGTAGAAGATCTCGGTGCAGGGGCCGCAGGGGCCGGTGTCGCCCATGGACCAGAAGTTGTCGGAGTCGTAGCGGCGCTTGCCGGGCTTGTCGCCGATGCGCGAGAAGCGGTTGGGGTCGACGCCCACCTCCTTGAGCCAGATCTCGGCGGCCTCGTCGTCCTCGGCGTAGACCGTCACCCAGAGCTTGCCTGCGGGCAGACCGAGCACGCCGGTGAGGAACTCCCAAGCGAAGTGGATGGCGTCCTGTTTGAAGTAGTCACCGAAGGAGAAGTTGCCCAACATCTCGAAGAAGGTGTGGTGGCGGGCGGTGTAGCCGACGTTCTCCAGGTCGTTGTGCTTGCCACCGGCGCGCACGCAGCGCTGCACCGTGGTGGCACGCACATAGGGGCGCGGGTCGAGACCGAGGAAGCAGTCTTTGAACTGCACCATGCCCGCGTTGGTGAACAGCAGGGTCGGGTCGTTGCCGGGCACCAGCGGGCTGGAGGCGACCACCTCGTGCCCCTTGCTGGCGAAAAAGTCGAGAAAGGCCTTACGGATCTCTGCGCTGCTCTTCATAACATCCATCACTGCTGAACGGGGATTCGGGGACCCATGGGGGGCTTGCGACCGGCTAGTTTAGCCTAATCGCAGGGGAAATTGGCGAGAGGTTCGCAGACCTCAGGGCAACCGCATACTTTGCCCAGACGGCTGAAAATCAGCCACGGAAGCACAGAGGACACGGAGAACTAGTGATATCGGTGTACGGGAAAGGCTGCACGCATCGCAAGAGAGGGTCACTTCAACATCCGTGCGCCCGAATACCGCCCTCCGTGCCTCTAGGGCTAAAGTATGCAGTTGCCCTGCGCAGACCGGGGGAGCCCGATGCGCGGGGGATGCCCAGGGGCGGTAGTGAACGCCATGCCGACTGCATCGGC
>QKED01000084.1 GCA_003252455.1 Gammaproteobacteria bacterium
AGCAGGCGCGCGGCGAGGCACTGATGCTGGCCAATACCGACATGCTCACCGGCATCGCCAACCGCCGCGCGATCATGCAGCAGGGGGAGGCGGAGCTGCTGCGCGCACAGCGCTATCAGCGCCCGCTGAGCCTGATGATGTTCGATATCGACCACTTCAAGCGGGTCAACGACACCCATGGTCACGGCGTCGGTGACGAGGTGATCCGCCGCGTGGCGCGCTGTGCCGCCCAGCAGTTGCGCAGTGAAGACAGCCTCGGGCGCATCGGTGGCGAGGAGTTTCTGGTGCTGCTGCCCGAGTGTGGGCGAGCGGCGGCCGCGGCGGTGGCCGAGCGCATCCGCGCGGCGGTGGCGGCGGAGGGCTTCACGGCGTCGGCGGGGGCATTTCGTGTCACCTCCAGTTTTGGCGTGACCCAGCTGCGTGCCGAAGACCACCTGGAGGCGCTCATCGAGCGTGCCGATCAGGCGCTCTACGCGGCCAAGGAGGGGGGGCGTGACCGGGTCGATGCCCTCTAAACGTTGGCGCGCCCTGCTCACCTGGGCGCTGGTGCTGTTGCCCTGCTGGGGCGGGGTGGAGCTGCTGCGTGGCAGCGGGGCGCTGCAGCCCTTCGAGCTGCTCACCCACGACCTGCTGTTGCAACAATCCATCCACCCACCGACCGCCCCCGCGCGGGTCACCCTGCTCGGCATCGACGAGTCGGACCTGCAGCGCTGGGGCTGGCCACTCGACGACGACACCCTGGTGCAGTTGCTCGAACGGCTACTGCGCTACGACGTGCGCCTGATCGCCGTCGACCTCTATCGCGACACCCCCATCCCCCCCGGCAGCGAGCGTCTCGCCGAGCTGCTGCGCCGCGAGCCGCGCATCCACTGGATCTACCACTTCAGCGGCGCCGGACAGAGCCGAGGGGTGGCCCCCCCCGCGCCGCTCAAGGGGAGCCCGCGTGCGGTGTTCAACGATGTGCTGCCCGACCCCGGTGGGGTGGTGCGACGCGGCTTGCTGTTTCTCGACGACGGGGCGCAGGTCGGGCAATCCCTGGCCCTACGCATGGCACGTCAGTGGCTGGCCGAGGCCGGGGTGCAGGCGGGTGCCGACGCGGCGGGCAATCTGCGCCTGGGGGCCGCCACGTTCGTGCCGCTGGCGAGTGACGACGCCCCCTACAGCGGGGTGGATGCCGCCGGTTACCAACTGCTACTCGACTATCGCGACCCGCGTCCGCTACCCCAACTGAGCCTGCACCAACTGCTCTCGGGCGAACCCGACCCGGCGCTGCTCAAGGGGCAGATCGTCCTGGTGGGGAGCACCGCGGTGAGCAGCTCCGACCAGCTCTACGCCCCCATGCGCCTGAGCGGCACCCAGGAGGCGCGCATCCAGTTCGGCGTCGAGCTGCACGCGCGCATCACCGAGCAGTTGCTGCGCCAGGCCCTCGGCGAGTCGCCGGTGCTGCGCGGTGTCGGTCCCGACACGGCGCGCCTCTGGTTGCTGCTGTGGGTGCTGCTCGGCGGGCTGGTGGCGCTGCGTCTGAACTCCATCGCGCCGCTGCTCGGCGCCGCCGGGCTGCTCCTCGCCACCCTCTACCTGAGCGCCCTCGCTGCGCTGCAGTTGGGCTGGAGTCTGCCCCTGGTCGCCCCGGCCCTCGCCCTGCTCGCGGCCATGACCCTGCTCACCGCGCAGCGCGTCAGCCGCCTCTACCGTGAGCAGCGCCACCTCACCGACCTGTTCGGCCGCTACCAGTCACAGAGCGTGATGGAGGCGCTGCTGCGCGACCCCCAGGCGCTGCGCCTCGGGGGGGAGCGGCGCGAGGTGAGCGTCATGTTCACCGACCTGCGCGGCTTCTCCGCCCTCGCCGAGCGCCTCACCCCAGAGCAGGTGGTGGTGCTCCTCAACCACTACTTCGACCAGATGGTGGAGACGGTCCACGCCCACGAGGGGACCATCCTGGAGCTGCTCGGCGACGGCATGCTGGTGGTCTTCGGCGCCCCCTTGAGCTGCCCGGACCATCGCCTGCAGGCGCTGCGCTGCGCCCTGGCGATGCAGGGCGGCATGCACCGGGTCAACGCCGAGAGCCAGAGGCGGGGGCAGCCGAGTCTGGAGATGGGCATCGGCCTGCACTGTGGCGAGGTGGTGGTGGGTAACCTCGGTTCGCTCAAGCGCGCCAAGTACGCAGTGGTGGGGAGTGTGGTCAACCTCGCCGCGCGTATCGAGTCCTACACCACCGGCGGGCAGATCCTCATCTCGCCCTCGCTGCGCGACGCCTGCGCCGGTCAGTTGCGTCTCGGGCGTCGCCTACTGGTGCGCCCCAAGGGCTTTGCCGAGCCCCTGGAGCTGACCGCGCTGATGGGGCTGCAGGCCGAACCGCAGGGGTGGCTCGGTGAACACGAGGTGGCGCTGCGCTACCTGAGCCGACCCCAGCCACTGAGCTGCGCGCTGCTGGAGGGCAAACACGTGAGCGAGGCGCACCTGCGCGGCGAGCTGCTGGCGCATGCACCAGGTTATCTGCTCACACGTATCGACGCCTGGCTGCAACCCACGGATAATCTGCGCCTGAAATTTAAGGCCGAAGGTGGACTCGAACTCCCCGACGCCTATGCCCGCGTCGAGCGCATCGATCAGGGGGAGGCGCTATTGCGCCTCTCGCCCCTGCCCGACGAGCTGACGGCCTACCTCGAACAACAGCCCCTGTGTGATGATGACCCGACCCGCCTCCCGTCCGATTCCTAGCCCGCTACTGCTCGCCCTGCTGCTCTGTGCCACGGCGAGCCAGGCCGCACCCCCCTCACCGACCCAACCCCGGCGCCTGGAGCCGATGGAGGCGCCCGCGCCACTCCCCTCCAGCGCACCGCCGGTGTTCAGCCTGCCAGTGCTGCCCGAGGCGCCGCTGCCGCAGGCGCCGGTCGAGGGGAGCTACCCGGTCAACGCCTTTCGCATCCTCGGGGTCACCGCCTTCAGCCCCGCGACCATCGCCGCCCTGGTCGCCCCCTACCGCCAGCGGCCACTCACCCCGGAGCTGCTCGACGAGCTGCGCTACCGCCTCACGCGCCTCTACATCGAGGCCGGCTACCTCAACTCCGGCGCCATGCTGCTTACCCCGAGGCCGATCGACGGGGTGATCACCTATCAGGTGGTCGAGGGGGTGTTGGGCGAGGTGCGCGTGCAGGGCCAGGGCGACCTCGACGCGGCCTATCTGGTCGAGCGCATCCGCCTGGACGCCGCGCCACCGCTCGACACCCGCCGCCTGCAGGAGCGTATCCGACTCCTGCTGCAGGACCCGCTGTTCGAGCGCCTCGACGCCACCCTCGTCCCCACCGACACCCTGGGCATGGCGCGTCTCGACCTACAGGTGACCCGTGCGCGCCCCTGGCGCCTGCTGTTGGGGCTCGATAACCACCACGCCCTCAGTAGCGGTGAGTGGCGTACCACCCTCTCTGGCAGTGCGTACAACCCGGGCGGTGGCGGTGACCGCCTAGACCTCGACCTCGCCGCGAGCGCGGGGGCGAGTGAGGGGAGCCTCGGCTACAACCGCCCGCTCACCGCGTCGGGCCTGCGCCTGGCGTTGAGCCAGAGCCTCTCGCACACCCGCGTGACCCAGGCGCCGCTCGATGACCTCGCCATCGAGAGCGACGCCCGCGCCACCCGCATCGGCCTCACCCAGGGGCTCATCGAGCGCCTCGACCAGCACCTGGAGTTGGGGCTCGCCGTGCGCCACGAACAGGCGCGTAACAGCCTGCTCGGCGAGCCCTTCTCCTTCGGCCCCGGCGAGGAGGCGGGGGAGGTGCGCCTCACCAGCCTGGAGCTGAACACCGCCTACACCCGGCGCGGGTTGAGCGATGCCTATGGCCTGGAGTCGAACCTGCTCTTCGGTCTGCCCTGGTTCGACGCCACCGAGCAGCCCATGCCCACCCCCGACAGCCGTTACCGCGCCTGGATCGGGCGTGCCCAGTACGCCCAGCGCCTCACCCCGAATCGCCAGTGGGTGGCGCGCCTCGACCTGCAGTGGAGCAGCGAGCGTCTGCTCGCCCCCGCGCGCTTCGCCGTGGGCGGGGCAGGGAGCGTGCGCGGTTACGCCGAGAACAGCCAGAGCGGCGACGAGGGCTTCAGCGCCACGCTGGAGCTGCGCCAGGCGCTCCTCCTCGCCACCCAGCGCCCCACCCTGGCGCTGTTCTACGACCTCGGACGCACGCGCAACCGGGGCGAGGCCCCGCGCCCGTTGCTGCGCTCCGTCGGCCTCGGCCTCAACTGGCAGCGGGGTGACCTCGGTCTCGACCTGGTGTGGGCCCATGCCCTCGACCCGAGGGTCGAGGAGGAGGGGGCCCAGGGCCACGGCGTCCATCTGCGTCTGGAGTATCGGCTGTGATGATCTGCTCGTTCTGTAAGCCCTGGTCGCTCGCCCTGCTCTGGCTCTTGGTGCTGACCACGACCCACGCCGAGGGGCTCGACGCCCCGTTACCCGAGGGCGACGAGACGCGCGCGCTCCACTCGTACCTCGCCGACCCTGACCCGCGTGTGCGTGCCACGGCGGCACTGCGCGTGGCCAACATCCACCTGCAGCGGCGCGACGCCAAGGCGGCCTCCCTCTGGCTCGATCGGGTCGCGCAGGGGGCGGGGTTGGCCGACGACCCGAGTCTGGCCGCCGCCCTGCGCAACAGCCGGGCGCGGGTGGCGGAGATCGAGGGCGAGGGGGAGGTGGCCGCGCGCCTCTACGCCGAGGCGGCGGCGTTGGCCGAAGGGGCGGGTGAGGAGGCGACGGCCCTGGCCAGCCACCTCAACCGCGTGCATCTGCTCGACCCCGAGGCGGCCCTGGCCGAGCTGCAACGACTGCTGGTGCGTATCGACGCGCTCCCGGCGGGGGTCGAGCGTGCGCGTCTGCACCTGAGCGCCGCCTTCGCCCTCTCCCAATCGCCACTGCCACGCCCTCGTTGGCTCGGCGACGCCTGGCGTGGCTACCGCGCGGTGGCGCGTGCACCGGTCGCGGACGCGCCGCGCCTGCTCGGCGAGGCGCTGGCGGGCGAGGCGCACCTCTATGAGCTGGAGGGGCGCTACGGCGAGGCGTTGGGATTGGTCCGCCAGGCGCTCGCGCTCCCCGAACTGGCCGAGGCGCACGACCTGCGTCTGCAGTGGGAGTGGCTGCGTGGGCGCCTGCTGCGCGCCCTGGGTGAGCCCCTCGCCGCCGCCGAGGCGCTGCGCCGCGCGGTCTACCACATCGAGCGTATCCGCAACGACATCCCGGTGGCGTACGCCGACGGGCGCTCCTCCTTTCGCACCACACTGCAACCGGTCTATCAGGGGCTGGCCGACCTGCTGCTGAGCCTCGCCGCCGAGGCGCAGACGCCGGAGAGGGCGCGCGGCCTGCTGCTGGAGGCGCGCGCGGCGGTCGAGGCGATCAAGGTGGCCGAGCTGGAGGACTACTTCCGCGACCCCTGCCTCGTCGAGGCACACGGCTCACCGCACAGCCTGGAGACGGTCGACCCCGGGGTGGCGGTGCTCTATCCGCTGCTGCTCGCCGACCGTGTCGAACTGATGCTCTCCAGCGGTGAGGCGGTGGAGCGTTTTCCCATCGCGCTCACCCCGGGCGAGCTGGAGACGCAGGCGCGTCAACTGCGCGAGTACCTACAGCAACCCGCGCACAACCGCTTCATGCGCCCGGCGCGGCGCCTCTACGAGGCGCTCATCGCCCCGCTGCTGCCGACCCTGACGCGCTGGGGTACCACGACCCTGGTGGTGGTGCCGGACGGCCAGCTGCGCACCGTACCCTTCGCCGCGCTCTACGACGGTGAGCGGTTTCTGGTGGAGCGCTTCGCCCTGGTCACCAGCCCCGGTCTGACCCTCATCGACCCGAGCCCGGTACGCCGTACCCAAGGGGAGATGCTGGTGCTCGGCCTGGCCGAAGGGGTGCAGGGCTTCCCGCCGCTCCCGGCGGTGGTGGAGGAGACCGACGAGGTGCGCCGCCTGGCACGCGGCCAGCGCCTGCTCGACGCGGAGTACACCCTCGGCGGGGTGAGCAGCGAGTTGCAGCGCACGCCGGTGCGCGCACTCCACTTCGCCACCCACGGACAGTTCGGTGGCGAGGCGCAGGAGAACTTCCTGCTCGCCTACGACGGGCGCCTGGACATGCCGCACCTGGAGGGGTTGATCGCCGGACAGAGCGTCGACCTGCTCACCCTGAGCGCCTGCCAGACCGCCCTGGGGGACGACCGTGCCGCCCTCGGCCTCGCCGGACTGGCGGTGAAGGCGGGGGCACGCAGCGTGGTGGCGACCCTCTGGACGGTCAACGACGGTGCCTCGGCACACGCCATGGAGGGCTTTTACCGGCGCCTCTACGCGGACCCGACGTTGCCGGTGGCGGCGGCGTTGGCGCAGACGCAGCGGGCGATGATCGCCGAGGAGCGCTGGTGGCACCCGGCCTATTGGGCCCCCTTCCTGCTTATCGGCAACTGGCGCTGAGGCGGGCTAACGCGCCGCGTCGATGGCGCGCAGGATCTGCTCGAACTCGTACTCGTCGATCCGCGACAGGAGCGCCTGGGCGAGGGCCGGATGGTCGGGCATCAGGTGTGTGGCGAACTCTTTGAGTGCGCGCCCGTTGCCACGCACCACCCGCGCCTTGAGCTCCTCCAGGGTGGCGCTGTCGAGGGCCCGGAGGTCGAGCCCGCCCGTGGCCGAGGGGGCGAGCGGTGGTGCCTCGGCTTCGGCATAACGCCAGGTCATCGGTAACTGCTGGCTGAGGATCTGGATCAGCGCCTCCCACTGTACCGGCTTGGGTAGGAAGTCGACGCAACCCGCCTCCTGGGCGCGGTGGCGGTCCTCGGCGAAGACCATCGCCGAGGCGGCGACGATGCGCAGCCCCGGGTAGCTGGCGAGGAGTTGGCGGGTGGCGTCGATGCCGTCCATGTCGGGCATCACCATGTCCATGAACACCAGGTCGGGGATGCACTGGTCGACCTGTGCCAGCGCCTCGGCGCCGGTCGTGGCCGTGGCGACGCGCAAGCCGAGCGGCTTGAGCAGGCCGCAGAGCACCTCGCGGTTGGCCTCGTTGTCGTCCACCACCAACAGGTAGAGGGGGCGACTCTGCCCGTCGCTACGCCTGTAGCCGGTGATGCGGCGCGGCGCTGGGGTGTGGCACGGGGCGTCGCCCCCGCCGACGCTGGGGGCGTGCAGGGCGAAGCTGAAGCGGCTGCCCTGACCGAGCCGACTGCTCACCTCGATGCGCCCGCCCATGCGCTCCACCAGGCTCTTGCTGATGGCCAACCCGAGGCCGGTGCCCTGGCGGCGGTACTTGGCCTCACCGCTCTGGCTGTAGGGGCTGAAGAGCAGCGGTAGCGCGTTCTGCGCGATGCCGATGCCGGTGTCGCTCACCGCCACCTGGAGCCTCTCACCCTGGTAGTCGACGCTGACGGTGATCCCCCCCTCCTCGGTGAATTTCACCGCGTTGCCGAGCAGGTTCATGACGATCTGACGCAGGCGCTTCTCGTCCAGCTCGACCTGGCGCGGGAGCCGCTCCAGCCCCTCCAGCGTGATGCTCAAGCCCTTCTGCTGGGTGCGAAACTGGAACTGCTCGTGGACCTGTTGGAACAGGGTGCGCGGGTCAATCGCGGAGGGGAACAGCTCGAATCGGCCCGCCTCGATCTTGGCCAGGTCGAGGATGTCGTTGATCAGGGTCAGCAGGTAGTTGCCCGCGTTGTGGATCGAACGCAGGGCGCTGCGCTGCTCCGCGCTGGTAGCGGCCTCCTGGATGAGGATCTGCGAATAGCCGAGCACGGCGTTGAGCGGGGTGCGTAGCTCGTGGCTCATGTTGGCCAGGAAGGTGCTCTTGGCACGGTTGGCGGCGTCGGCCTGGTCGCGCAGGGAGACCATCTCGCTGAATTGGCGGGCGTTGTAGACGGCCATGGCGGCGGTGCCGGCGAGTGCCTCCAGCAGTTGCTGGTCGTGGGCGTCGAAGCTGTTGGGTTTGTCGTCCACGCACACCAGCACCCCCTGCAGCGTCTCCTGATAGAGCAGAGGCAGGGCGATGAGCGAGCGCACCTCGACCCCGGTCTCGGCGTCGATGCGCTTGAAGTGACGCTGGTCGTCGCGCGTGTCTTGCACCAGGATCACCTCGCGCCGCGCGGCGGCGACGCCGGTGATGCCGACCCCGAGCTTCAGGCGCTGACCCCGCAGCACCTCCGAGGAGGGGCCGATGGCGTTGCGGCAGACCAGCTCGTCGTGCTCCGGCTCGTAGATCCAGGAGGAGTTGCTGGTGGCGTCGAGGAGCGTCAGCGCCTCGCGCAGCACCCGTCCGAGGACACTCTCCAACTCCAGCGACGCGGCGAATGAACGACCGATCTTGGCCAAGAAGTCGAGCGATTGGGTGCGGCGGATGAGGTCCTCTTCCACCTGCTTGATGCGCGTGATGTCGCGACCGAAGACCACCAGAAAGCGTCGCTCACCCTGCTCGTCGAAGACCGGCGACTTGATGATGTCGAAGATGCGGCGGGTACCGTCGGGCAGGGGGATGTTCTCCTCGATGCGGGTCGAGCCACCGGCCCTCCAGGCCTCCTCGTCCGATTCCTCGCAGGCGAGGAAGGCGTCGCGGTAGAGCGGGATGGCGCTGTCCGCCAGGTCGCGGTCGCTGCGCCCGCGATAGTCGGTCCCTTCGAGCTGGAACAGGGCCAGCCCGGAGCGGCTGGTCTCCAGCCAGCGCCCCGCCCCGTCCTTGAGCCAGATGATGTCCGGGGTGGCGTCGAGCAGGCTACGCAACTGCACCTCGCGGGTGGCCAGACGCTGGCGTAGCGTCTCCTGTGCGGTGATCTCCTGACCGATGAGCAGCAGCTCGGGCTCCCCGGCGTCGTTGTTGAACGGGGCCGGGGTCCAGTCGATGAGCCGCACGCGACCGTCGGCGCACTGCAGCGCCGTGGAGAATGGGTGGCGCTCGGGCGCTGCGCCCGCGTGCAGGAGGGTGTCTTGCGGGGTTGCCACGTCGAGGTCCGGGGCGAAGCGCGGCCAGAAGGGTTGGCCGAGCAGGCTCGACGCCGCCACGCCGGTGAGCGTCTGCGCGGCACGATTACAGCGGCGTACACAGCCGCGCAGGTCGAGCGAGATGACCAGTGTCGGGGTGGTGTCGAGCAGGCTCTGGGCAAAGGCCCTATCCAGGGGTTGAGCCGTGCTGCGTTGGGTGTCGTGATTGTGCATGCGTCTCCACCAGATTCGTTCCCCCACAAGGCCGTTGACGCGGCGTTGAATTTGGGTCCGCTGGCGAAACATACCGATTCCCGGGCGGTGAAGAAACGACCCGAAACACACTCTGTGCCGAGTGGGTCGCGCTACAGGCAATGGCTCCCCGTGTCTCAGCCGTAGGCGGAGGCCTACGGCCATGGGCGCGGTGTACGACAGGCATACCCGCGCCCGTACTCTTCAGTAAACGGTGATGGACCTACACGGCGTTGCGTCGCCGAGGGACGGCGCTAGTCGCGCAACGAGTAGGGCGTACCCCTCGCATGCTAACATGCCCGCGGCAATAACCACATTTGTGCAGGGGATATCATGCCACAGGCGCGTACCAGTCAGACCCATCCGCTCCAGATCGCCGAGGTGCGGGCCGCCCCCGGGCAGGGGCGCATCGGTATCACCTTCTGTCCGGGCAAGCACGACCCAATGGCCCATACCGGGGCCTGGGCGCGCGACCTGGCGACCGACCTCGATGCCATTGCCGAGTGGGGCGCCAAACTGGTGCTGACCCTGGTGGAGGCGCACGAGCTGGAGGAGTTGAAGGTGCCCGAGCTCGGCGCGGGGGTGACGGCGCGCGGCATGCTCTGGCGTCACCTGCCGATTGCCGACTACTCGGTACCCAAGGAGGGTTTCGAGCTGGCGTGGCAGGTGCAGGGGCGCGAGATCCGCGCCATGCTGCGGCGTGGTGAAGATGTCTTGGTGCACTGCAAGGGCGGTCTCGGGCGCGCCGGGATGATCGCCGCGCGCCTGCTCGCCGAGTTGGGCATGGAGCCCAAGGCGGCGATCCGTGCCGTGCGCGCGGCGCGCCCCGGCGCTATCGAGACCCCGTCCCAGCTCAACCTGGTGCGTCGCACCCTGCCCCTCGAATGAGGGGCGGCACCCTGCCCGGCGACCTGCCACTGCTCGATACCCGTCAACTGCAACAGGTCGGTGGGCGCCTGGGGAGCAATCCCGCCGGTATCTACCAAGACGGGCAGGGGCGGCGCTACTACATCAAGAGTCTGGAGTCGGTGGCCCACGCGCGCAACGAGCTGTGCGCCGCACGCCTCTATCGCCTGGCCGGGGCACCGACGCTCACCTACCTCACCACCGCCAATCCCATGCAGGTCGCCACCCGCTGGGTCGAGCTGGAGACGCGTTGCGTCGCCCACTTGAGTGAGGCCGAACGGCGCCAGGCGCAGCGCTGGTTCGGCGTCCACGCCTGGACCGCCAACTGGGACGTGGCCGGTTACAACGGTGACAATCAAGGCACCTTCGAGGGGCGCGTGTTGACCCTGGATGTGGGCGGCGCGCTCGACTTTCGCGCCCAGGGCGACCCCAAGGGGGCGGCCTTCGGGAGCCGGGTGACCGAGCTCGAACGCCTGCGCCACGACCGCGACAATCCCCACGCCGTCAGGCTCTTCGCCGATATGGACTCGACGGCCTTGCTCTGTGCCATCGAACGGGTGCTCCAGATCCCCGATACGGCGATTCGCCAGGCGTTGAGCGGGTCTCGTGTGGCGCTGATCGAGAAGATGCTCGCGCGTAAGGCCGACATGGCGCGCGAGTCGTTGACCCTGCGTGCCGCGATGGGCAGTTGCGCCGCGCCATCACCGTCGGTGGGGTCGTCGTCGCCCCCACGCTGAGCGAAGCACCGCCGAGCCATGCCCTCCCAGGCGCAAGCCTCCTCTATTTCAGTCCTTCTCGTTTCCAAAAAAGCCTGTGCCCTCTCAGGGGCTTAGCCGCGTCTGTTCAAGGCCTGCTCAAGGTTCTGCCACGTCAGAGAAACACTGCCACAAAGCCCTGGTCATCAACCCACCGCATGCTCGCCGTTCGATGATTTCGGCGCGTTCCGAAGTCGGTGTTTTACGTGAACGAGGTTAGGGGCGAACAATGTTGCTGCGGTTGCGGGAGTTAACGGTCGTGGGTCTGGCACTGGCCTTGTCGGCCTGTGGCGGGGGGAGTGGTTCGAGTTCGAGCGATGTCACCCGCGTGGTCAATGGCGCGGTGGTGCTGGGGCCGGTGGCCGGGGCCACGGTCAACCTCTACGCCCTCGATAGTGATGGTCATCAGGGCAACCGGGTGGCCGGTCCCCTCACCACCGATGCGCAGGGCGACTGGGGCGTCGACCTCGGCGGTCAACCAGGGCCCTTCCTGGTGGTCTCCCAGGGGGGGAGCTATCTGGACGAGGCGAGCGGCGCGACGGTGGCCGCCCCCGAGCTGCTCTCGCTACTGCCCGACGGCAGCCGCGAGGTGGCCATCACCCCGCTGAGCGACGCCCTCACCCGGCGCGTACGCCAACAGGCCGCCGGTGGCGCGCTGCATAGCGCCCTCGCCGAGGCGCGCAGCGAGTTCCAGACGGCCTTCGCCTTCGACCCGCTCAGCGTCTTGCCGAGCGACCCGCTCAACCCCGAGGCCAACGCCGGTGAGGCGCGCAACGCCTACGCCGCCGTGCTCGGTGCCTTGAGCCATCTCGGCGCCGCGCTGAGCGACAGCCTGCCCGCTGGCGAGGTGGCCGCGTTGCTCGCCGAGGACCTCGCCGACCTGCGTCTCGACGGTTACGCCATCGACGGTAGCCGCCTGCAGCTCGACGGTCGTCCCATGGTCGGTCACAGCCTGGCCGACGCGACCGCGCTCAACCCCTACCTCGACCAGTTCCTCGCCCAGTATCAGGCCGACAAGGCCAGCGGCTTCCCCCTGGCACAGCCCCCGGTGGTGCGTACCAACACAGGTGCGGCGCCCTTCGCTGACGGCGTGCTGGATATCCACTTCAGCGCCGTCGAGGTACCCACCGCGAGCGGCGACCAAGCGACCCTGCGCACCACCCAACAGGTCACTGTCGACGGCGTGGACCAGCCGATCGACTTCCAGATGCTGATGAAGACCGGCCAGCAGGACAACGGCGAGACCTTCGGCCTGCTCAAGGATTACCAGGGCAACCCGCTGACCCTCGGCGGTGGCGACCCCTACATCTGTAACGGCACCAACGGCGGTGTCGGCTCCGGCCTCGACCACTCCTCCATCCTGCAGCGCAACGGCAGGCTCTACATGGTCAGCCAGTTCGAGTGCTCGGTCGGCGCCATGTATCTCTTCGAGCTGGAGCAGCAGGCCGCCGACGGCCGCCTGAGCCCCAAACAGAACAGCCTGCGCTTCATCGACCAGTCCGATGACTTCGGCGGCTTCACCCACTGCGCCGGTGTCACCACGCCGTGGAATTCGCACCTCGGCTCCGAGGAGTACGACACCGACGCGCGCAAGGTCGAGGCGGGCAGCGCCGACACCTACTACGACGAGACGGCGAAGTATTGGGGCGGCGACGCCAACCTCGACAGCCCCTACTACTACGGCTGGGTGCCGGAGGTGATGATCGACGCCGAGGGCGCACCGAGCTACCGCAAGCACTTCGCCATGGGGCGCTTCTCCCACGAGCTGGCCTACGTGATGCCCGACCGGCGCACCGTCTACCTCTCCGACGACGGCGACAACGTCGGCCTGTTCATGTTCGTCGCCGACCACCCGGAGGATCTCTCGGCGGGCACCCTCTACGCCGCCAAGTTCACCCAGGTCGAGCGTAATCGTGGTGGCCGCTTCACCCTGGAGTGGGTCAGCCTCGGCCACGCCAGCGACGCCGAGATCCGCACCCTGGTCGCCACCCGCCCTGCGTTCAGCGACCTGTTCGAGAGCCAGACGCCGACCCTCGACAACCAGTGCGGCAGCGGCTTCACCGCCATCAACGCCACCTACGGTGCCGAGTGCCTGAAGGTCAAGGCGGGCATGGAGATCTACGCCTCGCGCCTGGAGGCGCGGCGCTACGCCGCCCTGCTCGGGGCCACCACCGAGCTGCGCAAGGAGGAGGGGATCACCTACGACCCGCTGCACCACAAGCTCTACATCGCCATCAGCGAGATCGCCCGCGGCATGGAGGACCAGCAAAAGTACGGCGTGAGCAACACCAGCTACGACCTCATGGGCCCCAACCATATACAACTGCCGGACAACACCTGCGGCGCCATCTACGCCGCCGACCTGGCGCCGGGCGCGGTCGACGATACCCTGGGCGGGGCCATCCTCAGCCCCTACGTGGCGCAGAACTTCTACGCCATCCTCACCGGTACGCCGAAGGAGTACCTCGGCACCCAGTACGCGGGTAATCAGTGTGATGTGAACGGTATCTCCGAGCCCGACAACATCACCTATATCGCCAACAGCAACCTGCTGCTCATCGGCGAGGATAGCGCCGGTCACCGCAACAACATGGTCTGGAGCTACGACGTGGAGAGCGGCGCCCTGACCCGCATCGCCACACTGCCCCTCGGTGCCGAGGCCACCTCACCCTTCTGGCACGCCGACGTCAACGGCTTCAGCTACGCCACCCTGGTGACGCAGCACCCCTCCAGCGGCGACCAGGAGACCTTCGTCGGCGTGCTCGGTGCCGTGCGCGACGCCGCCACCCCGGTGCGTCTCGCGGGCAGCCAGGCCGAGTGCGAGGGCGTTGCCGGTCGGCAGTGGAACGCCCCCCTCGGCGCGTGCCACAAGGCCACCATCAAGACCCCGGACTACAGCCTCCCCGGCGTCGGCGACCTGGAGGACGAGAGCCCCGCCTGCTACGTGAGCGACGCCGCCGCGCAGCTGGTGTTCAAGTCCACCTTCGAGTGCGGATCGCTGCTGCCGTGGCAGCCCTACAGCGAGGCGGCCGACGCCGATTGGGAGGTCTCCTCCTATGGCGGGCGTACGTACGCCTACATCAGTGGCTACCAGAGTAACGAGCCGAGCAAGGATTGGCTCATCTCGCCGCGCCTGGATCTGAGCGGCGACGAGGTGCTGCGCTTCGAGAGCGCCAAGGGCTACACCGGCTCCGACCTGGTGCTGATGATCTCCAGCGACTACGCCGGCGACCCGACCAGCGCCACCTGGACCACCCTCACGGCGACCTTCGCCGATACCAGCAACGGTAACTACAGTTGGACCGCCTCGGGGGATGTCGACCTCTCCGCCTACGCCGGGCAGAGCGTCTACCTCGCCTTCTACCACGCGGCCCCCGGTGTCGCCAGCGGCCAGGTGGCCAACTGGGAGATCGACAACGTCGTGGTCACCGGCAGCGGCACGCTCGACGCCGGGCTTCAGGCGCAGATCGCCATCAGCGACAACAACGTCTTCAACGGTCTCACCGAGGCACAGTTCAGCGCCACCATCGCCGGTGGTGAGGGGCCCTACAGCTACGCGTGGGATATGGGCGACAACACCCAGTACAGTAGCGCGACGGTGCACCACACCTACGCCGCGGCGGGCGACTACACCGTCACCCTGACCATCACCGACGCGCAGCAGCAGAGCACCGTGCAGCAGTTCAGTGTCAGCGTGCAGAGCCCCGACCCGCTCGACCTGCCGAGCAAGCGTGGCGACCTGCGCGTGGCCACCTTCAACGCCTACCTCAATCGTGAGAGCCAAGGTGCGCTGCGCAGTGAGCTGATGGCGGGTGACAACGCACAGATCCGCAACGTCGCGCAGATCATCCAGTTGGTCGATCCCGATGTGGTGGTGATCAACGAGCTGGACTACGAAGAGGGTAACGCCGCCCTGTTCGTGGAGAACTTCCTCGAAGTGCAGCAGGGCGGCGCCCCGGCGGTGAGCTACCCCTACCACTACGAGGCGCCGGTCAACACCGGCGTGCAGCCGGTGCCGAGCGTCGACCTGAACAACGACGGCACCCTCGGCGGGCCCGACGACGCCTACGGCTTCGGCACCTTCCCCGGCCAGTACGGCCTGGTGGTGCTCTCTAAGTTCCCCATCGACGCCGGCGCCGTGCGCACCTTCCAGAACTTCCTCTGGCGCGATATGCCCGACGGCCTGCTGGCGGGCATCGTCGATGGCGACGCAAAACCGTACTACTCCGCAGAGGAGCAGGCGCTGCTGCGCCTCTCCTCCAAGAGCCACTGGGATGTGCCGGTGAACGTCAACGGCACCCTGGTGCACATCCTCGCCGCCCACCCGACGCCGCCGGTGTTCGACGGTGACGAGGACCGCAACGGCAAGCGTAATCACGACGAGATCCGTCTGTGGAAGGATTACGTCGAGGGCCACGCCGACTACCTCTACGACGACAACGGCGGCACCGGTGGTCTGGCCGACGACTCGCGCTTCGTCATCTTCGGTGACTACAACGCCGACGCCGACGAGGGCGACGCCTACGCCGACGCCATCCTGCAGCTGCTCGATAGTGCGGCGATCAATACCAGCCAGGTGCCGACCAGCCAGGGCGCGGTAGAGGATGGCCAGGACCAGGACGACACCGCCAACTGGGGCCTGCGTGCCGACTACGTGCTCCCCTCCAACTATGGCTTCGGCATCGAGCAGTCCGGGGTCTTCTGGCCCACCACGCGCAACGCCGAGCGCTTCCTGGTGGAGAAGGTCGGCGGCAGCGAGAACTCCTCCGACCACCGCCTGGTGTGGGTCGACCTGAGCCTCACCGAGGGGGCGTCGAGCGGCGCCAGCGTCAGCCTGACCAGCGACTTCGAGGACGGCACCCTGGGCGACTGGCAGGGGCAGAGCCTCTCCGGCAGCATGGCGTGGGGCACCGCCAGCTACAACGGCGCCACCTACGCCATCATCAGCGGTTACGGCGACGACGCCGATAGCGACGACTGGCTGCTCTCCGCGCCCTACGACCTGACGCATATGAGCGGCACTCACCTCAGCTTCATGAGTGCCAACAAGTACGGTGGCACCCTGCAGCTACTGGTCTCCAGCGACTATGACGGCGACATCGCCAGCGCCACCTGGGAGGACCTCACCGCACAGGCGACCCTCTCCACCGGCAACTGGGCCTGGACCTCATCCGGGGCCATCGACCTCTCCGCCTACGACGGCCAGAGCCTCACCATCGCCTTCCGCTACAGCACCGACCCCGCCACCGGCGGCACCTGGGAGCTGGACGACCTGGTGGTGAGCGGGATGAGCAGCCTGCCGCAGGTCGCCTTCGAGCACGGCGTCGCCAGCGGCGACCCGCTGGCCGACCGGGTGATCCTCTGGACCCGTGTGACCACCACGCAGCAGAGTGTGGCGGTCGACTGGGCCATCGCCAGCGATGCCGACTTCACCCAGGTGGTCGACTCCGGCACCGTCACCACCGACGCCAGCCGCGACTACACGGTCAAGGTCGACGCCAGCGGGCTGAGCGCCGGGAGCCACTACTACTACCGCTTCAGCGCAGAAGGGGTCGACTCCCCGGTCGGCACCACCAAGACCCTGCCCGAGGGGAGCGTGGACCAGGTGACCATGGCGGTGCTCTCCTGCGCCAACCTCACCGCCGGTTACTTCAACGTCTACGGCGAGGTGGCCAAGCGTGACGACGTGGACGTGGTGCTGCACCTCGGTGACTACTTCTACGAGTACGCCTACCAGTACGCGAACGGCGACTACGGCTACGCCAGCGAGCAGGCCGCCGAACTCGGTCGTCTGCCCCAGCCGCTCCACGAGCTGCTGACCCTGGAGGACTACCGCACCCGCTACGCCCAGTACCGCCAGGACCCGGACCTGTTGGCGCTGCACGCCAAGACGCCGTTCATCGCCATCTGGGACGACCACGAGATCGCCAACGACGCCTCTGTGAACGGCGCCGAGAACCACAACGACGGCGAGGGGAGCTGGGAGGCGCGCCGTGCCGCCGCCATGCAGGCCTACTACGAGTGGATGCCGATCCGCGAGCAGAGCGGACGTAACGCCTGGGAGGCCTACCGCAACTTCAAGTTCGGCGATCTGGTGAGCCTGAGCATGTTGGAGACGCGCCTCAGCGGGCGCAGCGAGCAGCTCGACTACGCCGACTACACCGATGCCGCCACCGGTGCCTTCGACGGTGCCCGCTTCCAGAGCGCCATGAGCGACCCGGGCCGCAGCATGCTCGGTGATACCCAGACCGGATGGTTGCAGGGCGAGATGGCCACCTCCACCGCTACCTGGGAGGTGCTCGGCTCCGGCGTCTTCATGGCACGCATCTGGGGCCCAGCGCCGCTGCTCGGTCAGCAGGTGAGCTTCGCCGACTACCAGGCGCTGGCCTACAAGCAGGCCACCGCCCCGGAGAGCCTCACCGCGCAGGAGGTCGCCGTGCTCTCGGCCGCCGATATCCCCGCCAATCTGGACGCCTGGGACGGCTACGGTGTGAACCGCGAGGTGATCCTCGCGACCGCCGCCTCCCTGGACAAGAACCTGGTGGTGCTCTCCGGCGACCTGCACACCTCGCTGGCGAGCAACCTCACCGACATGTACGGTAACCCGGTCGGCGTGGAGTTCACCGGCTCCTCGGTCACCTCGCCGGGCGAGGTGCAGACGCTGCTCGGTGACCTGCCGCCCGCCGAGGGTGAGCCCGGCCTGGTACAGCTGGTCGACGACCTGCAGTACATCAACATCGTCGAGCGCGGCTACCTGCTGGTCAACTTCACCCCAGCGGCGGCCACCGGCCACTTCATCCACATCGATACCGTCACCTCGCACGACTACCACGTGCTCCCCGAGCGCACCAAGGTGATGCGCGCCAAGCTCGGCGACAAGCAGTTCGACGCCAGCTACGTGCAGGATACCGACGAGGACAGCTACGCCGACGACGTCGACCTCTTCCCCTACGACCCCACCGAGTGGGCCGACAGCGACCTGGACGGCCATGGCGACAACCAGGACGCCTTCCCCCTCGACCCCCGCGAGTGGCGCGACGACAACGTCAACGGCGTGGGCGACAACGCCGAGTACACCCTCTTCGGCGACGACTTCGAGGGTGGTGGCCTGGGCGCGTGGGAGGTGGTCGACCTACAGGGGAGCTACACCTGGAGCGCCTCCTCCTACAGTGGTGATCACTTCGCCAAGATCTCCGGTTACACCAGCGCCGGTGGCGCCGAGGATAACGACGACTGGCTCATCTCCCCGGCCATCGACCTGACCGGCGTGAGCAACACCCACCTGCGCTTCTTCACCGCCGGGAGCGACTACGGCTACCTGTTCAAGGTGTGGGTCTCCAGCAACTACAGTGGCGACGTCACCGCCGCCGACTGGAGTGAGCTGAGTGCCGCCATCTCCAGTGGCGGCTACCAGTGGACCGACTCCGGCGCCATCTCCCTGGGCGCCTTCGATGGCCAGACCATCCACATCGCCTTCGAGGCGCGCTTCGACGCCGACCACACCGGCGCCATCGAGGTGGACGACGTCAGCGTCTACGGTGAGGTGCAGCGCTACGCCCTGCAGCTGCTGCACTTCGCCGACATCGATGGCGGGCGCGACATCATCCACAACGTGCAGCGCCTCTCCGCCCTGGTGGAGAAGTTCCGTGGCGAGTACCCCAACACCCTGCTGCTCAGCTCCGGTGACAACTGGATACCCGGCCCCGAGTACAACGTCGCCGCCGAGGACGAGTTGACCGAGGTGCTCGGCGTGCCTGGTGTCGGGCGTGCCCACGTCGCCTGGCTCAACGCCCTCGGCGTGCAGGCCTCCGCCTTCGGCAACCACGAGTTCGACATGGGCACCGCGGCGGTGGCCGCTATGCTGCTCGAAGATGCCAGCTATCCGGGCACGCGCTTCCCCTACCTCTCGGCCAACCTCGACTTCAGTAGCGACAGCAATCTGGCGCCGCTGGTGGGTAGCGACGGTGCCCTGGCCACGGGTATGGCCAACCAGGTGGCGGGGAGCACGGTGATCGAGCTGAACGGCGAGAAGATCGGCGTGGTCGGTGCCACCACGCCGATCCTCGGCACTATCTCCTCGCCCGGCAACATCACCATCACCCCCGCCGACGCCAGCGACCTGGCGGCCCTCGCCGCCGAGATCCAGAGCCGCGTCGACGCCCTTACCGCCACCGGCATCAACAAGGTGATCCTGCTGGCGCACATGCAGCAGATCGCCATCGAGACCTCCCTCGCCGCGCTGCTCAAGGATGTGGACATCATCGTCGCCGGTGGCTCCAACACCCTGCTGGCCGACTACGACGACCACCTGCGAGTCGGTGACAGCGCCGCCGCTAGCTATCCGCTGCTGCTCTACGGTGCCGACGGCGCGCCGCTGCTGTTGGTCAACACGGAAGGCGACTACACCTACCTCGGGCGCCTTGTGGTCGACTTCATCCCCAACGGTCGCATCGACCTCGATTCGCTGCAGGTCGCGGTGAGCGGTGCCTACGCCACCGACGAGCAGGGGCTGGTGGAGAACAGCCTCGCCCTCGACGACGCCGACCAAGCCGTGGTGGCCATCTCCGCGGCGCTGCAACAACCGCTCGACCGCCTCGCCGGTAACGTCTTCGGCCTGACCGGGGTCTACCTCAACGGGGTGCGCGGCTCGGTGCGTACTGAGGAGACCAACCTCGGCGACCTGACCGCCGACGCCAACCTCTACTACGCCCAGCAGAGCGACCCCAGCGTGGCCATCTCGATCAAGAACGGTGGCGGTATCCGCGATGCGATCGGCAGCTGCTACGTGCCGCCCGGCGGCACCGGCGCGGACGCCTACACCTGCAGCGCCCCGGCGGGTACCCCAGGGGTGAACGCGCCCGGCGAGATCGCCCAGCTCGACCTGATGATCGCCCTGCGCTTCAACAACACCCTGAGCCTGGTCACGGTCACTGGCGCGCAGTTGCAGGCGCTGCTGGAGCACGCCGTGGCCGCCTCGGCCCCAGGTGCCACCCCCGGTCAGTTTGCCCAGGTGGCCGGTATCCGCTTCAGCTTCGACCCGGCGCTGGCCACTGGCTCCCGCGTGCGTAACCTGGTGGTCCTCGACAGCAACGGTGCCGGGGCGGGCGGCGACGAGGTGGTGGTGGTGCAGGACGGCGTACTGCAGGCGGCGGCCGCGGGCATGACCTTCCGTGTGGTTACCCTCGGCTTCCTCGCCGCTGGTGGTGACGGTTACCCCTTCCCCAGCGACGCCAACGCCGATGTGGTGGATCTGCATGCGGTCGGGGTCAGGGGGGGCAATCTCACCTTCGCCGATAACGGTACCGAGCAGGATGCCCTGGCCGAGTACCTCTTCCTCCACTATCCCGCCGATGACGACGCCGCGACCCCGGCCTATATGCTGGCGGATACCCCCGCTGAGGCGGACCTACGGATTCAGGACCTCAGCCGTGTGATCGAGGATCGCGTCCTGAACCCCTGACGCAGCAGGGGCAACCTAGGCGTGGCGTGAACACCTGCCCTGCCAATGCAGGGCAGGTGGGTGTGCGAGGGGCCGCTCCCGTGGGTCTATTCGGAGGGCCCAGAATCACTTGCGAATTACCCGGCACGTGCATTTCCATAGGCTGAGCAGTACTTCACAAAGCGCGCGCAATACGACTTGCGCACCCCGCATGAACCTTGTCCGCAGCCGCGCTATGCTGTCGGTACCTGCCGACACACAACCGAGGTACCCCGATGGAAAACATATACGCGCTTTTGCGTGACGAGGCCGAGGCGCTGCTGAGCTACACGTGCAAGGGCATCCCCAAGGGGATGATCCACGCACCGGGTGCCGACTATGTCGACCGCGTGGTGGCGCAGAAGGACCGCCCGGTGCAGGTGCTGCGCAACCTGCAGGCGATCTACGACCACGGCCGCCTCGCCGGTACCGGCTACCTCTCCATCCTGCCGGTGGACCAGGGCGTGGAGCACTCCGGTGGCGCCTCCTTCGCCCCCAACCCCATCTACTTCGACCCGGCCAACATCGTCGAACTGGCCATGGAGGGGGGCTGCAACATGGTCGCCTCCACCCTCGGCGTGCTCGCCTCGGTGTCGCGCCGCTACGCGCACAAGATCCCCTTCCTGATGAAGTTCAACCACAACGAGATGCTCACCTACCCGACCCTCTACGACCAGACCCTCTTCGCCCAGGTGGAGCAGGCGTTCGATATGGGCGCGATGGCGGTGGGCGCGACCATCTACTTCGGCGCCCCCGAGTCGCGTCGGCAGATCCAGGAGGTGAGCGAGGCGTTCGCCCGCGCCCACGAGCTGGGTATGGTCACCGTGTTGTGGGCCTACCTGCGCAACAGCAGCTTCAAGAAGGATGGGGTCGATTACCACGTCAGCGCCGACCTCACCGGGCAGGCCAACCACCTCGCCGCCACCCTCAACGCCGACATCGTCAAGCAGAAACAGGCGGAGAACAACGGTGGTTACACCGCGATCAACTTCGGCAAGACCCACCCCAAGGTCTACAGCGAACTGACCACAGACAACCCCATCGACCTGGTGCGCTACCAGGTGGCCAACTGCTACATGGGCCGCACCGGCCTCATCAACTCCGGTGGCCCCGCCGGTGGTAGCGACGACCTGCACCAGGCCGTGCGCACCGCCGTGATCAACAAGCGTGCCGGGGGCATGGGCCTTATCTCCGGGCGCAAGGCGTTTCAGAAGCCCATGCCCGAGGGTGTGCGCCTGCTCAACGCGATTCAGGATGTCTATCTCGACCAGGGCATCACCCTCGCCTGATGCCCATCAAAGCGCACAGCCCCCAGCTCCTCGAAGACCTGGGGGCTGTGTGGAGTGGTCGCGGCGAGAGCGTCGAGTGCAGATTGCCGACCCCCTTGCCAGTGCCCATCCTGCACTCGATTTGCCTACCTGTAGTGGTGAAGAGAGACTCAGCGATCGATAATCAATGGGCGGTGACATCTAGCGCACAGCTATCAACGAAGATGATGCGCGCGCGCTGTTCAGGGAGTGCAGGCTAACGAGAGTTATAGATTGACCACTCGATCCGCGAAAGAGCCTCGCTGTTTTTCGATATGTAACAACAAACCTCATTACATTCTTATGAATCTACTGTTTATATGCAGTAAAAATAGACTTAGAAGCCCAACGGCTGAAGCCGTATTTACAGCCTATCCAAATGTCAATGCGATTGGCGCTGGAACAAGTGCAGATGCCCTGACTCCGGTAGCCGGTGATTTAATTGAGTGGGCCGATGTGGTTTTTGTGATGGAGAAATGCCATAAAAATAAAGTCTCGAAGAAGTTCGCGGGGTTGCTGAAGGGCAAGCGGTTAGTCTGTTTGAATATACCCGATGACTATGAGTACATGCAGCCAGAGCTAATACAATTGCTTGAAACAAAAGTGGCAAGGCATGTGCAGCTATAAGTGCCCGCACATAATCACAGGGGATGCGGCGGAAGGCACCGCTCCGTTGGGTGGCCCAACCGTACGTCACCTATCGCTCTCAACCCCATAGCCACTCCCTACGATCCAACACCCTGTTGCACGCTGCGTTACGGCCTCTAGCTCACCACCCTTTGGCATGGTCAGCATCGGTGCACCACTGCTCCACGGTAATATCCCACGCCCGCCCCAGGCGATGCGGCTCTGTCCGCCCGCCCGCCCGGCGCAGCCGCCGGTGAAGAGGCGCGCCGGGTCGAGGTAGGGGGTCTCCAGGTCGGCCAGCTCTCCAGCCAGGTCGAGGTCCGGCGCGGTGATGGTGATGAGACCGTTGATGCCACTCGGTGCGGCCGCCTGGATGACGTTGGTGCCGGGGGTGAAGGGTTGGCGTAGAGGGTTGGCGACATCGATCCAGCCACCGAAGGGGATGAGTGTCTGTGTGGTGAGGCTGATGCCGCCGCCGCTGGCGCCGGTGGCGGCGGTGTTGGCCTGGATGAAACCGCCATCGAGCAGTAGGTGTCCGGCACGCAGGGTGATGTCGCCACCGTTGCCCAGGTTACCGTTCACTGAGGTGGTGATGCGGCTGTCGGTGAGCCGCACTAGGGCCGGGTCGATCACGATCGCACCGCCATCGCCATCTTCTGCCTCGGTGGTGATCGCGGCCTGATACATCGCCAGGGCGTCGACCAGATAGAGTTCGATCGCCGCGGCCTGGGCCTGCCCCTCGCTCTGGGTGGTGATGCGGCTGCCACCCCTGAGCGTGGCGCTGTTGGCCGTGATGCGGATGGTCGGCGCAACGACCGCCTCGGGGCGGGCGATGCCGATGCGGTTTTCGGCGCTGAGCAGCGCACCTTGGCGCATGTGGAGCTGTTGTGCGCTGAGGCGGATCGCGCCGGGTTGGCGGAAGGTGTCGAGGGTCGCCGACCAACTGTTGCTCTCGGCCAGGGTATAGAGGCCGCTGATGAGTGGGCCGTCGCCCCCATCGATATACACGTGGTCGGCCACCACGCGCACCTCGCCGCCGTCGCCGGCGCCATAGGTGGCGCTGGCTATTTGCGCACCGCCCCGTAGGGTGAGGTCGCCGCTCACGTTGACCGAGACCAGCCCCGCCGCGCCGCCCGGGATGGTCGCCTCGATCGAGCTCAAGGCGACATTGTGCTCTGTCGGCTCACCGTTCTCGTCGAGCCAGACGGTGTAGTGGCTGGCGTGGGCGCTGCTGTAGAGGCCGGTGCGACTGTCGGTGGAGAGGCCGTCGGCGAGCAGTGAATGGGCCTCGATGCGAATGCTTCCGGCGTTGCCGTTGGAGTGGCTCTCGGCACTGATGAGTGCGCCATCGAGGAGGGTGACGCCCCCGACCGTCTGGACCACGATATTGCCGCCGCGCCCCTCTGGGCCCAATCCACTGGTCTCGGTGAAGAGGCCGGTCGCGGTGCCCGAGAGCCATAGGGCGTGGCCGATCAGGAGGATGGAGCCCGCGTCGCCGCCCTGGCTGTCGCTGCTGCTACTCAGGCGGCTGGCGCCGCTGAGCGTCACGTCATGGTCGATGACCAGGTGCAGCTCTCCGGCGTCGAAGGCGCCGAGGGTGTCGCTGGTGATGGAGGCGCCGTTGGCCAGCGTCAGCGCGGCGGCACGGATGTGCAGGTCGCCGCTGCCGCCATCGCTGTAGGCCGTGGTACGTGTGGTGATGGCGCTGGCCTCGTCGAGGGTCAGCTCGCCACTCACCGTGACCCGCACCGGACGCCCATCGAGGTCGGCGTCTTCGGCGGTGGCGTAGTGGCGCAGGGAGCCATTGATGGAGTCGATGCGGCTGTGGCTCATCGTCAGTGCGGCGGCGTTGAGGAGCAGCTCGCCAGGTGCGCCGGCGACGATGCTCCGGGTGGAGATCTCGCCGTAGTCGAGTATCAGCGCACCGCTCACGTCGAGGTGGATGGTCCCGGCGTCTTGGGTGCTGCCGTAGCAGGTGAGGCAGCCGGCGATAGAGTAGAGACCGGCCGCGTAGTCGATGTCGCCCACCGTGCCGACACCGACGTCGCTACGCTGGCGTGTGCTGGTGTTCCAGTAGGCGTCGTGGAACCAGGCGCTGCCCACCTCGATGGTCAGGGTTCCGCCGCTGCGGCTGCGCAGCAGGGCCCCGTCGGCCAGCTCCAATTCGCCCGAGGTAACCAGGTGGATGTCACCGCCGTAGGTCTGCATCCGCGACTGGTCGTAGAGGTGCACCTCGGCGGCGGCGATGTCGAGACCCACGGGATCCCAGTCGTCGGCCTCGCTGAGCACCGCGCGCCCCTCTAGTGTGAGGCGGTTGCCGACCTGGAGCAGTGCGCCGGCACCGGACTCGTTGAGGTCGCTGCCGCTGAGGGTCGCATCCCCGGCGGTGAGGCGCAGGGCGCTGCTGCCGAAGACGCTGCCACTGCCCAGGGTGAGTTGACCGGCGTCGGCCAGGGTGGCGGCCCCGAGCAGGGCGACGGGGTCAGGCTGTTGAGCGCCACCAGGGGCGAAGGGGACCTCCGCGGCGAGCCCCCCCAGGGCGCTGAGGCTCAGGCTCCCCGGGGTCTCGATGTGCACCCCCTCGCTGGTGAGGCTGCGCCCGGCCAGGGTGATGCCGCCGTGCAGATAGAGGTCGTGTGCGCGAAAGAGGGGGCCCACATCCGTGCCGATATCGATGGGGCACGCGAAGGGGTCGCAGATGATC
>QKED01000015.1 GCA_003252455.1 Gammaproteobacteria bacterium
GACGGGGTGAGCGCACTGAGAGTATTAGGATTAATTAATTATCCATGAATGGGTCCGTCGGCAGGCGTGCTAGACATCGCTCTGTAATAGCGTCTATCTAACCTGCCCACGATGAGTATTTGTCTGAGTTATTGGTCGCTCGATGAATAAAAAGCAAAAAGCCGGTGAGCTCGATATCGCTTCGCTACGTGCGATCTACCGCGATACGCGGCCCTCGGCGCTGGTTTGGGATGGAAAGCAGGTCGCGCGTGGCGCGGCGATTGTCGATGCCATCGTGGCGGGCGAGCACTCGGTCTATGGGATCAATACCGGCTTCGGGGCCAATCTCAATACCAAAATAGCCCCCGAGGAGCTCGCCGCCCTGCAGGAGAGACTGGTGCTCTCGCACTGCGCCGGGGTCGGTCCGGACCTCCCCGAGGCCGTGGTCAGATTGATCATGACCCTCAAGCTCAACACCTGGGCCCAGGGCTATTCAGGGGTGCGTCCGCAGCTGTGCGAGACGCTCTCGCGCCTGCTCACGGCGCGTGCCTATCCTTGCATCCCGGCGCACGGTTCGGTCGGTGCCTCCGGCGACCTCGCCCCCCTGGCCCACCTCGGTGCGGCCATGATGGGGGTCGGGGAGATGCAGTGGGAGGGGCGGCGGCGACCGGCCGCGGAGGTGCTGCAGGCCCTCGAACTGGAGCCGGTGCGTTGGGGCCCCAAGGAGGGCCTCAGTTGCGTCAACGGCACCCAGGTCTCCACTGCCATCGCCCTCGCGGGGCTGTTCGAGACAGAACACCTGTTCAACACTGCAGTCGTGGCGGGTGCGCTCAGTATGGAGGCGCTCTATGCCAACCTCAGTGCCTTCGACGAGCGCCTGCATCATGCCCGGCGTCAGCCGGGCCAGATCCGTCTCGCGGCGCACTACCGTCGGCTACTCCAAGGGGGGGAGCGGCGTGGCAATCTCGGCCGCCAGCGCCTACAAGACCCCTACTCGGTGCGCTGCCAGCCACAGGTGATGGGTGCCTGTTGGGACCAGGCGAGTGCCGCCGCGCGCGTGCTGGTCGACGAGGCCAACGGCGTGAGCGACAACCCCATGGTCACCGGCACCCCCGAGGCGTACGCCACCCTGATGGGCGGCAACTTCCACGCCGAACCGGTCGCCTTCGCCGCCGACAATCTGGCCCTGGTGCTGGCCGAGGTGGGCAGCCTGACCGAGCGACGGATCGCCCTGCTCAACGACACCCACCTCAGCCGTCTGCCGCCGTTTCTCGCCAATACGCCCGGGCTCGATTCGGGGATGATGATCCCCCACGTCACCGCCTCGGCACTGGTGAGCGAAAACAAGCGCCTCGCCACCCCGGCGAGTGTCGACAGCATCCCCACCTCGGCCAATCAGGAAGACCATGTGAGCATGGCCACCCACGGCGCCCTGCGCCTGCTCACCATGGCCGAGCACCTGCGCCAGATCGTCGCCATCGAGTTGCTCGCCGCCTGCCAGGGCATCGACCTGGGGGATGGCGAGAAGGTGTCGCCGGTGCTGTTGCCGCTCTATAGTGCGATACGCTCACGGGTCAGTTTCATGCGCAAGGACCGCTATGTGGCGCACGACATGCGCTTGTTGGCCGAGATGGTCGGCAATGGGACCCTGCTCGACCTACTCGAACCACCCCTGGAGCTGTTGTCGGGGATGGCGCCGTGACACCTGTCGAAGCCACCGAGGTTGCCCACCGATGATTACGGTCTCCCTGCTCGCCGCTGGCGCCACGATGTTCGGTTACGGGGTCAAGCGTTTTGCCGAGGGCTCCCCGGACGCCCTGGCCCTGACCAACAGGGCGCGTCAACGCAAGCAGTTGGGGCGTCTGGCACGCAACGCACAGCGCGACCCGGGCAACGAGGTCGTCGCCGACGAGCGTTTCAACCCTGCCGCGACCCTCGACCTCATCTGGCAGCCGAGCCACAAGGAGCTACAGGTCCAGGAGTCTGTCGCCTGGATGACCCTGGGGTTGGCCGTCGGTAGCCTCGCACTGCCCATCTTGGCCATTCCCTGCATCCCCCTGCTGGTCTATCGCTGTAGCCCCTTCCTCAAGGTTGCCTACAGCGACCTGTTCAAGGAGAAGCAGATCACCCTGGCGGTGCTGCTCACCGTGGTGCTGGTCGGCGGTCTCGCCTCCGGTTTTCTGCTCGCCCTCTCCATCGCCTCGTGGATCCTGGCACAGATCTACGGCGCGCTGTTCCGCGCCCAATACGGCGTGCAGCGCTCCATGCTCACCCAGTTCGGCGAGATCCCGGAGCACGCCTGGGTGCTGCGCGACGGCGCCGAGGTCGAGGTCTCCCTGGCCGAGATCAAGGTTGGCGAGACCATCGTGGTCAACGCCGGTGAGACCATCCCCCTCGACGGCACCGTGGTCGCGGGCTCGGCCCTGGTCGACCAGCACCGCCTCACCGGCGAGAGTCAGCCGGTGGAGCGCGAGTGCGATGAGGAGGTCTTCGCCGCCACCCTGGTGGTCACCGGGCGTCTGGAGGTCCGCGTCGACAAGCCGGGCCACGAGTCGGCGGTGGCCAACATCGCCGAGGCGGTGAACAACGCCGTGGAGTATCGCAGCGACTTCGTCACCCGCTCACGCCGTATGGGCGACAAGGTCGCGCCGCCGATGCTGCTGCTCAGCCTCATCACCCTACCGCTGCGCGGGCCGAGTGGGGCGCTGGCGATCCTGGAGAGCAACTTCGGCTACAACATCCGCTTCGTCGGGCCCATCACCATGATGAGCTTCCTGGAGCTCGCCTCGCGTCAGCAGGTGCTGATCAAGGACGCGCGCTCGATGGAGATCCTCAACACCATCGACACCGTGGTGTTCGACAAGACCGGCACCCTCACCGAGGAGCAGCCGACCCTGCACCGGATCCACGCCCAGGGTGAGTGGCAGAGCGACGATCTGCTCGCCCTGGCCGCCGCCGCCGAGCAGCGCCTCGGCCACCCGGTGGCGCGCGCCATCCGTGGCGCGGCGCGTGCGCGTGGCCTCGCCCGACTCAAGGTAGAGCAGGCCGAGTACAGCATGGGTCTCGGGCTGCAGGTGACCATCGCCGGGCGCAAGGTGCAACTCGGCAGTGCGCGCTACATGGAGCGCAGCGCGGTGGTGGTCCCAGAGAGTATCGCCGAGGTCCACGCCGAGAGTGCCGACCTCGGCCACTCGCTGGTCTATCTGGCGGTCGACGGGCAGCTCGCCGGGGTGCTCGAACTGCGCCCCACCTACCGCCGCGAGGCCGCCGGACTCATCGCCGCGCTGCGCGAGCGGGGCCTCAAGACCTACCTCATCTCCGGTGACCACGAGGCCCCCACGCGTCAGTTGGCTCAGGAGCTGGGCATCGACCAGTACCACGCCGACACCCTGCCCGAGCAGAAGGCCGAGCTGGTCAAACAGCTGCAAGAGGAGGGGCGTAGTGTCTGTTTCGTCGGCGACGGCATCAACGACAGTGTGGCGATGATGCAGGCCAACGTCTCCGTCTCGCTGCAGGGGGCCACCACCGTGGCCACCGACACCGCGCACATCGTCATGCTCAACCCCAACCTCGACCAGTTCGTGCCGCTGCTCGACCTGGCGCGGCGCTACGAGCGCCACATCGACCAGGGCATCCGCCTGAGCATGATCCCCGGTGCGCTGTGCATAGGTGGCGTCATGCTCTTCCACCTCGGTTTCTTAGGCTCGGTGTTCATCTTCACCGGGGGCTTGGCCAGCGGTGTGGTACACGCCCTGTTGCCACGCCTACAGGCCCATCCCGAGGCGGAGTCGAACGAGTCCGGGGAGCAGGGCCATGCATAATGTCGCCGCCACCCTCTGGCAATCGCCCGCCGCGCAGTGCGCCCTGCGCGCCGACGGCGTCGACTACAGCTACGGCGAACTGGCGCACTCGGCGCTGAGCCTGGCCACGCGACTGCGCGCGGCGGGCATCGTTCCCGGCGAGCGGGTCGCGCTCCTGCTGGGCAACTGTGTCGAGTTCTTCCCCGCCTACTACGGCATCCTGCTCAGTGGCGCGGTGCTGGTGGCACTCAACCCCAAACTGCGCGCCGAGGAGCTGGAGCGTCTGCTCGCCGACAGCGGCGCCGTGGCGCTCATCGGTGCCGAGGCGCTGATCACCCCACTCCTGACCCGTGCCCCCAGTGTGCGCCACTGGTGGAGTGTGGGCCGCGACAGTGCAGACAGTGCAGAGGGCGCGCTGCGCCCCTTCGCCGAGTTGACCGCGCCGAGCGCTACGCCGCTGCCGGAGCTGCACGCCTTCGACCGCGTCACCGCGCACGACCCGGCCATGCTGCTCTACACCTCGGGCACCACCGGTACCCCCAAGGCGGTGGTGCTGAGCCATGGCAACATCACCAGCAACGTCTTTGCCGCCGCCGAGGCCTACGGGCTCGCCGCCGACGACCGCCAGCTCATCTATCTGCCGCTCTACCACAGCTACGCCCAGTTCTCCGGCTTCGGCGCCAGCCACGCCGCCGGGGCCTGTGTGGTGTTGCAGCCGGAGTTCGATGTCGAGCGCGTGCTCGCCGCCCTGCGCGACGAGGGCATCACCACCCTCTACGCCGTGCCCTCGGTCTACCAACTGCTCACCGAGCGCATCGCCGGTAACGCCCCGACGCTGCGCCGCTGCATCTCCTCCGGGAGCCTGTTGTCGCGCCAGGTGGTCGAGGCCTGGTATGCCGTCTGCGCTGTGGCGATCCACTCCGGCTTCGGCATGAGCGAGGCGAGCCTGGTCTGCGTCAACCGCGACCCGCTGGCACAACCGGGTTCGGTCGGTACGCCGATCCGCGCGGTGGCGGTGCGCGTCGTCGACGACCACCGTGAGCCGCTGCCCGCCGGTGAGTTGGGCGAGGTGCAGGTGCGCGGGCCGAACGTCATGACCGGCTACTGGCAGCGCCCCGAGCTGAGCGCCGAGGTGCTGCACGACGGCTGGCTCGCCAGCGGCGATATCGGTTATCTCGACCCCGCCGGGCGGCTCTACATCGTCGACCGCCTCAAGGACATGATCGACGTGGGTGGCCTCAAGGTCTATCCGTTCGAGGTCGAGGAGGTGCTGGAGGCACACCCGGCGGTGCAGGCCGCCGGGGTCTACGGCGTGCCCCATCCGCTGCTCGGTCAGCAGGTGCGCGCCGCCGTGGTCCTCCAGCCGGGGGCCGTGCTGGAGGCGCAGGCGATCATCGCCCACTGCCGTGCCCACCTGGCCGATTTCAAGTCACCGGTGCAGTTGAGTTTCACCGAGGATTTGCCGCGCGGACCCACCGGCAAGCTGCTGCGCCGTGAGCTGCGTGCAAAGGCCGAGGCGCCGAGCGACACCGCGGTCGAACTCGGCGTGGCCCCGGCGCTGGCGCTGCTGCCGGGCACGGCGGGCGAGCTGAGCGGCTTCACCCTGGCCAGCTGCGCGCGGCGTGCCCCCGCGGCGGGCGAGGTGGAGCTGCAACTGCTCGCCAGCGGGCTCAACTTCCGCGACCTGCTTATCGCCCTCGGCCTCTACCCCGAGCCGCCGCCGCTGGGCGCCGAGTGCGCCGCACAGGTGGTCGCGGTCGGGGCCGGTGTCACCGTGTTGGCCCCCGGCGATACGGTGATCGCCTACGCCCCCGGCGCCCTGCGCCGCTACCTGACGCTCGACGCCGGTCTGGTCGCGCCGCTCAACGGCATGAGCCCCACCGAGGCGGCTGGTTTCCCGGTCGCCTACCTCACCGCCGCCGTGGCGCTGGAGGAGGTCGCGGCCCTGGGGGCCGGGGAGCGGGTGCTGATCCACGCCGCCGCCGGTGGGGTAGGGCAGGCGGCGGTGCAGATCGCCCACGCCCTCGGCGCCGAGGTCCACGCCACCGCCCACCCCGACAAGTGGCCGCTGTTGCGCCGCCTCGGCGTGCGCCACCTCTACCACTCGCGCAACCTCGACTTCGCCGCCGAGGTGCGCACGGCCACGCACGGGCAGGGGGTGGACGTAGTGCTCAACAGCCTCACCGGCCCCGGCTTCATCGCCGCCAGCCTCGACCTGCTGCGCACTGGCGGGCGCTTTATCGAACTCTCCAAGCGCGACATCTGGAGCCCGGCGCAGGTGGCCGCACGCCGTGGCGACCTCGACTACCGCGTCTGGGACCTGCGCGAGCTGGTCGAGCAGGCGCCCGCCGGGGTCGGCGCCCGGCTGGTGCGCCTACAGCGCCGCGTCGCGGCGGGCGAGCTGCGCCCCTTGCCCTATCAGGCGCGCCCGGTAACGGCCATCGAGCAGGCGCTGCGCACCCTGGAGACGGCGGGCTTCGCCGGTAAGCAGGTGCTGGTGTGGGAGGATAGCGCCGAGGCTTGCGCCCCGCGCGTGGCGCGTGCCCCCGGTGCGTTGCGCGACGAGCTGCGTGCACTCGCGGGCGCCGCGCGCCGCCGCCACCTCACCGCCTGGCTGCGTGCCGCCGTCGCCGCCCGCCTGGAGCTGGACGACCCCGAGCGCATCGCCCTCGACCTAGGGCTGTTCGAGCAGGGGCTGGAGTCGCTCACCGCCACCGACCTGGTCCAGGCGCTGGCGCGTGAGTTGTCCCTGCCGCTGACCACCACCCTGCTCTTCGACCACCCTGCCATCCAGCCGCTGGCCGACCACCTGCTGGCCCTGCTCTTCCCGGCCCAGGCGCCAGCAGTGCGTGGCCCCGGAGCCGTGCCGAGCCCGACGCCGGAGGCTGACGACGGCCTCGACGCGCTCGATGGCGACGACCTCGCGGCACTCCTCGCCGCCGAACTCTCACGCTGACCGCAGACCGACAAAAGTAGAAAGAACCGCATGAGCCAAGCCATCGACCAGGAGCAACTTCTCAAGCAGGCGCTGCGTGAGCTGCGCGCCCTGCGCAGCGAGCGCGACCGCCTCCAGGCCACCCTGCACGGCCCTATCGCCGTGGTCGGTATCGGCTGCCGCTTCCCCGGTGCCGATGGCCCCGCCGCGCTCTGGTCGCTCCTTGCGCAGGGTGAGGACCACGTGCGTCCGGCCCCCGACTCCCGCTGGCCCGGCCTCGATGGCACGCGCGTGCCGCGCTTCGGTGGCCTGCTCGACGATGCGGCACTCCAGACCTTCGACGCCGCCTTCTTCGGCATCTCCCCGCGCGAGGCGGTGGGCATGGACCCACAGCAGCGCCTGGTGCTGGAGGTGTGTTGGGAGGCGCTGGAGGAGGCGGGCATCGCCCCGCGCGCGCTCGACGGCAGCGCCACCGGCGTCTTCATGGGCGTGAGCGTCAACGACTACGCCCTGCGCCACACCAAGGCGGGCCTCGGCGCAGTGGACGCCTACCTCGGCAGCGGTACGGTACACAGCGTGGTGGCCGGGCGCGTGGCCCACCACCTCGGCCTACAGGGCCCGGCGGTGGCGCTCAACACCGCCTGCTCCTCCTCGCTGGTGGCGGTGCATCAGGCGCTACAGGCGTTGCGCCGCGGCGAGTGCGACCTGGCCCTGGCCGGTGGCGTCAACATGCTCTGGGAGCCGGAGCTGCAACTCACCTTCGCCGAGGCGGGGATGCTCGCCCCGGACGGACGCTGCAAGAGCTTCGACGACCGCGCCGACGGCTATGTGCGCGGCGAGGGGTGCGGCGTGGTGGTGCTCAAGCGGCTGTGCGACGCGCAGGCGGCGGGCGATCGCGTCTACGCCGTGCTGCGCGGCAGCGCGGTGAATCAGGACGGCCACACCAGCGGCCTCACCGTGCCCCACGGCCCGGCGCAGCAGCGCGTGGTCGCCGCCGCCCTGGCCGACGCCGGGGTGGTGGCGGGGGATATCGGCTACCTGGAGGCGCACGGTACCGGTACCGCCCTCGGCGACCCGATCGAACTCGAAGCCCTCGCCGCGCAGTTCGCCGGGCGCGCCGAGCCACTCTACGTCGGCTCGGTGAAGACCAACATCGGCCACCTGGAGGCCGCCGCCGGGGTCGCCGGTCTGATCAAGGCGGCCCTGGCGCTCTATCACGGCGCCATCCCGGCCCACCTGCACTGCACCACACCGACGCGGCGCTTCGACTGGGCCGCGCACCCGCTGCGCGTGGCCACCACACACACACCCTGGCCCGAGCGCCTGCCGCGTCGGGTCGGGGTCTCCAGCTTCGGCTTCAGTGGCACCAACGCCCACCTGGTGCTTGAGGCGGCCCCCGCCCCGGCCGAGGCCAAGGGCGCCGAGTGGCAGCGCCCCAGCCAACTGCTCACCCTCAGTGCCCACGACGGCGAGGCGCTGGAGGCCCTGCGTGCCGCCTACCTGGCGCGCCTCGACGACGGCACCCCCTTCGCCGCCCTGGCCGCCTCGGCCACGCGCGGGCGCAGCGCCCTGGGGCTGCGCCTGGCGCTGGTCGCCGAGAGCAGTGCCACGGCGCGCGCCGCCCTCGCCACGGCCAGCGCGCGCCGTGTCGGGGGCGAGGCACCGGTGGCCGCCTTCCTCTTCACCGGGCAGGGCTCTCAGTACCTCGGCATGGGGCGTGAACTCTACCGCGACGCGCCGACCTTCCGCGCCGCCATTGATGAGTGCGCCGCGCTGCTCGCCGAGGAGTTGGACCGCCCACTGCTTGCGCTGCTCTTCGGTGAAGAGGCCGCGCTGCTCGACCAGACCCGCTACACCCAACCGGCGCTGTTCGCTGTCGAGTACGCCATGGCGCGCCTGTGGCAGAGCTGGGGTGTCGAGCCCGAGGTGGTCATGGGCCACTCGGTGGGCGAATATGTCGCCGCCTGCATTGCCGGGGTCTTCACCCTGGCCGAGGGGCTGCGCCTCATCGCCGCGCGTGGGCGCCTGATGCAGGCGCTGCCCGAGGCGGGCGGGATGCTCGCGGCGCGCCTCTCTGGCGTGGATGCGCAGGGGCGTCTGGCACGCCACCCCGGCCTCGCCCTGGCCGCCGACAACGGCCCGCGCAGTGTGGTCTTCTCCGGCAGCGACGCCACACTCAGCGCCCTACGCAGTGAGTTGCAGGGGGAGGGGGTCGAGTGCACCCCGCTACAGGTCTCCCACGCCTTCCACAGCGAACTGATGGCGCCGATGTGCGCGCCGCTGCGTGCGGTGGCCGAGGGGATCGCTTTTCAACCGCCGAGGCTGGCGCTCATCTCCAACGTCAGCGGCGCCCTGGCCGGGGCTGAGGTGGCCACGGCCGACTACTGGGTGCGCCACACCCTCGCCCCGGTACGCTTCGCGGCGGGGATGCGCGCACTGCTCGACTACGGCGTCGACCACTGCATCGAGGTCGGCCCGAGGCCGGTGCTCTGCGGCATGGGCGCCGAGTGCCTCGACCCGGAGCGGGGTGAGACAATGAGTTGGCTCCCCTCGCTGCGCCCCGATCAGCCGTGGCAGACCCTGCTACAGAGCCTAGGCGCCTGGTGGTGTGCGGGGGGCGCTGTGGCTTGGAGCGCCGTCGAGGCGCCCTACGCCCAGCCGCGTGTCGACCTGCCCACCTATCCGTTTCAGCGCAAGCGTCACTGGCTGGATCTCGACGGGCGTGGTGACTTCACCCTGCGCCCCCATGCGGACCCACTCCTCGGTGAGCCGATCAGCCACGCCGGACTCGCACCCGATCAGTCGCTCTACGCCACCCACCTCTCCAGCCACAGCCCCGCCTATCTGGCCGACCATCGGGTGGCGGGGCGCGTCGTCTTCCCCGCCGCAGGTTATGTGGCGCAACTGCTCGCCTTGGGTCGGCAGTTCTGGCCCGAGGGGGGGCTGTGCGTCGAGTCGCTCACCCTCCTCCAGCCCCTGGTGCTGGAGGAGTCGCCGACCCGCGTCGAGTTGCTGACCCGCCGCCAGGGCGAGCGGCTGGGTGTCGAACTCTACGCCGAGGCGCCGCAGGAGGGGGGGCAGGAGGAGGGGTGGATACGCCACGCACAGGGGACGCTCGCCCTGGCGGGTAGCCGACTCGAACCACTCGACCTCGCCACCCTCAAGGCACGCTGTACGACGCCGCTGTCGGTGGCGGAGCACTATCGCCACTGCGCCGCCCGCGGCCTCGACTATGGCGCCCAGTTCCAGGGGCTGGTCGAACTCTGGGGCGGCGCGGACGAGGTACTCGGGCGCCTCGCCCTCGCCCCGTCGTCGCACGACGGGCGGATGTCGCTGCATCCGGCCCTGCTGGACGCCGCGCTCCAGGCGAGTGACGGACTCTATGCCGCGATGGGCCCCGAGACCACCTTCCTGCCCTTCGAGATCCAGCGTCTGCACTGCGTCGGACGCCTCGGTGCCGAGGCCTGGTGCTGGTTGCGCCCGCTGCCGTGTGCCGATGACGAACGCCGCTTCGACCTGTGGCTCCTCACCGCGCAGGGCGAGGTGGTCGTCGAGGCGCGTGGCGTGAGTTACCGGCGCAGCGCGATCCGCGCGGGGGCGCGTGACGACCTCGCGCTACGGACCCTCTACCGTCAGCAGTGGCAGGCCAGGGACCTGGAGCCCTTCGTGACGCACCGTCGCCCCTGGCTGTTGGTCGGAGAGGCAGCGCGCACCACGGCGCTGGCCCAAGGGCTCGATGCACTCGGGCAGGCGAGCCAATGTGTCGACCCGGAGGCACTCGCCGCGACACTTGCCGCCGCCTCGGCCAACCCGACGGCGGGGTGGGCGGGTCTCGCCCTGTTGCCGCTCGCCGAGGCGTCGCTCAGCGACCCGGCGCTGGCGCCACTGGCGCAGGTCGAGGCGGGCAGGCGCGCCGTGCAGGCGCTGCTCGCCCACCCCGAGCTACCCTGTGACACCCTCTTGTTGCTCACCGAGCAGGCGCTCGCCCTGACCCCGGGGGAGGCGCCGCATGCGGCCCAGGCCACCCTCTGGGGCCTGGGTCGGACGCTGCTCAGCGAGCAGCCGCAGTTGGGCAGTCGACTGCTCGATGTGGACCGTCTGGACAACCCGCTCCTGGCCCAGTGTCTGCTCCAGCACGACGAAGAGTGTCAGGCACTGCGCGATACCACCCGCTTCGTCCCCCGCTTGCGGCACTGGCGCGACGGCCCACAACTGGCGCGGCCCGAGGGCGAGGTGCGGCTGACACTGCCGAGTGCCGGCTCGCTCAAGCAGTTGCGACTCGATACCCTGGTCGTGTCGCCACCCGCTCCGGGCGAGGTGCAGTTGCGCGTCTACGCCTGTGGCGTCAACTTCCGTGACCTGCTCAAGACCCTGGGCGCCTACCCGGCGAGTGACGATGCCCTGACCCTGGGGGACGAGGTGGCCGGTGTGGTCACCGCGGTCGGTGCCGGGGTGAGTGGCTTCTCCCCAGGGGAGCGGGTGGTCGGGATCGTCGGTGGTGGTTTCAGCACGCGTGTGAATGCCCGCGCGGAGCTGCTCTGCCACCTGCCCGAGGCGCTCGACTACACGGCGGCGGCCACCCTGCCAATCGCCTTCTGCACCGCCCAGGCGGTGCTCCAACTCGGTGGGCTGAAGGCCGGTGAGCGGGTCCTGATCCACGCCGCCGCCGGTGGTGTGGGGCAGGCCGCCGTGCAGCTCGCACAGGCCCTCGGTGCCGAGGTCTACGCCACCGCGAGTCGCTCCAAACAGCCCCTGTTACGGGCGCAGGGGGTGACGCACGTCTACGACTCGCGCAGCCTCGACTTTGCCGCGGCACTACGTCGCGATACCGGCGGTGAGGGGGTGGCGCTGGTCCTCAACAGCCTCACCGGCGAGGGCTTCATCGCCGCCTCGCTCAGTTGCCTGGCCCCCGGTGGGCGCTTCGTCGAGATCGCCAAGCGCGACATCTGGAGCCCGGTCGAGATGGCCGCGGCGCGCCCGGATGTCGCCTACCAGACCCTCGCCCTCGACCACTGGACGCAGCATGAACCGGCACGGCTGGGGGCGCTGCTGCGTGCGCTGATGGGACGCTTTGCAGACCATACGCTGCGTCCCCTGGGGCGGCGCATCTACCCCTTGAGCGAGCTGCCGCTGGCCCTGCACACCCTGCAGCAGGGGCGGCACACCGGCAAGCTGGTGGTCGTGCTCGACCCACCCGCCACCCACGCGGGCAGTACCCTCATCACCGGCGGCACCGGTGCCCTCGCTCAGGTGGTGTTGCGGGCCTGGCTGGAGGAGGGGGGGCGGCACGCCGTGTTGGCGGCGCGCAGCGCACCCTCGCCGACGCGACAGCAGGCGCTCGATCGCCTCGCACACGAGTTTCAGGCCACCCTGGTCTCGGTGCAGGTCGATGTGGCGGATGCCGCCCAGGTCGAGGCCCTGGTCGGGCGCTTCGGGGGGGAGTGGCCGGCGCTGTGCGGTGTGGTGCACGCCGCCGGTGTGCTCGACGACGCACTGATCGATCACCTCGACGGCGAGCGGCTGGCACGCGTCCTGCGCCCGAAGGTACTCGGTGCCTATCACCTCGACCGCGCCACCCGTGGTCTCACCCTCGAACGTTTCGTACTCTTCAGCTCACTCGCCGCCCTGCTGGGCAATCCGGGGCAGGGTGGCTACGCCGCGGCCAACGCCTATCTCGACGCCCTCGCCGCGCAGCGCCGTGCCGCGGGGCATGTGGCCACCAGCCTGGCCTGGGGCCCCTGGGCCGATGGCGGCATGGCCAGCGGCGCAGCGGCGCGTGCGCAGCTGGCGGCGCAGGGCTTTACCCCGCTCGCAGGCGCGACGGCCATCGCCGCTCAGCGCACCTTGATCACCTCCGGGGTCGCCGCAGCGGCGGTGGTCGAGGTGGATTGGGGGCGCTACGGCGCCGCCCTCGGCCAACGCCTCCCGCGCCTGCTCGATGAGCTGGTGGTACAGGGCGAGGCGGTGGGTGCGGGTGAGTGGTTGCAGCAGTGGTTGCTGGCGCCAACCGAGGCGGCCGAGGCGGCCATGGTGCGCCTGATCCAGGCGCAGGTTCAGGAGGTGTTGCGCCTGGGTACGCCGCCCGACCCCGAGACCCCGCTGCTCGACCTCGGCATGGACTCGCTGATGGCGGTCGAGCTGCGTAACGAGTTGCAGCGTCTGCTGACCTCGGGTCCGCTCACCGGCGCACGCCTGCCACTGACCCTGCAGACCCTGCTCGCCCACCCGAACGTGGCGCAACTGGCCACGCAGACCCATGCGTGGTTGGCCCCCTATCGCGGTGCCGACGAGGAGTATGAGGAGGGTGTGCTATGAGGCCACGCCACACAGCGCAGACCCTCTGCCCTCGGTCGCGCGTTGCGCCCAACCCGACACAACCCGTAGGAGACTCATGGTGAACAGCGCGAGTACAGCGAGCGGAGTGTTCAACGCCTATGGTCTGGCCTTTCACCACTTCGGTCTGGCGGTGAAGCAGCCCAGCGCCGCCACCGCCTTCCTCGATGCCCTCGGCTATCGCCGTGGTGCGGCGATCTTCGACCCGCTACAGGGGGTCAATCTGGCCCTCTGCGAGCACCCGAGCATGCCCGCCGTAGAGCTGATCTGGCCCGGTGCCGGGGAGGGGCCCTCGCCCGTGGACAAGATCCTGGCCAAACGCGACAGTCAGCTCTACCACCTCTGCTTCACCTGCCCCGAACCGGAGCAGGCGTTGGCCCGGTTGCAGGCCGACGGGCATCTGCTCCTGCCAGCCGTGGAGGCGAAGGCGGCGGTGCTGTTCGGTGGGGTCGAGGTCTCCTTTCACTACGTGGTCGGGTTCGGGCTCATCGAGCTGATCCACTGTGACGCTGACCACCCAGGGCTCACCGCCGTAGCGGAGGCCGGAGCATGAGTGGCGCCCTCTACCGTGACCTGGGCTGGCTCCCGGCCACGCCGAAGAACTTCACCCGCTTGTGCGATGCGCTGCTCGAACGCGAGGGTGACCTGGGGCGGCGCATCGCCACTCTGGCCGGCTTCGCCCTCGATGACAACGCCCTGGCACGTCTGGCCAAGGTGATCGAGCAGGCACGTGCACGCGGCCTCGCCCTCGCCCCGCTGCAACCCCTGCGCCTCGGTCTGTTGAGCAACGCCACCACCGCACTACTGGTCCCGGCACTAGTGGCCACGGCGGCGCGCCATGGCTTCGCCCTGGAGTGTATCGAGGCGCCCTTCGGGCAGGTGCTCCAGTCGGCCCTCGACCCCGACTCCGCGTTCAATCGCGCCCGGCCCGACGTGGTGCTGCTCGCCCTCGACTATCGCGCTCTGCCGCTCCTGCCGACGCCGGGTGACGCCGCACAGGCGCGTGCCACGCTGGAAGCGGCCCTGACCGAGCTGGAGGCGATCCGCACCGCCGTACGGCGCAACAGCGGCGCCTTCTGCCTGGTGCAGACCCTGGCCCGCCCACCCGAGGCGCCAGGGGGCTCCTTGGAGTCCTCCCTGCCGGGTAGCCTCGACCACCTGGTGCGAGAGTTCAATCGCGAACTCACCCTGCGTCTGGCCACCTCCAGCGACCGTCTGCTCGATACCGCCGCGCTCGCCGAGACGGTGGGGCTTGCCGAGTGGCACGACCCGGCCTTTTGGCAGATGGCCAAACTCCCCTTCGCCGCCGCCTATCTACCGCTCTACGCCGACCACGTCATGCGCCGCCTCGCCGCCGCGCGCGGCAAGAGTCGGCGTGCCCTGGTGCTCGACCTCGATAACACGCTGTGGGGCGGGGTGATCGGTGACGACGGCCTGGAGGGTATCCACCTCGGTCAGGGGGACGCCCGTGGCGAGGCACACCTGGAGGTGCAGCAGACCGCGCTGGAGCTGCGCGGACGTGGGGTGGTGCTGGCGGTCTCCTCGAAAAACAGTGACACGGTGGCGCGACTGCCGTTTCGTGAGCACCCCGACATGCTGCTCAAGGAGGAGCATATCGCGGTGTTTCAGGCCAACTGGGAGGACAAGGCGAGCAACATCAGCGCCATCGCCAAGGCACTCTCCCTGGGCCTCGATGCCCTGGTGTTCCTCGACGACAACCCGGTCGAGCGCGCGCTGGTACGCCAACTGTTACCGCAGGTGGCTGTCCCCGAGCTGCCGGAGAACCCCGCGCTCTATCGCCGCACCCTGCTCGCCGCCGGTTACTTCGAGGCCGATACCTTCTCCGAGGAGGATCGCCGCCGTGCCGACTACTACCAGGCCAATGCCGAGCGCGTGGCACTCCAGGGTCAGGTGGACGACCTCGACGCCTATCTCGCCTCGCTACAGATGACCCTGACGGTACAGCCGTTCGATGCCACCGCACGGGCGCGTATCACCCAGCTGATCAACAAGTCCAACCAGTTCAATCTCACCACCCGCCGCTACACCGAGGAGCAGGTGAGCGCGTTGGAGCAGGACCCGGAGGTCTTCACCCTACAGGCGCGTCTACGCGACCGCTTCGGTGACAACGGGGTGATCGCCGTGCTCATCTGCCGCCGCCAGGGGAGTGCCTGGGCGATCGACACCTGGTTGATGAGTTGTCGCGTGCTCGGGCGCGGGGTCGAGCAGGCCCTGCTCGGCGAGCTATTGGTGCAGGCACGCGCCCAGGGCATCGACGCGCTGCATGGCTGTTATCGCCCCACCGAGCGCAACGGCATCGTCGCCGAACACTACGCCAAACTCGGCTTTACCCCCCTCGATGCGGGGTCCGATGGGGCGAGTTACTGGGTGCTGGAGACCCATGTCGAGTCGCACCAGCAGCCCCCCATCGCCATCCAACGGGGTGGCGCGCTGGCCGACCCGCCTGACTACCCGCATGACTAAGAGTGCCCACGAGCGTGTTATGAGTGAAGGATCGAGTGACGCCATGTCGATAGATGCGTTTATCCAGGCCGTGCAGCAGCAGGGGGTCAATCTCTGGCTCGATGAGCAGGGCCAGCTGCGCTTCAAGGCGCGCGCCGGGGCCATGACGCCGACCCTCCAGGGTGAACTGAAGGCGCGTAAGGGGGAGCTGGTCGCTTTCCTCGCTGCACAGGCGTCGGATGCGGCGTTGCCGACCCTTGAGCCAGACCCCGACAACCGCTATCAACCCTTCCCCCTCACCGATATCCAGGAGGCCTACTGGGTAGGGCGCAGCGGGCGCTTCGAGCTCAACACCCCGAGCCACTTCTATGACGAGTTCGCCGTGCAGGGGCTCGACCCCGAGCGCCTGGCGGAGAGTTGGCGCCACTTGGTGGAGCGCCACGAGGCGCTGCGCACCATCGTCTTGCCCAGTGGCGAGCAGCAGATCCTGGCCGCGCCGCCGCGCCTGGATGTGGCTTGCTTCGACCTGCGCGAGGGGCAACCCGATGCGTTGCAGCAGCACCTCGGCGCGCTGCGCCAAGAGATGCTGGTCACCCCCTTCGTGCCGCAGCGCTGGCCGCTGCACCGCCTCTGCCTGAGCCTGCTGCCGCAGGGCGAGGTGCGTATCCACCTGGCCCTCGACATGCTCATCGCCGACTGGGGGAGCCTCGGGTTGCTGCTCGACGAGTGGGGCGAACTCTACCACCACCCCGAGCGACCGCTGGCGCCGCTGGCGCTCTCCTTCCGTGACTACGTGCTGGCCGAACGGCGTCTACACGAGACGGCGCTCTATGCCCGTGCCAAGGCCTATTGGGAGGCGCGACTCGACCACCTGCCCGCGGCCCCGGAGTTGCCCCTGGCCCTCGACCCCGAGCAGCTTACACGCCCGATCTTCAGTAGCCGTCGCACCCTGCTCGATGCCACCACCTGGGGGCGCCTCAAGGAGGTGGCCAAGGGGCAGGGGGTGACCGCCACGGTGCTGCTGCTCGCGGCCTTCGCCGAGGTGTTGAGCCGCTGGAGCAAGCAACCACACTTCGCCATCAATCTGACCCTGTTCAACCGCCTGGAACTGGGTGATATGGCGCAGATCCACAAGCTGGTGGGCGACTTCACCAGCGTCAACCTGCTGGAGGTGGACAACCGCGCCGCCGACGAGAGCCTGGCGCAGCGTACCCAGCGTCTGCAACAGCGCCTCTGGAGCGACATGGAGCAACGCGTCTACAGTGCGGTGCGGGTCATGCGGGCGCTGAGCGCACGGCGCCAGGGTGCGCCGGTGCGCATGCCGGTCATCTTCACCAGTGGTGTCGGCCTCGCCCAGCGCGACGAGTGGCTGGGTGAGCCGGTACACGGCTTCAGCCAGACCCCACAGGTGTGGCTCGATTGTCAGGTCGGGGAGAGCCAAGGGCGCCTGCGTGTGGTGTGGGATGTGGTCGACGACCTCTTCCCCGCCGGGATGGTCGACGCCATGTACGGCGCCTTCCTCGACCTGCTGCGCCGCCTGGCCATCGAGCCCGCGCTGTGGACGGCCACGAGCCCCGAGCTACTGCCCGAGGCGCAACGGGCGACGCGCGCGCGGGTCAATGCCACCGAGGCGCCGATCGCTGAGGCGCGCCTGCACGAGCTGTTCCTCGCCCAGGCCCGCCTGCACGGGGCACGCCCGGCGGTGATCACCCCGCTGCGCCGCCTCGACTACGCGGAACTCGCCCGCGAGGCCGCCCTGGTGGCGCACTGGCTGCACGACCTAGGGGTGGGGCGCAACCAGTTGGTGGGTGTGGTGATGGAGAAGGGGTGGGAGCAGGTGGTGGCGGTCCTCGGCGTGCAGATGGCCGGTGCGGCCTACGTGCCCATCGACCCGGATCAGCCCACGGAGCGACTGCACTACATCCTCGACCAGGCGCAGGCGCGCGCCGTGCTCACCCAGCCTTGGGTCGAGACGGCGCACCCGTGGCCCACGGAGTTGCCGCGCCTGGCCGTGGCCCCGCCCGGCGAGGGGACGCCGCAGGTGGTCGCCCCGCCCGCAGTGCAGGGAGAGGCGACCGATCTGGCCTACGTCATCTACACCTCCGGCTCCACCGGTAGCCCCAAAGGGGTGGTGATCGACCATCGCGGCGCGGTCAACACCGTGCTCGATATCAATCGCCGCTACGGCGTCGGCCCGGATGACCGGGTATTGGCCCTCTCGGCCCTCAACTTCGACCTCTCGGTCTACGATATCTTCGGCCTGCTCGCTGCGGGTGGCGCCCTGGTGATGCCGTTGGCCGAGGCGCGGCGCGACCCCTCGCAGTGGGCCGAACTGATGCAGGCGCATGGGGTGACCCTGTGGAACACGGTCCCGGCGCTCATGGCCATGTTGGTCGAGTATCTGGGCGCGACGCCGCTCGACGCACCGCTGGGTCTGGTGATGCTAAGCGGTGACTGGATCCCGCTGGAGCTGCCCGAGCGCATTCGGGCACTCTTCCCCAATGCGCGCCGCTACAGTCTGGGTGGGGCCACCGAGGCCTCTATCTGGTCCAACCACTTCCCCATCGAGCGCATCGAGCCGCAGTGGAAGAGCATCCCCTACGGCGTACCCTTGACCAACCAGTACTTCCGCATCCTCAACGCGCGCCTGGACGACTGCCCCGACTGGGTCCCTGGGCAGCTCTGCATCGGTGGTGTCGGTGTGGCGCTCGGCTACTGGCGTGACGAGGAGCGGACCAACGCCCAGTTCTTCACCCACCCCCGCAGCGGCGAGCGCCTCTACAACACCGGCGACCTGGGGCGCTATCTGCCCGATGGCAACATCGAGTTCCTCGGGCGAGAGGATTTCCAGGTCAAGATCAGCGGTTATCGCATCGAACTCGGCGAGATCGAGAGTCAGCTGTTACGCCACCCGGCGGTCGCCTCCGGGGTGGTCGCGGCGGTGGGTGCGAGCCGCAGCGACAAACAACTGGTGGCCTACTACGTCCCCACCGAGGCGGCGCGCACGGCGCAGCGACGCCAGAGCGAGGACCTGGCCTATATGCCCGAGGCGGCCCCCGGCCTGATCACCGAGGCCACCGAGCGCATGCAGTTTCGCCTCGCCCAGCCGGGACGCCTGCGCAGCCTGGAGGGGCGGGCCGAGGTCGCCCTGGAGGGGGCGGGGTTGGACGACGCCGCCTACCTGAGGCGCCAGAGCTTTCGCCACTTCCTCGACCAGCCGGTGGCGCTGCCAGAACTGGGACGGCTGCTCGGCCAGTTGCAGCCGCGCCAGTTCGAGCAGGGGGTGCTGCCCAAGTATCGCTACGGCTCGGCGGGTAGCCTCTACCCGGTGCAGTGTTACCTCTACATCAAGCCGGGGCGGGTCACCGGCCTCGCCGGTGGCTACTACTATCACGACCCGCTCGCGCACCGCCTGCTACAGGTCGGTGCTGGCCCCGAGATGGAGCGGGCGCACTACGACGGCGGTAATCGCTTGATCTTCGACCAGGCCGCCTTCGTGCTCTTCCTGGTCGCCGACTACCGTGCCATAGAACCGCTCTACGGCACCCACGCACGCGACTTCTGCCTGCTGGAGGCGGGCTACATCAGCCAGCTGCTGATGATGGAGGCGGGGCAGTACCAGCTCGGGCTCTGCCCCATCGGGCTGATGAACTTCGCCCAGGCAGAGGCCCTGGCGCTCGACCCGCAGCAGGAGATGGTCCACAGCTTCCTCGGCGGCGCGATCGCCAGCGAGCAGATGGCGCGCCTGAGTCAGGCCAGCCCGGCACTCGAACCGCTGGCGCAGCAGTTGCGCAAACACCTCGCCGAGCACCTACCGGGCTATATGGTGCCGAGCGCCATCGTCGAACTCGATGCGATCCCGCTCAGTGCCAACGGCAAGGTCGACCGCAAGGCCCTGCCGCTGCCCGAGGTGCGGCGTACCCACGCCACCGCCCCGCGTGTCGAGCGAGCCCTGAGCGAGACCGAACAGCGTCTCGCCGGGGTGGTCGGGCGGGTACTCGGGGTGGCCAGTGTCGGCCTCGATGATCGCTTCTTCGACCTCGGTGCCGACTCCCTGGCGATGGTGCAGATCTACAACGCGGTGCAGGCCGAGTTCCGACGCGAGCTGACCATCGGTGACATCTTCGACCAGATGTGTGTCGCCGCCCTGGCCCCGCTGATCGATGCGGCCACGCCGCTGGCCGAGGTGGACACGGCGTCCGACGATGGCGAGGCGTCACTCGACGCCGCCGATATCGACCGCCTCAGCGCCAACCTGGAGAACCTCAGTGACGACGAGGTCGAGCGGCTGCTCGCCCAGTTCGGGATTTAAACGGCATTCGATGAGAGAGAGCGCATGAACCAACCCACGCTATCGGCCGAACGCAAGGCCCTGCTGGCCAAACTGCTGAAAGAGAAGGCACAGACCTACCACTTCCCGCTCTCTTACGGACAGCAGGGGCTCTGGGTGATCTACAACCAAGACCCCAGCAACACCGCCTACAACATGGCCTGGGCGGTGACCGTGGAGGGGGCGTTGCTGGTCGAGACCCTGCGCGCGGCGCTGGCCGCCCTGGTGGTGCGGCATCCGGCCCTACGTACCACCCTGGAGCAGGTGGACGGCGAGGCGCGCCAGTGCGTCCAGCCGCAGGGTGACTACCACTGGACGCTGCATGAGACGGGCGACGAGGCCGCACTCTGGGAGGCACTGCGGGCGAGCTATCGACGCCCCTTCGACATCACCCGTGACGCGGTGCTGCGTGTCGACCTGGCGCGCGTCAGCCCCACACGCCACCTGTTGTTGCTGACCATGCACCACATCTTCGGCGACGCCGAGTCGCTCGACCTGTTGGGCGCTGAGCTGTTCGAGGTCTATCGCGCCAGGTGCCAGGGTGAGAGCCCGCGCCTGGCCCCGCTCAACAGCACCTATGCCGACTTCGTGCGTGCCGAGGCAGCGATGGTCGAGGGGGTCGAGGGTGAGCGGATGCGCGCCTACTGGTTGGCGCGTCTAGGCGGGGAGGTGCCGACCCTACGCCTGCCCCTCGACCATCCACGCCCGGCGCAGCCGAGCTACAAGGGCGGGGCATTCAGCTTCACCCTCCCCACGTCGCTCAGTTGCCGCCTCAAGGTCATGGCCAAGGAGGAGAACAGCACCCTCTTCACGCTCTTCCTCTCGGCCCTGCAGATCCTCCTGCAGCGCTACAGCGGCGAGAGCGAGGTGTGGATCGGCTCCCCCTCCTCGGTCAACCGCCACCACCCGAAGTACGCCGACATCGTCGGCTATCTGGCCAACTCGGTGGTGCTGCGTGGCACCCCCGGCGACGGTCGCGAGGCGGGCTTCATCGACCTGGTGCGAGAGAATCGTCCGCGCGTGCTGGAGGCGATCCAGCACGCCACCTACCCCTTCCCGCTGCTGGTCAAGTCGCTGCTGCACAAGCGTGAGGCGGGTCTCTCGCCGCTGTTTCAGGTGATGCTCGACTACAAGGGGGCGGACTTTCTCGCCCTGGCGGGGCAGGGGGGCGACGCGCTACGTCTGACCCGAGTCGATTTCGCGCAGATGGAGGGGCAGTTCGACCTCACCCTCAACATCATCGAAGGGGAGGCGTTCCTCTGTACCCTCTACTATGTCGAGGCACTCTTCGAGCGCGACACCATCGAGCAGATGGCGCACCACCTGGAACGGCTCCTGAGTGCCGCGGTCGAGGCACCACACCTGCCCCACGCCGAGCTCCCCTGGATCGAGGCGCACGAGCGTGCACAGCTCGACGCCTGGGGTGAGGCGGCGTTCGACAGCGACTGGATCAGTGAGCTGCCGCTGGCCGACGAGGTGCCTGGCTTGACCACCATCCTGGAGGTGGGTGGCACGGGTCGGGTGGTGCTGCTCGACCCGGTGGGGCGTCTGTTACCGCAGGGGGTGAGTGGTGAGGTGCATCTCGACCACCCCATGCTGCCGCGTCTCCTGGAGGCCTATCCCGATCTGGCGGCGAGCTATCTGCACGAGGTCACCCTCGAAGGGGCGGTGACCCGGCTGGTGCGCAGCGGGCGCCGCGCACGCTGGGGCCACGATGGTCGCTTGCAGTTCGTTGCCGAGCCGGTCGAGGCCGCCACAGCGGTCGTGGCGGGTCAGGAGGGTGCGCCGAACTACCTCAACCCACGCGACGATATCGAGTTCCGTCTGGCGCGCCTCTGGGAGGCGCTGCTCGACCACGCCCCAGTGAGCGTGGTGGACGACTTCTTCGCCATCGGTGGTGACTCGCTGCTGGCCATTCGCCTGCTGTTCAACATCCAGAAGGAGTTCGCGCTGGAGGTGCCGATGCACGCCCTGTTCGAACACAAGCGCCTGGAGCAGTTGGCGGCACTGATCCGTAAGGGTGGAAAGCACAGCTACAGACCGTTGGTCTGCCTCGATGCACGGGGTGAGAAGCGCCCGGTGTTCTTTGTGCATGCCTCCGGTGGCACCGCCTTCGACTACCTGGAGATCGCCAACCTGATGGGCGGCGAACGGCCGTTCTACGCCTTTCAGCCGCGCGGCATCGAGATGGGCGACGCGTTCCACGACTCGATCGAGCAGATGGCCATCGACTACGTCGCTGCGGTGCGCGAGGTCCAGCCGCACGGCCCCTACCTGCTCGGCGGTTGGTCGTTCGGCGCCACCGTCGCCTTCGAGATGGCGCGCCTGCTCGAAAACAGCGGTGAGCGTGTCATCGAGCTGCTGATGATCGACACCCCGGCACCGACCGCCGACGTCTGCAAACAGGACGACTTCGAGTTTCTCATGGACCGTCTGCCCCACTACCACGGGGTCAGTCTCGACCAGCTCGATCTCCAGGACGATACGGAGAAGAAGGTCGCCTACCTGTTGCAGGAGGTGAAGCTCTCCGGTCTCTTCACCCCCGATATCGACCAGGCCTACGCCCACCACTGGTTCCGCATGTACAAGCACCACAACGCCACCGTGGCCGACTACCACCCGGCGCACAGCGTCGCCGCGCCCATCGACTTTCTCAAGCCCTCCGAGAGCATCCCGTTCGATGAACAGATGGGCAACCCGAGTCACGTCTGGGCGCGCTACACCCGCGGTGAGTACCGGGTATTGGACGCCCCTGGTAACCACTTCACCATGGTCTCACCAGTGAATAATCCGGCGCTGGCACAGATGGTCAAAGAGAGTTTGGCGCGTGCCGAGGCACACCGCTCTTAGCCCTTGTGGCAGATACACCCAGGCCCCCCCGAGAGGTTGAGATGATAGTTTTAGGTTGTAACGGTTTCAGTAAATCCGCGGCGTTCTTCGGCGCCTATTTCGGCAGTGTCGGCAACGACCGCAACCTGCTGATGGGCCACGATGCCAGTGCCGCGCTGTTCAAGGATGGTGTACTGATCGCCGCCGCCGAGGAGGAGCGCTTCAACCGCATCAAGAAGAGCCCCGACTTTCCCGAGCAGGCGGTGCGCTACTGCCTCCAAGAGGGGGGCGTGAGTGTCGAGGATGTGGACCTGGTGGCCATCCCCTGGGACTGCAACGAGGCGTGGATCAGCGGTATCTTCAGTCACATCTTCCGCGGTGAGGATAAGCTGGAGAAGAAGGTCGAGCTCTACGAGAAGCTCAAGACCATGTACTACCAGGTCGCCTCCCACGAGACGGTGATCCAGGACTTCAACTGCCGCATGGGCACCGACTTCGGCCCGGAGCGCTTCGTCTTCGTGCCGCACCACCTGGCGCACATGATGGCGGGCTTCTACGTCAGCGACCTGCGTCCGAGTGCCTTTCTGGTCACCGATGGGCGCGGTGAGGCCTTCTCGGCGAGCCTCGGCGAGATCGATCGCGACGGCTTTCATATCTTCGACAACGTCTCGATCCCCAACTCCCTCGGTGTGCTCTACCGCAAGTTCACCCGCTACCTCGGGTTTACCCCCAATAGCGACGAGTACAAAGTGATGGCCCTCGCCCCCTTCGTCAAACAGGACCCAGGCTACGACGTAGAGGCATTCATCGAGCTGCTGCCCGAGGGGCGTTACCAGCTCAAGGTGCCGGACGATGTAGACGGTCACACCGACTACTACCGCTTCTTCGAGGCCTACTTCGGCCCGCGTAGTGAGAGCACCGACCACAAGATGGCCTGGTTCGTTCAGCACCTCACCGAACTGGCGACCCTGCACCAGGTGCGCTACCTGGAGCAGCGCAGCGCGCACGATCACCTCTTCATCGAGGGGGGCGTGGCGCTCAACTGCGTCAACAACGGCAAGCTGCTGAAGCAGTCGCGCTTCAAGGATATCGCCGTCAGCTTCGCCGCCAGCGACACCGGTGTGGCCATCGGCGCGGCCTTCTATCAGGTCTACCAGACGAAGGCGTTCACCCCGCACACCATCACCCCCTATCTGGGGCCGGAGTACAGCGACGAGGTGATGCGCCAGGCCCTGGAGGCGCGCTCCGATGCGCTCCGTTTCGAGCGTCTGGAGGGGGCGCAACTGCGCGAGCGTCTGGTGGGCTACCTGACCGAGAAGAAGATCCTCGGCTGGTTCCAGGGGCGCATGGAGTCGGGCCCGCGTGCGCTCGGCAACCGCAGCATCCTCGCCAGTCCCCAGTTCGACGACATGAAGGACATCATCAACGCCAAGGTGAAGTATCGCGAGGCGTTCCGCCCCTTCGCCGGGGTGATGGTGGAGGAGGCGGCGCCGACCTATTTCGAGCTCGGCAAGAAGCAGACCTCGCCCTACATGACTTTCGTCTTCGACGTGAAGCCGGATATGGCCGCGCGGCTGCCGAGCGCGCTGCACTTCGATGACACCTCACGCCTGCAGACCGTCACCGCGGCGCAGAACGCCAAGCTCTACGCCCTGCTGACCGCGTTCGGCGAGAAGACCGGTACCCCTTGTTTGATCAACACCTCGTTCAACGTCGCCGGTGAGCCGGTGGTCTGCTCACCGCGCGACGCGGTCAACACCTTCCTCAACAGCGGTATCGATGTACTGGTGCTCGGGGATTACGTGGCCCACAAGATCGAACCCCCGAGTGCCTGATGACGCGGCCCGCACCGCTCGCATACGACACCACTGAGACCCTCTCAATCCGCGAACACAATAGGAGAATCGACCCATGAAGAACCATCCGGCCAAGCACCTGCTCGCCCTCCTGGCACTCGGCTGTGCCGCGCTGCCCGTCCAGGCCGAACTGGCGATCTATGGCAACGTCACCGTCGCCAGCAACTTCCTCTGGCGTGGTCAGGCGAGTGACCAGAGCGCCACCTCTGGTGGCTTCGACCTCTACGCCGAAAACGGCCTGCATGTGGGCGTCTGGACGGTCAACACCAGCTTCGCCGGGAGTGGCTACGAGCTGGATACGACCCTGGGCTACGCCGGGCAGGTCGGCGCTGTGGGCTACGACCTCTCCGTGGTGCAGGTGCAGTACCCCATGTACAGCGGCTATGACATGAAGGAGTTCATCGTCAAGGGCAACTACGGCGTCGGCTCCCTCGAAGTGGCCTACATGTTCGACAACGATGTCGAGGACGAGACCGGCTCGGTGTACGCCGCCCTCGGTCTCAGCTTTCCGCTCCAGGAGCATGTCACCCTCGGTCTGAAGTTGGGTCAGTACAACTACAGTGACAAGAGCTTCATGGATGACTACACCCACACCAGCGTCGAGCTGACCAAGGCGACCGAGCAGATGGGCAACATCACCCTGACCTTCTCCCAGGCGGGCGAAGAGGCCAACGGCGGCAACGACGATATGCGTACCGTCGCCTCCTGGAGTCTGAGCTTCTAATCCCAGGGGTGGGCGGCGCCCACGGGCGCCGCTCGGATCGCAATGCGACAGCTCGGTAAGCGACCATGCGCCATCTCCAGAGTCTGCTGATCAAACCGGTCGGCTCCTTCTGCAACATCCACTGCGACTACTGCTTCTACTTGGAGAAACACGCCCTCTATCCGGGGCCGGTCTCCCGGCATCGCATGTCCGATGAGGTGCTCGAAGGGCTGATCCGGCAGATGTTCGCCTGCTCCAACGCACCGACCTTCACCTGGCACGGGGGGGAGCCGACGATCATGGGGCTGGCGTTCTTCGAGCGTGCGGTGGCGCTGCAACGACGCTACTGCCGCCCCGGACAGCGCTATTTCAATGCGTTGCAGACCCACGGCCTGCTGCTCGATGAGGCGTGGGCCGACTTTCTGCGGCGTGAGAATTTCCTCGTGGGGGTCTCGCTCGATGGTCCCCAAGCGGTGCACGACCGCTATCGCAAGGATGCGCGCGGGCAGGGCACCTTCGAGCGCGCCTTCGCCAATGCGCGCCTGCTGCTCGACCGGGGTGTCGAGGTGAATGTGTTGGCCACGGTCAACGACCACTCGGTGCAGCATGCCGAGGCGATCTATCGCTTCTTTACCGCGCACGGCTTCAGCTTTATGCAGTTCAGTCCAGTCGTGGAGAGCGACCCCAACGACCCGACGCGCGCCGCCCCCTTCTCCGTCGATGCGCAGGCCTACGGGCGCTTCCTCACCCGTCTGTTCGAACTGTGGCTGGAGGACTTCGATTGGGCGCACCTGCGCCAGGGCTCCTCTATTCGCTTTTTCGATGCCTTGGTGAAGCGCTATGTGGGGATGGTCCCCGACCACTGCGCCATGTTGCAGGATTGCGCCGTCTACCTAGTCGCGGAGCATACCGGGGACCTCTACTCCTGCGACTTCCTGGTCGATGCACAGAGCCGCGTCGGTCACCTCTTCGAGGAGGGGCTGCAAGGGGCCTTCGACTCCGCGGCGCATCGCGCCTTTGGCCAGCGCAAGGCGGACTATGGTGAGACTTGTGCCCGTTGCCGCTGGCTCAAGCTCTGCTACGGCGGCTGTATCAAAGACCGCCTGCGCGACCCCCGCGACCAGGGGCACAACCGCTTCTGTGCGGCCTATCTCGACTTCTTCAAGCGCGCCCACCCGGAGTTGGAGCGGCTCGCCGCGCTCTATCGTACGCACTATTCGCAATAACACGCAGGCCGACGCCTGCAATAACAGAGGGAACAACGATGAACCTAAGGGCAACGATCGCCGCACTGTGTGCCAGCGGCATGTTGGCGGGCTGCAGTCACCAAACTGTGCTCCCCGAGCAGGCACCTACCGCCGCCCACCGCAGCGGCAAGACCAACTTCGTCACCATCGTCATCGACGACATGGGGTACTCCGATATCGCCCTGTTCGGCGGCGAGGTGGAGACCCCCAACATCGAGGCGTTGGCGGCGGACAGCATGATCCTCAGCGACTTCTACGCGGCCGCCTCTTCGTCGCCGTCGCGTGCCATGCTCTTCACCGGCAAGGACAACCACAGCGCCGGCATGGGCTCCATGGCCGAGACCCTGCGTGATGAGCAGCGGGGGCAGCCGGGCTACGAGGGGGTGATGTCCCTCGATGTGCCCAACCTCGCCGAGCTGCTGCACGACGGCGGCTACCACACCATGTTCACCGGCAAGTGGCACCTGGGCGGACACGAAGAGGGTGAAGAGGCCTACTTCCCCTATAACCGTGGCTTCGACCAGACCCGCGGTGTAGTGCTGCCCGGTGGTGAGGTGACCTACATTACCGGCAAGGATGGGGAGCTGATCACCGAGCACCCGGCCTCGCACCGCTTCGGCCGTGCCAGTATGTGGAACGAGAATGGCCACGAGATGGATATGAGCGGCCTGCCGCCGTTCCAGATCGCCGAGGACCTCTTCACCGACCAGGCGTTCCGCATGCTCGACACCTGGAAGGCGACCGACGGCGCCTCACCCTTCTACCTGAACATGTCCTACATCGCCCCACACCAGCCACTGCAGGCGCCCAAGGCGCGCATCGACAGCATGGTGCCGGTCTATATGCAGGGGTGGGACAAGATCCGCGAGGCGCGCTTCGCCCGCCTCAAGGCGCGTGGCTTGCTGCCTGCCGACACCGTCCTGCCGCCGATGCCGGCCAATGTACCCGCCTGGGATAGCCTGAGCCCGCGCAAGCAGGCCTTCGAGGCGCACCGCATGGCCGTCTACGCCGCCGAGATCAAGACCCTCGACGAGAACATCGGGCGTCTGGTGGCCAAGCTCAAGGCGCTGGGTGAGTACGACAACACCGTCTTCTTCGTCTACTCCGACAACGGTGCCTCCAACAGCTCCTTCGGCCACATGCCGGCCAACTTCACCTATCACGAGTACGACGAGGCCCAGCTCGCGGCCATGGGCGAGGGTGAGTTCCAGACCATGCTCGGCGAGATGGGCTCCGCCTACTCTTGGCTCGGGCCGAACAACGAGTGGGCGACCGTCATGGGTACCCCGCATCGTGGCGTCAAGGGCGACACCTTCGACGGTGGTTTGATCGGCATGGCCTTCGTCACCTACCCCGGTGTGACCCAGGGGCAGCACCTCAACAACTGCCTCTGGTCGGTGACCGACCTGCTACCGACCATGCTCGACATCGCCGACATCAACTACCCGGCCTACTACCACGGCGCACCGACCACGCCGATGGACGGGGTCTCCATGGTGCCGATGCTCACTGGGCGTGAAGGGCGTTGTAACACCGAGCGTGTACTCGGCTTCGAGGTGGACGGCATCCGTGGCCTGCGCTACGGCGATTGGAAGATCTCGCAGGGGTGGAACCACAACCACCTCTACCTCTTCAACGTCGCCGAAGACCCCTTCGAGGAGCACGACCTCTCGGCCTCCAACCCGGAGAAGATGGCCGAGATGCTCGCCCTCTACCAGGCGTACGCCCGTAACCATCAGGTCTACGAGGTCAACACCCAGAAGCTGCCCGAGCTGATCGACGGCGAGGCCAAGGTGCGCGCCGGTGTGGTGGCACTCGATGCCCTCGGTCTGCCCATGGCCTTCTACAAGGCCGAGCGTAGCCTGCCGGGGGCCGCGGTCATCAGTCTGGCCGGCGAGGTACGCCCGGCAGCCGCACATGTGGGCAAGCCGGGTAAGCTCTTCGTCGAGGTGATCGCCGAGACCCAGGGCGGTAGCAAGCAGAGCTACTTCCTCACCGAGGCGGGTCTGCAGGCGGGCAAGGCGGGCTCCCGTGTCGCCCTGAAGCACTATGATGCCCTGCCGGAGATGACGCCGATGGAGATCTACAACGGCCCGTTCTCCGCGCTGCTCTCGCGCCTGGGTAGCGACGTGACCCAGGTGCACGTGGTGCTGGGCTATAAGCCCGATGGCCTGCGCGCCATCGACAATCGCTCCGGCAAGGCCGCGAGTGTGACCCTGGCCGAGTAATCGGCCCCGGCACGCCGCCCCTAGGCGGCGTGCCGCCCCATTTTTGCCGTGGCCAATGCGGCCATGGAGAGAGTATTGGTAACACGCATGTTGAAAGTGATCGAACTGGGTTTTGGGCGTTCCGGCACCATGTCGCTCAAGGCCGCGCTGGAGCAGCTCGGGTTTGGCCCCTGTTACCACTTTTCCGATATGTTTCATCGGCCTGGCGACCCGGCGGTCTGGGGGGCGGCGCATCGAGGTGAGGCGGTGGATTGGGAGCGGCTCTTCCAGGGCTACCAGTCCACTGTCTACGTCACACCGGGGATGGATTTTACCCCCCTGCTGGAGCGCTACCCCGAGGCCAAGCTGATCCTCACCACCCGTGACCCGGTGAGTTGGCACCGCAGCTATCTGGACACCGTCTACAAATACAACCACCTGACCCCGTCGCTGCGCCTCAAGCTCAAGCTCGCGGGCCTCTTCAAACCCTTTCCGCGCCAGCTCTACGCCACCTGGGACCTACAGGAGCGCACACTGTTCAACGGCGTCTTTGCCGGGCGTTTCACGGATCAGGACTTCGTCGTCAAGACCTATCTAGAGCAGATCGAGGCGATCAAGGCCAAGGCCCCGGCGGGGCGCCTGCTGGTCTACAACATCAAGGAGGGGTGGGAGACGCTCTGCCCGCATCTCGGCGTGCCGATCCCCGACACCCCCTTTCCCCATGCCAACGACACCGCCTCGTTTATCGAGTGGCGGACCGGTAAGCGAAAAAAGTGATACGAACTGGCGTACGATAGGCGGCCACGCCCGCTAAAGAATGCCGCAATGAATGGAGAGCAGAAACCATGGTCGCACTCGGAGCCCTGAAGGCCGGGGCCCTTGCCTTCGCCAATCCGCTGGTAGCGCTCGTCGCCGTCGCAGGGGGTCTCTGGACCTGGGATCGACGCGACCAGCGGCGCTATCGCAGTGACCCCGCGCTCGCCGAGCGTCTCGCCCGTGTCGAGGCCGAACTCGCCCAGGCCACGGCGCAGTTGACCGAAATGCAGGCGGTGGCGACGCCGAAGCCGGCCACCGCCCGTGGCGCCGAGGTGGTGAGTCGTGGCCCGCGTGACGAGGCCAAGGCCCACCTGCTGCTCAAGGTGGTCGAACAGAACGAACGTCTGCGCCACCCGCTGGGTGACGCCGACCCCAGCCACCCCGCCCTCTAACCTCATACCATCGCATAGGGAGCCGCCCTGACCATGACCTACTCCGTCGGCATCGATCTCGGTACCAGCCGTTCCGCCATCGTCACCTCCATGGGCACACGTGCCAGCGTCGCCTCGTGCGTGGGCTACCCCAAGGATGTGATCGCCCGTAAGCGTGTCGGCCACGAGCCACTGCTCGGTGAGGCGGCCCTGGCCCACCGTATGGCGCTGGAGCTGGTCTACCCACTCGGCGACGGGGTGGTGAAGGAGGGCGAGCGCGCCGGTGAGGCGACCCGGGCGATCCTCGCCCATCTGCTCGACCAGGCGCTGCCCGAACGCGACACCGAGCGCGCCATCTTCGCCGCCATCGGCGTCCCGGCGCAGGCCAGCGTGCAGAGCTGTCAGCGCCTGCTCGCGCTCTGTGAGGGTCTGTTCACCAAGGTGCTGATCGTCAGTGAGCCCTTCGCCGTCGCCTACGCACTGGACCGTTTCGACGAGGCCCTCATCGTCGACATCGGCGCGGGTACTGTGGATATCTGTCGGATGCACGGTGTGATGCCCGAGGCAGACGACCAGGTGACCCTGAATACCGCCGGGAATTTTCTCGACGGGGTGATCGAGCGGGTGATCCTGGCCAAATACCCCGAGGTGCAGCTCACCGCGCAGATCATCCGCCGCATCAAAGAGAAGTACGGCTATGTCAGCGAAAAGAGCGACCCCGTGGAGGTGACCCTGACCAAACACGGCGTACCGGCGCGCTACGACATCACCACCGAGCTGCGCGAGGCCTGCCTCGAACTGACCCGCCCCATCGCCCAAGCGGTGCAGGGGTTGGTGGGGAGCTTCGACGCCGACTTTCAGCACCTGCTGCGCGACAACATCATCATCGCCGGTGGCGGCTCGCGCCTGAAGGGGATCGACCTGGCGTTGGAGAGGAGCCTCGCCGCCTATGGTGGGGCCCGCGCCCTCTGCGTCGAGGACGCCGAGTTTTGTGGTGCCCAAGGGACACTGAAGATGTGCCTGGAGATGCCCGAAGAGTATTGGCAGCGCATCGATTGATACTGACCGACCCGTGCGAACATTCCGAGGAGTTGAGATGAGCGAGAGCCCACAGCAGGACCACACGCACACCCACGAGGCCGTCGAGGAGGAGGTGTACGAGCCGACCCTCGATGAGCGCACGGAGAGTGCCAACCGGCATATCCGCGACTACACCCTCGGTGCCATGGCCATCGGCCTGGTGCCGATCCCCTTCGTCGACCTGGCCGCGCTCTTCTCGCTGGAGCTGAAGTTGCTGCACAGCCTGGCACGCACCTTCGATATCGAGTTCCGTGCCGATGCCGGGCGTGCGGCCATCGGCAGTCTGGTCAGCGGCTCGCTCTCGGTGGCGGCGGCCCCGGCAATCGCGACCACGCTGGGTAAGCTGATCCCAGGGGTCGGTACCACGGTCGCTGCCGGTTCACAGATGTTCCTCAACGGGGCGCTCACCTATGCCCTCGGCAAGGTGTTCATGCAGCACTTCTCTTCGGGGGGGACCTTCCTCACCTTCGACCCGGAGATGGTGCGTGACTACTTCACCGCCCAGGTGGAGGAGGGGAAGCGGGTCGCGAGCCAGCTGCACAAGGAGCGCAAGGCGAAAGGGAGCTGAGACGGGGCGAACCGGGTGCAGCCCATGCCGTCGGTGGAGCTCTGGTATCTGGAGCGCTGCGAGTCGGTGCCGTCGGCCACGGCGCGCCAGGTGAGTCTGCTGGATGCCACCGAGCGTGCGCACATGGGCCGCTTGGTGCACCCGGCGGACCGCGACAGCTACCTCTACGCCCACCTGCTGTTGCGGCTGGTGGTGGCGCGCGCGTGTGACCGTCCGGCCGCTGCACTGTGCTTTCGCCCAGGCGCCAACGGTCGCCCCGAACTCGTCGATGGGCCGGGACGCGAGGAGTTGGATTTCAACCTCTCGCACACCCGCGGTGGGGTGGCGGTGGCGCTGGGCAGGGGGACGCGGGTCGGGGTCGATATGGAGGCGCAGGCGCGGGTCATCGAGGTCGAACCGCTGCTGCCCATCCTCTGCAGCGCGGCCGAACGACGGTGGTTAGAGGCGCTGCCCGTGGCCCACAGGCGAGCGGCCTTCATGCGCCTCTGGGTGACCAAAGAGGCCTATCTCAAGGGGCTCGGTTGCGGACTCGGACGAGAACCGAGTAGCGTCGAGTGTCACGCCGACGGGGAGGGCCGCCTCTGCTGTCGACCCGTGGCGACACGGGCACCAGTGGGGGATGGGGGGGGCGACTGGCGGGTCGACCTCCACACCACCCCTGGCGGTTATCTGCTCGCGCTGGCCCATGAGGGCCTGGCGAACAGTGTGCCGCACTCGGCCGAGGGTCTGTTGCAGGGGATCTGAACAGCTGGCGTGGTAGGGTAGTGGGGGCCCCGGTGGGCAGAACGAAGCGAACTTTAATTTAGGGGGCGAGGGATGGAGATGAGACGCTGTGCATCGGCACTCGCCCGCTACTGTGGTGTCGAGGGGATGGGCATGACCCCGCACGCCACGCGTCTGGCCCTTGTTCTGCCCCGCTCACGGCGAGGAGTCACCCCTTGATAGCACTTGGTTACGCCGCTGGGGCCTTGGTCGGGCGTCGCCTGCTGCGTTGGCGCGAGCGGCGATTGGTCGATTCGATCCGCGCCGCGGAGCGGGTCGCCCGTGAGCAGCGCGAGAGCCGCAATGCGGTCGGTGTCGGCGGACTCGCCACCCTGGGCTGTACCCTGGGCCACTTCTATCCGCCGCTGTTGCCGCTCAATCTCGTCCTGGTCGGCTATGGGATGGAGCCCGCCGTGCGCCGTGCCGAGGTGGCATTGCGTGAGCGGCGCGAGGTGCAGGCCGATGGCTACGCCTCGCTCGTCACCCTCGTCTGCCTGCTCGGCGAGCAGTACTTTGCCGCGGCACTCAATCTCACCCTCTATCACATGGGGAGCGCCCTCCTCACCCAGGGGCGTGAGCGGCTGGCCGAGCAGGCCATGCCGCAGCTGCTGCGAAATGCCCCCGAGGTGTGGACGCTCGGCGAGGGTGGCGAGATGGCCACGCCGCTCACCGAGGTCACCCAGGGCGCCCCCTTGGTGCTGCGTGCCGGCGAACTACTCTGGGTCGAGGCCGAGGTCGTGGCCGGGGAGGGGGTCTTCGCGCCCCCGGAGGAGGGCGCCTCGCAGCAGGCCTACCCGGCCGCGCCGGGGATGCGTCTGGTGGTGGGGACGCTGTTGCTGCGTGGTCGTCTGGTGCTACGCGCCAGCCAGAGCGGTGTCGCCAGGCTGGACCGGATGCTGGAGGGTCTGCTGCAGCAGACCGCCGAGCGCCCGAGTCTCTTGGAGCAGCGTCTCGCTCAGCTCACCCGCGCGAGCTATCTGCCGGTACTCGGTCTGAGCGTCGTCGGCCTCCCGCTGGCGGGGTTGGTACCGGTCACCGCACTGCTGTTCAACGCACCACAGAACACGCTGGGGGCCTTGATGAGCCGGCAGCGCATGGAGATCCTACAGCGTGCCGCCGAGCACGGATTGTGGATCCGCGACGCCCGCCTCCTGGAGGGGGTCGAGCGGCTCGACTGCCTACTCATCGACCCGCGCGGCACGCTGACCGCGAGCCGCCCCACCCTGGAGGGTGTCGAGTGCTATGCACACTTCGACCGCGACCAGATCCTGCAGATGGCCCTGGATGCGCCGGAGCCGCTCCCCCTGCCGGAGGCCGAGACACTGCGCGAGGCGCTCGCAGGGTGGGGCGAAGGGCTCGATGGCGTACGGGCGCACCTGGGTGACCGCGCCTACCTGCAGCGTCACGGCATTCGCCCGCCCCCCGAGGGGCCGCGCACGCCCACCCCACGGCCCGGGGAGCGGCGGCTGTTCGTGGTGCTGGAGGCCGAGGTGGTGGGGGCGGTGCGCCTACACTACCCCCTACGCGAACAGGCCCTCGCGCTGCTCGAACAACTGCGTGAACGGGGTGTGCGGCGGCTGGAGCTGGTCACCGCCGAGGGACGCGAGGGGTGGGCCGAGCTGCTCCTCACCCTCCCGCTGAGTGGGCTGCACGCCGAACTCGGACCGGTGCAGAGGGCCGAATTGGTCGAGCGTCTCAAGGGTGAGGGGTATCGGGTCGGCTACCTGGGTAACCACTTCGCCGATCTACCCGCCATGCGCCAGGCCGACCTGTCGATCTGCCTCGACGAGGCGGACGAGGCGCTGCGCCACAGTGCCGACCTGGTCGTTGAGGCGTCAGGCTTGGCACACCTCCCGCAACTGCGTGACGCCGCCCTGGCCCTGCAGTTGCGCCAGACCGTGATCCCCGGCTTCTGGTTCAGCTACGTGCTCTTCAATAGCGTCGGTGTGGTGCTGCTCCACTTCACCCCGGCCTTCTCAGCGCTACTCCTCGCTGCGACCTTCGGCTCGGCCTACCGCCTGATCCAGCTCCCCTCACGAGCCGCCGTCGAGGAGGAGCACGCCGAGGGTGGGGTCGTGCTCGACCAGGGGCACACCTTCACACTCACCTGAGTGCCCGCCGACCCGCACGGCACCCGGCCATCGGCGGCGTGGCCCGCACCCGGGGTCAACTCTGGTTGAAGAGGTGGGCATAGGCGCGACTCACCTTGACCCCCTTGGCCAGACCCGCGACCTGGAGCAGGTAGCCGCCGGAGAGCTGGCGTTGGGCGCGCTCGATGGCCGCGACGCGCACGATGGTCGAGCGGCTGATGCGCCAGAAGGCGTCCGGCTCCAGCTCCCCCTCCAGCGCGGTGAGGGACTTGCGCAGCAGGAACGCCCCCTCCTGGGTGTGCAGGGTGATGTACTTGTCCTCGGCCTGCAGCAGGTTGACCTGCTCCACGGCGATGAGGCGTACCTCCTCGCCCTTACTCACCTTGAACCAGCGCAGATAGTGGGTCGTGGACGGCAGGGCCGCCTGCAACTGCTCGACCAGGGCGTGCAGCGGCGCGGCGGGGGTGGCCGAGGCGAGGCGACGCTGGAGCCGTGTGACGGTCTGGCGCAGGCGCGCCGAGGTCACCGGCTTGAGCAGGTAGTCCACCGCCTCGTGCTCGAAGGCGGGCACGGCATACTGGTCGTAGGCGGTGATGAAGACCACCTGAGTCGGCCAGGCCAGCGCGGCGGCCACCTCCAGGCCGGAGAGCCCCGGCATGCGGATGTCGAGAAACAGGCAGTCGGGGCGCAGCCGATTGGCCAGCTCCAGGGCGCGCTCGCCGTTGTCCGCCTCGGCGATGATGGCAAGCTCGGGCCAGAGCTCTGCCAACTGCTTGGCCAACTGCTGGCGCAGGATCGGTTCGTCTTCGGCGAGGATCGCGGTGGTCTCAGACATCGGGCAGCTCCAGGCGGGCGCAGACGCCCCCTTCGGGTCGTTCACAGAGGCTCAGGCTCGCGTCGTTACCATAGGCACTGACCAGCCGTTCGCGCACGTTGCTCAGCCCCAGGCCGTGGCCCGGCTTGACCTCGGTCGCCTCACGCAGGCCGAGCCCGCTGTCGCACACCTCGATGCGCAGACACCCGGAATTCGCCTCGGCGCGGATCCGCAGCTCGCCACCGGCGGGGGCGGGCTCCAGGCCGTGCTGGATGGCGTTCTCCACCAGGGGTTGTAGCAGCAGCGGGGGCAGGGGGCGCCCCTTGAGCCCCTCGGGCAGATCGATGGTGTAGCGCAGCCGCTCACCCATGCGTAGTTGGAGAATGGTCAGGTAGTGGCGCACCAGTGCCAGCTCCTGTCCGAGGGTGGTGCTGGCGTCGCGGCTGCGGTCGAGGTGGCTGCGCAGCAGGTCGGTGAGGCTTTCGAGCATCGCCTGTGCGGTGCTCGGGCGCGCCTCGATGAGGCCGTGGATGGTGGCCAGGGTGTTGAACAGGAAGTGTGGCTCGATCTGCGCCTGCAGGGCGAGCAGCCGCCCCTCGGCCAGTTCGCGCTGCTGGCGCTCGATGCGCGCCTGGTCCTCGGCGCGCTGGGTGCGCGCCTCGGCCAGCGCCATGAGGGTGTAGAGCAGGATAAAACCGAGGCCGGAGAAGAACAGCACCAGCACCATGATGCGCAACCCCGCCTCACTCAACTGGCCGGGGTCGTCCAGCAGCGGGCGCACCCAGAGCAGGAAGCCGAGCAGCCCGCCGCCGCCACCGCCACAGAGCAGCGCCAGGGGGATGCGTAGGCGCGTAGAGGGCCAACCGATGCGCGTCAGTAGGCAGTCGAGCCCCCAACTGCCGAGGCCGATGAGGTAACTCATGCCCAGGTTGAGCCCCACGTCGCCCCAGGGGTTGCCGCGATTGAGCAGCGTTAGGAACAGCCCCACCGCCGTGCAGAAGAGCAGCAGTGCGGCGAACGGGGGCAGCGGGGCGAGTCGCGGCATGGGGGTCACCATCCTAGGGCGGTCTGCCAGTCGAGATAGAGGCGGTCACGCTCCGCCAGGTTGGCGAAGAGGGCGTCCGCTGGGCCGTCGAGGTGGCGCCAGCCGAACTCCAGGCGTTGTGCCGAGCCCAGCTCGCGACCCAGGCGCAGGGTGGTGGCCAGGCCGCCATCCTCGGGGTGGATGAGCAGCTCCAGCGCCGGGTCCCAGCGCTCCCCATCATACGCCAGACGCAGGAAGAGGTTGTGCGGCTGAAGGCTGGCCGCCTGGTTGAGCGTACCGAGTGCCTGTGTGAGGTCGGCGAGGGCCGAGGTGCTCCCCGCTGGGAGCTGTTGGGGTGCCTGTTGGGCCAGGGTGATGAGGTCGAGGCTGTGGCGCCAGCTCGCGTGCGTCGGTGCACTCTCGTCCCACCAATACTCACCGATCAGCGTCCACCCCTCGGCGCTGCTCCACTGGCCACCGATGAGTGCCTTGGTGCCGTTTTCGCGCTCCTGGGTCTGCACCTGCTCTCCGGCGGCGAGGGCGCCCAGACCGGGTACATCCAGTCGCGTGTAGCGCTGTTGTCGGGTCAGCTCGGCGTGCACCGCCCAGGCGTCGTCCACCACCCAGGCGAGGCCGACCCCGACCACCGCGTCGCGCGCGGCGTCATGGTGCAGCAGGGCCATCAGGTCGAGCGCCTCGCCGCCGTGGAAGTAGCGCAGGCTCCACGCCTCGGGGCTGCTGGCGAGGCGGTTTTGTTGCCAGTCGAGGGCGTTGCTGTAGATGAGCGCCAGGCTGTCGCTCAGGCCGAACCACTCGGCGCTCGCCTGCGGCACCCCCTCGCTCGGGTTGGGGGCGAGCTGCTGGCGGTCGTCGAGCTGGAGCAGGTCGAGGGGGCGATAGCCGTAGCCGACGCCCCAGGCGAGGCGGCGCTTGCCCAGGGTGAGGTCGAGCCCCTGCCATGCGCTGGCGCAAAACGCCTCGTTGAGCCGACCCTCGGCGTGCTTCTCGTCACCCTCGCGCGTGGCGCTGCCGCGCCACTCGGCCTGACAGCCGTGGCCGCTCATGGTGAGCCCCAGCGCCACCCGCCCGCGCCCCTCGTAGTCGGCTTGGTCACTGGCGGCGAGGGGGGCCGTGCTGTGATACGCCGAGAGCGAGGGGGTGGCGGCCAGCTCCAGGGTGTTGGCCAGCAGTGGCGTCGGCAGCAGCCCGAGCAGCAGGGTGATGCCGCGTCGCTTCATGGCGCCTCCGGGGCGGCGTGGATCAGGTACTGCGGGTTGTAGAGCTTGTCGTCCAGCTCGACCTCTTTGAGCCCGGAGTGGGTGATCACCGTGCGCCGGTCGTTCTGTAGTCGGTCGATGAGGGTGGTGGTGGTCACCTGCCTGCGCCCCTCGACCGCTTCGAGCTGGTAGGTCGCCTGCTTGGCCAGCTTGCCGGAGGTGACGTAGAGGTCGGCGGCGACGGGGGCGAGGTCGTCACTGTCGAGCCAGAGTTCGATCTGGTGGTAGGTGGAGGAGGGGTAGCGCGCGGTGAGCGAGAGGTGCACGCAGCGGCGCCCCTCGCGCGTCTCGGCCTCGTCCACCAGGGTGGCGTCGTAGTAGTCGGACCAGGTGAGGGTGGCGATGTCACCGGCGGCGGCGTCGCCGAGCAGCTTCTGCATCGGCGTGATGCGCATGGGGCGGCGCGACTTGGGCATCAGCAGCCAGAAGTTGTCCTCCACCATGAGCACCTTCTGCCCCGCCTCGATGGGGCTCTGGAACAGTACCAGGGAGCGGCGCCCCGGCTTGATGTAGACGCGATAGTCGCGCTCCTTGGTCAGCGTCTCGCCCTCGTAGAGCGCCACGTGGGAGTCGAGCTGCATGCTCTGGCCCGGCAGCCGGTAGGCGTCGGCGGCGCCGAGCGCGGCGGCCACATCGAAGGCGTGGGCCAGCGTGGGCAGGGTGAGGGTCAGCAGCAGGAGGATGTGCTTAAACATGGGCCAGGGCCTCGACGATGGGTTTACGGGTGCCGCGTCGGGCGGCGATGAAGGCGGCGACCATGCAGACGCCGATCACCAGCGGCAGGGTGAGGGCGGCCAGCTCCCAGGAGAAGTAGATCGCCAGCGGGTAGCCGTCGCTGCGCCCTGGGGGCGGGGGCATCTGAATATCCGCCAACGCCAGGAGCAGGGTAATGAGGGCCGAGAGGAGTAGCCCCAGTGCGGTGCCGAGGCCACCGATGACCAGCGCCTCCAGGACAAAGTTGCGGATGATCTCCCCGGCGCGGGTGCCCATGGCCGCCAGCGTGCCGATCTCGCGCGTGCGCTCCACCACCACCATCGACATGGTATTGGAGACGGAGAAGAAGACCATCACCATGATCACCAGGCCCAGGGTGCCGAAGATGCGGTTGTAGAGGTCGCGCACCTTTTTGTAGAAGAAGGCCTGGTCGAGCCAGGTCTGAAGCCCCAGCTCCGGGTAGCGTGCCCGCACGCGTGCGGCCAGGGCGTCGGTGTCGTCGGTGTCACTGAGGTAGATGGAGAGGGTGCTCACCTTGTCGCTCACCAGCAGCGTTTGGGCGGTGGCGATGTGGGTGAGGAGCAGACGCTCATCCAGCTCCGGCACACCGGTGGTGAAGATGCCCACCACCTCGACATCGATGGCGTTGAGCGCCCCCTCGGCGGTGGTGCCGAGCAGGGTCAGGCCGCTGCCCACCTGTGCGTGCATCGCCCGCGCCAGGGTCTGGCCGAGCATCACCTGGGGAAGCTCCTGCTCGGCCCCGGTGAGGCGCTGGCCCGAGGTGACGGTGAAGGTGGGGCCCTTGACTGCGAACTCCTCGGGGTCGATGCCGGAGCCGATGAAGATGGTCGACTTGTCACCGTTGCTCACCAGCCCGGAGAACTTCACCCTGGGTAGGATGTTGCGCACCTCGGGCTCGGGCAACAGCGCCTTGGCAACACTCGGGTAGTCGGTGAGGCCGAGGGCCATGGGGGCCTCCTCGTCGTGGTCGAAGTAGTCGGCGTGGGCCAGGATCAGGTGGCCGGAGTCGCGCGCGGCCAGCTCGCGCAGGCCGTCGTAGGTGTAGATGGCGAAGCCGCCGCTGGTCATGATGGCGGCGGTGCCGATGCAGGCGATGAGCACCGTAATGAGGGTGCGGCGGCGGTTGCGCAGGGTGTTGCGCGCGGCATAGAGGAGCCAGTTCATTGGATCACCCCGTCGGTCAGGTGGAGGGCGCGGTGGCAGCGGCTGACCATGCGCTCGTCGTGGGTGGCGATAAGGAAGGTGGTGCCCTGCTCGCGCCCCGCCTCGTGCATCAGGTCGATCACCTGGGTGGCGGTCTCGGTGTCGAGGTTGGCCGTGGGCTCGTCGGCGATCACCAGTGCCGGGCGTTTGATCAGCGCGCGGGCGATGGCCACGCGCTGGCGCTGGCCGCCGGAGAGGCGGTCGGGCAGGTGGTGGGCGTAGGGGGCGAGCCCGACCCGCTCCACCAGTGCCGCCACCGTACGTCTGCGCTCGGCGGCGGGCATGCCGGTGAGCAGCAGCGGGTACTCGATGTTCTCCGCCGCCGAGATGACCGGCACCAGGTTGAAGGATTGGAAGATAAAGCCGATGCGCTCACGGCGCAGCTCGGTGAGCTGGGCGGCGCTCAGCTCCGTGGTGCGCCGCCCCTCTAGCCGATACTCACCACTGTCGGGCCGATCGAGCAGACCGCAGAGGTTGAGCAGGGTGCTCTTGCCGCTGCCGGAGGGACCGGCGATGGCGGCGAACTCCCCGGCGCTGATGGCGAGGTTGATGTCGATCAGGGCGTCGACCCGGGTCTCGCCCAGGTGGTAGCTCTTGGAGACCTGTTCGAGGTTGATGATCGCCGCCATCTCACTGCACCTCGGTGATGAGCGCCTGGCTCTTGGCGGCCACCGGACCACTCGGGGCGAGGGCGAGGGCCTGTTTGGCCAGGGTCAGAGCCTCGCTCCCCTTGGCGACCTCGGCCTTGGCCAGCGCAGCGTAGTAGTAGACCTCGGCCTGGCGGCTGGCGGGCACCTGCGCGAACCGGGCGTCACCAAACACCTCGGCAAACAGTTGCTCACCCTGCTCGAAGCGGCCGAAGAGTTGCGGTACCTGGGTAAAGGTGATGGCGCAGAGCACCTTCACCTCCAGGTCGAGGTAGGCCCCGTTGGCGAGTTGCTCCGGCTCCTTGGGCAGTAGCTTGAGGGACTTGGCCATGCGGTCGAGCCCCTCCTCGGTGAGGTGGACCTTGGACCAGGGGAGCCAGGCATCGCGCCCCTGTAGGGTGTAGGTTGCGCCGAGATAGACCTGCAACAGCGGGTCGGCAGGTTCGACCTGGGTCAGGGCCTGTAGCAGTGCTTGGGCCTGCTCGTTGGCGGTGCTGTCGCCCTCCACGCCGCGCAGATAGAGCGCCTGAGCGGAGAGGAAGGCGGTGAGGTCACGCGCCGAGGTGGCGGATGTGGCCGCGAGGAGCATGAGTAGGACGAGGGCAAGTCGTGACATGGCCGGGGTTCTCCTGATGGGTATGGCAGGAGACTAACAGCCCCTTGGGTGGGCGTCAGAGGGGTGTGATGGGTGGGGGATAGGGGGCGCGAATGGGTTGTCGTGGGCGCGAGTCGTCGGGTTGCACACGCCTAGGCGTCGACGCGGTGGCCACGCCGTGGATGGTGAGGAACATCGGGTGCCCTGGGGTGTCGCCCACCTTGCTGTGGGTTACGTGACACAAACATCGAAAGCCCACCGTCAAGATTCATTGACCACTAACTCTGGGGGGCCAATATTCGACGCTGACGACGGGTCGAATTTGGGTGATCCCTGAGGTCTACGTGTTGTTCATTGGTCAATGCCCATCACAGAGCCGCTTACACCTCAAAAACCTTATCCACGAAACAGAGACCATCAGCGTATATTGTGATGCCGTGATCCCCCCGGGTTCTGTATAATCACCCGGTTGTATCTCACATACGGAGTCACCCCATGGCCTACGACAAGATCGTCATCCCCGCCGAAGGCGCCAAGATCACCGTCAATCCCGACAACAGCCTCAATGTCCCCTACAACCCTATCGTCCCCTTCATCGAGGGCGATGGCACCGGTGTGGACATCACCCCGGTGATGAAGGATGTGGTCGATGCGGCGGTGGAGAAGGCCTACGGCGGTGCGCGCAAGGTCGCCTGGATGGAGGTCTATGCCGGTGAGAAGGCCAACACCGTCTACGGTGAGAACACCTGGCTGCCCGCCGAGACCATGGATGCGGTGAAGGAGTTCGTGGTCTCCATCAAGGGCCCGCTGACCACCCCGGTGGGCGGTGGTATCCGCTCCCTCAACGTCACCCTGCGCCAGGAGCTCGATCTCTACGTCTGCCTGCGCCCGGTGCGCTACTTTGCCGGTACCCCGAGCCCGGTGAAGGAGCCGGAGAAGACCGACATGGTCATCTTCCGTGAGAACTCCGAGGACATCTACGCCGGTGTCGAGTGGGCCGCTGGTACCCCCGAGGCGCAGAAGGTGATCGACTTCCTGCAGAACGAGATGGGCGTGACCAAGATCCGCTTCCCCGGTACCTCCGGCATCGGTATCAAGCCGGTCTCCAGCGAGGGCACCAAGCGTCTGGTGCGCAAGGCCCTGCAATACGTCATCGACAATGACCGTGACTCCCTGACCCTGGTGCACAAGGGCAACATCATGAAGTTCACCGAGGGTGCCTTCAAGAACTGGGGTTACGAGGTGGCGGCCGAGGAGTTCGGTGCCGAGCTGCTCGATGGCGGCCCGTGGATGACCATGGTCAACCCCAACACCGGTAAGCGCATCACCATCAAGGACTCCATCGCCGACGCCTTCCTACAGCAGATCCTGCTGCGCCCGGCGGAGTACAGTGTGATCGCCACCCTCAATCTCAACGGCGACTACGTCTCCGACGCCCTGGCCGCACAGGTGGGTGGTATCGGTATCGCCCCTGGCGCCAACCTCTCCGACACCGTGGCCATGTTCGAGGCGACCCATGGCACCGCGCCCAAGTACGCCGGTAAGGACCAGGTCAACCCCGGCTCCCTGGTGCTCTCCGCCGAGATGATGCTGCGTCACATGGGCTGGACCGAGGCCGCTGACCTGATCATCAAGGGCATGGAGGGGGCGATCCACTCCAAGCAGGTGACCTACGACTTTGCCCGTCTGATGGATGGGGCGACGGAGATCTCCTGCTCCGCCTTCGGCAAGCAGATCGTCAGCTGCATGTAAGTCGTGCTGTGGCCAGGGATGGCCGTGACAAAAAAGCCGCCACCGGTAGTTCGGTGGCGGCTTTTTTGTCTGCGCTCTGTGTCTAGGGGAGGGGTCAGCCGCTGTGGCGTCTATGCCCGCCCCCCTGTGGCCGTGCTGGAGCGATCACCGAGAGGGGCTTCACCTCACAGGCAGAGAGGCCCTTGGGGCCATAGAAGAGCTCGAACTCCACCCGTTGACCGCAGAAGAGGGTCTTATAACCACTCATATGGATCACCGAGTGGTGGACAAAGACCTGTTCCTTCTCCGGCCCATCGAGGGTGATGAAGCCGTAGCCTTTCTTATTGTTGAACCATTTCACCGTGCCGATGGGCATGTCGCAGGACACTCCTCCGGGTCTTGCCACCGCGTTCAGGGTCTTGGAGAGGTGCCGGGTGGTGCTCACCCGTCGCCCTCTTTCGGATATAGTTCCCCTACGCCGAGAGACAAGCGCTCATTAGAGAGGGGGCGAGGGCGCTTGAGTATACTCGCGCCACACCCCATGAACCAAGAAACGCCGAGTGCTGGCAACCGCTGGCCCCGGCGTCAACGATTTGAGGATGCCTAGACCGATGAGTAGTGGCGACCCGCACCACCACGATGACGACCACAACCTCGCCGTCGAGACCAGCAAGCCTGAATTGGCCAAACCGCCGATGTACAAGGTCTTTCTGCTCAACGACGACTACACCCCGATGGAGTTCGTGGTGCATATCCTGGAGCAGTTCTTCAACATGGACCGCCACCGCGCCACCCATGTGATGCTCACCGTGCACACCGAGGGGCGCGGCATTTGCGGGACATTCACCCGTGATGTGGCGGAGACCAAGGTGCACCAGGTCAACAACTACTCGCGCAAGCACCAGCACCCTCTGATGTGCAGCATGGAAGCGGAATAAGGGAGATAGTGATATGTTGAGCAAAGACCTCGAATTCACCCTCAACCTCGCCTTTAAGGAGGCGCGGGAGAAACGCCACGAGTTCATGACCGTCGAACACCTGCTGCTCGCGCTGCTGGACAACCCCAATGCCAACGAGGTGCTGCGTGCCTGCGGGGCCAACATCGAGCGTCTGCGCGGTGACCTGCAGCTGTTCATCGACGAGAACACCCCGATCCTGCCCCAGGAGGCGGACGTCGAGACCGAACCGACCCTCGGCTTCCAGCGGGTCCTGCAGCGTGCGGTGTTCCAGGTGCAGTCCTCGGAGCAGCGTGAGGCCAACGGCGGCAATGTGCTGGTGGCCCTCTTCAGCGAGAAGGAGTCCCATGCGGTGTGGCTGCTCGGCCAGCAGGAGGTGACCCGCCTCGATGTGGTCAACTACATCTCCCATGGCATCAGCAAAGATGGTAGCCGCCGCGACGACGAAGAGGCCGAGGCCCAACAGGGCCACGCCTCCCCCGAGGAGGGGGGGACGGAGCCGGGCAAGTCACCGCTGGAGAGCTTCGCCGTCAACCTCAACGCCCTGGCGCGTGAGGGGCGCATCGACCCGCTCATCGGTCGCGAGGCGGAGCTGGAGCGCACCGTGCAGATCCTCTGCCGTCGGCGCAAGAACAACCCGCTCTTCGTCGGCGAGGCCGGGGTGGGCAAGACCGCGTTGGCCGAGGGGCTGGCGAAGAAGATCGTCGACGGCGAGGTGCCCTCGGTGCTCGAAGACGGGGTGGTCTACTCCCTCGACCTCGGCGCACTGCTCGCGGGCACCAAGTACCGTGGCGACTTCGAGAAGCGTCTCAAGGCGGTGCTCGCCCAGTTGGCGAAGAACCCCGGTGCGATCCTCTTCATCGACGAGATCCACACCATCATCGGGGCCGGCGCCGCCTCCGGTGGTGCGATGGACGCCTCTAATCTGATCAAGCCGGTGCTCTCCAACGGCCAGCTCAAGTGCATCGGCTCCACCACCTATCAGGAGTACCGCGGCATCTTCGAGAAGGACCACGCCCTCTCTCGCCGCTTCCAGAAGGTCGATGTGGTCGAACCGACGGTGGAGGAGACCATCGCCATCTTGAGTGGCCTGAAGACTCGCTTCGAGGAGCACCACGACGTGCGCTACACCCCGGAGGCGCTGCGTCTGGCCGCCGAACTGTCGGCGCGTTACCTGCATGACCGTCACCTACCGGACAAGGCGATCGATGTGATCGACGAGGCAGGGGCCAATATGCGCCTGCGTCAGCTCCCCGAGGGGACCGAGCGCGTGGTCGACAAGGGGATCATCGAGGAGGTGCTGGCGAAGATGGCGCGCATCCCGCCGAAGAGCGTCAGCACCTCCGACAAGGAGAACCTGCGCAACCTAGACCGCGACCTGAAGCTGATGATCTACGGTCAGGACGAGGCGATCGAGGTGCTCGCCGACTCCATCAAGATGTCCCGTTCCGGTCTCGGTCACGAGCAGAAGCCGATCGGCTCCTTCCTCTTCGCCGGTCCCACCGGCGTGGGCAAGACCGAGGTGACCCGCCAACTGGCCAAGGTGTTGGGTATCGAACTGATCCGCTTCGATATGTCCGAATACATGGAGGCGCACACCGTCTCCCGCCTCATCGGCGCGCCGCCCGGCTATGTCGGCTTCGACCAGGGCGGTCTGCTCACCGAGCAGGTGAACAAGCACCCGCACGCGGTGCTGCTCCTCGACGAGATCGAGAAGGCCCACCCGGACCTCTTCAACCTGCTGTTGCAGGTGATGGACCACGGCAGCCTGACCGACAACAACGGGCGCAAGGCGGACTTTCGCAACGTCATCATCGTCATGACCACCAACGCGGGTGTGGAGCGCATGAACCGCGCCTCCATCGGCTTTACCCGGCAGGACCACAGCTCGGACGGCATGGCGGCCATCAACCGCCTCTTCAGCCCGGAGTTCCGTAACCGCTTGGATGCCATCATCCAGTTCAAGCCGCTGCAGAACGAGATCATCCGCCACGTGGTCGACAAGTTCATCATGGAGCTGGAGACCCAGTTGGAGGAGAAGCAGGTCACCATCGAACTGGATGCCGCGGCGCGCGATTGGCTGGCACTACACGGTTATGACCAGGCAATGGGCGCGCGTCCCATGGCTCGTCTGATCAAGGAGAAGATCAAGCGCCCGTTGGCCGAGGAGCTGCTCTTTGGCAAGCTGGAGCATGGGGGCCATGTGCTCGTACGTCTCAAGGGCGAGGAGCTGGAGTTCGAGATCGAATCCCAAGAGGAGCCCGCACTGGTATAGGGTGGGCAGGAGGGGCGTGACCCCTCCCCAATAGTCCGTAAAACGGTGTAGATACCAGCAGAAAAACCCCGCTGTGCACGCACAGCGGGGTTTTTCGTGTTACGGCGAGACGGGGCTTAGCGGGCGCGGTAGGTGATACGGCCCTTGGTCAGGTCGTAGGGGGTGAGGGCGACCGTGACCTTGTCGCCGGTGAGGATGCGGATGTAGTGTTTACGCATCTTACCGGAGATGTGGGCGGTCACCACGTGACCATTTTCGAGCTCCACGCGGAACATGGTGTTGGGCAGGGTGTCGATCACCGTGCCTTCCATCTCGATATTGTCTTCTTTCGCCATGCAGTAACAGTTCTCGTTGCGGTTGGAGCGCGTTCTAGCCGGAATTGCCTAGGCCGCGCGGCAAGATTAGAAAATACTAATAGTGTCGATCAATAAGCGCCGAATTATGCCTAACCATGCCTGCCAGATCAACCGGTTGCCGACCGGGGCGTAGGCGGTGCGAGGTAAGTGATTGAAGGAGGGTCGGCATTGGTGGCGAGTCCACTGAGTGGATGGTACCCGGGCGACCTACTGCAACCGCGCATACAGCATGTCCGGTGCGCGCCATGGGTCGATGAGCGATGGATGCCCACCATGGTTGCGGCTCAGCCCGCATCGAGACCCAGCTCCGCATCGCTCATGGCACGCCATAGGCCGTCGCGATACTGCTCGATGGGGCGATACTCGCGTTTGTAGACCATTTTGCGACAGTCGGCGATCCAGTAGCCCAGGTAGAGGTGGGGTAGGTTGAGGCGTTGACACTCCTTGAGTTGCCAGAGGATGGCGTAGCGCCCGAGGCTGCGAGCACCCTCCTCGGGGTCGAAGAAGGAGTAGACCGCCGAGAGTGCGCCGTTGAGGTAGTCGACCACCGCCACCATCACCAGGCGCCCCGCCTGGCGGAACTCTACCAGTTGGGTCTCGCAGCAACTCTGGGTGAGGAAGGTGCTGTACCCCTCCGGGCCACTCTCCTCCATGCTGCCGCCGCTGTGACGGGCGGTGATATAGCGGCTGTAGAGGGCGTAGTGCTCGGTATCGAAGCGCATGGGGGTGCGGACCACCTCTAGGTCGGCATTGCGCTTGAGGTTGCGCCGCTGTTGACGGTTGAACTGGAACCGCTGTGAGTCGATGCGCACCGGGACACACGCCTGGCATTCTGGGCAGTGGGGGCGGTAGGCCATGCGCCCGCTGCGGCGAAAGCCGATCTCGACTAAGCGGGTGTAGATCTGAGTATTGATGGGGTAGTGAGGGTCGGCGATGAGTGAGACGCTCAGCTGCTCGGGCAGGTATCCGCACGGGTGGTTGTTGCTCAGGTAGAACTGCAGGTGCGGGTTGGGACTACTCATGGGCGTGGGGTCCGGTGTAGGTCCAGGGGCCGAGGCGGGTCTCGCTCGCTTGCATGCGCTGGTTGAGGGCGAGGAACTCGCTGCGGCGCATAGGTCGGGTACCGAGGCTCTGCATGTGGGGCGAGACCAACTGGGCGTCGATGAGTCCAAATCCCCAGGCGGCGGTCTGCTCCACCAGTCGAGCATAGGCCACTTTGGAGGCGTCGTCGGTACGTGAAAACATCGACTCGCCGTAGAAGGCCGCACCGAGCGAGATGCCGTAGAGCCCGCCGACCAGCTCGTCATCGCGCCAGGTCTCCACCGAGTGGGCGTAGCCGAGGCGGTGCAGGGCGATGTAGGCGGCCTGCATCTCGCGGGTGATCCAGGTCCCGCCCCCTATCTCTCTGGGGGCGGCACAGGCGCGGATCACCTCGGGAAAGGCGCGGTCCATGCTGGTGGTGTAGTCACCGCGCCTGAGGCGCTTGCGCAGCGAGCGCGAGAGGTGGGCGTCACCGGGGAGGATCACCCCGCGTGGGTCGGGGCTCCACCAGAGTAGCGGCTCGCCTGGGCTGAACCAGGGGAAGATGCCGTGGCGATAGGCCTCCAGCAGGCGCTCGGGGCTGAGGTCACCGCCCACGGCGAGCAGGCCATTGGGCTCATCGAGCGCCTGCTCTGGGGCGGGAAAGCCGCGCTCAAAGGGGTCAAGAAGGTAGGGGCCGTCGGGGTAGATGCGCTGCATGGGTCTGCACCTTGTACGGTGGCGTCGAGCTGGAGGGGCCCCCTTGGGTCCACCACTCTATGTGCTGCGCCCGTGCGAGGTTCCGTCTCGTGTGGTCGGCCACTCCGGGGTATGGCCATTGAGTCGTGATGCCACTCTACAGGTTTTTTAATAGTGGTGAAAATAGGCCATATCACCCAATTACATGCCCCGCGCGTGGGGCATATGACGACATCTGGCGGTAAATGAAAATCCCTGTGGTTTCAACGTACTAGATGGGTTAGGATGCCGCGCTAACGCCACACGAGGCGACCAATGACATGAAGCAGACCTGGCTCTGGGCCATCGCGGCACTGCTCGCCGCCCTGGCCGCTTGGCACGCCCTGCAGCAGGGCGAGGTCGGCGCTACCGCGACCCTCTACGCCTGCGACCTCAATCAGGGCCCGTGTGCATTGCGCCTACCCGGTGGGCAGGTGGCCCGACTGGTTGTCGAGCCGCGCCCGCTGCCGGTGGTGACGCCCCTGACCCTGCGGTTACAGGCGCCAGCGGTTGCCGGGCTGAGTGGTGGGTTGGCCCAATTCACCGGTGTCGATATGGAGATGGGGCGCAACCTCTTTGTGTTGGAGGCAGAGGGCTCCGGTGGGCTCACCGGCAACGCCATGCTGCCCATCTGTACCGACGAGCGTATGGCGTGGCGCCTCCTGCTCAAGCTCGACTCCCCAGCGGGGAGCAGCTATCACCAACTCGAATTCCGATCCGTGAGGCCTGGACGATGAAGAGCATCCTTCCCCATGTGGTGATACTGTCGCTGCTGATCCTGCTCTCTGTGCAGCTCTTCAACGAGCCCGATGGCGGTCAGCAAGAGGTGCAGGAGGCGATCCAGCAGCTCGTCAGTCAGAGCCATACGGTGATCCCACCGGGTGGACCCTTCACCCTCCAGGGTGTCGATGGGCCGGTCTCACTGAGCGATTTTCGTGGCAAGTTGGTGGTGATCTACTTCGGTTACACCTGGTGCCCGGATGTCTGCCCCACCAACCTCGGCATCCTCGCCGTGGCGCTCAATAGCCTGAGCCCCGCGGAGCAGGCGCGGATCCAGCCCATCTTCATCAGTGTCGACCCGGGGCGTGACGACCCGGCGCGTCTGGCCAAGTACGCTGAGTTCTATCTGCCCAATCTAATCGGCCTCACCGGCACGCCGCAGCAGCTACGTGAGCTGGCCAGCCGCTACGGAGTGGTCTATCGCAAGGTGGAAGACAAGGCCTCGGCCACCGCCTACACCGTGGACCACTCCTCCAACACCTATCTGCTCGATAGCCAAGGCAAGCTCCAGGCCATGCTCACCCACGCCACTGCACCGAGCCGCGTGGCGCAGGCTCTGCGCGAGCTGCTGGCACGCGAATTCCCAACCCCTGAATCGAGGTGACTCCCATGTCCAGACACGCCCTCTCCCTTTTCGCCCTGGCCTTTGCCCTGAGCCCGATGGCCGCCCTGGCCGACGCCGCGGGTGAGGTGATGGTCGACGCCCCCTTCGTGCGCGCCGTACCGCCCATGCAGCCTAACAGTGCGGCCTTCATGGTGTTGCACAACCACTCCGGTAACGCCCATGCGGTGGTCTCCGCCAGTTCGCCCGCCGCCGAGGTGGTAGAGCTGCACACCCACACCATGGCCGACGGGATGATGCAGATGCGCCGTATCGAGCAGATCGCACTCCCCGCCGGAGAGATGGTCAGCCTGCAGCCTGGTGGCCTGCATGTGATGCTGATCGGCCTGACCGGGCCACTGCAGGTCGACCAGGTGGTCTCTCTGACCCTTACCTTCGAGGATGGCAGTAGCACCTCGGTGGAGGCCCCGGTGAAGTCCGTCTCCAGCCCCATGATGCCGATGGCGGGTGAGGGGTCGATGGACCACAGCGGCATGGACCATGGCCACATGGGCCACTGAGCCCCGCGCCCCGGTAGGCACTACGCCTGTCGGGGTCTGTGCTGGGCACGCCCGGCCAGCCTGAGACTCATCTCTAAGGTTCGCCCGGTGCCGTGTGCAGCGCACTGCCGTGCTTGACCCGCTGCCAACTGAGCGCCAACAGTGCCTGGTGCAGGTCACGCGCCTGCGTCAGCCACGTCCCCGGTGCAGGCCCCTCACCCTCCAGCCCCAGACTGAAGAGCTGTGGGGGTTCACTGGTAGTGGCGATCCAATCCTCTCCGATCATCAACTTGAATCCCTGGGCCACCTTGGGGTCGGGCCCGGCCAGCAGGTCGTGGCCGAAGCTCACATAGGGGAACCCCGCGGGCGCGCTAAGACCGACCAGGGTCGCCACCAGGTCTTGGTGGCTGGCGGGCCGACTCAGGGTGGCCGCCTGTGGGATCACCCGTGGACCGTAGAAGATCAGCGGTACCGCGTACTGCTCGAAGACGTTGTCGCCGGGGAAGCGCACCTGCAACCGGGCGGTGTGGTCGCCGGTCAGGGCGAACAGTGAACCGGGCAGGGCCGCCTCGGCGTTACGCACGAAGCGTCCCGCCTCGCGATCGGCATACCAGAGGTGGCCGAGCACCTTGAGGGTCTCCTCTTTGGTGATGGTGAGTGTCTCCGGCAACGCCTTCACGGGGTAGCCGAGGGCCTCTAGATCGAGGTCGTAGGGGGGGTGGTTGCTGGTGGTGAGGATAAAGTTGATGCTCGGGGTGTCGGGCGCCTTGCGCAGGGTGCTGAGGACGAAGTCGAACAGCACCGCATCGGCCACGCCCCACTCGTTGGTCTGTGCCCCGGCACTCATGTGGCCACCGCCGTAGAGCTCGTCGAAACCCTGGGCGATGGCGAAGCTGTCGAGGCGTTGCCAGCTCAGGTAGCCACCGTAGAAGAAGCGGCTACGGTAGCCAAGGCGCTTGAAGATTGCCGCCAACGCACTCGGGTAGGGGGTGGTGGAGCGCGGCTCGTAGTTGATGTGTAGTCCGGCGTCGGGTAGACCGGCGATGAGGGCGTTCATCGAGCCGATGGTGCCGCTGGAGGCGGGCAGGGTGTGCGGGAAGTAGAGCCCTTGCTCGGCAAGCGCAGCCAACTGTGGGGAGAGGCCGATGTCACGCCAGGCGGGCATCACCGTCCAGCCGCTGTGGCTCTCCATCAGCAGCACGAAGAGGTGTTTGGGGGCTGGCCCCGTGTGACCACGGGCGAGCTGGGTCAGCGCCTGGTCGATGTCGTTACCAGGTTGACCCGCGACTCGGACCAGCGCCTGCTGCAGGTCGCCACTGGGCCAGAGCAGCTCCAGGCCACCACCGGCCTGCAGCTGTTGGTGGGTCTCCAAGGCCAGACGCAGGGCGGTGAAGGGATTGACGGCACAGCGGTTGAGGAACAGCTCCTCGGCGACGAAGGCGTGTTTGAGGCGGATCGGTTCACCCCACAGGGTACCGCCACGTCCCATGGCGATGTAGAGGAGCAGGATTGCCACGAGTGCCAGGGTGCGTGTGATGGGGCTACGCAGGGCGCGCAGACGGCGGCAGAGTTCCAGCTCGCGGGTCAGCCAAGGGGTGAAGCGGTGTAGCACGAGGGCGCTGAGTAGGCCGACGCCGAGGAGGATCGGCAGCGGGTGATAGCCCTTCCAGATGGTGATGAGGATCGCCTCGGTGTCGTCGTGCACCAGGCCAAAGAGGGTCTGGTTGAATTGATCGCCGTACTCGTCCACATAGACCAGGTCGACGGCAAAGAGAAACAGGGCGAGCAGCACGAACAGGCGCCAGGAGAGTAGGCGCAGGGCACGACTGGCACCGACCCAGGGGAGCCAGGCGGTCGAGACGGAAAAGAGGAGGGTCGGCAGTAGCCAGATGGCGGCGGTGGAGACATCGAAGCGCAGACCCACCGCCATGACGGCAGCGATGTCGCTCCATACCCCGGGGCCGAGGTCATCGGCAAAGAGGCCGATGAGCAGCAGCCGAAAGAGCTGCAGGGCGGCGACGATGAGCGCCCAGAGACGCAACTCCCGCCCCCACTCGCCGAGTAGGGTCGTCCAACCGGGGGCCGGGTAGGGCAAGGGCGGGGCTCGTCGGGGGAGGGGGGCTTAGTGCCCACCCTCCAGGAAGCGCTCGGCGTCGAGTGCGGCCATGCAGCCAGCGCCAGCGGAGGTGATGGCCTGCTTGTAGATGGGGTCGGCCACGTCACCGGCGGCGAAGACGCCCTCCACCGAGGTGGCAGTGGCGTTGCCCTCACGCCCCTTCTTGGTGACGATGTAGCCATGGTCCAGCTCCAGCTGACCGGCAAAGATGTCGGTGTTGGGCTTGTGGCCGATGGCGATGAAGATGCCGTGCACATCCACCTCTTTGGTGGTGCCCTCCTGGGCGTGCTTGATACGCACACCGGTGACGCCGGCGTTGTCGCCCAGCACCTCGTCCACCTCGTGATTCCACTCGATGGTGACGTTGCCGCTCTTGGACTTTTCGATGAGCTGGTCGGCGAGGATCTTCTCGCAGCGGAAGCTGTCACGACGGTGGATCACGGTGACGTGGGAGGCGATGTTGGAGAGGTAGAGTGCCTCCTCCACGGCGGTGTTGCCGCCACCGACCACGGCCACCGGCTTGTTGCGGTAGAAGAAGCCGTCACAGGTGGCGCAGCCTGAGACACCACGGCCCTTGAAGTTCTCCTCGGAGTCGAGGCCGAGGTACATGGCCGAGGCACCGGTGGCGATGATCAGCGCGTCACAGGTGTACTCGCCGCTGTCACCCTTCAGGCGGAAGGGGCGGCTGGAGAGATCGGCACTGCTGATCAGGTCGAAGATGATCTCGGTGTTGAAGCGCTTGGCGTGCTCCTCCATGCGTGACATCAGCTCGGGGCCCTGGACGCCGGCGGTGTCGCCGGGCCAGTTATCGACCTCGGTGGTGGTCATCAGCTGGCCGCCTTGCTGCATGCCGGTGATGATCACCGGGTTGAGGTTGGCGCGGGCGGCATAGACGGCGGCCGTGTAGCCAGCGGGGCCGGAACCGAGGATCAGCAGGCGGCAGTGCTTGGTCTCACTCATGAGAGGATCTCCATCGAGGTACAAGATTTAGGGTAAAAGGGGTGTGACGGCCTGGACGCGCCACTATTAAGAGTGGGGTGGATGGTAACGCCCGCCACAGAATTCAACTATGTTACGAAAAACCACTATTCAGGGTAAAGGAGTGCACTATGCGTATCGGAATCCCGCGTGAAGTGAAGACCCTCGAAGGGCGAGTCGGCCTCATACCGGCCGCCGCCGCTGAGCTGGTGCGTGCGGGCCACACCCTCTTCATCGAGGCCGGTGCCGGTGCGCCGAGCGGCTACCCAGACAGTGCCTACACCGCCCTCGGGGTGCAGACACTGCCCGATGCCGCCAGTCTCTACGCAACGGCGCAGATGATCGTCAAGGTCAAGGAGCCGCAGCCCCAAGAGTGGCCACTGCTGCGCCCTGACCATCTGCTCTTTTGCTATTTACACCTCGCCGCCGAGCCCGCGTTGACCCAGGCCCTGCTCGACATCGGCCTCACTGCTGTGGCCTTCGAGACGGTGCAAGAGGGGCTGACGTTACCCCTGCTGGCCCCCATGAGTGACATTGCGGGGCGCATCGCCGCCCTTACCGGGGCGCAACTGCTGACCCGCCCTCAGGGTGGACGGGGTGTGCTGCTCGGCGGACTGCCCGCCGCCGAGCGGGGGCGTGTGGTGGTACTCGGTGCCGGGGTCGCGGGGGGGAGTGCCGCGCTGGTGGCCGCCCACATCGGTGCCGAGGTGACGGTGTTCGACCGCCAGCGCGACAAATTGGCGCAGATGCGTGCCATCGGCCCCAACGTCACCGCCTTGCACGCCTACCCAGACGCCATCGGTGCGGCGGTCGCCGAGGCCGACCTGGTGGTCGGTGCCGTGCTCATCCCCGGCGCGCGCGCGCCCCATCTGGTGAGTCGTGCGATGGTGCGGGCGATGCGCCCCGGCAGCGTGGTGATCGATATCTCCGTCGATCAGGGGGGGTGTATCGAGACCACCCGCCCCACTACCTATGCGGACCCGACCTTTGTCGATGAGGGGGTGGTGCACTATGGCGTGACCAACATGCCAGGGGCCGTGCCGCGTACCGCCTCTCAGGCCCTCTCCGCCGCCATCACCCCCTATGCCCTGCGTCTTGCCGCTGGTGGTTGGGAGGGGGAGGCGGCCCTGCGCCTCGGACTCAACCTGCGCGACGGCGAGTTGCTGCTGGCCGCCTTAAGTACCTGACTCTATGACAGCTGTATGATGTCAACGACTTTTTTTACAATCGTCGCCTTGCGAACACACTTAACACAGGATATAAAGTAATCACCTCAACTCATTGAATGCCTTGAAATTTGGATTTCAACGGATCTCACCAATGAGGCCGAATCACTGGCTCCTGGGCCTTGATCTCCCTTGATTTCAAGGCGTTGTAATACCTAATCGGACAACGGACCTGCACTCGATGGCACAGGCCTCTGCCAAACATAAGAAGAAGGAGCCGTTGCTCCTTGTAAGGGGCCTACGAGAACTGGGGTTATTCCTCTTCTCGACCTTTGCGGTCTACCTATTGATCGCCCTGGCCACCTACAACCGGCAGGACCCGGGTTGGCACTCCACCGGTCACACGACCAAGGTGGAAAATGCGGCCGGTACCGCCGGTGCGTTCACCGCCGATCTGATGGTCTACCTGTTCGGCTATATCGGCTACGTGGTGCCGGTATTGGTCTTTTTCTTGGCCTACACCCTGTTCCGTAACCGCCACACCGGCGTCATCGACAAGCTCGACCTCATCACCCGTGGCGTGGGTTTCGTCCTCATTGTCGGCGGTACCACGGCCTTTCTCTATCTGCACATCCAGACCCCGCAACAGGTGTTGCCGATGGACAGCGGCGGCGTCCTCGGTACCCTCATCGGTGGCGAGATGAAGGCCAAGCTCGGTCTACTCGGCAGCAGCCTGTTTCTCGCCGCCTTCTCCCTGGCCGGCGTCACCTTCTTTACCGGTTTCTCCTGGTTCAATTTCATGGAGTGGGTCGGTTCGCGCGTGGTCAGCCTACTCGCCTGGCTACAGCTGCATGGCCATCGGCGCTGGGCGAAGATGTTGGAGGCCGCCGAGGAGCGGCGTCTTGCCCGCGAGGCCGCTGCCGCCAGTGCCACTGCCGTGCGTGAAGAGGTGACGGCCACGGCGGAGGAGGGGAGTGCCAGTGGTCTCTTGCGCCGCCTCACCGCCAGCCTGTTCCAGCGTGAGAGCGCGAACCAGTCTGTCGATGAGAATGAGGTCGCCGAGCCGTTGGCGCGCACCGCCGAGATGGGGGGGGCCGGTCGCAAGGGCGCCGCTGGTCGCACACCGCGCCAGGAGCCCGCGCAAGACCCGCAACAGGAGGCCAAGCTGCGCGGCCCCAGCGCCGAGGAGATGTGCGAGTTGGTACGTGTGGCCGACGCATTGCCCGACCCGCTGGCCGAAAGCCCCAACAACGTGGTGCCGTTTCGCCTGCCGGCACGCAGCAAGGTGGTCTCGGGTGTCGAGCCTGTGAGTAGTAGCGTGCCCGTGCCTGCCGACGAGCTGGCGAGCGGCAACAAGCAGGAGCCGACCCTCGACATGGACGCCCTCGATGGGGTGGTGATCGAGGCACCGACCGAGGGCGACCCGTTCAGCAAACTCGACGATGCCATTGCCGAGGCCGATGCGGTGCAGGAGGCGATGGCGCAGGAGCTGGCCGACTTCTTCGCACCAAGCACCGAGAAGCAGGGTGAGCGCCCCAACCTCTTTCGTACCCCGGTGGAGGAGGCGACGCCGAAGATGCGCCGCGTCATGCCCAACAGTGAGACCGAGAGCTTCAAGGTGGACCTGGGCGAGTTGCCCGACCCGGTGGATGGGCTGCCGCCCCTGCAGCTCCTCGACCCACCGCCGGAGAGCCGTACACGCCAGAGTGTCGACCACCTGGAGGCCACCTCGCGGCTCATCGAGGAGAAGCTCAAGGACTTCGGCATCCGCGTCGAGGTGACCGAGGTCCACCCCGGGCCGGTGATCACCCGCTACGAACTGCTGCCCGCCGCAGGGGTCAAGGTCAACCAGATCGTCAATCTGACCAAAGACCTCGCCCGTGCCCTCTCCACCGTCAGTGTCCGGGTGGTGGAGGTGATCGCCGGGCGCAACACCATCGGCCTTGAGGTGCCCAACGCCAAGCGCGACATCGTCTATCTCTCCGAAGTGTTGCGCTCCAAGGCCTACCAGAATACCAAGTCTCCGCTCACCCTCGGTCTCGGACACGACATCAACGGCCGCGCCGTGGTCGCCGACCTGGCCAAGATGCCGCACCTGCTGGTGGCCGGTACCACCGGCTCCGGTAAGTCGGTATCGGTCAACACCATGATCCTCTCGCTGCTGTTCAATGCCACCCCAGAGCAGGTGCGCATGATCATGGTCGACCCGAAGATGCTCGAACTCTCCATCTACGAGGGGATCCCGCACCTGCTCGCCCCTGTGGTCACCGACATGAAGGACGCCAACAACGCCCTGCGTTGGTGTGTGGCCGAAATGGAGCGTCGTTATAAGCTGATGGCCGCGATGGGCGTACGAAATATCGCTGGTTTCAACCGCAAGATCGAAGAGGCGGAGGCCAAAGGTGAGCTGCTGATCGACCCGGTGTGGGTCCCCGAGCCCTGGGCCGACGAGCAGGCAGAGCCTCCGGTGCTGGCCAAGCTCCCCTACATAGTGGTGGTGGTGGACGAACTGGCCGATATGATGATGGTGGTGGGCAAGAAGGTCGAAGAGCTGATCGCCCGTCTGGCACAGAAGGCCCGTGCCTCCGGTATCCACCTCATCCTCGCCACCCAACGCCCTTCGGTCGACGTGCTCACCGGTCTCATCAAGGCCAACATCCCGACCCGTATCGCCTTCCAGGTCTCCTCCAAGATCGACTCGCGTACCGTGCTCGACCAGATGGGCGCCGAGTCCCTGCTGGGTAACGGCGATATGCTCTACCTGCCACCCGGCTGTGGGGCACCCGAGCGCGTCCACGGGGCCTTTGTCGACGACCACGAGGTGCACCATGTGGTGGACTACCTCAAACAGCAGTTTGGTGCCGCCAACTACCTCGATGACATCCTCACCGGCCCGGTGGACGGTGGCGACGCCTTCATCCCAGGTGAAAATATGGGGGCTGAGGGTGGCGAGCAGGACCCCCTCTACGACGAGGCGGTGCAGTTCGTACTCGAATCGCGTCGCGCCTCTATCTCTAGCGTGCAGCGTAAACTCAAGGTGGGCTACAACCGCGCTGCCCGCATGATCGAGGAGATGGAGATCGCCGGTCTGGTCACCCCGGCCGGCAGCAACGGCCAGCGCGAGGTGCTGGCTCCAAACCACGAATAACCGCTTTGTGACAGCGCTGTTTCAGGCTTGACAGCCCTGAGAAAAGCCTGTTTAATGCGCGCTCCTTGCCCGGGTAGCTCAGTCGGTAGAGCAGGGGATTGAAAATCCCCGTGTCGGCAGTTCGATTCTGTCCCCGGGCACCAAACTGACAAAAGGCCCGCCTATCTCGCGATAGGCGGGCCTTTTGCGTTGTGGCCCTGTTCCAATTTCAGTGTGGGAGAAAGAGGCGTCCTACGGGTCCATCGACGGTGTCGAATGCCACATCGTAGAGCGTGGCGAGGCGTTCGCTGGTGAGGAGCGTCGTCGCCTCTCCGTGCAGCACCGCACCACTGGCGTGCAGCAGCAGCACGTGGCTGGCATAGCGCGCCGCGAGGTTGGGGTCGTGCAGTGCCATCACCACCAGGTCCCCGGCGCGCGCCAGTGTCTGGAAGTGGCGCAGGAGGGCCTGTTGGTGACGCAGGTCCAAATGGTTGTTCGGCTCGTCCAACAACATGACCTGCGCCTGTTGGCAGAGCAGGGTAGCGATGGCGAGGCGTTGGCGCTCGCCCCCCGAGAGTTCGTCGACCAAGCGCTGCTCCATGCCGGTGAGGTCGACGCGCGCGAGTGCCGCTGTGGCGATGGCCAGGTCGACCTCGCCCTCGATGCCCCAGGGACCGAGGTGCGGGTGGCGCCCGAGTAGCGCGCTCTCTAATACCCGGCTAGGGAACGGGTCGTGCTGTTGCTGCAGTAGCAGTGCCAGTCGCTGTGCCAGGGCGCGGCGCGCTAGCGTTGTAAGGGGTTGGTCGTCGAGCGTGAGGGTGCCGGTCTCGGGGGGGAGTAGGCCAGCGAGTAGGTGCAACAGGCTGCTTTTACCCACCCCGTTAGGACCGAGGATGGCCCAGCACTCCCCTCCACGAAGCGTCAGGTCGAGTGCGCCGAAGAGCGTCCGCCCTGCGCGCTTGAGGGTGACCTGTTGCAGACGCAGCTCAACCACGTTCACCACCTCTTGCGAGGAGGTAGAGGAACAGCGGGACACCGAGGAGGGCCGTGAGCACCCCTACGGGGAGCTGTTGCGGTGCGATGGCGACCCGCGCCAGGGTGTCGGCGGCGAGCAGTAGCAGGGCTCCGAGAAGGGCGCTGCACGGGAGTAGCCAACGGTGGTCATGGACCCCGGCCAGGCGCAGTAGGTGTGGGGTCACCAAACCGATAAAGCCGATGCTGCCACCCAGGGTCACCGCCATCGCGGTAAGCAGGGAGGCGAGAAAGTAGATGAGCGTCCGAAGTGGGCCGACCTCGACCCCGAGAAGGGTCGCTTGGGTCTCACCGCGGGCGAGGAGGTTGAGGGGGCGCCCGAGGGGGGTGATGAGTAGCGTGGCCAGCACCACGGCGGCGAGCGCCGCCCAGGGGGCTCTGGCGTGGCTCAAGTCACCCATCAGCCAAAAAAGCATGCCGTGTACGGCCCCCTGTGGCGCAAGGGTGAGCAATAGGCTGATCAGCGCGCCCCAACCCGCAGCGAGCACCACACCGGTGAGCAACAGTCGTGTGGTGTTCCAACTGCCCTGCCCGTGGCTCAGGGTGAAGACCAATAGGATGGAGCAGAGTGCGCCGAAGAAGGCGCCACCCGCCTGCCAGAGCCCGCTGACCCCGGCGAGGATCGCCAGTAGGGCGCCGCTGGAGGCGCCGCCCGAGATGCCGAGGATGTAGGGGTCTGCCAACGGGTTGCGCAGCAAGAGTTGCAGCAGCGCTCCGGCGAGTGCCAGCAGCCCGCCGACCGCTACGGCTGCGATCACCCGCGGCAGGCGCAGGTCGAAGAGGATACGGCTGGTGAGTGGGTCGAGCGTACCACTCAGTAGACGTTCGCCCACCCCTTGGCTGCCACTCGCCAGGGCCAGGGGGATGGCCAGGGCGAGTAGCAGCAGCAGCGCGAGCAGCAGGCGACCGTGGCGCTTCACCGGTCAGCGCAGGGAGAGGATGGGCCACCCCTTGGCCAGGGCGTGGTCGTTGAGGGTCGGGTCGGGGTCGACGGCCACCGGATGCGCGACCCGCTCCAGTAGTGGCAGGTCGTTGTGCGAGTCGCTATAGAACCAGCTCCCTTCGAGGTGGGCGCCGTGCTGCTGCAGCCAAGTGTGCAGCCGTTCCACCTTACCGTGCTGGAAGCTGGGGACCCCGGCGACACGCCCGGTGTATTGCCCGTTGCGCTCTTCGGGGTCGGTGGCGATGAGATGCTCGATGCCGTAGGCCGCAGCGATGGGTTCGGTGACGAAGCGGTTGGTGGCAGTGATGATCATCAGGGTGTCGCCGCGCTCACGGTGTTCGGCGAGCAGGGCGTGAGCCTTGGGTAGTAGGATAGGTTCGATCACCTCGCGTATGAACTGCTCGCGCAGGGCGAAGAGTTGCGCGCGCGGCAGGGTGGCGAGTGGCGTCAGGCTGAAGGCCAGGAACTCATGGATATCCAACCGTCCGGCCTTGTAGTCATCGTAGAAGCGCTGGTTCTCGCGTTCGTAGTGGTTGCCATCGACCAGTCCCTGCGCCACCAGGAAGGTGCCCCACAGGTAGTCGCTATCGCCGGCGAGCAGGGTGTTGTCGAGGTCGAAAATGGCCAGGCTCAAGGGGATCCCTCGCTGTGTGTCGAGCAGAGCGACCCGCTGCGGTGGTGCACGGGGCTCAATTACCATGTTATGAAGTGCTGAAGGAGTATAAAGGAAATTGCCCAGCACCTGTAAGTTGTGGAAAAATCTCGACATCGAACCGTAACTGCGGTCAGGGGTAGCATCGTGATCGATTCACAGGGTTTTCGCGCCAACGTCGGCATCATCCTCTGTAACGACAGAGGTCAGCTGCTGTGGGCGCGTCGTATCCGTCAGGATGCATGGCAGTTCCCGCAGGGCGGGATTCAGCGCAACGAGAGCCCGGAAGAGGCTGTCTATCGTGAGCTGATGGAGGAGGTGGGACTCGGGCCAGAAGATGTGGAGATCATCGGCTGCACCCGTGGCTGGCTCCGTTATCGCCTACCGAAGCGCTTCATTCGTCGGGGCTCGAAGCCGCGCTGCATCGGACAGAAGCAGCGTTGGTTCATGTTGCGTCTGGTCGGCGACGAAAACCATGTGCGCCTCGACGCCAGCGAAAAGCCTGAGTTCGAGGAGTGGCGTTGGGTGAACTACTGGGACCCGCTTGCCGAGATCGTTTTCTTCAAGCGTCGTGTCTATCAGTTGGCACTCACCGAGCTTGCGCCCCTTATCGTTGCCGATGCGCAGCTTCTCTCCCCCCCAGAGGAGTTGATCAAGCTGCATCAGTCCGAACAGCAGGCCTACGCGGCCTGTCGGGGCCAGCCGCGGGGGCGTGGCCAGGGTCATCCCAGCCGACGCCGACGTAGCGTGCAGGGCGCGCGCAGCTGACACGACTGCGCTTGCTTTCCATTCTGCTCTGCCCAAGGTACCCTGAGAGGCTGATTTAGCCGACCGAACCTAGGGGTCGATCTCTCATGTTGACGGGCAACGCGCACAACACGCTCAAGAGCCTGCACAGCTTGGTGCAGGAGGTGAATGGGGCCAATAACCTCGACCAGGTGTTGGCGCTCATCGTGCGTCGCGTCAAGGTGGCCCTGGGGGCCGATGTCTGCTCCGTCTACCTCTCCATCGGCGACGCGCGTGACCGTCTCATGTTGATGGCCACCGATGGACTCAATCCGAGCGCCGTTGGACAGGTGGTGATCGAGCGCGACACCGGACTGGTCGGCCAGGTGGCACGCAAGGCCGAATCGGTCAACCTCGGTAACGCCCCCGCCCACCCGAGCTATCGCTACTTCCCCGAGACCGGTGAGGAGCGCTACCACGCCTTTCTTGGCGCGCCTATCATCCATCACGGTGACGTACTCGGTGTGTTGGTGGTACAGAGCCACCGTGCCGAGCCCTTCGTCGAGGAGATGGAGACCTTCCTCTTCACCATCGCCGCGCAACTCTCGGGGGCCATCCTCCATGCCGAGGCGCAGGGCCGTCTAGGACCGCCCACTGGCGGTGTGAGTGAGAAGACGTTGCTCAAGGGGGAGTTCAGTGGCCCCGTGCAGGGTCAACCCGGTGCGCCCGGTGTCGCCATCGGACGCGCCGTCCTTATCCACCCCTTCGCCGCTATCGAGTCGGTCCCCGATCGACACATCACCGATGTGGAGGCCGAGCTCGAGCACTTTCGTGAGGCACTGGAGCGTGTACGCAGTGATGTGCACGAGATGCTCGCGCGCATGCATCACTCACCAGCGGGGCAGGCGCAGGCGGGGCTGTTCGATGCCTATCTGATGATGCTCGACAGCGACTCGCTAGTCGAGGGTATCGAGCTGCGTATCCGTTCTGGGGTGTGGGCCCCGGCGGCACTACGCGAGGTGGTGCTGGAGCACGTCAAGGCGTTCGATGCCATGGAGGACCCCTACCTACGTGAGCGTGCACAGGATGTGCGTGACCTCGCGCGGCGTGTGCTCGAACAACTCGAACAGGGGGCGGACGGACGCCTGGCGCGTGAATATCCGAAAGACACGGTGTTGGTCGGCGAGGAGATCACTGCCAGCATGCTCGCCGAGGTGCCACAGACCCACCTCGTCGGTGTCGTTTCGGTGCGTGGCTCACGCACCTCACATATGGCCATGCTTGCCAGTGCCTTCGGCATCCCTGCCGTAATGGGTGCGGAGGGGTTACCGCTCAAGCGCGTAGAGGGGGCGGCGATCATCGCCGATGGCTATTCAGGGCGTCTCTACCTCAACCCCGACGAGGCGGTGAGCCTAGAGTACATCCGCCTCCAGCGCGAAGAGGAGGAGTTGGCCGCCGGTCTACGTGGACTGCGTCACCAACCCGCCGTGACAGTCGATGGTTTTGCGATCGAACTGATGGCCAATACCGGTCTGGTCGCCGATATCCGTCCGGCTCAGGCGAGCGGCGCACAGGGCGTTGGCCTCTATCGCACTGAATTTCCCTTCATGATCCGCGAGCGCTTCCCTAGCGAGGAGGAGCAGCGTGCGGTCTACCAGCAGGTGCTCGACACCTTCCATCCACTGCCTGTAGTGATGCGCACCCTGGACATCGGTGGTGATAAAAACCTCTCTTACTTCCCCATCGTCGAGGAGAACCCCTTTCTTGGTTGGCGTGGTATCCGTGTCACCCTCGACCACCCTGAAATCTTCATGATTCAGTTGCGCGCCATGCTGCGCGCCAATGCGGGTCTCGGCAACCTGCAGATCCTGCTACCGATGGTCACCAGCCTACGCGAGGTTATTTCAGCCCGAGGCTACATCGACCGCGCCTACGACGAACTTGTCGAAGAGGGCTATAAGGTGACGCGCCCAAAAGTGGGGGTGATGATCGAGGTGCCCGCTGCCATCTACCTCGCGCCCGAGCTGGCACGGCGTGTCGATTTCTTCTCCCTCGGTACCAACGACCTGGCCCAGTACCTCCTCGCGGTTGACCGCAATAACGTCCACGTCTCGGATATCTTCGATACCCTTCACCCCTCACTGCTACGCGCCATCAAACAGGTAGTGGAGGTGAGCGAGCAGTCAGGTGTACCGGTCAGCGTCTGCGGTGAGATGGCGAGCGACCCCTGCGCCGCGCTGGCCCTTATCGGCATGGGAATCAAGACCCTCAGCATGAGTGCTTCTGGTATTTTGCGCATCAAGTGGTTGGTGCGCAGCTTTACCCTAGAACAGGCCTACGAGCTCTACGCCGAGGTGAGCCAGATGGAGGCCCCCGCCCCGATCCGCGCGCACCTGGAGACGGCGTTGCGTGATGCAGGGCTAGGTGGACTGGTACGGGCTGGCAAGAGCTGAGGTCGTGTTGAGCTACTACCTAAACAGGCATAACCCGAACCTGGGCGTCAGGCGTGTCGGATCTGTATGGGCGGCGACATGTGCTACTGGGCGATAGCCCGATAACGAAAAAAGGGGTTAGGAAATCTCCTAACCCCTTTGTGTGCAATGTGCAGAGTGTGCAAGTGCAGATTTTGGTGGGCCGTGCGCGACTCGAACGCGCGACCACCTGATTAAAAGTCAGATGCTCTACCGACTGAGCTAACGGCCCTGAAAGAGTCGCCTATTATAGCCGATTTCTTGTATGTCGCAACCTTGTTACGGCTGTTTGAGGGTGTGTGAGCCCTGGGTTCGGACTTGATAAGGGGTGGGATCCACTACACCCGCCGCAGCGAAGCCAGCCGAGCGTAGGCGGCACGAGTCGCAGACGCCACAGGCGTTACCGAGGAGGTCGGGGTTGTAACAGGAGAGGGTGAGGCCATAGTCGACGCCAAGGCGATGCCCTGCCAGGATGATCTCGGCCTTGCTCAGGTCGATAAGTGGGGTATGCAGGCGCATAGGGTGTCCCTCGACGGCGGCCTTGGTGGCGAGGTTGGCCATCGCCTCGTAGGCACGGATAAACTCGGGTCGGCAGTCGGGATAGCCCGAGTAGTCGACGGCGTTGACGCCGATGAAGATGTGGCCAGCACCGAGTACTTCAGCCCAACCGAGGGCGAGGGAGAGGAAGACGGTGTTGCGCGCGGGCACGTAGGTGACCGGGATCCCTTCGCTCGGGGCGCTCGGTACCTCGATGGCGTCGTCGGTCAGGGCAGAGCCGCCGATGGCGCGTAGGTCGAGACGGATGGTGCGGTGGTCGATGGCGCCGAGGGTCTCGGCGATGCGCTCGGCAGCGGCCAATTCGCAGCGGTGGCGTTGACCATAGTCGAAGCTGAGGGCATAGCAGGCATAGCCCTGCTCTCGGGCGATGGCAAGCACGGTAGCGGAGTCGAGGCCACCTGAGAGGAGGACCACGGCCTTGGGTTGGGTCGCGTGCATCGCCTCAGTGCCCGGGTTGGTCGCCCCAGAGGAGCTTGTGCAGTTGGACTTGCAGGCGCACAGGGAGCCGGTCTTCGAGGATCCATTCGGCCAATTGTCGCGGGTCGAGGGTGCCGAAGGCGGGAGAGAAGAGGATCTCACAGCGCCCGATCAGTTCGTCCTCCAGCAGGATGGCACGGGCCCAGCGGTAGTCGTTTTCGTCACTGAGGACGAATTTTAACTGGTCCTTGACCTGCAATAGGGGGAGGTTTTCATAGCGATTTTTCGCTTGTTCCCCGGAGCTGGGTGTCTTTAGGTCCATGACGATGCCGACGCGTGGGTCGACGGCCTCGATGTCGAGTGCGCCACTGGTCTCCAGTGTCACCCTGTAGTGCCGATCACACAAGGCGGTAAGGAGTTCGAGTGCGTGGGCCTGTGCCAGCGGTTCGCCTCCGGTGACGCATACGCGGTCGACCTGATAGCTGTCGATGCGTTCGAGCAGTGCGGGCAGGGTGAGTGTGGCGCCACCGCTGAAGGCGTAACGGGTGTCACAGTAGCTGCAGCGCAAGGGGCACCCGGTGAGGCGTACGAAGACCGTGGGTAGCCCCACCTCGCGCGCCTCACCCTGCAGCGAGAGGAAGACCTCGCTGATGCGCAGCTGGCTATCGCTCACTCCTTACCCCCTTTTAGTGCCTTGAGCGCGGCCTTGGCCTGGTCGGCCTCGGTGCTGTCGGGGTACTGGGCGACGATCTGTTCGAACAGTGCGGCGGCCTTGTCGGACTGCTTCAGTTCGTGCTGGCTATAGCCGATCTTGAGCATCGCCTCGGCCTTCTTGCTGCTCTCTGGGTAGTCGGCGATGAGCTTCTCGTAGGCGGCGATGGCCAGTTCGTACTTGCGACTGGCGTAGTGCGCCTCGCCGATCCAGTACTGGGCCAGCGGGGCGTAGCTCGCCTTGGGATACTGCTTGATAAAGTCGGTGAAGGCGCTGATGGCCTGGTCGTAGCGCAGGTCACGCAGTAGATCGAAGGCCTTCTGGTAGGCCTCGCGCTCTCCCTCTCCCTCAGCGGCCGCGACCACGCCGACACCCCCCGTCGTCGGTGCGGCGTCGCCGACGGCCTGGCCACGTTCGAGTTGTGCCAGGCGACGGTCGATGTCGAGGTAGATCTCATGCAGACGCTTCTTCTGCTGCTCCAGGGCGTAGGCCTGCTCCTCGTCGCTGCCGCGCTGTTCGGCCACGTCGCGCTGCAGACGGTCAAGGCGGTTGGCCATGTCCACCAACTGGCGGCTCTCCAGTAGGCGTTCGAGTCGCAGTACCCTCAACTCCAACTGCTGATTCTGTTGCAGCAGTTGCTCAAGGTCGGCCTTGTCCGCCGCATGGAGCGGCAGGGCGGTGGCCAGCAGCAGGCCGATGAGCGGACGACGGACCATTTAGCGCTCCCCGGGGTAGACCAGTTCGACACGGCGGTTTTCGGCCCACGAGGCCTCGTCGTGCCCGTTGGACACGGGGCGCTCCTCACCGTAGCTCACCACGCTCATCTGGCTCAGGGCACCGCCTTGGAACGAGAGCAACTGGGCCACGGCATTGGCGCGACGCTCACCGAGGGCGAGGTTGTATTCGCGCGAGCCGCGCTCGTCGGCGTGGCCGATGAGGGTGACGTTGATGTGCGGGTTGAGCGCCAGATATTGACCGTGGGCGGCGAGGGCGGCCTGATCCTGCGGTTGCACTTCGCTGCTGTCGAAGTCGAAGTGGAACACACGTTGGGCCAGCAGGCTGTTGGGGTCGTCGAGACTCATCGCCTCGAAGCCGCCTTGGGTGAGGTCACCGCCGCTGGTGGTGACGCCGGTACTCCCCGGGTAGCCATCACTGCCTTGAGTAGAGGTGACGCCGCCGATGGGGCGATCGTCCACGGTGACCCCGCCGGGGTCACGGACATTACGACTACAACCTTGGGCCATGGCGAAGGCCAGGACCACCAGGGCCAATTTGCTTATTACGCGCTGCATCTTGAGACTCCCCTCTTATTTTCCGATGTAGGGTGACCAGGCGGGTTCACGGACGTCGCCCTGATCGACCCGAAGACGTTGATGACTGAGACCATCCACAGAGACCACTTCAAGCACCCCTCGGCCACCTACCTCACTGGCATAGATCACCATCTGCCCGTTGGGGGCGAAGCTGGGGGACTCATCGAGTCGCGAGCGGGTGAGTACACGCACGCGACCACTATCGAGATTCATGACCGCGATGCGGTAGGTGTTGCCCTCTCCCTGCACCATGCTCATCTGTTTGCCATCGGGCGAGAGGGCCGGGCGGGCATTGTAACTCCCCTCGTAGGTCACGCGAGTGGGTCGGCTGACGGCGCGGATACCATTCATCTCCACCTGGTAGACCTGTGGTTTTCCACCTCGGTCGGAGGTGAAGTAGAGTCGGCTGCCGTCGGGCGAGAAGGTGGGCTCGGTGTCGATGGCGTAGTTATTGGTGATGCGCATCAGGCTGCCGCTGCTCAGGTCCTTCACATAGATTTCGGAGTTGCCGTCTTGAGAGAGGCTCATGGCCAGGAGGCGTCCGTCGGGCGACCAGGCGGGGGCGCTGTTGATGCCGGGGTAGCTGGCCACCAGCCGACGCGAGCCGGCGCGCACGGACTGGATGTAGATGTTGGAGCGACCGCTCTCGAAGGAGACGTAGGCGAGGCGCTCGCCATCCGGTGACCAGGTGGGGGAGAGTAGTGGCTCGCGGGATTCGAGGATGATCTGTTCGTTGTACCCATCGGCGTCGGCGATGGCGAGGCGGTAGCGGCGCTTCTTGGGGTTGCTGCCGACTACGGTGACATAGACGATGTGGGTGTTGTAGGCGCCCTTGATGCCGGTGAGGCGCTCCTGTACCAGATCGGCGATCTGATGGGCGACACGGCGCAGGCCATCCTTGCGTACCGGGATGCTGTAGCCAATGAGCTGCTTGCCCGAGACCACATCGAGCAGTTGGAACTCTACCTGGTAACCCTCGGTGTTGGCGGAGACGGCGCCGATCACCAGGGACTCCATGCCCGCCTGACGCCACTTGTCGAACTTGACCGCCAAGGCACCCTTTGGCCGCTCGGGCAGGTCACCCTCGGCCAGCGGGCGGAACAGCCCACCGCGTCGCAGGTCGGCGCTGATGATGCTGTGCAGCTCCTCTTCGGCACTGCCTTTGACCTGCCATTGGAAGGGCGCCACGGCGATGGGCAGGGCCGCCTCGGTGCCGCCACTGATCTCGATTTCGAGGCGGGCGTGGGCAGTGGTGCAGAGGAATAGAGTAAGCAGGGTAAAGAGACGGGTGAGTAGGAAGGTATTGGGCATCATGGTCCTAGCTGTCAATCCGTAGTGAAGGTAATGGCAATCTCGGGGTCGAACAGGTCGGTCTCATCCGGTAGAGGTAAAGGTGACGACTTGCGCACCGCCGCCTCCACGGAGCGGGCGAAGGCATCGCCACCGAGGCGCGAGCACTCATCCGCATTTACGCTCAGCACACTGCCGTTGGTGGATTGTCGTACCACCACTTGGCAGCGAATCGACTTTTCGAATCCGGGCGGACGCAGCCAGTTGCCGGTGATCCGGTTGGTCAGGTCTGCGAGATAGACGGCCAAGGCACGCTGCATGCGGCGGTCATATTCACGCTGTTTGGTCGCGGCCTCTGCCGCCTGTCGCGCCTGCTCCTCGGCGGCCATTTTGGCACGCATTTCGGAGATTCTACGCTGCTCTTCCTGCTCCGCCAAACGCTGCTCCTCCTTGCGTTTGGCCTCGATGGCCTTGCGCTCCTCCTCTTTGCGTTTGGCCTCGGCGCTCTTACGCTGCTCCTCCTTGCGCTTTGCCTCTTCGGCGCTCTTGCGCTCCTCTTCTTTGCGCTTGGCCTCCTCGGCGGCCTTGCGTTCGGCCTCTTTACGCTCCTCGTCGACCTTGCGCTTCGCCTCCAGGGCGCGCGCCTCGGCCTCCGCCTTGCGTTGGACCTCGGCGGCTTTGCGCTCGGCCTCGGCCTTGCGCTTGGCCTCGATGGCCGCTTGGCGCTGCTCCTCGACCTGGCGTTGAGCCTCCTCTCGGCGTTGTTGCTCCTGTCGCGTACGCTCGCGCAGGGTATCGAGTTGAACATCCACCGTCTCGGCGGAGACGGCGGTGATCTGGATCGCCGGGGGGGGAGATACGGGCTTGGGGCGCTCCTCGGGGGAGAGGTTGAGGGAAAAGAGGGCGATCACACCGACGTGCAGCAGCAGCGCGACGCCGAAGGCGAGGCCGTCGTCACTGCGCCTTGGCATCTTCGGGCGTCTCGGTGAGTAGGCCGATCCCCTCTAGTCCGGCCTTCTGCAGTTGGTCCATGACGCGCACCACGGTGCCATAGCGGGCGTCCTGGTCGCCGCGCAGGTAGACCGGGGCCTTGGGGGTCACCTGGCGGTGGGCCTTCACCTTGGCGGCAATCTCCTCCGGGGTGAGTGGGTGTGGCTCGCCGATGCCGGTGGTCAGGTAGCTCACGCCATCCCTGTCGACGGTGATCACCAGGGGCTCTTCGGGTACCTGTTCCACCGCCTCGGAGTCGATCTTCGGCAGCTCTACCTTGACCCCCTGGGTGAGCAGCGGGGCGGTGATCATGAAGATCACCAGCAACACGAGCATCACGTCGATGTAGGGCACGACGTTCATCTCCCCCATCGGCTTACGGCGGCGGCGGGTTACCTGCATCGCTCGGGCCTCAGGCCGCCGCGTCGGCGCGCTGGTGCGCCTGACGGTTGAGCAGGTTGGAGAACTCGTCGAGGAAGGTGTCGAGACGGTTGACCAGCCGCTCGACGTCGTTGGTGTAGCGGTTGTAGGCGATCACCGCGGGGATGGCGGCGAACAGGCCCATGGCGGTGGCGATGAGTGCCTCGGCGATGCCGGGGGCGACCATCTGCAGGGTCGCCTGCTGCACCTCGCCCAGGGCGATAAAGCTGTTCATGATGCCCCAGACGGTGCCGAAGAGGCCGACGTAGGGGCTGGTGGAGCCGATCGTAGCGAGCACGGAAAGGCGCGCCTCCAGGTGGTCGATCTCACGGTTCATGGCCACGCGCATGGAGCGTCGTGCCCCCTCCATCACCACCTCGGCCTCGGCGCGCTGTTTGCGCAGACGGGCATACTCACCGAAGCCCGCCTCGAATAGGATCGCCATGCCGCTGTGTTGGGCGCGCACCTTCTCGCCACCGCCGACGATATCGCGGTAGTACTCCACCAGGTCGATACCGGACCAGAAGCGCTTCTCGAAGCGGTCGGCGGCGCGGCGCTCGGCGTAGAGGGCGCGGCCCTTCTGCACGATGATGGTCCAGGAGTAGAGGGAGGCGGCCAGCAGCAGCCCCATCACTGCCTGCACCAGCAGGCTGGCGTGGCTGAAGAGGCTCCAGAGGGAGAGGTCGGCGCTCATGCTTGGGGCAGCTCCTTGAGGGATTGGACGATAGGTGCGGGGATCCTGCACGGGGTCATGGAATCGGCTTGTACGGCGGCCACCTTCACCCTGCCGATGAAGAGGGTCTCGTCGCCGCGCAGCAGGCGCTGGTCGAAGGTGAGGGAGGCACAGCGTATGCTCTCTACCCGGCTCACCACCTCCAGTGCATCGTTGAAGCGCCCGGCGATGCGGTATTCGGCGCTCAGACTGTGCACGGCGAAGATGAGACCAAAGTCACGGCGCAGTTGATCCTGCTCGTAGCCCAGTGTGCGCAGCCATTCGGTGCGGGCGCGCTCCAGATAGTTGAGGTAGGTGCTGTGGTAGACCACGCCGCCGGCGTCGGTATCCTCGTAGTAGACCCGTATGGGCCAGCGAAATTCCACGGCCTGTTGCATCGTGTCAGCCCTCATCGGCCTCATCCAGTGGGAGTAGGGTCTGTTGTGCGACCGGGGTGCGCGGCACGTAGCCAAAGTGCAGGTAGGCGCTACTGGTGGCCACGCGACCGCGCGGGGTGCGCATCATGAAGCCCTGCTGGATCAGATAGGGTTCCAACACATCCTCGATGGTGCCACGCTCCTCGCCGATGGCGGCGGCGAGGGAGTCGACCCCCACCGGGCCACCGTCGAATTTGTCGATGATGGCGAGTAGCAGTTTACGGTCCATCATGTCGAAGCCGTGGTCGTCCACATCGAGCAGGTCGAGGGCGCGGGCGGCGGTCACGGCGTCCACCTCGCCGTTGCCCTTCACCTCGGCGAAGTCACGCACCCGGCGCAGTAGGCGGTTGGCGATGCGTGGCGTGCCACGCGCGCGGCGGGCGATCTCCTCGGCACCGTCGCGGTGCATGGGCACCCCGAGCAACTGTGCAGAGCGCTGCACGATTCCCGTGAGATCGGCGACGTTGTAAAACTCCAGACGTTGCACGATGCCGAAGCGGTCGCGCAGTGGTGAGGTGAGCAGCCCGGCGCGGGTGGTGGCACCCACCAGGGTGAAGGGGGGCAGGTCGAGCTTGATGGAGCGGGCGGCGGGGCCCTCGCCGATCATGATGTCGATCTGGTAGTCCTCCATCGCCGGATAGAGGACCTCCTCGATCACCGGGCTCATGCGGTGGATCTCGTCGATGAAGAGCAGGTCGTGGGGCTCCAGATTGGTCAGCAGCGCGGCGAGGTCACCGGCACGCTCCAATACCGGACCCGAGGTCTGGCGCAGGTTGACCCCCAGTTCGTTGGCGACGATGTGCGCCAGGGTGGTCTTGCCGAGGCCGGGTGGGCCGAACAGCAGCAGATGGTCGAGCGCCTCGCCGCGCTTGCGCGCGGCGTGGATAAAGATCTCCAACTGCTCGCGTACCGCCGGCTGGCCCACGTAGTCGGTGAGTCGCTTGGGGCGGATGGCGCGGTCGATGCGCCCCTCCTCATCGATGGGGGTGGCGGCTATGAGGCGGTCGGTCTCGATCATGCAGGCGGTGGTTGACGGATCAGCCGCTTATCATACGCGGCCTTGCACGGAAGGGGCAGGCGCCGTTGCAAAACTTGTGCACCGGCACGCCCTCTGACGGTGATCGGGCGCCGAATGATCACGGCCAGCGGATGTATCTGGTGCTCGCCACCTGCACGTGGGGCTTGCAGGGTTACCAGTACTACGCGCGCGCGGTGGTGCGCGGCTCTCAAGCCTCTCGGTCACGCGAAAAGCTCTCTGCGAGAGGGTAGAGCGGAGGTCCGCGCTAGAGAACAGGCTTGACCCTAATCCTGTGGCAGGTTTTGATAAGTCATCTAATGGCATGGACAAATAAAGCATGAGTACCCTCACCGCATCACCGGCTTGGCAGGCACTGTCGGCACACTATGCCACTGTGCGCGATCTCCACATGCGCGACCTGTTCGCAGCAGATCCCCACCGTTTTTCCACCTTCTCCCTCAGATTTAACGACCTTTTACTGGACTTCTCCAAACACCGCATCACCCGCGAGACCCTGGCACTGCTCCTGCAGTTGGCCCGCGAACGGGGTGTCGAGGGGATGCGTGAGCAGATGTTCTCCGGCGCAAAGATCAACACCACCGAGGGACGCGCGGTGTTGCACGTGGCACTGCGCAATCGCGCCAATACCTCGATCCTGGTCGATGGCGAAGATGTGATGCCCAAGGTCAACGCCGTACTCGAACACATGGGTGATTTCACCCGCCTGGTGCGTGAAGGTAAGTGGCTCGGCTATACCGGCAAGGCGATCACCGACGTGGTCAACATCGGCATCGGCGGCTCCGACCTCGGCCCCTTGATGGTCACCGAGGCGCTCAAGCACTACTGCGACGGGCCCAGGGTGCACTTCGTCTCCAACGTGGATGCCACCCACATCGCCGAGACGCTCAAGGGACTCGACCCAGAGACCACCCTGTTCATCGTCGCCTCCAAGACCTTCACCACCCAGGAGACGCTGACCAATGCCCACACCGCGCGCGACTGGTTCCTCCAGGCGGCGGAGGATGAGAGGCAGATCGCCAAGCACTTCGTCGCCCTCTCGACCAACGCCGAGAAGGTCACCGCGTTCGGTATCGATACCACCAACATGTTCGAGTTCTGGGACTGGGTCGGCGGGCGCTACTCTCTCTGGTCGGCCATCGGTCTGCCCATTGCCCTGGCCATCGGCATGCAGCGCTTCGAGGCGCTACTCGCCGGTGCCCACGCCATGGACCGCCACTTCGTCGAGACCCCGCTGGAGCAGAATCTGCCGGTGGTGATGGCGCTCTTGGGTGTCTGGTACAACAACTTTTTCTCCGCCGAGTCCCACGCCCTGCTGCCCTACGACCAGTACCTACACCGCTTCCCGGCCTACTTCCAGCAGGGCGACATGGAGAGCAACGGCAAGGGGACCGACCGCGACGGCAACAGCGTCGACTACGCCACCGGGCCGATCATCTGGGGTGAACCCGGTACCAACGGTCAGCACGCCTTCTACCAGCTGATCCATCAGGGCACCAAGCTCATCCCGGTGGACTTCATCGCACCGCTCAAGAGCCATAACCCGCTCGGCGAGCACCACGCCATCCTCCTCTCCAATGTCTTCGCCCAGGGCGAGGCGCTGATGCGTGGCAAGAGCAGCGCGGAGGCCCGCGCCGAGTTGGAGGCGGCAGGGATGGAGGGTGAGGCGCTGGAGGCACTGTTGCCGCACAAGGTCTTTAGCGGTAATCGACCCAGCAGCACCCTCCTGGTCGAGCAGATCGACCCCGCCACCCTAGGGGCGCTGGTGGCCCTCTACGAGCACAAGATCTTCGTCCAAGGGGTGATCTGGAACCTCAACTCCTACGACCAGTGGGGCGTCGAGTTGGGCAAGCAACTGGCCAAGGCGATCCTGCCCGAGATGCAGGGGGCAGATGCGGTCGAGAGCCACGACAGTTCGACCAACGGGCTCATCAACCACTACCGACGCGTACAGAATAGTTAGCCTGGCGCACGCCGCGAGGGCTCAAAGGTCGATATCGAACTTCACCCACTCGCTACCCAGCGTCGCGGTAATCCCACCGGCAAGGGCGGCGCTACCGGCACAGGCGAGCACTGCGCGCGGCCACTCCGCGGTGATGTGTGCGACCAGATCCAGGGTCTCCTGTGCCACCCCCGGCAGCAGGGTCGTGGCGATGGACCAGTAGCCGAGGGCGGAGATGGCGCCGATACCGAGACCCACCACTGCGCCATCACCCACAGGTGGCAGTAGGTCGCTGTAGCGCCGGATGATGCCACTGGCGATACGAATGTAGATCACCCCGCACACCGCACCCTGTAGTGCCACCATCAGCCAGAGTGGCGGTTGGTGGCTCACGAGTAGCAGGGGGAGGGTCACCACCCCCGCGCTGAGCCCGGCGAGGGCCCCGGCAATGATCTTCGCATCCCCCTGGCAGACCCGCGAATCACACACCTGGGCACCGAACAGTGCACCAATCAGCAGACCCAACACCCCGCCGACCAGCATGGTCATGTGTGGCGTCGCCTCTGCGCCGACCATCACCAGGTAGATGAGCACGGCGACGTTCGCCGTGCCAGCCACGATCACCGCCAGGCGCATACTGCTGTAGACCAGTGCCGCACAACTGCCTGCACCGACGGCGGCGAAGAGATAGGTGATGAGGTGGGGTAGGTGCCCGTGCAACAACTCAAAGATGGGCACGTAGAGCAGTGCAAAGATGGCACCGACGAAGGCCCAGATGAAGGCACGTGCCAGTGGGTGCCTGACGGAACTGTGGGGCATAGAGTGGCGTCCGTAAGGAGAAGCAATCTCAATAGTCTATCGCCACTGTGATCGGACGGTGAAGCTCCTATGTCACGCTACTCAACACTGGATATGTGCGTGCTGACGTATCGAACGCAGTTCGAGGGTCCACGTAGTTTTATGGCAGCGTGCGGGAGAAGAGATATCCCCAGTGGACTCCGCTGGGTAGCTCAGGCAGCAGCCCTGGGAGCGAGTGCTGTAGCCTGAGGCGTCGAGCTTACTTTTTTGCTACCGCGAGCACCTCGTCCAGCGCCTTGTAGCACTTGTTCAGCCACACGCGCACCCGTTGACGCTCCAACAGGCCGAGGGTAGGTCCTACCTTCTCATCGTTGTTGTTGGCAGCGGCCCAGAGACTGGCACCGACACGGTCGATCTTGCGCATCGCGGCGGGGTGTAGGGCAGGGAGGTCCAGTGTGATCGCACCCAGTGCCTCCGCCTTCTCCTTCGCCTCGGAGTCGTTGAAGTAGGAGAAGTCACTACCGCGTCCCAGGTTACGCACCAGGATATAGGCCGGGCCCTCACCATAGGCGTCGACCGTGCGTTGCAGGAGCTGTACACAATCCGTACTGTCGTCGAGCAGATGCCACAGGGTGAGCTGGATGCCGATCTCCTCGGCAAACTCCACCAGACCTGTGTCCGTAATCCAGCGCTCCAGGGTCTGAGCCGCCTGAGCGGGGAGGTCGACAATCACCTGCTTCTGCGTCTCGGCAGCCATCTCGACGATACGATCAGCACTCTCGAAGTCACGCAGATCGACCCCCTCGCTGTACTCCTCGTAATAGCGCAACAGAGCGCCATGGGAGAGGTCACCGTCAAAGGCGAGGAAGGGGATCGAGCGATCGATATGGTACTGGGTGAGAATGCGGGCGAGAACGGACTTGCCGATGCCCCCCTTCTCACCGCCAATCAGATGAAGTCTGAGCATGCGGCACTCCTGATGTGCGCCACCCATTATGGGCGCGTCATGTGACGGGCATTGTATAGCCATTCCCCAAACGGGTGTCAGCGGCATCCTCATTGTGTGATCTACTCAAGTGGTCGTTGGGTAGCTATCTGTTTATGAGTCGTATGTGCTGCTAGCGATTGTTACTGGTGTATGGAGCAGTGACAACGTCTTGTTTTGCTAATAATAAAGATGGGCTTGGTATATGTAACAGCCAAGTGCAATTACGCTCAGTCATGATGTAGTATTTTTGATGATCTTGTGTGGGTGATTCGCTTTTCACAAGATATTTTGATTAACCACCCCTTTCGTCGCACTTTTTATAGTTGATATGAAATTGTAAGTGTTGTGTTTATAAGTATGAGGTGATTAATATTGTAACATCCCATGAATAGAGCATGCCCTATAGAGAGTAAGGCGAGGTACATCAGGTCTTGAAAAGCCGTAAGCGA